>JAQUKV010000028.1 GCA_028718905.1 Candidatus Peribacteraceae bacterium | reverse complement strand
TCATAAACAGACGTTCTACCTTCACTTGAAAGAATGCGAATTCAGATTTAATCATCGTCACGAAAACCTGTATAATCTCTTACTGTCCCTCTTTCGAAAACATCCTCTTAACTAGTCTTGAGCCTAGCACAATTGCTGAGAATACGAATCTTCTCAAGGATGACATTTGTACGTTTGCTCGCAAGCCTTTGAAAGCGTTGGCGTCTTGTTTCCATATGTAGATATGTGCCGATATTATTCATTATATTGTAAATGTCAACATTATTTATATAGTTTTTGTATATTTTTCACATTTTAAATATATATACATTTTGTAGCTCTGGGCATTCACCCCTTTAATTCCCCTCTTCCGCTCGCCAAACAGTAGGAAACAAATTGGATTTTCTTCGAGCAGCCCCGCCCGGGGGCGGGAAAGGAAAAGTACGTACGATCATATAACACAGGTTGCCCAGTTCGCCGTGGCTCCATTTTGAATTTGATAGAGGTCGCCACAGCTCTCCCAAATGCTGAGAACATGATTACTTTGTACTCTCTTGTTTCTGTCTCTTTTGAGAAGCCGCGCCTGCATCAAACGCCTGTTGCTCTTTGGCAAACTGCGCCTTGCTGAAATCCGCCAGCAGCCAGTCGGGATGCGCAACATACCACTGCACGGTCTTTTCCAGACTCTGCTCAAAGGTCTTGGGGTAGGTGAAACCCATTTCCCGAAGCTTGGTTCCGTCGAGCGCGTACCGAAGGTCATGTCCCGGTCTGCTGGAATGAAAATCCACCAGCTCGTACTTGAGCTCCTTGCCGATCACCTTGGCAATGAACTGCGCGAGCGACAGATTATCCACCTCCTTTTCGCCGACGATGTTGAATTTGTCGCCGAGGATCGGAATGCCCTTCTCGTATTGCCCGATCAGAAAGAGCATGGCCGCCGCCACGTTGCGCGCGTGCACGTAGAAGCGGGTCCCCGCCTTGGTGCGGCTGGGATCGGAGTGGACGAACAACCGCTCGCCGTGGAGGACGGCATTGATAACCTTGGGAATGAACTTTTCGGGATGTTGGCGCTCGCCGAAGACATTCATGGTGTGCGTGATGACGACAGGGAGCCCGAACGTATTGAAATAGCTGTACGCCAGCTCTTCGCCGCCGGCCTTGGTGGCGGCATAGGGATTGCTCGCCTTGTAACGGTCCCACTCTTTGTAGGCGACCCCCTCCGGTGCCGGACCGAAGACCTCGTCAGTGGAGAAGTAACTGAACAGCTCAAGGCCATCCAGCGTGCGCGCGTAGTCGAGCAGGTTCCCCGTCCCGACCACGTTGTCGAGCACGAATTCCATCGGGTACTCAATCGAACGGTCCACGTGGGTCGATGCCGCAAGGTGGAAGATGTAGTTCACCGGTCCGATGCGGTTCGCGACGTAGGGATTCACCGGCGAACGCAGATCGTGGTAGATGAACTCCACGCGTCCGGCAAACTCGCGGCCCCACAAATCGATATCCGTGAGACGGTGCAGCGTACTGGCCGAGTCGATCTTGCTCAAACCCACCAGCTTCCAGTCGGTATTCTTAAGGATTCCCTCGGCGAAGTGATGACCGATAAACCCGTCGATTCCGGTGAGGAGAACGCGTTTCATAGGGTAGTGAGGAGAAGTCTTGAGGGATGAATGATGCTCACCCCGAGCGAAGTCGAGGGGTCGAGAGGACGCGTTTCATACCAAGTCATTCTATGCGCCCGGATGCTTCTGCGGAAGCGAAATCTCCGCTAGTCTGCATGCTATGGAACGGCCACGAGTTGCGGTGTACATGCCGGCATATGAGCCGCAGAAAGCCCACATCCGTGCGGCAGTGGAATCCGTGCTCGCGCAGTCATTTTCCGGCTGGACACTCCTCATCAACGATGATGCATCGAAGCGGGAAGATACGCAGTCGCACATCCGGGATTTTCTTTCCGATCCACGGATCACCTTCCGCCAAAACCCGCAGAACCTCGGGATCGGCGGGAACTGGAATGCCTGCTGGATGGATGCCTCTTCTGCGAATGGAACTTCCCCCTCTCTCCCGACGGGCGTCGGCGGGATGGGAGAGGGGGTCAGGGGGGTGAGGCAATCGTCGGAATGTGTGGCGTTCCTCTTTCACGACGACCTGTGGGAACCGGCCTATCTGCAAAAAATGATTGCCGCACTGGATGCGCATCCCTCCGCGGGATTCGCCGCGGCGAATCACACCTATCTGAAAGAAGGAGAAGTTCCCGCGGCACCCTTCTACGAAGAACTGCATGCGTTCGTGCAGAAGAACATCGAGCCGGGCCTGCATGAACATCACACGTTCCTGCGCTGGTGGATGGAGCGCGGACTGAAGCCAAACGTGATCGGTGAGCCCAGCTTCGTCGTGCTGCGCCGGTCACTCATGGAACACGTCGGCTCTTTCAATGACTCGATGGTGCAATTTCTGGACAGTGAGTACTGGGCGCGCTGCCTGCTGAAAACGGACTGGATCTATGTGGCGGAAGATTTGGGGAAATTTCGGGTACATCCCGCCGGCATGAGCGCGGTGAATGAAGGACTCGGCCGCGGAGTCTTCGAACGTTTCCAGACATTGCAGACAATCGTTGCGGGATTGCCGCCGGAGGCACGGACAACGGGCAAATCGGCGCTGGTGAACGCCCTGAGCGGCATGATCGGCCAGTATTTCGCACGCCGCAAACAGGGCAGAACCATAAGCAGCCACGGGAGCGGCGGACTCAGGAGCTTCTTACTCCGGCATCCGATCCTCTTGCTGCGGGCGCTCTTCGGATCGACCAGAAAAAAAACTCAAGACCATTTATAACAATCTTCGATACACCTCCTCATACCGCCCCACGATTCCCTGCCAGGCGTACGTCTTGGCACCGGCCATGCCCGCCTGCGCCAGCTCCTGCCATTGCCGAGAGTCGAGAAGCAGACGCTGCATCGCCTGCGCCGCTGCTTCCGCATCATCGGGCGGAACGAGAAACCCGGTACGGCCGTCCTCGACAATATCGGGAATGCCGCCCGTTTGCGTTGCGATCACGGCACATCCGGCCGCCTGCGCCTCGAGGAAGACGTTGCCCAGCGCCTCGCTGCGCGAGAGCCCGCAGAAGATCTGCGCCTGCGCAAATTCTTCGAAAACACGCGGGGTCGGAACGAAGCCGGTAAACGTCACATGATCGGCAAGTTTCAAATCGTGCGCCAATTGCTTGAGCGCCCTCTCTTCAGATCCGCGCCCCACGATGCGCAGATGAACGTAGTTTTCCCCGCCGGAAACTTTGCGCATCTCGAGCAGCCGCGCAAGCGCACGCAAAAGCACATCCACGCCCTTCATCGGTTCCAGTCTGCCGACGAACAGAATGCGGTGTGGAATTTTCTTGAGATCGGCGCGCGCGCGTTCGATTGCCGGCATCTCGATGCCATTGGGAATGAGCAACGCATCCGATCGACCGAACCCCTGTGCACGCGTGAGGAGAACGCGGCTGATCACTGTCACGCAGTCAGCCCGCCGGTGCATAAGCCGGAGAAGAAAAGAAGTGTTGGTGCTCTGACAGGTGAGAATGGCTTTTGCACGCGGAAATATCCACTTGGAAAACACCATGGCCAGACCCGCGAAGGACTCCAGCACCGCATGGATAATCTGCGGTTGTGCTCTACGGACGGCAAACGGCGCGAGGAACGGGAAGAGCCACTTGTCGATGGCGCGCCCGAACCCGACTCGTACCACCTTCACATGACCGCGAAACGGATCGTCATCCGGAAGTGTGCGGGTGAGCCTGGCCGTGACAATCGTGATATCAAACTGTTCCCACAGACGATGAGCGATCTCTTCGGTACACGCTTCCGCCCCGCTGCGAAACGGCGTGAGGAAGGCCGAAAGCAGAACGACGCGCGGTTTCACACTCCCATCGTAGAGGAGACATACGCTCACTGACCACGAAGAATCCTTTGCATCTTGCGGGGATTAACAGACAAAAAACAAAAAATATACAAAAACACGCCGCGAAAAACAGATGAGAAACTGCCGGAAATATGCCATCCAAACCGAGGAGGTTTACTGGTCAGCTGACCACCGGCAGAGCCGGTGGCCTGAAGGAGAGCCCCCAAAGGGGGCTTGCTAAAGCGAGTCAGGCGTCAATCCCATTTGAGATCCAAGGGTGGATCTTGGTCATCCAG
>JAQUKV010000027.1 GCA_028718905.1 Candidatus Peribacteraceae bacterium | reverse complement strand
TCATAAACAGACGTTCTACCTTCACTTGAAAGAATGCGAATTCAGATTTAATCATCGTCACGAAAACCTGTATAATCTCTTACTGTCCCTCTTTCGAAAACATCCTCTTAACTAGTCTTGAGCCTAAGGGAAAAGGGCCAGAAGTGTACCACGGCGATCCCTTCCCATTTCTGCCAGATATGGCCGAAGAGTTGAAGGGGATTTTCTTGATTGCATTGCACGGGAAAGCCATGCTGAACACGATGAGCCTGGTCATCCTCTCTACAGAAGACGGTACCCCCATGGGAACAGCAGAACGCGAGAACGCGCATGCCTCACCCGGGATGCTCCACCGCGCCTTCTCTGTGTTCGTGTTCCGCAACGGCCGCCGGGAACTGCTGATTCAGCAAAGAAGCAAACAGAAGACGCTCTTCCCGCTCATCTGGGCCAATACCTGCTGCAGCCACCTGCAAGAAGAAGAAGTGCTGCCTGATGCGGCACAGATGCGGCTGCACCAGGAACTGGGTTTCACGTGCCAGCTCAAAGAAGGTGCCTCATTTGTCTACCGCGCCGATGATCCGGAAGGACGGGGCACGGAGTACGAGTACGACACGATCCTCATCGGGAATATGCAGGGCAACCCTCCGCTCAAACCCGACCCATCGGAGGTGGCTGCAACGAAGTGGATCACGACGGAGGAGCTGACGAAAGACATGCATGTGCATCCTCTCCTGTACGCCCCGTGGTTCCTTCTGGCCTTCCCCATGGTGATGCAACGTCCGAAACCATATGGTTAAATGGTTACATTGTTCAATTGTTCCGCAAATTTCAGAGGAAGAGGGAATGCACCAATTCAATCATTCGCTTGCGAACCATAGAACATCGTAACAATGTAACAATATGCTACTTTCCCATCAGTGCCCCCACCACCCTCTCCATCCTTCGGATATCACATCGCCATCATCCCCGACGGCAACCGTCGTTGGGCTAGAGAGCGCGCCTGGCACCCGTGGCAGGGACACGAGAAGGCCATCGAGAACTTTCGAACCATCACCGACTGGTGTCAGGCCGATCCGCGCATCGCCGTGCTGACGGTCTGGTGCTTCTCGACCGAGAACTGGAAACGAGATCCCAGGGAGATTGCGAAGCTCATGACGCTCCTCGAAGACTACATCCGCAAGGAACGTCCCACGCTCCAGAATAATGAAATTCGTCTCCTCCATTCAGGAAGAAAAGACCGCATCCCCGCCTCACTCGCCAAACTCATTGAGGATGTCTGCGCTGAAACGGCGCACTTCTCCGGTTTCACCCTGCACCTCGCCGTGGATTACGGCGGCAAAGACGAAATCCTCCGTGCCATTCATCGCCTTCAAGAAACCACCAAACCAGTAAACCACCAAACCAGTAAACCCGTCGAAGATCCCATCCGTACACACTTGGACCACCCGGAACTTCCCGATATCGATTTGATCATCCGCACATCCGGCGAACAGCGCACCTCGAATTTCTTTCTGTGGCAGAGCGCGTACGCCGAATGGGTGTTTTTGGACAAGCTCTTTCCGGATTTCTCGACGGATGATCTCACGAAAGCTGTGGATGATTTCGCCAAGCGTTCCCGAAGGTTCGGAGGATGAAATACCTCTACGCACATGTATCTTGTTTATATCGACGAATCCGGCAGTCACGATGATGGTAGCTTCACACAAGGACAAAAAGTGTGGCAGCCGAACAACTCGCGTGAATCAAGTATTTTCGTGCTGACTGGACTCGTAGTACATCAAAACGATTGGAAATCTCTTTTTAAGAAGCTCAAGGGAATCCGAGAGAATGTAAGACAAACTCACGGCATACCGCTCAATGAATACATTCATGCCACAGAGTTGGTGACAGGAAACGGAATCTGGAGACATGACACCAGAAAATCATTCACTCGCTCGAAGCGAATAAATCTTCTAAAGAATCTGTTGCACGAATATGCACAACTTGGAAAGTACTGTTACTACGGCAGTTCAATTGCAAAAAAAACAGCTGGTTTTTGTAATCCTCACACCTGTCGTGAGCTTTCCTATGAAAATCTGCTCAACCGACTTGAGAAAGACCTGAAAGATGAATACGTAATCATTCACGATGGACACGAGGATGGCGCAGTCATCCGTCTGCTACGAAAAAAGCGCGTCTTTAATTTTGTGCAAGGGAAAAAATTCATTCTTCAAAAATTGATCGAAGATCCGCTATTTAAACGAGCTAATATTTCATATTTTCTACAAGCAGTTGACCATATTTCGTATGTATTGCTCCACCTGTACGACACCAAGTTACCCAATTCTGATGTTGCCAAGCTGTATGCCAATGCACGATTAGCCCAATTGGGAAATGCTCGAATGTGTTGTCGTACTCGACCAAATTTCCCAGGCCACATTCCGATCCCATGATGAAGAAGAGTTTGTACCTTTCGGCACCCACTCTCCCTCGGGGCGCAGAGATACTCGGCATGATCGCCGAGGCTCCGAGCAGCTCCATAGTAACTCAATATGATTTCTTTCCAATTGACGATATGAAAGTGATGATTGGGATAGAGTTTTGCGATAGAATGCCAATTCTATTGCAAGATACTTCATGAAACACACCGCCGTCGCCCACGGCAAAATAATTCTGACCGGAGAGTATGCGGTAGTATTTGGGCATCCCGGCATTGCCGTGCCGGCGCCTCTCGCGATGCAAGTCACGTACGAGGAGAGCAGTACACAGAAAGCAGTACGCAGTACGCCCACGATCAAGTGGCTAGGAATCAGCGGCGGGGAAGCGTGGGAGGACTACGCACGGAAAATCATCCTGCACTTAGAACAGGCACAGAACACTTCTTTCTGCGGAAAACTGACGATCCGCAATCAACTGCCTTTAAAGAAGGGCATGGGATCTTCAACCGCCCTCGTGATCGCCCTGACCCGCGTTCTCTTAGGGAAGCAGAAGCGCGCAGAGGCGCTGGCCATCGAAGATGCCATGAACCCGGGACACAGCGGCATCGACTTCGCCGTGATCTGGGAGGAGAAGCCGCTCTACTTCCAAAAGGGCCAAGATCCACAAACAATCACCCTGCCAAAGGATGTTCTGCGCGGAGCGCTCCTCGTCGATACGGGCACGCCCGGCCAAACGACGCCCGAACTCGTGGCGTGGGTGAAGGAGCGTGCCGAAGATCCGCGCGTGAAACAGGCATTAATTCAAATCGGAAAATGCACGGAGCGCCTGCGGAAGGGCGAAGACATCCGCTTAGTCTTCCGTGATCACCATCGCGCACAGGTGGCTCTGGGCGTCGTACCGAAACCCGTCCAAACGCTCATCGCGGAAATTGAACGGCTGGGCGGAACGGCCAAAGTACTCGGCGCGGGAGGGAAAACCGGCGGAGGCGGGACGGTGCTCGCGCTGCACAAGAATCCCGATCTCATCCTTCCCATAGCTCGCAAATACGGACAGAGTATGCTTCCGCTATTAGGCACTCCCTGAAACCATGAATACCGCCCGCTCCACGCCCAATATCGCCTTCATTAAGTACTGGGGTAACCGCTCCGAGGAATTGAGATTGCCAATGGCGCCCTCCCTCTCGATGACCTTAGACCAGCCGACCGTGGAGATCACTGTCGAAGAAGCGGAAACATTTGCGGTTCGTTCATTTCTTACGGATGGATCGGAGAAAGCATTGAAGGAAAAAGATATCAGCCGTTTCCGAAAAGTGATCACTCGCATGCAGCAGTATCTGGAAACGATAGGTGCCGATTGCGCGTTGCCGGCTTCCATCGCCATCACCGTCCGTTCGCACATCCCTCCCGCTATCGGCCTCGCCTCCTCCGCGGCGGTCTTCAGCTGCCTCGCCAAGGCCGTGTCGGGATTCGTCGCACCCACACTCAAACTCTCACCCAAGCAGGAGAGTATTCTCGCGCGGCTGGGATCCGGGTCCGCGGCGCGCAGTATCTACGGAGGATTTTCCAGTCTTGAGGAGGGCAGCGGCTTGGAGCTGGGAAGTGCCTGGAGTGAACAGATCGCCGATGAACGCCACTGGCTGCTCTACGACATTGTCGTCGTCCCCGCGATGGAAGAGAAGAAGGTCGGTTCTACCGAAGGTCATGCATTGGCTTCTACAAGCCCTTTCTATAAAGATCGTATCGAAGCGATTCGCTCCCGCCGTCAGAAAGAATGTATCGATGCCATCCTCTCAAAGGATTTTGAAAAATTGCAGCGCGTGACGGAGGAGGACTGTCTCGACATGCACCATGTGATGGAGACCAGTACCCCACCCCTGCATTACCTCAACGAAGAAACTCACCGGATCGTGAATGCGATCAGGGCATTGCGGACAAAAGAGCATATTCCCGTCCTCTTCACGATGGATGCAGGACCAACAGTCCACCTGGTGTGTCCAGAAGAGGCGAAAAACGCAGTTCTCTCCTTTGCGAAGGCGCAGAAGGGCTGCACGATTTTCGAGACGAAGGTGGGGCCGGGGGCATCATTGATCGAATAGATTTTCAAACAACAAACAAAACACAGACAGTGAAACGTTTGGAGGTCCGCCGCCACGGGGGGTGAAGGGGAAGGCCCTGTCCCGCTGAAGAGCGGGAAGTGCCGACGCATCGGCTCCGAAGCCTTGGAGGAGCCGAAAGGAGGCACAGGGCCGTGCGGAGGAGAGTTGGCGGCGGTGCGTTTCTCTTTGCTTCTTTCTCTTGTCGGGCAGACAAGAGAAAGAAAGAGAAACCTGC
>JAQUKV010000026.1 GCA_028718905.1 Candidatus Peribacteraceae bacterium | reverse complement strand
ATCGCATGGTTGAAGTAGGGGGAATGCCCCATGAAGGCTCTCCCTGCTTCAGAGTACACACGCCGGAACGGTAAAACCTAGGGGTGTCTCACCGGCAGAGCCGGTGGCCTATATATTTCATCGTTAGAACCGCCTCTCGACTGGAGGGGTGGAAGGCTTTAGCAGGAGCCGCAGCCGCAACCACCACCACCGCCCATGAGGCCGCAACAGCCTCCTTTTTCGCCACCAAACATACGAGAGGGGGAAAGAAATGAAGAGCGAGAAGGATAGCACACGAATCTAGCACTCTCAAGAATAGAGTGCCAACTTCTCCTTGATTTTCGCCAAGAAGATGGGCGTCGCAGTTTAGAGCGGATGTTTCTTTCCCAGATCATCCCTGTGGTACTTGCCGAATTCCGTGATCGTGCGGGCCAGCTCGTTTTTCACTACGGGCCCACCCACGCACAGACGCATGCCAGAGGAATCCACTGCACAGTTGCCGCAGAGTCCGAAACCGCACTTCATGTATCGTTCCAGCGAGAGTTGGCAGGGAACTTTATGTTCGAAACACAGATCGGAAACCGCCACAAGCATATGTTCGGGTCCGCAGGCAAAAACCTGATCAACCGCGTGAGCGGTTGACCCTGAGCGCGGTCGAAGGGTCTTCCCCTGAAGCAGTTCTCTCAGCAGCTGGACGTTATATCCCTTGTGCCCCTGTGAACCGTCATCCGTCGCCACCCGAACGGTGGTACGTGGCAGAGAGGAAAACGCATCCACGTAGAGCAGATGCTCCTTACTGCGCGCGCCGACGATTGTCGTGAGCGTACAGCCGTCCTTCGCAGCTTCCGAAGCCGTGAAAAACATCGGCGCCGCACCGTAGCCACCCGCGATGAGCACGAGATGCTGCTTTGGCTCCCACGCATAGTGCGTGCCGAACGGCCCGCGCAGACCCACCAGATCACCCTTCGTAAGCTTTGCGAGCTTCTTCGTCGTATCGCCCACGGCAAAGAACGTGATCCGGAGCTTCTTTCCGTCATCGTTGGCCACACTCATGGGAATCTCGTCCACACCCGGCAGCCATAACATCACGAATTGGCCGGGTCTCGCCCCGAGCGACACGGCGAATGTGAAGGTGGTGACGTGTTCCGTCTCCTTCTTCACACCTGCAATCCGGTACGTGACGGGGAGCCGCTGGTTTCCGCAGCACCCGCACGTCATGACAGTCGCTTGGAAAGAGCCCGATGCATGCCGCCGACGAGTTCGGTCAAGGACGTGATCCCCTCCGCCTTGCACCATGCAGCCATCTCTTCGCAGACAAGACGGAAGACTTCCGCCCCGCGGGAGGCGATGGCCGTTCCGATACCGATGAGCGACGCACCCGCAAGCAGAAACTCGATGGCGTCTTCACCGGTCATGGCACCTCCCGTCCCGATAATCGGGAGCTTTCCGCCGGTGGCACGGTACACATCGGCGATGCAGCGCACCGCAACGGGTTTGATGGCGGGACCCGACATGCCGCCGACCTTGTTTGCGAGAATCGGCAGGCGGCTCCTCAAGTCGATCGCCATGCCCGGACCGACCGTGTTGATGGCCGTAAATCCGTCGGCACCCGCCTCTGCGCAGGCCGAAGCGATGGAACCGATGTCGTCCACGTTCGGTGAGAGCTTGATGAAGACCGGAATCGTGCCGCTCACCGTCTTCACCGCCTTCGTGACCGCGGAGGCATCGCGAACGGAACAAGCGAAGGGCTTGCCGAACTCATCCTCCACATTGGGGCAGCTGATATTCACCTCAAGAAAATCGGGCTTGAGCTTCACGATTTCTTCGGCGGTCTTGCCGTAGTGCTCCACGGTATTCGCAATGATGTTCGCGATCAGGGGAACCCTTCGACTTCGCTCATGGCCTTCGGCAGGCTCTCCCTTCATATAATCCCCGATCTCCTCGCGCGCCTTCTCGATGCCCGCATCCGGCACGCCCACGGCATTGAGCGTCCAGTGTTCCGTCGCAATGATCGTGGGATTGGGATGCCCCTTGTGTTCGGTCAGCCACAGAGATTTTGTTGTGATGCCGCCCGCCCCGTTCTCCGCGACCCGACGCCAGCTCGCCGCCGTAATCCCCCAAATGCCGGAGGCCAATACCGTCGGGTTTGGGAAGGTGACCCCGAGGACCGTTTGGGAGAGGTTCATCGCAAGCCAGTAAACCAGTAAACCGGCAAACCGGCAAACCTATTCCGGCCGCCGGAGGCGAGCCTCGCTCACTGGGCGGGCCGTCGAAGGAGCCAGATCCCTGCATAGCTCAACGGGGTGTAGAGCACGCCCATGCCGAATTTGAAAAGCCACCACGGGATCATCATGAGGATGATGACTTTCAGCGGATAGACACCGACGAAAGCAATGGAGTACCAGATGACGGTATCGATGAGCTGCCCCCAGAGATTGCTGAGGTTGGAGCGCAGCCAGAAGTACCTGCCTCCGAATCGCGCCTTGAGAAAGAAGAAAGAAAGCACATCCTGATACTCCCCGACGATGAACGCAATCAGCGACGCAAACGTGAAACGCAGCGACAGACTGAAAATCTGGTTGTACGCATCGGGCATGCGGAATGCCGGAGAGGCGGGCATCACGTTACTGAGCGCGTTGAAGATGAGGAAGACGACCATACTCAAAAACCCCATGAGTACAAACGCCCGCGCATGGGCTCTGCCGTAGACCTCCCCTACGACATCCGTCATCAGGAAGACGATCGGAAAGGCAAAGATGGCCGTCGAAAGGTGCGTGCCGAAGATAAACGGCATGATCTTGATACCCACGGTGTTCGAAGCGAAAAGTGCAGTGAGATAAAGCGTGAGCGCAAAAACAAGTTTGCGATCGAAGACGGGACGACTCGAAGACGGCGATGGAACAGAATCCATAGAGTTGAAAAAGGGAAGTTACACTATGAGAGAGCGGCCTCCATAAACGCCCGGAACAAGGGGTGCGGGCGGTGCGGGCGGCTCTTGAATTCGGGATGGAACTGGCTGCCCAGCATGAAGGGGTGCCCCTTCACCTCCACAATCTCCATGATCCCCTGCTCCTCCCACTCGCCGGAGAAGACGAGTCCCTTCTCTTCCAACTTCTTGCGGAGCGCATTGTTGAATTCATAGCGGTGGCGGTGCCGCTCTGAAATCTCCTTCGTTCCATAGGCTTCGAAAGCTTTCGTACCCTCCTTGAGCGTGCACTTGTACGCTCCCAGACGCAGGGTTCCGCCCTTGGCGCGGCCCGTATGCTGGCCGGGGAGGAAGTGCACCACATACTTGGATTTTGGGAGCTTGCCCGCTTCGTCAAATTCCTCACTGGTGAGTGCGGGATCTTTGAGCATTGCCCGCGCGAACTCGATGGCAAGGATCTGCGAACCGAGACAGAGCCCCAGATACGGAATCTTGTTCATGCGCGCGTAGTGCGCGGCCGCGATCTTGCCCTCGATGCCGCGGATGCCGAATCCTCCCGGCACCACAATACCCTTGCAGGACCTGAGCTGGCCCCACGTCTCCTCGTCTTTCTGTTCCAGCTTCTCAGAATCGATCCAGACGATCTGCGCCTTGCGTCCGCAGTGGACCGCGGCGGACTTGACGGCCTCGATCACGCTTAAGTAGGCATCTTCGAGATCCGTGTACTTGCCCACAAGCGCGATGGATACTTCTTTCATTGCAGCTTCGTGGCGCGTTCTTCCCTCCTCCCACTCGGACATGTCGGGCCGAAGTTCGCCGAGCTTCAGTTTGTCCCCGATGATGCGGGCCACGTCGTACTTCTGGAAATTGAGCGGCACATCGTAAATGGAATTGACCGTAAGCGCGGGAATCACCGCTTCGGGCTTCACATCCGTAAAGCGGCTGATCTTGGCCAGCAGCTCCGGCGACACTTTGTAGTCCGCGCGCGCCAGGATCATATCCGGCTGTAAGCCATGACGTCTGAGCTCCCCGACGGAGTGCTGTGTCGGCTTGGTCTTGAGTTCTTTGGAACCTTTGAGATACGGCAGGAGCGTGAGATGCACGTGAAAGAGCCGCTCGGAACCGAGCTCGGACTTGAGCTGGCGGATCGCCTCGAGGAACGGCTGACCCTCGATATCGCCCACGGTCCCGCCGATTTCGACCATCATGATGTCCGCTCCGCTCGCAGCAGCCGCCTCCATGATGCGGCGCTTGATCGTGTCGGTGATATGCGGCACCACCTGAATCGTCCCGCCGAGGAAATCGCCTTTGCGCTCCCTGCCCAGAACATCCAGATAGATCTGACCCGTCGTCACCGTCGAGTGCTTGCTCATCGGCTCGTCGATGAAGCGCTCGTAGTGACCCAGATCCAGATCCGTCTCCGCCCCGTCATCGGTCACGAACACCTCGCCGTGCTGAAACGGACTCATCGTGCCCGGATCCACGTTGAGGTAGGGATCGAGCTTCTGCACGAATACTTTGAATCCGCACGCCTTCATGATCGCGCCGATACTGGAGATCGCGATCCCCTTGCCGAGCGAGCTGCACACTCCGCCGGTCACGATGATAAAACGGGCCTGACCGTCGAAGCCCGAAGGGCGAAGCCGGTTCTCCATCCGCTTTTCTCCTGCGGAAGACCGGGGAACCTGTGTGTGGGAACTTTTCGGTGGAATCATACAAAAAGTGGGCAATCCTTCCGGTGAACGGGGGAGGAGCCCGCTGTGTATTGTACACTTCGGAATCGTTCGGGCAAGGCTATTGACAAAGCAAATTGAACATTCTAAAGATACTCTATGCTCACCATTGAGCGCATCGGAAACATCGCCCACGAAAAAACAGAGCAGAGTCCTGCAGAAATCCGGAGCATTGTCGATCGTGTCTTGGGCGAGTGGCAGAGCGGCCGCCTGCACGGAGATGCACTCTGTGCATTGATTGATCGCGAAATCGCACTCCTCCCCGAGGCTTTGCAGAGTACCGCACAGGCGATTCGTGACGATATCCGGCACTGTATTTTGGGCGCCGCAGTGGATGCAGCAGAAGTGCATGCCGGTCACCGCAGAACCGCCCGTGAGATCTATGGGGAACTCAATGCCGGTTTCGCACTGGTTGAGCTGCATGGCCGCGGTGTCGTGTACTTTGGATCCGCACGTACAGAAGCAGGAGACCCCTTCTACGAACAGGCACGTGAATTGGGCACAGAAGTCTATCGGCTGCTGGGCTCGACCTCTTGGTCAGGCGCAGGACCCGGCCAGATGCAGGCGGCGCTGGAAGGTGCAAAAGAGGCGGGCGGCGCCATCGCCGGTGTCAAAATTCGACTCAATGCGCATCAGGCGCACCGTGAACAGAACATCTCGCACGTATTCAACACCGTGGATGATGTGGCGGTATGTGATCATTTCGATCCACGCGTCACATCGCTGACGGATGCCGGATGGCCGGAACAGAGCCAGCGGGAAAAGGGCGCATTTATTTAGGCTCAAGACTAGTTAAGAGGATGTTTTCGAAAGAGGGACAGTAAGAGATTATACAGGTTTTCGTGACGATGATTAAATCTGAATTCGCATTCTTTCAAGTGAAGGTAGAACGTCTGTTTATG
>JAQUKV010000025.1:1515-11032 GCA_028718905.1 Candidatus Peribacteraceae bacterium | reverse complement strand
AAAATAATGATAAATGACGAACACGAAGACATTATCGGATCTTTAGGGGAACCACGTATAAAATGGGCAAGATCTGAAGGATTCAACCTTTGGAAGAAGCATGGTGGAGGTACTGTACCATTTGATCCTGTACAAATTATTCAGAGCCTTGGTATTCACCTGAAAGAAGAAGAATTAACCATGGATGGTGTTTCTCGTGTTGATGCCAACGGTCTCATGTTTATCATGTACAAAAAGAATTGCGCTCCAGTACGTAAGCGTTTCACATTGGCTCATGAACTCGGACATATAATTTTGGAACATGTGAATATCGGTTCAAGCAGCCAGCATTCAACAAATTCTCAAGAGATTGAGGCTAATCATTTTGCCAATGCACTACTTGTACCTGCAGATGACCTGAAAAAATTTATGAAACAGAGCTTCAGGCAGTTGCATGACGTGCAGCAAAGATATGATGTGAGCAAAGATGTTGCGTTTTTGGCGGTGAAGGAAAATAAGTTGTTTACTCGTCTTAGGTCTACCGCTGCTGCGTTGCACATCATGTAAGCAAGTCGAATTTCCATTGCCCCTAATCTCCCTACTAGACAATCAACTTTCAAAGCAATACGCCCGTAAATATGTTCAATAAACCCTTATCCAAAATCATCCTAGCAGATGTACAGCAGCTCGTTGAAGAGCGAAAAGAGAAGGAGGGGCAACATCTCGACTACAAACGTGAGTTGTCTGGCAGTGACAGGGATAAGCGCGAGTTTTTGAAAGACGTGACGGCCTTCGCCAACTCCGGTGGTGGCTATCTCATCATTGGTGCTGATGAGAAAACATCGACTGTCTGCGGGACACAAGATGCAGTGGGAAATCAGAAAATCGAGGAGTGGATCAGCAATGTTTTGACACCGAATATTGATCAGAAAGTACGGTATGAAATACAACTTCTTCCCTTTGAAGATAGGAAGACTGTGATTGTGTTACACATTCCTGAAAGTCCTCGGAAACCGCATATGGTCACACTGGAAGCGAAAAACGCGTACTATGTCCGGCATAACGTTGTCATTCACGCAGCGACGCACAATGAAGTACGGGAGATGTTCGAGATGTCACGACGCAGTAAAGATGCCGTGCGAGAGTTTATGGAGCAGCGAAATCTTTTGGATGATAAGAGTGAGCACTTTGCTCAGAATGAGAATACACCGAAATTGAAGGAGCGCATTGGCGAAGATATGAAGACTCCATTACTGCTTCATTCGTTTATTCCATTGTATTTGCAAGAGGATCAGGTAAAGACGGCTTCCGCAGAGTTTGACCAGTGGTTACAGGAACATGCCAGTGGCTATGAGCCTTTGTCTGGTGTACGTCTCTATAAACCCTATGGAAAACAGGTTCATCTAGAAGGTATTGTTCTTCCAGAGATTCTGCCTCGATCCCAAGACGAAGAAGAGGTGTATTACAACTATTTGGAAATACTGAATAACGGCTACATTGAGAGTGGAGCATCGAGTGAGTTTCTTTGGGACAGAAATCGCTCATTTACCCAAGAAGGGCAACCACGCAAGGTGCTCCCTGCACTAGCAATGACCCAAGCAGTTGCGTATACGTGGGCACTCCTAAACTTTGCACTAACTCTCTATCGAAAGATCGAATACTTGGATGAAGTGACCATGCAACTCAGTCTCGCAAACATTAGGAGCTTCGCGCTTGGGAGTTTTGCGAAAGGGTGGGCTGAACCCTTTACTTGGGAATATGAGAATCCTCCACTTTGCAAGAGATATGATAATCTTCGACTGGTAGAAAGGTTTGTTGTGGGGGAAATGAGTGAAGATGCGGTACGAGCCACAATTACGAGCCTTGCAGAGAAGTTATCTCATGCCTTTGGTGAAACAAGAGTAAAGTGTTTTGATGCTGAGGGTGAACTCAATCCTGAGTGCATTCGTGGATTCCGCAGTTATTAGTGCGGGTGTCAGTTCCAATTTCACATGTCTAAAGTTGTCGAAAGTTGTTCAATAAGATGGTAAATTGGAACCGCACATGTCCTCACCCACTCTACAAAAAGTTGATCTTGATAAGCTTCTCGAAGTCCACGAGGACATCAAAGCGGACGGTTATGTGCTTTATCTACGTCGTTCCGTTCCGCAAAGAAAGAAGAAGGGAGAAGATGGGGAAGACATCGAATATGAGGAACCGAAGGAAATTGACCGTATTTCCATTGAACAGCAACGTGAAGCATGTCTTCGATATGCAGAGAAACACGACATCCGTATCGTCAAGACATTCGAGGAGGAAGTTTCCGCCAAGCTACCATTCAAAAGGAAGGTGTTTGAAGACATGCTGAGCTATGTAGAAAAGAACAAAGGTATTGGTGTATTTTCGTGGGCTCCGGATCGTCTCAGCAGAAACGCACTAGAGGCAGGTATGCTCATTCAAAGTCATATTGACGGTCATATTGTCGATTTTCGATTTGTTACATATTACTTCCATCAGGATAGTTCCGGCTTAGAGTACTTGATGATGGAGTTTGCCCGTGCAATGGGATACTCCATGCGTCTCAGCACGGCGGTGCTACGAGGCATGAAGCAAAAGTATTTCCTCTCGAACAAGTGGCAATTTCGAGACAAATTCGGCTACACACGCCTCATGAAGACAACTACCAGTGGAGAGAGGAGACGTACCAATTTTTCAGTTCCACACGAGCGCAAGGATGGTAAGGGTGAGTTTGAGGCAATTCAGTTGGCCTTTGAACTGCGATCTCGTGGAGCGGAGTGGACATATCAACGTATTGCCGATTACATAAACGATCAAGGTTTCACTGGAAAGAACGGCAAGCCAGTCAATATGACCAAGTCGAAGCTTGGAGGAGACAAGAAGAAACTGGGCTATCTCAAAGACCCGTTCTACTTTGGGATGGCGACAATGGAGTGGGGCGAAATTGACTTACGCGAGACAACAGAAGTGGATGATGAAGGGAATGAGCTGGAGTTCGTTACTGCGGTATCCGAGGAAGATTTCAAGCAATGTCAGGCTGTAAATGAAGCAGAAGCAAGACCAAAAGCAATGAAGCACGATTATCTTCCATTTCGTGGGCTCATCCTTTGCGGACATTGTGGTCGCAAAATTTCACCGCAACCGAAGAAGAATAGTATTTTCTTCTACTGTATGCACTCGAAATGCACGGGACGCGGCAAGCGTAAGCACGCTCAATCAAAAAGTCGTTCCTCAAACAATGGTATGACAGGTAGCAAATTGTTTGAGATCGTTTGTGAAATCTTCAAGCGCTTCAAGCCATCAAAACGAGATTTTACTCTCTATTTGCTGCAAGTTGAAAAGCGTGAAAAATATGCGATGCAAGTACGCAAACGTGATTTAAAGTCGATACAAAGTCAAAAGGGGCATCTTACAAAACAGATCGAAGGCGAGGATGACAATTTGTATGAGGCTCTGCGTGGAGTGTCGAACGCCAAGGCAAAAGAGACGCTCATCAAGCAACATGATCTTCGTGTAGCTGAATACAACAGACGATTGAATAAGGTTTTGGAAAAGGAAAAGAAGCTGTTAGTTCGAGAACAGGCTTGGACGCAGGAGTTCCCTCGTTGGTTGGAACTGATGAAAAGACTGCATATAGACTGGGGAAAAGCCAACCCCGAACAGAAGAAACGAATTGCTGATGAAATCTTCTTGGAACTGACGATCACCAACGGAAAACTGACTGCATATCGTTGTTCTAGTGAATATGCTGCTTTAGAGAAGGCTAATTTGAGTGATGGTGGGCGATAGTGGACTTGAACCACTGACCTCGACATTATCAGTGTCGCGCTCTAACCAGCTGAGCTAATCGCCCGTCCAAGGGCTCATCGCCCTTCAAACGCAGAAAAGCCTACGGAGTCTCCGTGTCACGGTCAACAGAAGAACGGGATTTGCACTCCCCTCCTCTCTGCTATACTGGGATTCTATGATGCAAAACCTCTCCATCCTCTGGCAGAACAAGGAGTTTGTGGCGAACGCCTATAATCTCAACGGCGCGCTCGGACTACTCATCGTTCTGGCCATCGTCGACCTGATGCTCAAGGGCTGGGCGCTGTGGCGTTCTGCACGCATGGAGAAGAAGTGGTGGTTCATCGCGCTCCTGATCGTGAATTCCATGGGCATCCTGCCCGTGATCTTCCTATTCTTCACCAACGCGGAGTATGGCAAGAAAGTCGCGAAATCCGTGAAGTGATCTTAGCCGATGACGCGCAGTGACGGTTTACCCTCTGTATCGCCCAATTCTTCGGGGAAGATGATCAGAAGCTCATTTTCGAGTATATCCTCGAGAGCGAGACAGATCCTTCGACCATGACAGTCGATGCATGTGAGACGACGCACAATATTCCGCTCCTCAAACGTAAGAACCACTGCCTGCTCGCCCTTCGAGTGCATGAGCATGGAACGAGTGAGTGCCTTCGGCTCCGCAGCTTCATCGTCTCCCCCATTGAGCCACCAGAGCCGCGCCGGATCAAAAGCAGAGAGACTCAACTCACACGCATCTCTTCGACGCTGAAGCTCGAGCTTTCGATCGATGTACTGCGGCGAGAGAACGGTATGAACCGATGTTCTTGTCGCAGGAATCTGCGGCCGGATCGGGAGAATAACCGGCTGATCCTCCACGCTTCCTTCTCTCGGAGGAATCGCCTCATGGCCGGTGTCTCTTCGTGTGAAATCCGCCATGACTGAGGAAAGAATAAGCTATTCCCTCACCCACTTCAGGAACGCATCCATCTCCATGGGATATGGAAGGAGTTTACCGTTCTGCACGATGGATGACACCTGCATCGTCCGCACATCGACGTCGAATGTATAGGGCAGATCCCCTTTGGGAGAGGAAAACAGGATGTCGCACACGGCCACGCTCTGCCCGTCTTGCTTCGGATCAACCTTGGTCTGGAGCGAGAAGAGCGCACCGGCCTGTTCGAGAGCGGTTGTCACTGTCTGCACGCGCTCATGCGGATCGACGGGCGGCAGAGAGGAAGACGAGGATGACGAAGAAATCGAAGAAGACGAAGAAGATGAGGAGAGAGGAGAAGCAAACAAATCAACGGAGGAAACCGTATTCCGCTTGGCTTTCTCCATGGCAAGCGTGAGGGTGGCGGAGAGACGTCCGGCAACGGGTTCCGCGAAAGACTGCAGTGCGCTGAGGAGCGTTTGCGCGCGCTCGGGATACCCGTCTTGCTGATCCCGCTCCACCACAGGAAGCAGGGTTGTGAGCAGCGATTCCACGAATGCAAGCGGGTTCTGTTCCTCTGCGATGTAACCGGTTACCGCCTGCTCCCACCAGCGGACCACCACGGGAGATAATCCCTGCGAAGAGCGGTCGGCCTCGGGCAATCCGAAGGCGAGCAGCGCCTGCTCTTCCTGCGTCAACGCAGGAACGCCCGCCGCCCATGCCCCCGTGTGGAAGACCGGATGAAGGGCGGTGAGCAGCCACAGATCATGCCGGTCGGCGAGGAAGTGCAGGAGCAGGGGCCTCAGTTCCGCCGCACCGTCATCGGCACGGCCGGCCAGTGTGACGAGTGAGAAGAAGCTGCGCGCATCGGCGAGAGCCGCATGGAATGCAGGACGCGCGAGGATCGCACGCGCGCCTTCCTCGTCCTGCCGTTCAATGCGCCACCGAAGCGCCCCCAGAACCGAAAGGCGCCACGCCTCCTGACTGCGCTCCTGCGCCGCAGGTAACTCCAGTGCGGAATGGGATTCATCCGAAGGGAACAGAGACGCTGCTTTCGGCAGCGCATCGCCGATGTCCGGGAACTGCTGCAGGGCGAGGACCTGCTCTCTCAAAAAATGCTCCGGGAGCGGCGCACCCTCGCGCGCAGAGCGCCATGCGGCGAATCCGGCCTCAAGTCCGGCCAGCGGCTTTGACACGCGAAACTGCCTGCCCACGGGTACGATGGTCCTTTCGCCGGCAACGGATACAAGAACCGGTGCCGTAACCGCCGAAACGGTTGTCGCCGTCTCTCCGGCAACAAGATGGAACGCGCCTGCAATCGCCAGAATATCGCACGACGGTGTGCGGATCTGGACAATGCTCTCGGTGCGTATCAGTGCAGCCCCCTGACGCAGGAACGCAGTCGCGGATGTCGTATCGAGCACGCTGTCTGCGCCCGGCAACATTTGAGCGCCGTCGGGCAGGGACAGCACTGCCTGCCCGGCAGAAACCGAAGCAGTGAGAGCGGATGATGTGTGCGACGCCGCTGCGAGCGCTATCCCCAGGATTGCAACGAAGAGAGGGAACGCCACGAAGTGCCGGTGCCGGGGACGGTGCGTCATGGAGTGTGTGTATTTCCTCTTAGAATAGCAGAAACCGGCATTTTCTTCAATGCGAAGACCTTGCAGGAAATTACGGAAGATTGCACCCTCATTCCGTGCAGAATATCCGCAGGATCCTCGGTATTGATCCGGGACTGGCCACCACGGGGCTGGGGCTGATTGAAGTCGATGAACGTCAACAACTCCGCGTCGAGGAGTGGCTCACGATCGACACCGCCGCCGGACTGCCGCTCTCGGATCGTCTGGAGGAAATCCGCAAAGATCTCTGCGCGTACCTGCAGGAACACAAGCCCGATGTGGCCGTGGTGGAACGGCTGTTCTTCTCGACGAACGTCAAAACCGCCTTCGACGTGGCACAGGTGCGCGGCGTGATCCTGCTCACGCTGGCCGAATACGGCATTGCATGTCTGGAGCCCAATCCCCTCACCCTCAAATCCTGCATCACGGGCGACGGACGCGCCGACAAGCGCCAGATGCAGGACATGATCTGCCGCATCCTGGATCTCAAGGCAATCCCGAAGCCCGACGATGCGGCGGACGCGCTGGCGCTGGCGGTGTTCGGGGCGCTGCAACAACGAGGATGAGGAATGGCACGGAGGATCCGCAAAAAACCATTTTCCTTTCCCCTACGCCCTACGCCCTACACCCTACGCCCTACCTCCTGTCTCTCCACCTTCCCCTCCCCCACACTCCAGAGGACAGCGTCCGAGAGGAGCGGCGGAACGTGCGTCGTCGTGAGGAGCACCTGATGCCCTAGAAAAGATGCCATCAGACGCTCCTGATGTACCTGATCGAGCTCCGAAAAAACATCATCGAGCAGAATCACCGGCTTTTCGCCGCGCCGGACCTCCATGTACGACACCTGCAGAAAGAGGAGCGCGAGCACTGCAGTGCGCTGCTGTCCGCGCGAGGCGAATGTGGCGAGCGAGCGGCCGTCGGCATCGATGCGCCAGTCATGCCGGTGCGGCCCGATGGTCGTGGAGCCGATGATCAAGTCGCGCTCACGGAAGTGGAGGAGATCATGCGCAAGCTCCGACGCGATCCCTTCTCGGGTGTTCGCCTGCCCATGACGGTCATACGCGATCTGCACGGCACGCCACGTCTCTCCGAGTGAGCTGAGTTCCTCCTCCAGCGTGCACTGCAGCACCTTGAGAAGCTCCAGATGCGCGAGTGTGATCACCGCCCCCTCGCGGGCCAGCGCCTCCTCCCACACCTCCAGATCCTGTATGCGTCCGGTTCCCTCCCGGATCCGGCGAAGCAGGGTGTTGCGCTGTTTGAGGACCTTTTGATACGCCGCGAGGCTTAAGGTGAACTCCGGCGAAACCTGGACCAGCAGGTCATTGAGCAAGTCGCGGCGGCGCGCAGGTGACCCCGTGAAAAGCTCCAAATCCTGCGGCAGAAAAACGACGGACGGGAGCACGCCGTTGAGCCGTCCGATCGGCATACGGACATCATTCAGGAATCCCGCGCGTGCGCGACGGGGCAGGCGCTGACTCACGATCTCGATATTCTTCTCCTCACCGGCATCGGAGAGCAAAGACGCCTGAAGACGGTAGTGATCGTGCCCCCACAGCATGAGATCATCCTCCTCCGCACCCAGAAATGACCGGCCGCTCGACAGGATCGAGAGCGCCTCGAGCAAATTCGTCTTGCCGGCGGCATTCGGCCCCTGCAGCACATGCAGATCGCCTTCGGCGAAAGAACAGGCGAGCGACGTGTACGAACGGAATTGCTGAAGCGTGAGGGACCGGAGGCGCATGGAGGCTAGCGGAGCAGAGGAATCCCCTCGGCGATGAGTTGAAGGATGAGCGTCCGGTACTCTTTGCGTTTGATAAACTTCGCGATCTCCTGCTCCGTCACCCAGACGAAATCATTGATCTCTTTTGCATCCACCGTGACCGATGCATCGCCCGCCGCTTCGGCAAAGACGAATGCAATGTGCTGGCCGCGGACGTTATCCGGCCGGAAGCGGCGGTACGAAGGCGGATAGTCGTACTGATAGATACGCCCGCTTTCGCCGAGCAGCCGCGCGGCAATTCCCGCTTCCTCATGAAGCTCGCGCAATGCCGCTTCGGATGAGGATTCCCCCGCTTCCACCCCGCCCTGCGGCAGCTGCCACGCGTCGTTCTTTCGCGGCTTGCGCAGCAGCAGCACCTTGGTACCCTCTGTCCCGCGCCGAAAAACAACGACGGACGCGCACTGGCGGTAAATCTCATGAGACATGCACCAAGTATAGAGCAAGCAGAAAGCAGTAAGCAGAAAAGTTCTGCGAACCAGACGCCGAAAAAAGCCGCTAACTGCTCTCTGCTTCCTGCGTACTACTTCGAATGTCGCTCCTCCTTCAACTTCGGCTTCACGTGCTTGCGGCACACGGAGCAGTACTTCATGAGTTTGCCTGCGTGCTCCTTCCAGGCCACGCCGGTTTTATCCTGCTTGTGGAAACGAATGGTTCCCACTCTGTTGCCCGATTCCGGGCAGAGGACGGTGAAGACGGTGCGCTTACCTCTTGGCATAACGGGCGTAGGGTAGAGATGGCGTTGAGCGATTGCAAGGAAAAGATGGATTTTAGAAGGTTCTTAGCTTTTTAGCTGATTAGCTTCTTAGGTTTGTCGTTGCGCTCCCACTGACGGTTATTTCATGTACTACTCCCACCCCTAAGAAGCTAAGAAGCTCCAACCTAAGAAGCTAAGAAGCTCGCACAAACGCTCTATCCATTCAAATACCCAAACACCCCGCTCACCGCCACCGCCCCCTCCCCCGCCGCCGTCACGAACTGGGCGAAGTGATTGCTGCCGCCAGAAACATCTCCCGCGGCAAAGACGCCGGGAATCGTCGTCTGCAATGCCGCATCCACCTTCAGGTACCCGCGTTCATCCAAAGCACAACCGAGCTTCTGAGGAAGTTCCACGGCCGGAGTCGCGCCGACCTCGACGAAGACGCCGTCGACGGCCAGCTTGTCAGATCCTTCGAAAGGCTGATCGAGAACGAGACCCGTGACCTTGGCGTTTCCCACAATCTCTTTCACCTGCCGTTCGAGAACGAAGGTGACATTCTTTTGTTCTTTGAGCTTATTGACCCAATATGGCTCCGCCCGGAATGAGTCGCGCCGATGGATCATGTAGAGCTTCTGCGCAAGTTTCGCAACGATCGCCGCGCCCTCGACTGCCGCATCCCCTCCCCCGATAACGGCCACCGTCTTGCCCTTGAAGAAGAACGCATCGCACGT
>JAQUKV010000025.1:0-1415 GCA_028718905.1 Candidatus Peribacteraceae bacterium | reverse complement strand
TAGATCGCGGCGGTGTAACCGGCGGCCCCGAGGCCGATGATGGCGACGTCGAACATCAGCGGTACGCAGTATGCAGTAAGTACTACTGAAAGAGCAATGGAGCAGACGAGCGTACTGCGTACTACTTACTGCGTACTGCTCACCCATCCGCGTGCTCTCATCGCGTCCAAAATACGTCGTACCGCCACGGCGAATGCCGCATGCCGGTAACTCTCCTTTTTACGGAACGCCTCGCGCCGGACCGCCTTGTACGCATTGAGCATGATGCGCTTGAGCTCCTCTTCCACCCGCTGCGCCGTCCATTGTTCACCGCTCCTGCCCTGCACCCACTCGAAGTAGCTCACCGTCACCCCGCCGGCATTGGCGAGGATATCGGGGATGACGCGGATCCCCTTCTTCTCGAGGATCGCATCGGCCTCGGGCGTCGTGGGACCGTTGGCCAGCTCCAGAATGTACTTCGCCTGAATGCGATCGGCGTTCTCAGGCGTGATGACGTTATCCAGAGCGGCGGGAATGAGAATGTCGCACGGCAATTCCAGAAGCTCTTCGTTGCTCACTTTCACCACCCCGTCCATCTTCATCTTCTGGATGTCGCACACCGATCCCTCGCAGTACTCGCCCGTCACGGAGCCGGTCTTACGCTTGTACTTCTCGATACGCACCGGATCAATCCCCTCGGCACTGTAAATGCCGCCCTGCGAATCCGACAGCGCGACGACGCTGAAACCCGCGTTGTGGAGGAAATGCGCCATCGTCGCTCCCGCATTGCCGAATCCCTGAATCACCACTGTGAGCTCCTGCGGATCCAGCGCCTCGCGATCGATGAGCTCCTGAATGAGAAAAAATCCTCCGCGCGCCGTCGCGGTATCGCGACCCAGTGAGCCGCCGAAGCTCATGGGCTTGCCTGTGATCATCGCGGGGCTATATGAATTCGTCTGCTTCTCATACTCATCGCGCATCCACGCCATAATGTCGGGCGTGGTATTCACGTCGGGCGCCGGGACGTCGATATCCGACCCCATCTGTTTCAAAAACGCACGGACGTACGCGCGCGACACCTCCTGCAGCTCGCGTGAGCTCAGCTTTTTCGGATCCATCTGGATGCCTCCCTTCGCTCCACCGAACGGAATCCCCACCACGGCGGTCTTGAGCGCCATGAGCGCCGCCAGCGCCTTCACTTCATCCAAATCCGCCGCCGGGTGGTAGCGGATGCCGCCCTTGTACGGACCGCGGGCGTTATTGAACTGCACACGGAATGCGGGAAGCTGGGCAGTGGAACCGTCATCGCGCTTGAGCGTCAGCGTGGTCTGATGAACATGCTGCGGCTCAGACAGCAGACGGCGTTCCTCGGCCGTGGGTTTGAGCTTTTCGAGGACAGTCGTGAGTGTTGTCTGGAAACGGGTGAAGGGGGTGGA
>JAQUKV010000024.1 GCA_028718905.1 Candidatus Peribacteraceae bacterium | reverse complement strand
CGTGAGATTCAATGGTCCACGAAAGAGAATGATCGCCTTCCTCTGGGGGGGGGGTCACTGGTGCAATCGGGGGGAAGAGCGCTCGGAGGCAGGCTGAAAGTCTTTTCCCGTACGCCCCTCGCGGTATTATTCGCCTTCGCCGTCGCGGTGGGCATTCCCGCCGCCGCCCAGGCTGCTTCGCTGGAAAGTTGGCCCTACCGGAAGCAGATCACCATCTCCAACACGAACGTCGATGCCGACCTCACAGATTTTCCCGTGCTCGTGCGAATCACCGCCGATGCCGACATCGCAACGCACGCCCAAGGCAGCGGCGCCGATCTCCGTTTCTCGACTTCCACAGGGATGGTTCTCCCCTACGAGCGCGAAGACTACCATGTCTCCTCCGGCTCGGGCTCCGGGCTTTTCTGGGTGAAGGTGCCAAAGATCAAGGCGCGAGGTTCAAGCTCCAGCGGCGCCGTTCTCTATGTCCTCTTCGGCAGCGGCTCCGCAGCCGATGGCCAGACCAAGTCAACGGTCTGGGAAAGCGGCTTCAAGGGCGTGTGGCACTTTGGGACATCGGATTCCCTCCTGCTCACCGATAGCACGACGAACACGAACAACGGCACGAATTACGGCGCAACGGCCGTCGCCGGAACGGTAGGCGGGGCCGCGAAATTCTCCGGGGCCCAATACGTCAACTGCGGCACCGGAGCAAGCCTCAACTTCACCGGGGATTTCACCCTGGAGGCGTGGATCACTCCGACCAATCCCCCGCTAACGAATCAAGCTCTGTTCGGAAAACACACCAGTTCCAGCGTAGGCTACTGGATGTATTACAACCGCACCGAGTACCCGCTGACCATCTCGCTGCTTGGAGTGAACAACACGTCGCTGAAGGCAGGGGAAGTCAGCGGCGGCGAAACCGCCCATGTCGTCGGCATTCGGAGTGGAACGACGCTCCTGCTGTACGTGAACGGGACGTTCGTTGACTCACTTAATCCTGGAGGCTCCGTGAACCCGACGAGCAACAATCCGTTTACGATCGGCAAACGATCCGATAACGCCAGCTACTACTACAAAGGCGGAATCGACGAAATCCGCGTCTCCTCTGCCGCGCGCTCGGCGGCGTGGGTCAAGTTCGAGTACCAGAACATGGCGAGCGGCAGCGGTGAACTCGCGATCGGGTCGCTGGCGGTCAACCAGATCGCCACGACGACTACCTTCGTCTCCTCCCTGAATCCGTCCGTCGTCGGACAGTCCGTCACGTTCACCGCGACCGTCTCTCCGTCCACCGCCACGGGTGCTGTCACCTTCAAGGACGGCGAGACTACCCTCGACACGGTCGTCCTCGGCCAAGGCAGCGGCAGCTATACCACCAGTGCCCTGACAACCGGCAGTCACACCATCACCGCCGAGTATGAGACCGGCAATGCCAAAGTCGCCGGTTCGACCTCCTCTCTCACCCAGGTCGTCACGGGAGCGACCCCCAGCAGTACGGCCCTGGCTTCCTCTCAGAACCCTTCCGGTTATGGTCAATCCGTGACCTTCACGGCAACTGTCACACCAAGCGACGCCACCGGCACGGTCACGTTCAAGGACGGGGCGACGACGCTCGCGACTGCGACCGTCACGGCTGGCGTTGCCACGTACAGCGTCAGCACGCTGCCGGTAACCACGCATAGTGTCACGGCACAGTACGGAGGTGACGGCACCTACATGACAAGCACCTCGGACGCCGTCGCCCAGACCGTCACGCAAGCCGCCTCGACAACAACGCTCACCTCCAGTCTCAATCCCTCGACCTACGGGAGCGGCGTGACGCTTACGGCGACCGTCTCCCCCTCTACCGCCACGGGCACCATTACGTTCAAGGATGGCTCCGTGACGCTCGATGCGGTGACCCTCGCCCAAGGAAGTGCCAGCTACACCACCTCCAGCCTTTGGCTTGGTAGTCACACCATCACCGCCGAGTACGGAGGTAACGTCAACGTTGCCGGCGGCACGTCCGATTCCCTTACGCAGACCGTCCGTTCCCCCTATTCCGCTTTCACGGCAAACAGCGATCTCGTCAAGGTAGCCCCGTACGCCACGATCTCCGAGACACCCGGTTCGTGGGGACTCAACGCCGCCGGCTTCCGCGAGTTCCTGAGCAACGATCACCGCTACCGCATCCGCCAGAATGGCACCGTGACCCGGGTCCGTCTCTATACGGGCAACAAGACCAATCTCACGGGATTCTATGTCATCTTCTGGCGCAAGGACGGGACGACATACGATCGGGTCGGCATGACCGAAAACCTCGTCGATGATCTGGTGGCCGGTGCCACGACGGCCATTGACCTCGCCACGCCCATCGATGGCATTCAGGAGGGGGACTTCGTCGGCTATCGCATCGAGAAGTCCGGAGACGGCTACAACTTCAACGCCCTCACGGCCTCGTCGTACTACGTCACGGACGCGGACCCATCCGCCACCGACTATGCCTGGGAAAGCCAGGCCTCGCTTCCTTCGGCTCTCCCGATCGAGATCTACATGCAGGCTCCACAGTTCGCCTTCATCGGAGACTCGATCATGGCCGGCCACCCGTCCCACTACTCATTCATCGAGTCTACCAACACCACCAGCATCGCATCGACCATCGAGCGCCAGTTCGCCGATCTCACCTGCTACACCTACCAGAACATGGGCATCGGCAGCCAGACGGCCACCCAGATTGCCGCCCGGTTCAACGCCGATATCGTCGCCTCCAAACCCCGCGTTGCCGTTGCCGAGGGAGGGATCAATGGCCCGAACGATGAGGAACACAAACCCCAGTTTCTCGCCGATTGGCAGTCCATGCTGGACGCTGCCCAACAGAACGGCATCACACTTGTCGCTTTGAAGATCCTCCCTTGCACGAGTTGCAGCAACGACGACATGCACGCCATCGACGACTGGAATTCGTCCTTGGCGACCCTCGCAGCGGGATACTCCAACGCCCTGGTGGTCGATGCGAGTTCCTACGTGGGTCAGTTCCGGTCGGGCGGGGACGCCGGAAACCTGTGGGACATTCAGCCCGCCTATAACCAAGACGGCGTTCACTTCAAGCAAGCCGGCCATGCGCAGATCGCTGAGGCAATCGTGGATGCGCTTCGGAAGGCCCGCGTCACGGTTACACGCGACAGCGACTCTTCTTCTTCCTATGGGCAGTCCGTCACCTTCACTGCTACCGTCGCTCCATTGGCGTCTGGGGCAGATACACCGACCGGCACCATCACCTTCAAGGACGGGGAGGCCACGCTCGAAACGGTTGCCCTCGGCCAAGGCAGTGGCTCCTACACGACTTCCGCCCTGTCCGTAGGCAGCCACAGTATCACAGCCGAGTACGACGGAGACAGCATCTTCTTTGCTTCTGGCTCCACCGCTCTTGCCCATTCCGTCACCTCGACCGCCCACGGCGCCGCCGCCGCCAACGCCGCCCGCGAGAAGTGGTGGCAGGAGTACGTGCAGGAACTTGAGCGGCAGGCTACGATCTCCACCGGGAACGGAGCCCAGGGCTCGTCCTCTTCGACCGTCGCTTCCAGTACTTCGTCATCCTCTTCCGATCCCTATCGCCTCCTCCGGGCTACGCAGGAAAGCTCTGCCTCCTCGGCCGCCGCCGAGGGCATGTCCTCTTCGTCTGCCGCCATTTCCGTCCAAGCTCCCTCCCGCACGGAACGCATCTGCGCCCGGGTGGACCGCTGGATTCCCGTTGACTCTCCGCGGCGCGCCTCGGTCTTGAGGCGTCTTCTAAAGTGGCTCGGGATCGCGTGCGGCGAGTGAGTGACGTCACCCCAAAGGCTCGTGATCTGCGATCCTTCGTCGCGACGGTCCTCTTGCATCGGATCATCCATCTGCGCTTTCTCTCGGTCCAGCATATTGTGGAACGGTGCTGCGGGGGATTGCTCACTGCATTGGGTGTACGAGTCGCGCTCGAGAGAACGCGTTGAGAGGTGCTATGCTCTCCACATGCCGATGAAACAGACGCCGGCCATTCGCGACACCCTTTCCAAGGCATTTGAGGAACGCTTTGCTTCGCTCAACGAAGGCCAGAAGCGAGCCGTCGAGACGATCGAGGGGCCGGTGATGGTGGTGGCGGGTCCGGGGACGGGCAAGACGGAGGTGGTGGGCATGCGCGTGGCGCATATTCTCAAGAAGACGCATGCGCGGCCCGGCAATATTCTGTGCCTCACATTCTCGGTGAGTGCCGCGACGGAGATGCGCGAGCGGTTGCGGGGTTTGATCGGATCGGACGCGTACGGCGTCACCGTGCGGAACTTTCACGGGTTCTGCGCCGATCTCATTGCCGAGCATCCGCTCGTCTTCGACGCATGGTCGGCGATGGAGCCGATCAGCGACGTGGAGCGGTACCGGCAGGTGAACAAAATAATTGATCAGCTTTTACCCGATCTGCAACTGGTAAACCGTAAATCACCCTATGCGCGGACTCCCGAGATCATCGCGCGGATTTCGGCACTCAAGCGTGAGGGCGTGACGGAGAGGGGACAGCTGCTTGCGGTCGCCGACGCGTACGAGGCGGATCTGCTCGGACGGAGTAAAGATGGAACGAAGGCACACGAGAAGAACGTGCTTACGGCACGCAAGTTCCGGGATTTTCTGGAGGTGTATTTCCGGTATCAGGAAATGCTGCTCGCAACGCAGCGCTATGACTACGATGACATGATCCTCTTCTGTATCCGGGCTCTCGAAGAGGAGGATTGGCTGCTCGCGGGACTGCAGGAGCGCTACCAGTATGTTCTGGTGGATGAGTTTCAGGATACGAACGGCGCGCAATATCACCTGGTGGAATTACTGACGACGCCGCGCACGCCCGAAGACAAGCCCAATCTCTTCGTGGTTGGAGACGACGATCAGGCGATCTACCGCTTTCAGGGCGCGAATCTGACGAACATCCTCAGGTTCCATGCGCGGTTCCCCTCCGCGCCCGTTATTCCGCTCACGGTGAGCTACCGTTGCACCAGCCGGATTCTCGATGCAGCGGGGTCACTCATCGGTCGCAATACCGAGCGTCTCACGGAACGCATCGAAGGACTGGACAAACACCTGACGTCCGGCGCCGCCGATCCGGCAGGGCCTGTGCCCGCTCTGCTCTTTGCAGCCAGCGACACGGTGGAGCCGTGGATGGTTGCGGATATCGTCGCAGAAAGACTGCAGAAGAAGATCCCCCCCGAAGAAATCGCCGTGCTCTGTCAGACGAATGCGGAGGTTCTCAAGCTCAATGCGGTCTTTACGGCGCGCGAGATCCCTGTCGAAGTTACCGGCAAGGCCGATTTGCTCCAGCACCCGCTCGTGCGGCAGGCGGTGACGGTGTTGCGGGCCGTCGAGAGCCCGAGTACCAACGCGGCATTCTCGGGCGCACTCTCGTGCGCATGCTTCGGTGTGCATCCTGCCGATCTTGCGCGTCTGAACGGACGTGCGAGAGATGAGAAGAGCAGTCTGCTGGCTGTTGCGCTCTCGCTCGATGATCCCGCCGCAACCGTGCCGCTGCTTGTGCGCAGAGAAGCGCTCCTGCACGCGCGTGACGTGATCCTCGACTTGCACAACAAACTCCAGAGTCGCACCGTGGTGGATACGCTGGAGCATCTGCTCAAAGAATCGGGGTTGCTCGCGTCCCCGGAGAAGGGGAATTTCGCTCCTGCGGACTTCGCGGCGCTGCAGGAATTCTTCGAACGGCTGAAGACGCGCGCCTATGAGCAATCCTCCTTCTCGTTCGAGCAGTTTCTCGATGATCTTCTTTTTTACGAGAATCCGGAGTACGGGGAGCTGAAGATGGGCTACAGCCTGCCGCATCTTTCGGAGAAGGGCGTGAAGATCATGACGGCGCACCAGAGCAAAGGACAGGAATTCACGACGGTCATCCTCTTCAATTTCCGCGAAGGTCACTGGGACAAGCGCCATCATCCTTCCTCTCTCTCGATTCCGGAGGATCTGCTGTTCGGCTGGCAGAAGGAGCAGAAGGCCTACGAGCGCGGGCAGGACGAACGGCGCGTCTGTTTCGTCGCCATGACGCGCGCCAAACGCGAGCTTCTCTTCACCTGCCCCCGCGAGCTCACGACAGGAGACAAGGCACGTTCCGTTTCGCCCTCGGGGTTCTTTGCCGAAGCCGGATCGCTGCCCGAGGAGGAGAAGACACTGAAGGATCCTCTATGCACATCCACGCTTCTTCTCAATCCTGTGCCGGATCTGGACAGAGAAATGCGTGCATTCCTCCTCTCCCGTCTGGAGGAGTACGCGCTCTCGGTTACGGCACTCAATCATTTTCTCGAGGACCCGAAAAAATTTCTGGAGTCGGACATCCTGCAGATGCCACAGGCCAAGCAGGTGAGTCTGGTGTACGGCAATGCGGTGCACGATGCACTGAAAAAGTGGGGAATGGCGGTGCAGAAGGGCGATCCGCTGACACAGGAGGCTTTTCTTTCGGCGTTCCGTGCGTACCTGGATGAGCGCGAGATTCTCACCGATTCCGAACGCAGGGGGTTGCTCAAAGTCGGTGAAGAATCGCTGCCGCGCTACTTCGCCTCACGGCTTTCGGGCCCTCCGCCCATCGTTCACAAGGTGGAGTATGCGGTGACGGCGCGTCTGGAGGGATCGAGGGACGATTCTGTGCCGATCAAGGGCAAGATCGACCGGATCGACCTTCTGTTGCCGACATCCTCCGATGCCATTATTCTCGACTACAAGACGGGCCATCCGCTCACCGAAAAGCAGATCCGCGATGATGGCGGCTACTTCCGCCAGCTTGTTTTCTACGCTCTGCTTCTGAAGCACAGTCATTCCCTCCTGACCCCGCGGGAGTTTGTCCTCGATTTCGTGGGGGAGGGAAGCGATCACCCTGTCACGCGTTCGTTTGTCATTGCCGATGCGGAGATCGCGGATTTGCAGAAGATCGTTGAAGCGGTGTGGGCGAAGGTGATGAAGCTCGACTTCACACCACTGTAAAGGATCATGTTCTATTCCTTTTTCCAGAAGTGAGAGAGCTGTTCCGGCACTGGTTCCGCCTTCGTTCCTTCGATAGCAATCCCGCGTTGCCGCAATGATTCTGCAACGAGAACGGCGAATCGTTCAGCGAGCGAAATTGGAATGGAGCCGAAGGAACCGGAATATCCCGCGAGAGTGATGCGGCTCTGTGGATCAATGAAGAAGCATCCTCCGCCTTTGATGTTCTCTTCGCAGAGCGAGCAGGCGCGGACAAGCGACGCATGCCCGCGCGTACTGCCCACGAAGAGCGAAGCGATAGTGCCCCGCACTTCTACGATGAAGAGGTGGTACGGGCCGGGATCGACTTCCGGGTCGCTCTCCTTCTGGTCGTCGAACGGGAGCAGCGCTGGCGTGAGGTTCAGCGTTCCGATACGGCATTCGAATGTACCTGCGTCATGCATATCATTGTTGAAAAAATCACTCTTGCATTCTGTTCCGCTGGATGATGTCCGCGCGCTCATGGAGCGTTGTCGCGTGGTAGACCGTCTTTTCGAGGTGAGTTCCTTGCACAAACAGGGCGTCCCCCGTCCGATGGAACAGGTCGATGATTTTGTCGACGATATCTTCCGGCGCATCTTTCGGAGGGCCGAGCGTGAAACGGACCTCGCGCGCAAGCGAGAAGAGCAAGCGGGAGATCGCACGCAGGTCTGCATCCGAATGTGGTTGTTCGAGAGACGCGAGCTCCTGCTGGAACCGGGGGAGGAGTGCGCGTCGCAGGAGCGTGATCCATGGCTTCTCCTCCGGTTCATCTCTTGCGTTTGGTTGCCAGAGTTCCATGGCAGGAGTCTTTCAGGAGCGCAGACGATATGCGAGGTAATCCCTAAGTTTTTGCGCCGCTTTTCCCCGATGGCTCGTACTATTTTTTTGTTCAACTGTAAGGGCTGAAAATACATGAGAATGGCCTTCGGGCTGAAAGCACGCGGAGATCGGGAGTCCCGGCAGGTAGTCGGCCTCCAGTGCGGGTGTGATGATCCCCTCGCAGCGCCCTTCAAACGTATAGGTTGCGCCCAGTGGATCCACATAGGCGAGTACGCAGACGAAGGCAGCACGCCTGTTCTGCTCCTCCTTCATGCGCTTAAGAAAGTGCGCGATCCACTCGCTGTCCGTCGCTTCCGGCCCCGCGCCCCAACGGCGCGTGTGAATGCCCAGTTCATCCTTGAGTGCCTCCACGATGATGCCGGAATCATCCGCGACGGTGGGGAGACCGTCATGGAAGGACAATCTGCGGTTTTTCTTCCATGGACCATCCTTTCTCTCCGCGGATGCGCTCCAGGCAGGCAGAGCCTGCCTTCGCGCGTTTGTTCCATTTCGCTCGCGCGGGCTGTTTTGTTGTTTGGATTGATCGAAATAGAACTTCGCCTTGGCGATAGCGTTTACTGCGAACGTCTGCCCGGTTTCCGCCGGAGTCTCCGTGATGTGCAGGTCACGCGGCGTGACGAGGAACACGGGCAGATCCTTCAGAATCTCCGCGATCTCAATCACTTTGCCGAGGTTGTTCGTCCCAAGCAGAAGCTGCATGGCGGCATGCTACCCCTTTTTCATTCGCACTTCTCCTCCCAAATCCTGATGCATTTCTGCTTCGCATCACACCATCTGTAGCCGGCGGAAGTGTAGCAGCCGTACGCGTCTATTTGGCCGCCTATTTGTTGGAGCTGAAGGTCTGACTGTTCCGGGGTGCGACAATCTTCCGGGCAGGTGCCCCCCGAACAGGAGACAAAACAGTTCTCCTGGGTATTTCCGGATGGGCAACTTGTGGAGCAGGTGGGTGCCTCGCCGGGCTCACACTTGCCATTGCCACATGCGGCTTCGGGAGGAACGGGAGGGGTGGGGGTGATCTCCGTAAGGCAGGTAGCGCTGCAACCATCCCCGTTCTCGGCATTCCCGTCGTCGCATTTCTCTCCTTGCTGGATTTGCCCGTCCCCACAGCGACCGAGGTTCAGCTGGTTGCGCAGTTGTGCGATCTGTTCCCGCATGGGCTGGACGACATTCTGATCGTAACGGTCCAGTATCACCGTTACCTGCGCCCGCGTCACCGGGTCATCCGGACCAAAACTGCCGTTGTTGTACCCCTGCACGACTCCGGAACGCACCATCGTGGTGACTGATGGGCCGAAGAACGTATTCTTTTCCACATCGGGAAAGACGGTTGCCGTTGCCGTCACGCCGTGCGAAGCGGCGGAAGGTTCGGCGGCAGTTTGACTCAAGGCGGAACTCGCGATCGCGACGAGGATGCCGCTCATGAAGATGAAGCTATGGGAGAGGATACGCATGGAAAAGAGAAGAAGATGATAGGGTCTATGATGCTCTTCCGTGCAAGGAATGCAAACAATTTTACAGAACCTCCGCTTTTTCTATGAACACTTTCCGCGCCTTCGCGCCCTCCACCGGTCCGATGAGTCCCTTCTGTTCCATGATGTCGAGGAGCTTCGCCGCGCGGGCGTAGCCCACACTCATGCGGCGTTGCAGGAGGCTCGCCGAGGCCTTGCCCGTTTCTTGTACGACCTTGACCGCCTCGAAGAAGAGATCATCCCCTCCGTTGTCGTCCGCTTCGAGATCGATCTGCGCGTACGGTCTGGAGAAAGTGGTGGCCCCTTCTGCGCCTTCCGGGGATTCCCTTCCTTCTTCCTCTTCCGCGAGGGCGATCTGCTCGGTGATGCGGCCGCCGCCGGCGATCTTGACCGCGTTGATCACGCGCTCCACCTCCTTTGTGCCGACGTAGATGCCCTGAATGCGCACGGGATCGGGCGTGGAGGCGGTCATGTAGAGCATGTCGCCCTTGCCCAGCAGATCCTCGGCGCCGATGCCGTCCAGAATTGTGCGGGAATCCACGGCGCTCACCGTGCGGAAAGCGATGCGCGTGGGGATGTTGGCCTTGATGAGGCCGGTGATCACATCCACGCTCGGACGCTGGGTCGCGATGATGAGGTGCATCCCCACGGCGCGTGCCATCTGGGCGATGCGGGCGATCATCGTTTCGGTGTCGCGCCGGTACTGGCGCATCATGAGGTCGGCAAGCTCATCCACCACGATGATGATGCGCGGAAGCAGATTGGCCTCGTCGGTCTGTTTTTCGTTGTACTCATCCAGATTCCGCGCGCCGGCGTCGGAGAAGCGGTGCAGCCGTCGGCCCATTTCGGCCACCGCCCAGCGCAGCGCCTGCAGGGCTTTCTCGGATTCCGAAATGACCGGAGTGAGCAGGTGCGGGATGCCGTCGTACGGGGTCAGCTCGACGCGCTTGGGGTCGATGAGGATGAACTTGAGCTCGTTGGGAGCATTCTGATACAGGAGCGATGTCAGGAACGTATTCATGCACACGGATTTGCCCGAACCGGTGGCGCCTGCGATGAGCAGGTGCGGCATTTCGTTGAGAGCGGCAACCACCGCAGAGCCGCCGACGTCTCGTCCGAGCGGCAGCGACAGTTGTGAGGTCGACTGGGTGAATTCGGGGCTCTCGAGAATCTCGCGCAGATGCACGATGGTCCGCTTGCTGTTGGGCATCTCGATGCCGACGAGGGATTTGCCCGGAATCGGCGCCTGAATGCGCAAGCTTGATGCAGCGAGCGCGAGCGCGAGATCGTCCTTGAGTCCCTCGATTTTGCTCAGGCGCACGCCTTCGGCAGGCTCGAGGGTGAACTGCGTCACCGTGGGGCCGGGATGCGCGTCACGCATCGTCACTTCGATTTCGAATTCTTCCAGTTTCTCTTCGATCACCTTGGCCTGCTGTTTGAGCTCCTCATCGTCGATGGCAAGCTCGCTGCGGGTGTCTTCCAAAAGCTCCAGTCCAGGGAACGTCCACTCCTCGAAACGCGTGTCCTTCATCTGCAGGATATCTTTGATCTTCGCTTTCACATTCTTTTGGCTCTTTTCGGCGGCGATCTTTTTGGCGAGAGATTTCTTCGTCTCTTTCTGTGCGAAGGCCGGGCGCACGATGTTGAGTTCCGGCGCTTCATGGTCATCCTCGACAAGGTCTCCTTCTTCCTCATCGACTTTTTCCTTCTTCGCTTCTTCGGTACGTGTTGCACGGGGCGTGCGCGGTCGCATCTCTTCGCGTTTGGCCGTGAGGTCGCGTATGAACTGCCAGATCGCGCCCACATTGGGCTCGAAGGAGATCACGACGCCGATGAAGAAGCATGCCCCGAGGACGGTGTAGCCGACGGGCCGCGAAAAGAAGAGCAGAAAGGGTACGCTGGCGAGAAAGCCGATGGCACCGCCCAGCTCTTCCTTTTTGGTGGCGATCTCCTGCACGGGTGCGCCGATGTGCATGAGACCGAGAAAGCTCACGAGGCACAGGACTAACCCCACGGATCGCTTCGCCTTGAAGTGATCCTCACTCGTGAAGAAGTGCAATAAGGCGGAGACAATCAACACGACGGGGAAAATGATGCTCCACTTGCCGAAGAAGAACGTGAGTACGGTCTCTACGGCGCCGCCCGCGGACCCCGCCTGTTCCCGCAGGGAGAGCAATATGAGTATGCCCAGCATGAACTGAACAACGCCGCTGACCTGACGGCGCGTGGCCGGGCTCATTTCGATCGACGGTGAGGAGCGCTTTCTGCTTTTGGGCCGCTTGAGTGTGCGTCGGTGCTTGGGCATGACAGGGGGATTGTAGGCGTATTGGGGTGGGTTTTGAAGTAGGGGTTTTCTGTAGGGATTCGGGAAATAGGGAAATAGGGGAGTAGGGAAATAGGGAAGTAGGGAAGTAGGGGAGTAGGGGAGTAGGAAATAGGGAAATAGGGAAGTAGGAAATAGGGAAGGCTCATGACTAGCTGAGGGAAGGTTGATATCCTTCTTTCCGCTCCATGAAGCTCAAGAACCCGTACTCAATCCGCGCACGAATTTCCGAGGCTAAATTTCGCCAGTTTTTGAGGCTTTTTGCA
>JAQUKV010000023.1 GCA_028718905.1 Candidatus Peribacteraceae bacterium | reverse complement strand
TGCAAAAAGCCTCAAAAACTGGCGAAATTTAGCCTCGGAAATTCGTGCGCGGATTGAGTACGGGTTCTTGAGCTTCATGGAGCGGAAAGAAGGATATCAACCTTCCCTCAGCTAGTCATGAGCCTATCCAAATATAAAAATTCTTCACCAAACTATCAATGACGGGAAGATAAATGCGATGGGCTTTCACTGCAAGATAGATAAAAAGAAAGGCAGACTTACCATTCTCAAGAATAACGTAACACTGGGGTATTACGGTTTAGATTTTTTGCGGCAGAAGGCAGCGAAGAAAATTGGGAATGGTTTGATATTGGTATTTGCTGATTGTAAAAAAATTCGCAAACGCGAATATTTTCACTTCAAGGAGGCATGGATCCTCAAAGACATTGATCCGACCAAATTTCTCAAACTATCCAAATATGACATTCGTCTGGGTGCCTATCACAGAGGCAACAAGGCGGGGCAACCGCACGACCACGGCTCCGCTTTTCGTCTTACTCGCCTCACTGAAAAGACCATTCCATTATTGTTTAAGACCCATAAGAGAATCCTTTAATTTTTTCGAAGAATTACAATACTTTCCCTGTTCATTGTTTCCTCAAGTGCACCAACAATATTCGTAGGAGAATTTTTTATGGGCATTCTTTTACCTGGGATGTTGCGGACAAAAATGTCTTCGCAAGTAAAACCAATTCTTTCACCAAGTTCTGCAATAATAAAATCAGTAGGAATACGCACTTGTTTTACGAGACGATTGCCAATAACAAGGCAGAAATATTTATTTGGCTTTAGAATCTTGTAGGCTCTTTTCAGACACTCGTTCAGGCCAATAGAAAAGCTTAAAACATCTTTAGCACGACTTTCATCTTGCTTGGCGATTTTATCCAGTGAATCATTTAGATAATCTGATGAAAGGGAGTGAGACAGCGATTTAGTAGCCTTACCACCTAGTAATTTGTTATCAACGCCAGATGCTTCATTTGGGTCATCAAAAATATCAATCCATTGGGCAGAAAGGCGAGAGAATTGTCCATAAGCTACAGTTGTTCGACTGTCGCCATACGGTGGTGAAGTAATAATACAATCAATAGAATTTTCTTTAATACCATTCTCCTTTGATGAATCGCCAAATATAATTTTTGTCCAAACACCTCTTTTCGCTTCGTTATAGAATTCTCCTACTCCGGCAATTATTGCCTCAGTTTTCTTTCGAAAGATGGCAAATACATCGGGGTCGTGCCTCTCTAATTTATCACCTTTAATTCTTACCAATTTGAATTCACCCGTTTTGGTATTTGATGAGTAGCGCACGGTTTCACTGAAGGCAACCATCAAAATATTTCGCATCGCTTTATCTTCAATTTCTTGAATTGCCATTTTAAGTTTTGCCAGTTTTATAATGACATGCCCTTTAAACCAAAAATCTAGGTTTTTGAAGTTCGGTTTGATAATCTCGCTATCTTTAATTTTTTCTAATCTACTCAACAGGGAGATGTATTTCTTTGTTAATATTTGAGAATTGATCGGGGTAGTTTTTGCCTTGGCAAGAAAGATTGCAAATGGGTTTAGATCAATGCCATACGCATTTCTTTTCAAAATTCTGCTTTCTACAAGTGATGTGCCAGAGCCGCAAAAGATATCACAAATGGTATCGCCCTCTTTGCTATAGGTTTCTAATAACCTGCGTGCGACTTGTGGAATGAACATTGCAGGATAGGCATGAATGCCATGAGTATATGTTTTGATATTCTCCCCTCGATAATCCCAAGAATAATCAATGCGGCGAATGAATTTTTCATCTGATTGGTCCTTATCTGTTTGTGATTCAAGATTGCGAATTATTTTTACAACAACACCTCGGACTTCAACTTCATCACGATAGATTGGAAAAAGAGTCGGATTTGCCGATTGAAGCCGAAATTTATCTTTCTCTCGATATAACTTTTTAAGCGTAGCTTCATTGTCATCAATAATTGCAACCACAGTTTGTCCATTGTCCGCAAAATCTTGTTTACGAATAACAACAATATCGCCATCAAAAATCCCCTCATCAATCATACTATTCCCCTGTACGCGTAAAGCATAATGCTTACCTTGCTTCCTTATTTCATCTTGGGTGATGGTTATTGTTTCGTCAGGTACCTCAATCGCCTCAATGGGCATTCCAGCGGCAATGGCGCCAAGGATCTGAATTTCTATAGTTTGTTTCTTTTCAATGGTTGAAATGGCGCGAGGTTGATTGAATTCTTTTTTCAGTTTACCAGCTTCTTGAAGCTTTTTTAGGTAATAGTGAGCAGTAGAAACAGAAGCAAGTTTAAATTTATTTTTGATCTCCTCAAGAGATGGGGCGTATTCATGTTTTGCACGATATTCTTTTACGAAATCAAAGACTCGCTTCTGATTCTTCGTTATCATAATTCTAGTATAGAAAATAATTAGAAAGAATACAAAGAAGATAATATTTCTCGATATTCAAAAAACCGCTATCGCGCGACCCTCCACTCCACCACCTGTATGCACGTCGGCAGCGCGCCTCAGCAGCACCTCACACAGCCTCATCTGTCCTCATTTGTTAGTTGAGGGACCCACTGGCAGAAATGCGCAGTGGGCCCCATAGAGATGAAAGGGATCGATCGTTCGACGGTCCGAGCTAGTAGTTGCGTTCCCACCACGGACGCACGGCGACAGGCTGTCGGGCCTTGACGGGCCTTTGCTCGTACACCGGTTGCTGCTTGGGCTCCGGCTTCACGTGCAGCTTCTTGCGGGCCTGCATGTCGCGGTTCTTGCACCTCTTCGTCTGGTGCGATTCAAGGTTCTTGGCCTTGACCATCATCCCGCACTGGGAACACTGGACCCGCACGGACGTGGCCTGCTGGCTGCCGTGGCTTCGGACGGCGACGGGGGACATGAGATTTCTCCTCTCTCATCGGACTGCTCTTCTGAATGCGTGCGTATGCACGGGGCCTCCACTCGGGGGCCGGAAGGGCAGAGGATGCTGTGCGAAATTGCCAAAGAACGGCTTTGGTCAGCTTATGGTCTTTTTGGCTTCTGCGTCAACGAACTTCCCTGCCTGAACGGAGCTTCGTGGCCACGGCCCGGATGTGCTCCGGGCCCGCCCCGCAGCACCCGCCCACGATCGTGGCTCCCCTTTTGATACACTCCCCTACCCCGTCGGCGAACACAGCGGGAGTCATGTCATACGTCGATTCCTCACCGTGCGGCTGCCCGGCATTGGGCTGCGCGATGGTCGGGATATTGGTGAAGCGGCGCATGGCGCCGACGGCATCCGCCATCTGCGGCATCGTGAAGGCACTGCAATTCGTGCCTACGGCCGACGCGCCTTTCTCCTGCAGCGCCTGCGCGCACTCAACCGCTGTTTCGCCCATGAGCGTGCGGATGCCCTTGTCGGGGGTGTAGTAACTCATCGAGACCAGCACGGGCAATTCCGGCTTCGCTTCCTTGCAGGCGCGAAGCGCCAGCAGCGCCTCCTCAAGGCTGGTCATGGTCTCGATGATGAGGGCATCGACCCCTTCCGCGGTCAGGCTGCGCGCCTGGGCCAGAAAAGCTGCATGCACGTTCGCCTCGGTCATGGCAGGATCCATTCCGAATACCCGTCCCGTGGGGCCCATGCCGCCGAGCACAAATCCCCTGTCTCCCGCGACGGTGCGTGCGATCGCAACCCCCAGCCGGTTGGCCCGGTCCAGATCCACCTGCTGGCGCACCGCCTCCGGCGTGAGGGCGTTCAATGGAAAGGTATTGGTCGTGATCGCCTCGCTGCCCGCAGCGAGAGAGTGCAGATGGATTTTGGCGACGTCGACCTGCCGCGCGATGTTGGCGAAGCAGTCGCCGCGCAGGTGCACTTTTTCGAGCTCCGTCCCCATCGCGCCATCGAGCAGGAGCACGCGGCCGGAATCGAGCGTTTTTCGCAGGTCCATTGGGGCGGGACTGTAGCAAGGCAGCGGCTTTTTGTCATGGTAATAGGCCTGTTTTGCGCTACCATCGGCAGCTTTCCGGTTCTTTCACATCGTCATTCCGTAGGGAGTCATCCGGTTCTTCTCTGTTTCCAAGGAGGGACTGGTTCCCCTCCCTACTCTCACGAAAGGAGACCTTCGCATGATTCGCAACGAAACGCTGACATGGGGCATGATGCCGCACTGGTTCCGCATCTGGCAGGATTCGATGGGAACGCACGGCACGCTGGCGATCGTGAAACCCAACGGCTCGCAGGTGATTGCCGTGCCGTTCCCGGAGTCCGTCACGATCGACGAGATTCTCGCCGCATGGGAGCAGCAGGGCTTCAACTGGGTTGACGCCTTTGCGCCGCTCAAAACGGACGGCACCTTCGTCGTCATCCGCACGATCGATCTGGGCACGTACACCGTCTTCTGGCACGTGTACCACGTCCACGACTACCCGCGGGATGCCTGTGTCGTGCTCAAGAACCCGCCGAAGCCGGCGGCGACGTGAAGACTCCTTCGAAGAGTCAAAGGGGATGCGGGGGCGGTACACATGCTGTGCCGCTCCCGTTTTCAAAACGCAGATTGTAGCCGCAGCAGCGAAGTGCTGCTGCCGGTGATGGAGGACAAAACACAAGCAGGTATGCTGCGGCCATTTTTGCCACACACAGACGCGCCCGCTGATAAACGAATCATGTCTCGTATTCCGTCTCGCCCGCGTCAACTCTTTCAGACATGAAAATGCCCCGTCGCGGATGTGGAGAACGGACAAGACATTCTCGGATGCATGATCCTTTCCGAGTGCTAACGTTTCGGTTCCATGACGCCTGCGAAGGTCTGCGTGCGACTGGCTCTTTTTCCGTCCGAACGGACCCGATGGCAGGCCGAAGCCAAAAAGTTCAAGATGCGTCTGGCGCAGTTTGTCCGCATGACGGTGAACGCGAAGCTGAAGATCCCCACCGAGGATCTGGTGAAGAAGGTGGAGCGGCCCAAGCCGGAGCAGATGAGCCTGATGGAGATGATGCAGCCATGCGAACGGGATACCGCTGGGACAGAGCTGCGTTGTCTCTCTTTTCCATGATGATGAATGACCCCGTGGTGAGCGCGGCCGAACCATTCGCGGGTGCGGACAAGATTTCCCCTCTTCGTCTATACTTTTGATTGTTTCCCCATCATCCATGCCCTCCTTCATCCCTCCCCCCGATGTCGCCCGCTACGCCGCAGAGGGCTTAAGACTGCGTAAGAAATGGAAGCGTGGAGGTACGATGGTCGGGGTCGCGCGGGCGCGGGATTTAAAGAACCGCCGCCCCCTCTCGAAGCGCACGATCCTCAGGATGGTGAGCTACTTCGCGCGGCACGAGGTGGATAAGCGGGGCAAGGACTTCGGCAATCCCGATCGGCCGAGTAACGGCCTCATCGCATGGTTTCTGTGGGGCGGGGACCCGGGCAAGAAGTGGGCGAATGCTATAAAACAACAATTAACACACCAATCACGATCCTAGTTCGCTACTTCCCAAATTCCCCAGTTCCCTACTTCCCTCGTTCCCTATGAACACCTCCTCGTGGTACCTGCAACTTCAAAAACCCTTCTTCGCCCCGCCGGCATGGATCTTCGGCCCCGTGTGGACCGTGCTCTACCTCGTGATCATCATTTCCTTCGGGTTCGTAATCTGGAAAGTGCTCAGGGGCCAGTGGTCGCCGTGGGTGCTGCTGCCGTTCGCGATCAACCTGGCAGCCAACCTCGCCTTCTCGCCCATTCAATTCGGGCTCAAAAATAACCTTCTCGCGTTCGTCGATATCCTCGTGGTGCTCGGCTCGATCATCTGGATGATCCGCACGGTTGCCCCCCTCGCTCCGTGGGTCGGCTGGGCGCAGGTTCCCTACCTGCTCTGGGTGAGTTTTGCGACCGTGCTGCAGGCGAGTGTGACGTGGTTGAACCGGTGATGCCAGATTCGTACAGCGGGAGTCCACCGCAGTCACGGCTTGCTCTCCGCTCACTCACTCGCGCTCATGCGCAGCTGGTGCCACTTCCAGACGCCGCTCTCGCGAAGCAACGTCACGAGGAGCGGGCGCTCCGCGCCCTGCACTGTCACGGTGAGTGTGGCGGTGTCGTCCGCAACGGTGACCTGCACATCCCGGATGCTGTCCGGCACCGGCAGGATCATCTTCACTGCGAGAAGCATGTTCTCTTTCTGCTGATCCGTGATCTGGTCATCCTGAGTTTCCATCGCCTGGCGGACGATGGCACTGTCCGCATAGCGGAGCGTTGCAGCCTTATACTCCTCGTATGTTCCGGAGTCGTAGAACGCCTGCAGGGCCTCGCGAAACACCCCTTCCGGTGTATCGTCAAAGACGCTGGCAGCAGCGGAAGACTGTGCTGAAGGAAGTGGTTGCTGGGGGACAGAATCCTGCTGATCAGAGGCAGATGACCCGGCGTCCATGGGCGGATTTTGCGGGACGGACGGCGAGAATTGTTTCCAAAGAAAATATCCGGCAACTGCAAAAATAAGGAGCAGAAGCGCAATCAGTCGTCTGAATGGGTGCAGCATACTCTCAGTCTATCACCGCACCGCGAGCGTGGACAACGACGGTCGGCAAATCCTGGTACGTGCACGATCCAAAAAAAGACATGCACATTGCCTATCATGATGTACACTGCACGCCCATGGAACTCCAAACCTTCGCACAAATCACCGGCATTCTGGTTCTGCTCATCGGTCTTCCCCTGCTCGTCAAGAGTGACGCCACTGCCGCCTTCGTGCAGGCGCTCATGCGCAGTGAAACCTCTCTGCGCGTCATGGGCGCGCTGATCGTCGTGCTCTCGGCCCTGACGCTCAGGCAGGGCTACGCGATCGGCACGGATCCCGCGGGGCTGCTGCGCATCGTTGCGTGGATCGGCCTCGTCAAGGGAGTGACGGCTGCCTGGTACCCTGCGACGCTCGCGCGCCTGACCCATCGCGTCTTCGACGATACCGGCACGCGCCCCGTGCTTGCGGTCGTTGCGATCGCCGTGGGTGCCCTGCTGCTCTACGGATCAGTGCTGGTGTAATTAATTGGTGCCAATTTCCGCCCGCTGCCACCGCCGCTCCCGGTCCATGGAACGAATTGCTTTCTGAATCTGCTGACGGGCAGAGCTCAAAGTGTCACATTCGCCGCGCAATGCGGGCAGGGCGCTCTTCGGCACGCGCACGCTCTCGACCACAGCATCATACTGCAACGGTTCGACTGCCATGTTCACCGGAAATCCCCCCGCCAGCACTCTGCGGCGGATTTTGGCGAGTAACGCGGCGACACGAGGATTCTGCCATGCTGCGGATCCTCTGACGAGATCAAACGCCTCGCGCGTTGCGTTGAAGTACCGGCTGTGGGGGTCAAGATCTTGCTTGGTCATGGTGCGGGGCAGCGTAACGCAGCGACGCAAATCAGGAAAGAAATCTCGTGCGAGAAAGACCGCAGGATTTTCTCTCATGCTACACAATCGTCTCTTCCGACTCGGACGTGGGCTCGAAGCTCTTCACCAGATCCGTAATGGCATGCGCCAGATCGAGGATGCGCTTGGTGCGGGCGGGGAACCACGCCTCGACCCACTCCTGCCGTTGCGCGTAGCTGATATCCCCTTCCGTCGGGGTGTGGATGGCGCCCTTCGAGACCAAATTCATCGAGGAGATCGTACTCACGTCCACTTCGATTTTGCCCTTCAGGCACACGCCCACGGCGGCGCGGTGCCCCTTCTCCTCCAGACTCTTGCGCGTCACCTCCATCCCCCGCGTGAAGAAGAGGTGGATGCAGTCGCACATGTGGCGCGGAAGCAGGTTCAAAATCGAAAACGCGGTGAACCCCGTAAAGAGCACGTCATCCACGATGGCCAGCGACTTGGACGTCACCGCCTTCGCAATCTGCGCCTCGATCGAAACATCCGTCTTGCTCTTGAGGACGTGACTGCCATCCACCAGTTCATAGCGTGTGATATCCAGACGGTGGATGTTGGGAAAGCACCCCCACCGCCGGTTGAGGAGCCGCGCCAGTATCTCGCCCTTGCGCCCGAAGCCGAGTGTCACGTCGAACGTGCCGGGCGGCGGAAAGAACTGCAGGTACAGGGCGCCCAGCTGCTCCTCCAGCGTGCCCATGCGCACGTTCTTCTCGGCCGCGATATGCGCGATGAAATCCGTCGCCAGCTGGTACTCGGCGGAATCGATGCCGAAACGGCTGCGCACATGCGGGAGCAGGTTCTCGTGCACGTAGAGAAGCTTCGGAGTCGGAATCCTGTAGGGGGCGGCCATGTCGCGGCAGAGGATAGCGTACTTCAGGCTGCCCTGCAGCCGAAACGGATGACCTAGCGCCCCCCTGTCCAGCGAAGACTTCCGTTCATCGATACGGCGTAGTCCGCAGGCACCCCCTCGGGCAGAAAGCGGAAAGAGGCACGTTCGGCGGGTGTCAGATAGATCTGTGCCAGATGCGACGGCAGCACGTTGTGCCCGGCATAGTCGAATCCCGTGGTCTGACCCATGGGCGCATCGGTGATCGTGAGCACGCGCGTTCCCCACGTGTTGCCGAGCAGAGTCCTCAGATCATGCACGTACGCATCGCGCGCCACGGCGAATCCCTTGGTGAATGCGGCGGCGTTCGATTCGAGCGACGAAATGTGCGCCATGTTCCCCAGCAGCACCATGATGCCGAAGAGCATGGAGACGACCGTCAGGCCTCTGCGCAGCGCCGGGCGCTTTCTGTGCGGTCGGACGGACGTGAGCAGCACGGTGAGCAGCACCGCCACCGGAATCGCCGGTACGTAGAAGTAGCGGGCGCGCGTCACGAACCAATCCGTGGTGTATCCCTGAGCGATGTCCGGAAAGATCGGCGGGGCATACAGCAGCACGGCCCACGCGGCGAAGAGTGCCGCACGCTTCCACCATCCCGCACGCCTGGGCAGCAGGAGCAGAATCAGCAGAAGACCCAGGGGCACGAGGCGCATCGTGGCCGGCACGGCCGCACCGCGCAGCGAGAAAATGGCAGGATTCGCGCCGATGAAGTATCCCGTCATGGAGTGGCCGAACCCCTCGAAGAGGCCGAGTGTCATCCACTGTCCGGCATGCAGAAGATTGACGAGCCCCGCCCGTGCGCCGTTCCCGCTCAAAAGGTACACGTTGGAATGGGCATAGAGGATGCGCTGCAGACACAGGTAGACGGCACAGAGTACGAACAGTGACCCGATCAGCCACCACACCTGTTGCACGGATGCGCGGAGACGCTTCTCGCCGGTGTATCGGAAAAAGAGGTACAACGAAGCGAGGACGAGCGGCAGCTCTATCCCGAGTGCGCTTGCGAACGGCATGCCGGCCTGTGCGATCAGCAGAGCGATGAGGAATTTCGGCTTTCCGGTCCTCAGGTATGCAAGAAACGCCAGAAGACCGATCAGCAGGAAGAACGCGGCGAGCATCTTCATCTGGGCGGACATCCACATGGCGGTGCGCCAGTGGCTGGCCGAGAGGGCGAAGAACGCCCCCGTGAGCAGCCCCGACCACCTCGACTGGAACAGGCGCGTGAAGAAGAGCACGACGAGCGCGGAATTGGTCAGGTGCAGCAGCAGCGAAACGAAGTGGTACCCGCGGGCATCCGTCCCGAAGAGGACAAACTGCACGACCCACAGAAGCTTCGTCACCGGAATCAGATACAGGCCGTTGCCTGTAAAGAAGAGACGGGCATTCCATGACGGGCCCGCGAGCGCGGCGAGTACATGGTAGTCGTCGCTCATGAAGGGATGGCTTAAACTGGGTGCGAAGGCGACGAGAATCGCAAAGACCAGTGCCGCACAGGCGAAGACGAATATCCGTGTCTGCCGGAGGAATGGGGTCACCCGTTCCATATCCGGGAGGTTATTGTACAGCCTTCATGAGAGACAAACCTAGCGGTTTTTCTCTCACCCCTCGACAACGCTCGGGGTGACAAGTTGAAAATGTTTCTTTGATGATTTGGGGTGACCCTGAGCTTGTCGAACGGGTCATGAGCTCTCTTTTCCCATCAGAGGTATCGCTCCACCCCGCAGCAAGTGCGGGGTTCGCGATGATTATTTGTGTGCCTTCGGCACAATAATGCGAAGGAAATAAATCTATTCCTTCATCTTCCGCGCCTTCAACCGCTCGTACCACTCGTAGTACGCGTCCCCCATCGTCCCCACGAACCGCGCGGTTCCGCGGCCCGCCCGCTTCAGCCACCCCAGAGCACCCCTGCGTGCAGATGCGGGCACGGGGCCGCCGGCTGCCTGTTTCAGCTTGCGGCTGCCCCAGGCGATTGCCAGATCCGTCAGATGCTGCACGGTCGCGAACGTCTGCCCCAGCGAGCGCGCAACGGTTTCACTGCCGTCACTTTTGTCACGATGCTGCATCGTGCTCACACAGGGAGGATGAGCGTGCCCTCATCGGCGACCTCATCCACCTTCATGCCGACCTCCTGCCCCTTTGTGGCAGAGGTGATGGGAGTGTGGTTGACCTGCAGGGACGAAATCTTCTGCTCGAATTCACGCTTGCCGTGCTTCAGGCGGATCGTGTCACCCAGCCGGATGGTCTCATTGACCGCGACCACGGCAACGCCGATGTGATCATAGTAGTGCGTCACTTTTCCGATCACATTTTCCGCAATCTCGCGCACCATTTGCTTCTTTTCGGCCATCACCTTCTTTGTCACCTTCTTCGCGGCCTTCACCTTCACCTTCTTCATATTTCTTGCGGACTTCTTCGCCTTCTTGGCCTTTTTCGTCTTCTTTGCCGCTTTCTTCGCACGACGAACAGGGCGCCTCGCGGTCTTCTTCACCTTTCTCTTCGCTGCCTTCTTCGACTTCTTCTTTGTGCGGGATTTCTTAGCCATGAGAGATGGGGGGAAAGGACAACCGGATTCTAGCCCTGCGGACGGACGGAGAAAACAGCACTTTTTTCCTCTGCTGTAAGCCAAGGAAGCATCTGGTAGAGTATCCGCCATGTCTCACTCCTCCCCCCTCAGGCGCGTCCGCACCTTCGTCCTCGCACTCTACGTCGTGAGTTATCTTTTCGTCTTGCTCTATTTCGTCTTCGGCGGCCAATGGCAGATGCCCGGCGCGCTGATCGTGGCGGTGACCTATATGTTCCTGCCGCTTCTCGTGTCTCTGGTGCTCATCCGCTTCGTGCATCCGGAACCGGTGCGGCCTGCCCTGCGGCTTTCGTTTCGTTTCAACCGCTGGTGGATCGTGGCGTGGGCGGTACCGCCGGTTCTGGCCCTGCTCACTTTCGTCATCAGCCTTCTGCTGCCCGGCGTGTCATTCGACGCCACGATGACCGGCATGTTCGCGCGCTTCGGTGCCAGTCTCACCCCCGAACAACTGGTGGCCATGCAGGCGGATCTTGCGAACGCCCCGTTTCTGCCTCTGCTGCTGGGGCTCGTGGGCGGTCTGGTGGCGGGCATCACCGTGAACGCCGTCGCCGCATTCGGCGAAGAGGCGGGGTGGCGCGGCTATCTGCTTCGTCTGCTGCTCCCGCTCGGTTTCTGGAAGAGCTCCCTCATCATCGGAACGGTGTGGGGGCTGTGGCATGCGCCCCTGATTCTGCTCGGTCACAATTACCCGCAGCATCCGGTGGCCGGTGTTGCCATGATGACGCTCTGGACGATCCTCCTTACACCACTGATGAATTACATCACGCTGCGCGCCAAGTCCGTGCTGGCCGCCGCCGTTTTCCACGGCACGCTCAACGGCACGCTGGGCCTCGCGCTCCTGTACGTGCGCGGCGGCAGTGACCTGACCGTCGGCGGTACGGGTCTGGCCGGTATGCTCGCACTCGTCCTTGTGAATGTGATGCTCTACTGGGGCATGAAAAAGCACCGCCTCTCAGTCGCCTGAGAAACGGTGCAGTGTTGTGGTATCGGCGTGGCAGACCGTGGCATTTTTGCCTTGGTCAGCTGACCACCGGCAGAGCCGGTGGCCTGAAGGAGAGCCCCCAAAGGGGGCTTGCTAAAGCGAGTCAGGCGTCAATCCCATTTGAGATCCAAGGGTGGATCTTGGTCATCCAGCCTGTCTGA
>JAQUKV010000022.1 GCA_028718905.1 Candidatus Peribacteraceae bacterium | reverse complement strand
ATGCAAAAAGCCTCAAAAACTGGCGAAATTTAGCCTCGGAAATTCGTGCGCGGATTGAGTACGGGTTCTTGAGCTTCATGGAGCGGAAAGAAGGATATCAACCTTCCCTCAGCTAGTCATGAGCCTAGAGTATTAGGGTTTGGGGCATTGCTCGTTGATGCATTGCGTAATTACCGGATCATCCAAATACAGAACTCGTCTGCAATCGTTCCAAGTCATCTTGTTGCTCAAACGGCACTTTTGCCTGAAGGGCCACGTTGAATCTTTTCTGCAATGCCTGGGCAAGGCGCAAGAGCTGATCACGGGTCGTAGCGGTTGTATTGAATTCATACGTACGTACAGAGTCATTCTGCCCGACGGTGATTGAATCAGCAGCGACCTCCGGTTGTCGGGCGAGGAAGGCAAAAATGCTTTTTCCACGGGCTTGCAGAGCGTCTTTAGATAAACGACATTGCAGCATGGAACGATTATGGTCACGTGCATGAGATTGTCAACGCTCTGTGGTCAGAATTTTCTCGTACGCATCCACCATTCTTTCCAACGAGAAACGTTCCCGTGCCGCGCGCTTGCCCGTGTGCGCCAGAGCGGTCCGGCGGTCATGCTGTTCCATTTCACGAATCGCACTCTTCAGTTCCTCCGCAGAATCCGCGGCAACCACGAGAGCCTCTTGGCCTGCCTGCAGATGACCGGCGATACCGCACTGATCGGTGACGATGGTCGGGATGCCCAGCATCATGGCTTCCGCCGCGACGAGCCCGAATGGATCATGACTGCGCGACGGCAGCACGAAGGCATCGAGCGAGGCGTAGAACGTTCCCAGATCATCCACGGACGGCCTGATCCGCACGCGGTCCAGAAGGCGCCGTTCATCCATGAGTTTCCTCAAGTATCCCTCTTCGGGTCCTTCACCGATGATGGTGAGCGATACCTGCGGCAGATCGGTGACGGCCTCAATGAGCACATCGACACCCTTGTCTTCCGTCAGGCGTGCGATGGTTCCGATGCGGAGGATGGAAGTGTGTCCGAGGGAATTTCCGGAGTCTTGTTGCGTGGGCAGCTGGTCGCCGGTCGTTGGCAGCTCGCATCGCCTGAGATCCACCCCGTTCGGGATCGCCACCACGCGCTCCGCCGGCCAGCCGAGCTTCCGATAGAGATCACGGCTCATTTCCGAAACGGTGATCGTGATCACAAAGCGTGCAAGCTCTTTGAGCCGGGGCAGCCACGGATTTTTTGTGAGCCACCGGCCGACGCCGTCGTGCTCCATCCAGTAGACGCGAATCCCGCGCTCCCGCGCAAACGGGGTCAACAGGAGTTTTTCAGTCAGGCTGAGCATGACAATCGCGTCGACCGGACCGAATTCCTGCACGGCATTACAGAGTTGCTGCTGCATCCTTTTTTTGCGCCAGAGAAAACTCACCGCGCTCCACCGGGTGACGGGTGGGTCGCCGATTGAAAGTTCCGCTGCAAGGATCCCTTCGTCCCAACAAAGCTTGAGCAGGGTTTCGCAGCTGCCGAGGAACGCCACGGCGTGCTTGCGGGCACGAAGGCCGCGCAAGAGCGACATGGTCTGCACTTCGGCGCCGCCGAAGCGGCTTTCCAAAGGGAAACGCGTGAAGAGGATGCGCATGGCGACAGTGTAGTAGCTTGTAGCTTGTAGCTGGTAGCTCGGATATCACAAAATGTCCATTTTTACTGCCCCGAACTACTAACTACAGACCACGAGCTACTTCGCCCCTTTCCATTCCCCAAGGAGTTTTAAGATCTTCTCCGTTACGAATTGCTCGGGATATGCCGTCGAGATGTAATCACTGACTCCGGCCTGCGCCGCCTCGCGTTCCGGCGTTTCACCCGTGGATGCTGTGATGAGGGCGATGCGCGCATGGGGATGCGTTCTGCGGAGCATTTCCACGACGGGGATTCCCCCCTCCTGCGGCATGCGGTAGTCCACGAATGCACCGATGATGTTGGGCATCTGCGCAATCAGATCCTCGCTTTCTTTGGTGGAATGCGCCAACACGACTTCGGCGGGAAAACCGCTTTTCTTGAATAAGGCGCGCAGATAATTCTGCTTGCCCGGCGTGTCATCGGCGATGAGGAAGCATGGCTTGCCCTGTACCGGAGCCGAAACCGACCTGTCCTGAGCCGCGTCGAAGGATTGGTGCAGGGGGGTATCCATCAGTCGACGAGGTCACGCAGCACGGCACACGTTTCGCCCACGGATTGTTTGGACGTATCGATCACGCGATCGTAGACGGACTTGGCCTTTGTCTTGCCCAGATACACAGAGGTGAGATCCTTGGGGAACGATTCCTGCACGGTATCCAGCATTTCGGCGGCCGGGCAGGTGATCACCACACTGAAGCCCTCTTTCAGTGCCTCCTTGGCACACTCACAGGCGACCAGCAGCGCGAAAAACGGGCCCATGCCGATGATGTCATCGGGGTCCTGTGTGGTATCCAGATCTTCGAGCGCGAGGTGTCGCCAGTCAGGATGATCGGCGAGGAATTTGTCGACGATCACGCCGCGTGTGACTTCCGTGCCGCCGGAGAGAAGTAAGACCATATTATGAGTTGTGAACAGAGGAGCATCCGGACAGTAAAAAGCATCCGTACAGGTGTTCATTTTTCCATATCTCCTCTCCCCGTAAACGGGGAGAGGGTAGGGTGAGGGGCCGTAAGGGCAGTGCAATCGGAATCATGTGTGGCGATGAGGTTCTATTTGGATATCAGAACATAATACCACAAATTGGCCTTTCGAGGAATGGTCAAGAGAGCCCTTGGGGAAGCCAAAGATGTCTGGAGCGGGCCCCTCTCCCTGACCCTCCCCCATTGGGGGAGGGAAAGCGCTCAATGCTTTTCGAAACCATTTCAAAATAATCTCTCTCCCTTTGGGAGAGGGCAGGGAGAGAGGAATCATTCCCCGGCGATTTGCTCTGCGGCTTTGCGTTTCGCGATCTGATGCCGTCTGCGCTTCCACCGAGCGTTTCTCGTCTGGATCTTCTCGCTCTCCGGCCGCACCTGTCCCGGCAGGGAAGGAAAGACGGAGATCACCTGCCCGCGTTGCTCGCAGATCTCATAGAGCACGCGGAAGTACGCGGCGCTTTCGGGGTCCGGATTATCATCGATCAAGGTCTTACGGTCCCCATAGACGACCAAACGATCGCGGGCACGCGACCCGGCCACGTTGGTCCGGCGCACGTCATCCAAAAATCCCACATTCCCTTCCTCATTGCTTCGGTCGGTTGTCAGACTGATCGTATCCCGCTCCGATCCCTGGAAGCTGTCGACCGTGGCGACTCTGCCCCGGAGTGTCTCGAGGAATTGTTCCCGGATGCCGCCATGCTTGGGATGCGCTTTGCGTGCTTGCCGCAGAATGAGATTCACCTGCGCCCGGTACATGGCGATCACGCCGAAGTCCCCCTGCGAAAGCTCGCCGCGTTCAAACTCATCCATCAACCGCCGGGCGACGAGTCTCGCCTGCAGCCGGTTCACGCGCGAGACGCCCGAAGAAGATTCCTCGCGGTCGGGCCGACCGGCCGTATCCACCCAGAGCAGTGAGCCGGTATTCTCAGGGTTCGTGTGATCCCTGCGTCCGGCTTTCAGTTTGCCGTCGTACGAGCCGAAGCTGACCACGCGCACGAGATCCTTGAGGGCGCGGCGGTTGGTGCGCAGCATGACCTGCGGAATCGCCTCCTGTTCCGCGAAGTACTTGAAGGGCCCGCCTTCAAAAATCGTCACATCTGCCTCGCGAATGGCATTGGGATTTTCTTCAACGGTCAGCTCCTGCTGCTCTGCCGGATCTTCCAAGTGCTTCTTGAGCACCGGCGGAAGATCGATATTGCCGAGCTGCTTATGATCGCCGATGAAGATGATCTGCTTGCCTGCCTTTTTCAGTGCAGGCAGAAACTCATAGAGGAATCCCTTCGACGCTTCGTCGACGATCACCACGTCGAAATTGAGCTCCTGAATGATCTCGTCTGAGATGAGCGAGTTTAGGGTGACACCGACGGTGAGTCCCCGCTCCTTCTGCAGGTTTTGCAGGAGAAGGCGTTTCTGTTGTTCGAATGCATCCCACGCCGCGTTCCACTGTTCCTTATCAAGCTCCATGTGCGTGAAATCCTCGCGCGTGGGGGAGGACTCGCCTGAATCAGGATCGTGCTTCTGTTGAGCTTTTTCAAAAGCCTTGTGGTCGAAGACCGGTACGAGATACTCCACTCTGCGGGGGTATTTGAGGCCTTTGCGTATGAAGGTGTCTCTCAGGCGCCGATCGCAGGAGCGCTCTTCGGTGCCGCCCCGGTGGAGGGCGACGTGTTTCTTGCGCGCTGCAAGGAGGAGCGTATCCAGGCCCCGGTTGCTGTGCGAGAGAATGAGTGTTTTCTTCCCTTCTTCCTGAAAGCGTTTCGCGAGCAAGCTCGCCACTGTTGTCTTGCCGGTGCCCGGAGGACCCTGAATGAGCATGCAGGGGTGCCCCATGGCCCCCAACGCAAAGGCGGCGCACTGTTCGTCGTCATCCAGAATCTCGCGCGGAATGTCTTCCTGCTCGAAGACTCCTCCCAATGCAAAATTACGCAGCGTCTGTTCCCGTTCGGTGCCGCCCTCTTCACTGAAGAAGAACTGTTCGGGGTGCGAGAGTCTGGCCGGCTGCTCAGCCCAGAATCCGCTCGCGGAATGATCGTTATAGTACGACCTATATGGATAGCGGCCAAAATTAGGGTCATATCTTTCCTCTCCTCTCTCGGGAGAGCTGTACATGTTTCGTCTCTCTCTTTTCGGCTTGCCGTGTTCGCCTAAGCTGGGTTCCAAGAAAAGATCGCCGGCGCGATTTGTCATCTGGCCGGTGCACCTGAGCTTCTCGCAATACTCATGCACATACTCCTTATACGTTTCGAGCGCGCGGCGGTTACTGCGCTTGCGTAGGAAGCAGCCTTTCTTCAGACGCACGGGTGTATGGAAGTGGAGCCGGATCGTGTCGCCCGCGACTTCGCGCACGACGCCGCTGCCGATGTGCTCCTCCTCAGCATCGAAGATATCCACGCGGTCGTCTTCTCCAAGCACGGGGAGATCTGCGTTCGCATGGTCGCGCTGATACTCGCGTAGCGCTCTGCGGTAGGCTTCTTGGTCAAGCACGGGGGTGCCGTTTGCATCCGGCTGCATGCACTGCGCCTTCAGTCGCCCTTGGAGCTCCATGTCTTCTTCTATTGGGATGCTGCCCCAGGTGTTCTGTGTGCGGATCACCGCATGGTGCTTGCCGCGCTGGCCGAGACGAAGCACCGGCAGTCGGATGCCCTGCGTGCCGCGGTCGGGGTTACCCGAAACCTGATCGTCAATCTCGAGGAGCTCGTCTAAGTGCCGGATTGAAACATTGAGTTGCCGATGCATCTGCTCCCGGCGGCCATATGCGGCATCCCAACTTTCATTGGGGATCTGGATGACGGGTGCGGGGGCGCCCGGCTGCTCAGCCCAAGGAGGAGCGGCGGAGCCATCCATCACGTGCAGGGCTTCGTTGTAGGTCTTTGACCGGATCTCCCCGATCTCTGCCGACGTGAGCTGTCGCGGGTAGTTCTCCTCAATTTCGTAGGTTTGGTTCTCGGCCGTTGTTAATGGAATGTCGGACATTGAAAGGGGGAGAGACTACCGCACTTTCAAAAAAAAGGGAGCAAAAAATGACCTCCTGTCCTTGTAGGGAGAGGAGGTCGTGCTGCCCGATGGCAGCGGGACTGTCCCCGGAGCCTTTGCCCCGGGATCACATCTGGGCCCTTACGGACCGCGTATGGCCGACCACGTCATCCAGCGGCTCCACGGCTAATACGAGCAGAAGTGATGTTCGTACCGGCGGAGCAAGCTCCATCGGTACACCCCACCTTGAACCGCGTAAGCGGTGCAAGTGAGGACCTGCAACCCCGCGAATGCGGGGGAGGCCCTTGGGGCGTGGAGGCGGCAAATCATGAACCGCAATGAGCCTCGCAAGACTCATGGGCTCTTGCCGCATCCGAATGCCAAAGTACGCGCAAAGATGTATGTGTCAAGCAGGCGGAGAGAGAATCAAAGCTTTTTGAACATAATCTCTTCCCCTGTATCCCCCTCTCCAGAGAGAGAACTTCATCCCATGACGTATTCCCCTTCCTCTCTGGAGGAAGGGGTCGGGGGATGGAGGTTACGTGCAAAATAATGAAACCAGAAGAGTGAGCGAATTATCAAGCAGCCAGACTCAGAACTTCCGAGAGCCTTCTCTCAAAATCCTCCTGCTGTGTCGACAGCGCCTCATTCGCTCCCGCCGCGAGGGCGATGGGCTTGGCCTCCTGCTCGAAGGACGCTTCGTTGCGCGCCGTGGCGAGCGCAACGTTCGCAAATGGATTTCTGTCCCGGATTCTCCCGATCACGTCCCCGCCGTCGTACCCGCCGCCCAGATCGAAGTCGATCACGCCTCCTTCGAATCCATCTTCACCGCATGCATCAATGATGCGGAATGCCTGCTGTGCGCTCTCGGCCTGGATGATTTCGCAGGAGGGACGGATGCACTGCGTGAGATCCGCAAGGTACGCGCGTTTGCTGGGCAGATCGTCGACGACGAGGATGCGGGGAGTGTGCATAGGCGTGAGGGAAGTAGGGAACTCGGGAGATAAAAAGAGCGTGATTTCATTTTCGGGGGCAGATCAGCAGACAGCATCCTTTTGATACATCGAAGAAATACGGCTCAGGATTTTCGTCTTCGGAAACACGAAATCCTACAAGCATAGAAGCCTCGCGGATTCTTTGGGAAAATGAAAATTAGGGCTGCTCCTCCGGCGCGCAACTGAGGAGCCTGTAGATCGCGTGACGCGTTTCATGATCGGGTTCCAATGCCCGTGCTGCGGCGCGAAGAATGCTTTTATACTCTTCTGCAAAGCGCCGTCGCAGTATCTGTTGCTCGGGTGAGAATGCCGGCGTGTTTCGGATGGTGTTCAACGGGCGCAGCGATTCGCCGGATGGATCGATTTTCTCAAGATTACTTTCACTGCGGATGGCGACTTGCGCCTGTGCCGTGCGGACTTCAAGAACCGCGGCGGCCATCAGGATTTTGCATTCGGCCGTTGAAGGTTCGGGGGAGGAGGGCATGGGTCAAGCAGCGATTTTTCTACTCCTTATGCGCAAATTTGTAGTACTCGCCGTCTGATTGCTGAACGAGTTCGATATCGGGCGCAAGGGAGCTTTTCTGGAGGAGCCCACTCAGCGTTGCATCGGGATCGTGGAAATCGAGAGGGGTATAGCCGAACATATCCAGGCGAACGAAGATCTGTTCCCTCGTCAGTCGCAGTTGCTGGGCCACTCCTCTTTTACCGTCTATTCCTCCCGAGGGAGACCGTCGATAGGCAATCAGCAATTGATAGGTGACGACAAGAGCCCTGCAGATATTCACAATCACTTTCCGCTGTTCAATGTCATTGCGTGCCAATGTTTCTGCCTGGAGCAGCTCCAAGTTGCGCAGAAGTCTGTCGGTCCAAAGAGCGTCCTGGTGGGAAAGGTCATCCAGGTTCATGGGAGGCGATTATGGATTTTGCATCACCTCCCGTCAATCCATATACCCTTCGGCTCCCCCTCGCTTCATCTTGGGGCCGCTCAGGGCAGGCGTCCGCAGAACCTATAGGATGAGCGTTTATCCGATTTTTTCCTGTCCCCCCATATACACCCGCAGTGCCTCGGGAATCGTCACGCTCCCATCCTCATTCTGATTCATCTCGAGCAGCGGAATCAGGATGCGCGGGGAGGCGATGCAGGTGTTATTGAGCGTGTGGACGAAGAGCTTCTTCCCCTCACTCGTTTCGTACTTGATGTTGAGACGCCGCGCCTGAAAGTCCCCGAGGTACGAACACGAATGCGTCTCGCCGTAGCTTCCGCGGCTGGGCATCCAGGTCTCGATATCCTGCATGTAGACCTTGCCCTTGCCCATGTCGCCCGTGCAGATATCGAGCACGCGGTAGGGCAGGTTCAGCATCTGCAGCACTTCCTCCGCGTTCGTGCGGATCTCTTCGAAGAGCGCCATGGCGATGTCGGTATTCGCGGGGCATAGCGAAACCTGCTCCACCTTGTCGAACTGATGGATGCGGTACAGGCCTTTCGTATCCTTGCCGTACGTTCCGGATTCCCTGCGGAAGCACGGCGAGTATCCGGCATAGCGCTTGGGCAGATCGTTCTCTTTCAGCACTTCATCCTTGTGGTAGCTGCAGACGGACACCTCGGACGTGCCGATCATGTAGAAGTCATCGGGCACGATCTTTTCGCCGCGCTTTTCCTGCGCCCCTACGGCATACGTCTGCTCCTCGGCGCCGGGGAAGAACCCCGTGCCCATGAGGCACTCCCAGTTGGCCATGTACGGCGGCGTGAAGTGCACCCAGCCCTTCTTGCCCAGATGATCCAATGCCAGCTGCAGCACGGCGCGGTGCAGTCTCGCTCCGTCCCCTTTCAAAAAGTAGCTGCGCGCCCCGGCCAGTTTGACCCCGCGCGGAATATCGATGATGTCCAAGGCTTCACCCAGCGCCACATGATCCTTGGGTTCTTTCACTTTCAGCAATTTCTTCGGGTCCCCCCACGTCTTCACCTCCACATTGTCCTGTTCCCCCTTGCCCACCGGCACGCGCGGATGCGGCAGCGAGGGCAGCATCAGCTGCAGTTTCATCCATGTCTCCTCGGTTTGTTCCAGTTCCCCAAGGCGCAGTTTGAGCTCCATCGAGAGCTCCTTCATCTCTTTGAGCGCCTCTTCCTTCTCTTTCCCTTTCAGACCGGGGATGCGCTTGTTGGCCGAGTTCTGTTTCGCGCGCATCTCGTCCGTCATCTTCTGGATCTCGCGGCGCAATTCGTCGAGCTTGAGAAACTCCTTCACCGAGATTTTGATATTCTTCTTGTCGGCGGCGTCCTGATAGACGTCCGGCTGTTTGCGAAGGTCAGCAAGGTCAATCATGAGAGAGAGTGTAGCGGAAACCGGTCTAGTGTACTTCACTGCTTCCTTGCGGCTGCAAGGCGGCACGCAGTGCATCGAGGATGACACGACGAAGGCCGGCGCTATGGCTCTCGAATGAGGTGTCGAGAGCCTTGGTCACTTCCGGCTGCCGGAATTTGTCCATATCGGCAACGGTCACCATGAGCGTCTTTCCGTCCACGGTGCACGATTGGGCGTGATGGGCGCTCCCGGGGATGCCGAGTTCCCTGCCGGCGATGTGGATTTCGGTCATAGGAGTGAAGGAAAACTTACAGGAAATCAATCAGGATGTGACAGCGTTCCTGCACTGTTCGCGCAGCTCGAGCAGAGCGTCTTTCACGACGGAGGCGATGCTGCCATCTTCCGACGTGTTCAGGCGTCGGAGCATGCGCCTCATGGCGGGGTGTCCGAAATCAAAGTTCACATATTGGAGTGAGAGGTCAATAAACCGGTCACCGCGCTTGCATGCGGTGATTGTATGCAGGTTTCCATGCAATGCTTTGGAGAGCTGGATGTCATGAGGCTGTTGCCAGCCGTCATGTTGTATGTGCAGGGTACCCATGGGGGGCGAATCTACGCTGCAGAGAGCCATTGTCAAGGAACGAGCGGGCGGAACGACACGACGCGAAAAAAGCCTGGCAGAGCGGAAAACATCTGGAAAAAGGCTGTTCATCGGGTACACTGTCCTGACATGCACCTGCACCAGAGCTCTCCCGCGGCTGCGGGATCGTTCGATGCGGGGCAGGCCGAATTTTTCCATGAAGGATCATCCATTCAGACTGGTGGCTCCTTTCAAACCGACCGGTGATCAGCCGGGGGCGATTGCGAAACTGATTGAAAATCTCAAGAAGGGCGAGCGGCATTCGACCCTGCTTGGCGCCACCGGAACCGGCAAGACCTTCACGATGGCGAACGTCATCCAGGCGGTGCAGCGCCCGACGCTGGTGCTCGCACACAACAAAACCCTCGCCGCGCAGCTCTGCAGCGAATTTCGGGAGTTCTTTCCCGATAATGCGGTCAGCTACTTCGTTTCGTACTACGACTACTACCAGCCGGAGGCGTACCTGCCCGCGACTGACACCTACATCGAGAAGGATGCCAGCATCAACGAGGAGATCGAAAAATTCCGCCACGCGGCGACCATGAATCTACTCACACGCAAAGATGTGCTCATCGTGGCGTCGGTGTCGTGCATCTATGGCCTTGGCAATGTGAAGGACTACGAGGCGCTGGCGATCCATCTCGACAAGGGCCAGCCGATTCAGCGCGATACGCTGCTCCGGAAACTTACCGATATCCAGTACCGCAGAAGCGGCATCGAGTTCAAGCAGGGCATGTTCCATGTGCTCGGCGATACGGTCGAGATCTTTCCTCCCGGCGGCGACACGGCGATCCGGCTGGAGCTTCCCTTCGACGAGATCGACAGTATTGAAGAGGTCGACAGTTTCACAGGTGAGCTTGTGAAGAAGCTCGACGAGGTGACGGTCTTCCCCGCCGCGCACAACGTGACGACCAAGGAAAAGATCGACCGCGCCACGGACGCAATTCTCGAGGACATGAAGATTCAGGAGAAGAAATTCCTCGAAGCCAAGGAGTACGCCAAGGCCGAGCGCATCCGCACGCGCACCGAGTACGACGTGGAAATGCTCAAAGAGACGGGCTACTGCACGGGCATCGAGAACTACGTCCGCTATTTCGAGGACAAAGTCCCCGGCACGCCGCCCTCAACACTCCTCGACTACTTCCCCAAGGATTTTCTGCTGATCGTGGACGAGTCGCACATCACGATTCCGCAGATCGGAGGCATGCACGAGGGCAACTTCAGCCGCAAGCAGACATTGGTGGATTTTGGCTTCCGGCTGCCGAGCGCGCACGATAACCGGCCGCTCAAGTTCGACGAGTTCGAGGCGCACATCGGCCAGGCCATCTACGTGTCGGCCACGCCCGGAAAATACGAATTCAAACATACGCCCAAGCAGGGACTCGTTGAGCAGATCATCCGTCCCACGGGGCTCCTCGATCCGCCGGTGACCGTCAAACCCTCGAAGCACCAGATCGATGATGTGATGACAGAGATCCGGCAGACGCTCACGCGCAAGGAACGCGTGCTCCTGACGACGCTCACGAAGAAGATGGCCGAGGACCTGACACAGTTTTTGCAGGATGCGGATCTGAAAGTGCGCTACCTGCACAGCGACATCGAGACGATGGAGCGCATCGAGATCCTGCGGCAACTCAGGACCGGCGAGATCGACGTGCTGGTGGGTATCAATTTGCTGCGCGAAGGACTGGATCTGCCGGAGGTGAGCTTCATCGGCATCCTCGATGCCGACAAGCAGGGATTTCTGCGGTCGCGCGATGCGCTGATCCAGACCATCGGCCGCTGCGCCCGCAACGTGCACGGCCACGTGACGCTGTACGGCGACAAAATGACGGACGCCATGACGCAGGCCATCGGCGAAACCAACCGGCGTCGGGCGATTCAGGAGGCGTACAACGTGAAGCACAACATCACACCCAAGACGATTGAGAAGGCCGTGAAGGACATCGCCGAAGCTCATTCCAAAGCGGCCCTCAAGCACCCGCACCGCGATCCGGCCAAGATCCCCAAAGACGAGAAGAAGAGGTTCCTTGAGGAACTCGAAGCGCAGATGGAGATTGCTTCGGCGAACCTGGAATTCGAGAAAGCGGCAGATCTTCGCGATGAGATTGATCTGCTCAAGAAGAATCTCTGATCGCTTTCTGCGGCGTAAAATGCCCGGAATAGCTCGCAGAGTCTCTAATATTGAACCGCGCATGAGCGGAAGAAAATGCAAAGGATTATTGACATTCCGGGAGAATCATTCACAATCCTTCGCTATGGCACTCCTCCCCCGCACGCGTTTCGTCGTCACGGCTTCGGCCATTCTTCTCTCTTCCGCGCTGTCCGTGATGCCGGCGCACGCCACCTCGCCCAACTACCGCTACGACTGGGATTACGAGTGGCTGCAGCAGACGAACGGCGGATTCTCGGATGACTACTTCTACGATCCGACGACCTTCTACTACACGCTCCCGTCGCGGGCCAAAAGTTTCGCGCTCCACTCTTATCATCGCCAGAATTACTACAAGACCTTTCATTCGTTCCCTGCTCCACCCGATTACCAGCGGGAATTGACCCCGCAGCAACTCGTGGAATGCGGTAACTACACTTTCTCGCGCTACGACCGCGTGCCGCCGTTCGGATACGAGTGTAGGGATTAGGGATTAGTTAGGCTCATGACTAGCTGAGGGAAGGTTGATATCCTTCTTTCCGCTCCATGAAGCTCAAGAACCCGTACTCAATCCGCGCACGAATTTCCGAGGCTAAATTTCGCCAGTTTTTGAGGCTTTTTGCAT
>JAQUKV010000021.1 GCA_028718905.1 Candidatus Peribacteraceae bacterium | reverse complement strand
GCAAAAAGCCTCAAAAACTGGCGAAATTTAGCCTCGGAAATTCGTGCGCGGATTGAGTACGGGTTCTTGAGCTTCATGGAGCGGAAAGAAGGATATCAACCTTCCCTCAGCTAGTCATGAGCCTTAGGTTTAAAGAACCCGCCCGACCTGGCGCTTTCGCGTGTGGGAGGCGGTGGTTGGAAACTGCAGAGCGGTTTTGTTGTGTTCGCGCCAGCAGGATTCCGAAGTTCCGTCCGTTCCCGTGATCGGCGCTTAGCCGAGGACCGGGAGACTCATCACCATCGCAAGCGACAGGAAGGTGATGAGCAGCGCGTGCATGAGCACGAGCGGGGCGGAAGCACAGTGAAGATGTTGCTTCACGGGTTTTATCGTAGTGGTTGCCATAAAGGCGCGGCAGTGTACTCATCACGAACTTGTTGTCTAGATACCTTTGACTCATATTTGTGATCAGTATTCTGATACTTGTCAAAAAATCAGGACTTCATGGCTTTGCAAAAGGCTAAACAAGCAATTTTCTTGGGGGAGGGTGGGGGATACATGTTCGTACAAATTTTGTGTTCATAAAGGGTCGAATTTCAACATATTCAAAATACATATTTGACTGTTAATCAATATCACATAAATATTTGAGGAAGATTCGCTCGAGTTTGGCTTCAGGTTCATAGGCCAGGCTTGTCCAAGTGTTCATGACAGTGGACGTTCCTGCTACGTTGCCATGGCACTGTTAAATGCACGGAGAATGGCTTTAATTCCTGCTTCAGTTGAATCGGGGTGCAGCCCCACCCCATTGTAAAACTTGTTCCCGTTCTTCAGGCGTGCGCGGATGAATTCAGGGGCATCTTTGCCCTTTCCGATACTGCGGGATTGCCATCCGTTTTCATCGACATCAAGCTTCACGCCAGTCAATGCAGACAGGATTTCGCAGGCAATGGCTATAAGACCCCGCTCTCCCTTGCCCTGAATCGTGAATACCCGATCCTGTTGCTGTGTATCACGCAGCGTGAGCGTAAGCGTCAGGCTCTTCGTTTCTGGGGTGGATTCACTATTGGTCTGGTGAGCCTCCGCTCCGTAGGAAAGGGATTCCAAAATATAGCGTCTGCCATCCTCTATATGGTCCAAAGCGAGCGCAGCCACGACTTCCAAAGGAATGTCACCCTCCTGCGTCGTGCGGGCGAGTGCAACGGCTTCTTCTCGAACCATGTCCAGTCGTGGATCGTGCTTCTTCACCAGCTGGTGGTTGAACCCCGATTCTTCAATGGCCTGCAGAATGGCATTCCTTCCGCTTCCTGGACCGAAGACCGCAATATCCGACGGTCCCTTAAGTCCCAGGAAACGCGGATCGATTGCAAGGTAGGTTTTGAGATCCTTCCGTAGCTTGGCCTGGTGGAGACCGGCCTTCGTCCGATGACTGTCATCGCCGACGAGGGGTTTCTTCGGATCAATCTGTGCGCCAGTATGCTCGATGAACTTTCGGAGAGCTCGACCGTACATGCCCAATGTCAGATCGACGGATCTCCTGAAGCGGTGCGGTCCCCGGTGAAGGGAATAGAGAAATTGCTCCCAGGACATGTTGCCGATTCGCTCACCCCAGCCGAGGATCGTTCCTTCCACCTGATCCACTCCCGGACCATCTTCATCGTCGTGCTCGTCCACCGCAGCGAGTCCGTTCGCAACGGCAAGTCCGAGATCCCCGTGCGTATGCACCGAAACAAGAGTGCGGGACGAGGAGCTGCGCACTGCATCACGGATATCATGCACATGTCGGCGGTACCATGTCGGGGAATTGGCTTGGCCGGTGGTATCGCAATCCGAGATTGTCGTCGCGCCTGCTTCACAGAGAGCAGGAATAAGTTCAGTGGTGAGGTATCGGCGATTCGCACGTGTGGCGTCCTCAAGATAGACGTGAACATCCCGTGAGCCGTTTTCTGATGCCTGTCGCGTGTACTTTGCGTAATGCTCTGTTGCTTGCCGGTAGGGAAAGGGGTTTCCGTTTGAGAAGAGGATGCGCAGGTGATGTAGACTCACCGATGTGAGAAGGCTGATGACACCCCGATCACCGGCACGGTCCAGTGCTTGTTTTGCTCGATCGAGGGTTCGGTCGTCGCATGCTGCGAACGCAGCGATGCGGGAGCGATAATCCTGAGCCATCTCGACAATCTGCTGCACGCGCTGGAATTCAGCTTCACTCGTAGCCGGACATCCCGCTTCGATGGTGTCGAATCCCACATCGAGGAGCGCCTGAGCGATGGCGAGCTCACCATCAAGTGTGGTGGAAATGCCCCGGCCTTGCAGACCGTCGCGCAAGGTCGTGTCGAATGTCCGGAGCAGTCTTTTGCCGACTACATGAGGTGATGCTGATTGGAACGATGGATGGCGCATACAAAAAACCCGCCGGGCGCGGGAGAGTAGGGGATAAATGCAGCAGCTACTTCCTCACGCCTTGGGGGCGGAGATAATAATCATGCTGCTGATAATGGCGCGGAGTGCCATGTGTGTACGTATTCTAGGCTGGAACCTGTCACTGTCAAATTCCTGTCCGTTCTTCCGCAGAACGTGTTTCCTTGGTACTCGATCATGAGTATGATGGCCGGGATTTCGGGGTGTAGCTCCGTTGCTTTGTCCCGCGCAGCGGGACGAAATAAATGATGCGCTCTACCCCCCAACTTGCTCTATCCTATCAATGTACTTTCTTCGGGGTGTAGCTCAGTTGCCCAGTACCGCGCAGCGGGACGAAATAAATGATGCGCTCTACCCCCCGACTTGATCTATCCTATCAATGTACTTTCTTCGGGGTGTAGCTCAGTTGCTTTGTCCCGCGCAGCGGGACGAAATAAATGATGCGCTCTACCCCCCGACTTGATCTATCCTATCAATGTACTTTCTTCGGGGTGTAGCTCAGTTGGTAGAGCGCACGGTTCGGGACCGTGAGGTCGAAGGTTCGAGTCCTTTCACCCCGACCATCCGGTTTTGTCTTCGGACGAACGCCTCGGTGATCATTTACTGGTAAGATGGTTTTCTGTGACGCTTCCGAGACGCGCGGCCATCGGCATTCTGCTCGCAACGTTCCTGCTTCTGCTGCTCGCGACCGCCATTGGGCTTCTGTTCTTCTGCGCCGCTGCGTGGTGCCCCGATATTGCGCCATCGAAGACGGGGGCCGCGACCGATTTCGCGTCCTGCCGGAAGCTTCGGTTTCCGGTGGAGCGGACGTATCCGCCGCGCTGCATTGCCGGTGGCGCAATGTACTTCGAGTCAGCCGTGAACAGGCTTCATGTCGCGGAGCCGCGTGCGGAGCAGGAAGTGGCGCTTCCTCTGATTGTTTCGGGTGATGTGCGCATCGGAAGCGGAACAACCGCCCGCCTGGTCCTGACGGATCGCGACGGTTTTACACTGACGCAACAAGACCTCCCGCTGCCCAAGGCACTTTCCGGTCAGACCGTCCCGTTCGATATTTCAGTCTCCTTTCCTCGGCCGCTCGGCACCGGCGGCATCCTTTCGGTTTCGCTTTTTACGCAGAAGGGGAAGCTCCTGGAACAAGCGGACATTCCCGTGCAGTTTCTTCGAACTGCCTCCGTAGAAATCAAAGCCTTCTTCGGCAATTCCGAACGCGATCCGAAGACGGAGTACTGTGATATTTCCTATCCCGTCGCGCGTCGCGTGGCTGTGTCCGAAGATCTGCTCTCCGCCGCTCTGCGGGAGCTCATCGGCGGTCCCAGCATTCTCGAGCAGCGGCAAAAATTTTTCACCAGTCTCCCGGACGGTCTCATGGTGCGTTCGATTCGGGATGACGAAGGAGAGGTGACTGTCACATTTAACAAGGCACTTGCCGAAAGCGTCGCGGGCTCCTGCCGCGTGCAGGCGATCCGATCCCAGATCGAGCGAACACTCAAACAGTTTCCGTTCGTACAGGAGGTTTTCATTGTCGTGGAAGGAGTGCCCGATGAGGAGGTTCTTGCGCCCTGACCCTAATCCTCCGTTGTGGCGTTGGTGCTCCCCGGCTGGCGGATTTCCTGATGAATCAGTTCGTAGCGGCGACGCGTGCGGTAGCGCAGGAGAAGGGTCGCCTGCTCGGCGCGACGGGGGAGGGCATTTGCGATGCGCTGCTGTGTTCCGGCACGCAGACGGCTTAAGATATTTTCGCGGCGCGCCTGTTCGCGGGCATCACGCTGGCTCAGGCGCTCGCGCTCCTTTGCAAGCTTCTGATCGATCAGCCATGCGTTCTGCTTACGGTTGACGCACCTGCTCAGCAACGTCTGGAGGGCGCCCTCCAGATCGCCCTGACCGAAGGGGAGAGAGGCACGGCATTCGGTATCCCATTGCTGCTGTTGTTCCTGACTGGAAGAAAGATCATCCACGGCCGTGGCCGCGAGCGCAGAGAGAGGGAGCGAGAGCTGAAGCAGGGAGAGGACGAGGGCGAGAGTGGTGCGCATGGCGGGCATTGTCCCCCCGTGTGTGCGAACAATGCAAGGTGGTGCCTGCCCCGCACCGAGGCGGGTGAACGATAGTGTCGCGAACATGCATGCGCTCGTTTCCAATGGTTCGCGAAGGCCTCTGGTGCGGGGTAGTATCATTTGCTCGTGCAACTCTCCTCGCCCCTCACTGTGCCGCTCCTCCGGACCACGCCCGCATTCATCGAGGCGCTGAAGACGATGGGTATCGAAACTGTGGAGCATCTGGTTACGTATCTTCCGCGAGCGCATGAAGACCTGAGCCGGATGCACTGCATCGCCGATGCGCCGCCCGGCGAGAAGGTGACGGTGCGGGGTCAGGTGAGCCGGATAGCACTTGTGCGCACGCGCAGCCGCAAGGTGATCGTCAAGGCGCTCTTCACCGATCTGAACGGGGACAGCGCCGAGGTGATGTGGTTCAACCAACCACACGTCAAGCGGATGCTGACCGAAGGCGACGAAATTGTGCTCACGGGCAAAGTGGAGGAAGAGGGATACAGGCTGAAGATGATGAGTCCGCAGTTCGAGCGCGCCGGAGGGCGTCCTCTCGTTCACGCCGGTCGCCTTGTGCCGATCTACCCGCAACACGACATCATTTCGACCAAGTGGCTTCGTGAGAAGATGCTCCTGCTCCGCAGCGTGATCCGTGACCTGCCCGAAACGCTGCCCGAGGAGATTCTCCGTGAGGAGCATCTGCTCTCGCGTGCGATGGCCATTGAGGCGATGCATTTTCCCGCGAAACCCGAAGACGTGACGCACGCCCGCGAACGGATGGCATTTGAAGAGATGTATCGTATCCAGCTTGCATCGCTGACAGAGCGTCAGGAGTGGCAGCGGGTGAAGCAGGAGCGGCTGAAGATTCCCATGGATCCGGAGGTCATCAAGGCCTTTTTTCGCACACTCAAGTTTACGCCCACAAAAAGCCAAAAGATCGCGATCTACGAGATCCTGCGGGATATGGAGAAGGACACGGCCATGTCGCGGCTGCTGGAAGGGGATGTGGGATCGGGCAAGACCCTCGTGGCCGCCGCTGTGATGGCCAACGTCCTTGCGTACGGGGGGCAGTGCGCCCTGATGGTGCCGACGGAGGTATTGGCCCGACAGCATGCCGAGACCATTGCGCGCATGCTCGTCGCACTGGCGAATGACCTCGCGAAGCGGCGGGACAAGGGTGAACAGGTTCCGGTGCTGCACATGCCGTCGGTGGCGCTGCTCGTGGGATCGCTTCCGGCCGCCGATGCCGCTCAAGTGCGGCAAACCGTCGCGACCGGTCAGACGGACATTGTCATCGGCACGCATGCGCTCATTCAGGAGTCGGTGACCTTCGCAGATCTCAAATTCGTCATCGTTGATGAACAGCATCGCTTCGGCGTGGAACAGCGTCTTCGTCTGCAAGAGAAGGGGAGCCCGCACGTGCTCACAATGACGGCCACGCCCATTCCGAGGACGCTTGCCCTCACGGCGTTCGGGCACCATGACCTTTCGGTGCTGCTCGAGAAGCCCGGCAATCGCAAAGTGATCCGCACAAAGGTGGTGTCGCCCCGCGATCGCTTCACCGTGGAGCGCTTCATTGACCAGCAGATCGGCGAAGGACGCCAGGTCTTTGTGATTTGTCCGCTCATCACGGCGTCGGATCACGAGGAGATGGCGGAGGTGAAGAGTGTCACGCGCGAGGAGCAGAGGCTCAAAGAGAGCTTTCCGCAGCGGCGTATCGCATCCCTGCACGGCAGGATGCAGCCCAAAGACAAGGAGCGGATCATGCGTGCGTTCAAGGACCGGCAGCTGGATCTGCTCGTTTCGACGGCGGTGATCGAGGTGGGGATCGACGTGCCGAATGCCTCGATCATGCTCATCGAGGGTGCGGAGCGCTTCGGACTCTCACAGCTGCACCAGTTCCGCGGACGCGTGGGGCGCGGGGAGCACCAGAGCCACTGCTTTCTCGCGACGACGGTCGCACAGGCGGGGTCGGCGCGCCTCAAAGCCATGGAGGAGCACGACAGCGGGTTCATGCTTGCGGAGATCGATCTGAAGCTGCGGGGGTTCGGTGAGCTTTTCGGCAATCGTCAGAGCGGATTTTCCTTCGATGCCTTTCAGGAGTTCCTGCAGCCGGAATTCATCGTTCGGGCGCGGCGCGCGGCGGAACGCACTTTGGGCGAAAAGACGTTTGCCGGAAGCACATTGGCTGCTAGACTCTAGAACAGTCTCTTTCTTCCGCTTCTATGGCTCAAACCCCCACTCCTCCGCAACCTCCCCGACCGGGTGATCCGGTTCCCGCAGGCGGGCTCGATCCCACGCAGGTCTTCGGTTCGCCCCCGCCCCCGCCTCCGCAGCAGGGTCAGCAGGCCGGCGGTGCGCAGGATGGAGCAGTGCCTCCGGCGGATCAGGGCCCCCCGCCTCCGCCCCCCGGCACGCAAGCGACGAAAGAAATGGGTTTCGATGACGAGGATCTGAAGATCCTCAATGAAGTGGGCAATTACCGGTTCGGCAGCATCACGTCCCTGCTCACGAATGACAAGATCCCCGTTCCGGCTCACCCCGAGACCACGTTCGATGACCAGAAGTTTCTCACGTTCCTGCGGGGCAGTATCTCGCTCACGCGTGACGAGAAGTGGCGCATCATCATGGCGATTCCAAAACTCTCACAGTTCCAGATCGACGAGCTCCAGAAAATTCTGGAGGAGGAAAAGCGCAAGTTCTCGGAGCTTTCACCCAAGCACCTTCTGCAGCTTCAGAAACTGGAGCAGAAGCATGCCGAGGACTGGCGCGATCTGCAGGCGGTTTCGGTGCAGCAGGCTGCGCGCGGTCAGGAGCAGCAGCAGGCCGACGAGATCCGCAAGCAGTTGGGATTGTAGCTCTGTCTTGCGCGTTAAATCACAAGTTTTGCCTTGTGTGGAGCGGAGACTGAAGGGAGAATATCCGCCTATGTCTGAAGCTGATGCAGCATGGACATTGCGTGAGAAATTTCAGGCGCTTGAAGCGTTTCTGGTCGCCGCAGGCGCACCGGAGGAGAGAGTGCGCCAGAACGTCGATTCGTTCCGACAGAGGTGCGGAGTGCTGTCGTCGCTCATCTGCCAGCCAGAACGAGAGACAGACGGTCAATACGGGGCGCGGGCCAGACTGCTCGCACGTTTCGTCTTTGACGGTATTTCCGATGAGAGCGGACTGGTGACGATAGGGCAGTTTACGGTGCTTGATTTTATGAGAGGGGATCGTGAGAACCTCTTGCAGTTGTTCGCCAATCTTGATCCAACAGATCCCAAAACAGACGCATTTGCTCAGCAGTTCGGCTTGGTGCAAGAACCAGCAGAGGAGTGAAGTGTATTCGCTCACTACAGCACATTCATCCGGTAGAGCACGAATCCGGTGACGCCGATTGCCGTCATGAAGAAACCTTTCAGAAGGCCTTTCCCTGATGCTTTCCAGATTCCCGAAAGGAGCAGGAACAGATAGGCTCCCAGCGTGAAGCTGAACACCAGCGGTGAAAGAAACAGCCCCTCCACGAAGGGGATGCGGAAGGGCAGCGGGCGCGTGTGCTGGTAGTTGCCGAGCGCATAGACGAAGGCGTACCACGCAAGCAGCCATCCGGCGTACAGGCGCAGAGTATCGAGCAGGGGAAAGTAGGCGGCTTCCGTTGCCGGAGTGTCCGGCACAGATTGCGGTGCCGGATGCTCTGCGGGTGAAGCGGATGCCTCATGTACGGGGACAGCCGGCGTGAATGTCAGCAGCTTCTCCGCATGTTCGGGGGTAAGCGGCTGTTCGCTGACGAGCGATTCGTGCAGCTCTTCCGGAACCAGATGCATCTGTTTCAGCGCATCGTGCGCAGCCTGCAGACTGAATGATTCAATGGTGCCGGATACGCGCTGGCCGTCGGACTGGATCGCCGTATAGGTGAATTTCGGCATGGGATTATCCTACCACAGTGCCTCACCCCCTATCCCCCTCTCCGTCCCTGCTACGATTCCTGCACGGAGAGGGGGCACACGCTGTCCGTGTAAAAAGCTCAGACGCAGAAAAGGGGGCGCCCCCTCTCCCGTTGGCGTCGGTGCGGCGGGGAGAGGGGGTTGGGGGGGTGAGGCAATTATCCAACAACTATCCCCCTTTATTCCTCCATGGCCGAAAGGTGCTGCGTCATGTACGTCACGGCTTCCATGAGGGCGGAGGGGGCGGAAATCTCGATATGACGGTCTTTTGTCCACTCGCGGTATCCGCGCACTGTTGATCCGTCATCGCGCACCTCATTGTCCGCAATGCCTTTTGTCGAGAGGGCACCTCCGAATAGATTCACGGTAATCGGTCCGTCTGAAATGTTCTCGATGGAAAGCGAACCGACCTCGACGTGCCAGAGTGCTTCGGATGCCGTTCCGAACGATTTGAAGTACCAGTTGCGGTGCACGGGCACGCAGAAGCCGATGGTCGGCGGGGCGCAGTAGGCCTGTGTCCAGTTGGCTGTCGCCAGGTTTTGTTTGGCCATGGAGGTCACCTGTGCGGAAACATCGACGGCAACGGATGCGACACTCGCGGCAGACGAAGAGCGGGAGGCCGAGGCGACAGAAGCGGATTTTGACGATGGTGTGCTGGAGGCTACAGAAGCCGGGGATGACGCGGATGAGAGGGCCACCGATGAAGAGACCGCTGCGGAAGCGGCAGAGGGATCGGCAGAGGGATCGGCATCTGTACTGCTTGCAGAGGATCTTTCAAGCAACCTGATTTGTTCGACACGCATGATCGCCCCCCCCTCTTCGACGGTCGGTCGGATGGAGCCGGTGACTTCCGCCTGCTCACCCACGTAGCCGTTCAGATCCACGGTGTCGCTGGCAAGCAGGATGAAGCGGCCGTCACCCAGTTCGAGACGGTGTGTCCCTTCCATGTAGATGCTGATCCCCGCCGGACGCACAGTGCCCGTAAAGGAAACATTGTGTGTCTCTACAATCGCAGACTCCGATGAGGAGGAAGAGGAAAGGAGATCATCCGTTGGTGTGGTCGGTGCAGCACCTCCGCAGGAGGCAAGCAGAAGACCGGTCACGAGGACGGGGAGAAGGCGGAAGCGCATGAGTGGATGAGGAAAGGGGTTGCATTCTACCTCCATTCAGAAAAACGGGACAAGAAAAAATCCCCCGTGGCTTGCGCCTGCGGGGGATCTGAGAGCAGAAAGATCACTTCAGGAGTCCGTCAATGGCATCCTTGAAGTTCTGGAGCGGCTGCGCGCCCGAGACGACGGCGACCTTCTTGGTCTTGTTGTTAATGATGAGATTGCCGGGGGTTCCCTGAATGCCGGCTTTCGTACCCGACTGCATCATTTCTGCCGTTTTTGTGGCGTACTTGCCGCTATCGAGACATTTCTGGAACGCGGTCTGGTTCAGGCCGATTTCCTTGGCGTATTCGGCGAACTTGGCATTGTCCGATCCCTTCTCGTAGATCACGTCGATCATGGCCCAGAACTTGTCGTTGCCGCCCAGTTCCGCGGCGCATTCCAACGATTCGGCGCCTTTCTGTGCCGATTGATGGAAGGAGAGCGGATAGTGGCGGAAGACCCAGTTCACCGTGTCGCCGTAATCCGTGAGCAGTTGTTGCAGCGTGGGGTGCACGCGGGCACAGAAGGGGCACTCTGTATCCGAGTACTCAAGAATCGTGATCGTGGCATCCTTGTTGCCGCGGATGTGATCCGTAGAGGGGTTGATTGCCTCGATATCCGAGAAGTCCGGCACGGGATCCTCCGGAGGTGCGGTGGGCGTGGGCTGGACCTGCGCCGTCGGGGCTGTCGGCTGCTTCAGTGCAGCGGTGCCGCCTATTTTGGCGCCGGCGAACCCGATGATGACTCCGACGAGCACCATCGTAATGCCGAACCACTTTTTGGTTTCCTGCTGGGGAGTGGGCAGTGTCATAAATGGGAATGGGAAGGGAAAATTGCCAAATCAGTATAGCGATATTTTCCCTGAATTCCAGAGGGAATTTGCCGGTGGCCATTTCCTAAAACAACCTTTAATTTTGGCAGGAAACAGAGGAATTATGCTCTCCGACGGCACAGTCACTGCGGATCACATCGCCTCTTGTCCGGCACCTGCGTGTAGCACCGTCTCGTACTTCTTTGCCAGGGATTTTGGCAAACTCGTGTAGCGTGAGACGATGACCTTCTGCTTCTCTGTTCCATTCGGAAAGACGATGTGCTGCACCCAGGAAATTTCATTGTTGCGCGGGGGCCGTTCGTCTGCGGGAAAATCAGAGAGATCGGAAGAAGAGAAGTACGGTCCCGAGATCTGCGTTTTACGTCCGTCCGGTGTGCCGTAAATCTGCACGACGGCTTCGGTTCCTTCGGTGTAGGCCTGGAACAGGAGGTAGTTGTCGGTGTCGTTCACGAAGGTGAGGTCCTGCTGACCGGGGAAGACTGTCGCATCGATGCCCACGCCGTATTTTTCGTAATAGGTGACGTACATGCTGTGATTGGCGCGTTTCACGGACTCAAATCCGGCATTCAGCATGGCGCGGAATGTCGTGGTTGATGCCTGACAGATGCCGCCGCCGGGAGCCATGACCAGATCCGTGGTATTGAAGATCACTTTTGCATCGCGCCAGCCGTTTCCGTTCGTGACGGGGCCGCCGAGGGTGGAGTTGAACGAGAATGTTGCACCCGGTTCGACTATGACGTTGTTCACCTGCTGATTGATGGCTTTCCGGACGTTATAGATTCTGTTCGCGGTCGAACCTTTGAAGTCGGACTTTCCCACTCCGAGCAGTGTCAGATCCCCCAGGGCAAGATTCGACTGATTTTCGATGGATCCTCCTTCCACGAACAGAGATGCCGTGATGGCTTCGGTTCCTTCCGTAAGTGCGGTTGTAAGGTCACGCGTGACGGTGGGCAGATCAAAGACGATGCCTGCACGGGCTGCTCCCGTACCGGTGACCGCTCTCCGGATGTCATTGTCTTCAATAATTTCTGTGATGACGGCCTTTCTCGGAGGAATGATGCCGTCGATTGTTTCCTGCTGAAGGTACTGACGGATGCGTTCCTCGTCGACGCGGAATCGCGCGGATGCGGGAGAAATTTCCGCCTTGAGCCATGTGGGATAGCGTTGGAGACTGACTTCCCATGTGCGGTATGAAAGGTTATCCGGCAATTGCAGGGTGACCGTGGTGTTGTGCTGCAGGAGCTCACGTTGTTCCGCAAGCGCATCGACGAGTGTAGAGATGGACGGGGAGGTCCCTTGGACTTTTGCTATGCGCCTGCTCAACCGCATCGCCACGCGTGTCAGTGCGTCTTTGTTTGGAAATTCAGGGCCGGCGGCATCGGCCACGTACCCGCCGAAGGATAGTGCGGGCAAGAGGGGCAGTCGTGGTGACCATGCTGTGTCCGAAGTCTTATAGGTGAGTGTTGCACTACTCAGAAGTACGATCGCACATGTTGCGAGCAGAGTGCCAAGTTGAAATTTGTGTGTATTGGTCATTTTGTTTAAGTAATTGATGTTAGTCTCAAATTATATAATAATTTGATAAAATATGCAATATATTATATTAAATGCTTAAAGCAGAACAGCTTCTATGAAGAATATTAGAAATTCAACAGATGACGACGTAACAGCATTTTTGCGCATTCAAACCAGATAATGCTGAGAAGGCCGGCAATGCCACAGGCAAGAACATCGAAAGGAGAGAGAGCGGCAAAGCGGAACATCCATCGCAGGAAGGGCACAAAGAGCACCGCGATCAGTACGGCGAGTGCAGATCCCGTCACCCACCACGTCGCGGGGTTCGGAGTGCGCAGGCTTGCGAAAATAGATCGGGTGTGTGAGCGCATCGAGAGAATGAGCCCGAGATTTGCAAGGATGAGGGTGGTGAAGGTCATCGTGCGTGCCTGCAGTTCACTTGCGCCGCCGAAGTAGCTCACAGCGAAGACAGCCAGTACAATCGCAAGGATGGCGCTGCCCTGCAGCAAACTGACTGCGAGCAAACGCTTGTGGAGAATGGGAATAGAGGGGTTCCTCGGGGGCCGTTGCATGATGTTTTCCTCCTCCGGTTCCATCTCGAAGACGATGGAGCAGGCGGGATCGATGATGAGTTCCAGAAACATGATGAGAACGGGCGAGAGGATGAGTGGCCAGCCGAGCATCACCGGAATGAGCGAAAGCCCGGCAATCGGAACGTGAATCGCGATGATGTACGACATCGCGTGTTTCAGGTTATCAAAAATTCTCCGGCCCATGCGGACGGCCTGCACAATGGACGAAAAATCCTCGTCCACGAGCACGAGAGCGGAAGCCTCGCGTGCCACATCAGTGCCGCGGCCGCCCATGGCGATGCCGATGTGCGACGCCTTGAGGGCGGGGGCGTCATTGACACCGTCTCCCGTCATGGCGACGATTTCGCCGAGTTCCTTGAGCGCATTCACCAGGCGGAGTTTTTGTTCGGGAATGACGCGGGCGAAGACCGTAGCCGTGCGGATGCGCCGGCTGAGCTGCGCATCATCCATGGCAGAAAGTTCCGGACCCGTAATCATCTCTCCTTCTTCATAGAGGCCGATCTGGCGGGCGATGGACATCGCTGTGGTCGGGTAATCACCGGTGATCATGATCACCCGTATGCCGGCCTGCCGGCATTCCTGCAGGGCGGGAGGCACCGTCGGGCGGACCGGGTCGGCGAGTCCCATGAGACCGAGGAAGATGAAATCGAAATCATGCTGCCTGCCCGGCAGCGAGGGATCCGTACAATGTGCTTTTGCAACGGCCAGTACGCGCAGTCCGCTCTGTGCCATACGCTCGACGTTATTCCGGATGGATTGCGCCTCTGCAGGCGGGATGTGACAGAGATCGATCATAGCCTCGGGTGCACCTTTCGCTGCAATGATGAAATCTTTGCCGTTCGGAGACTGCCAGACCTCCGTCATCGCCAGAAGCTGCGAGGACAGTGCATATTCACGTACGAGCGTCCAGTCTGCGTGCAGATGCGGTGTATTGCGGAGGAATTCCTCCCCCACGTGTTTGAAGGCCCTTTCCATCGGGTCAAAGGGATCCCGTTGACTGGCCAGAATGCTGAACTCGACGAGTTCGTGAAATTCCTCTGCCAGTTCCATTTCTGCAAGGGGATGCTCGAGAAGTGTTCCGTTGCCATTCATGATGCAATCCACCGTCATCTTGTTCAGGGTGAGTGTTCCGGTTTTGTCCACACAGAGCACGCTCGCAGACCCGAGCATTTCGATGGAAGGGACACGTCGGGTCAGGACGCCGCGTTTCGCAATTCTCCACGCACCGAGTGCGAGGAAAATGGTCAATACGACCGGAAACTCTTCGGGGAGAATCGCCATAGCCAGACTCAATCCTGCGAGGATGCCTTCGATCCAGTGTCCCCGTGTGTATCCATAGATCACGACGATGGAGGAGCAGAGCAGCAGTCCGATGAGAGAAATACTCCGCACGATGGTCGCCGTCTCTTTCTGGAGCAGGGTTTGTTCGGTTTCCAGTGACCGGAGTGCTTTGCCGATTTTGCCTATTTCCGTGCGGATCCCCGTGCAGGACACCGTACAGAGCGCTTTGCCCGCGGTGACGAGCGTGCCGGAATACACGGAGGGGCGGTCGTCACCGCCAGGCGGTTCCGTGCGGGAAGTGCCATTCCATTCCGATTTGCGCACGGGTACGGATTCGCCGGTGAGAAGCGATTCGTCGACAGCAAGATTGATCGCCGACAGCACAAAGCCGTCCGCAGGGATGCGGTCACCTTCGGCAATGAGAAACAGATCATCCCGGACGACTTCACGGCCGGGGATGCGCAGGTGCTGTCCTTCGCGGATCACGAGAGCCCGCGGACTCGTGAGGTCGCGCAGGGCTTCCAAGGCTCGCTCGGTTTTGCGTTCCTGATAAATTGTGATGCCGATCACCATGAAGACGAAACCCAGAAGCATCAGGGCTTCGCCAGGGTCCCCGAGCAGCAGGTAGATGGCACCGCACGCCACGAGCAACAGAAACATCGGCTCGCGCATCACATTGAACGCAATCCGGAACAGACTTTGTTCCTTTGCGGATGGCAGTTCGTTGAACCCGTCACGGATGATGCGCTCCTGGACATCTTGGGCATTCAGACCCACCAACGGGTGGTGATCCAGAGAGGTGAACGGAACTCCGGCCAGTGAGGAGCCATGCATCACCATGAGGAGCGGTTGAAAAAAAATTCTGCAATCATCTCACATGAGAGTGAGGTGGTTGGTGGAGCTGAGGGGATTCAAACCCCTGGCCTCCGCAATGCGAATGCGGCGCTCTATCAGCTGAGCTACAGCCCCACGAAGAAATACGAGACAGGGTCAGGATCAGGGAAAGCGGTGCAAAAGGCAAGTACAGTACTGCCGAGACTGACCCCTTCTCACCTTCGGAAAGCCCTGATACAGTACAGGTGCTTCCGCAGTGGCCCGGTAGCTCAGTTGGTAGAGCACTCGCCTGAAGAGCGAGGTGTCACCAGTTCGATCCTGGTCTGGGCCACCA
>JAQUKV010000020.1 GCA_028718905.1 Candidatus Peribacteraceae bacterium | reverse complement strand
CAATCACAAAGAACCGCAGACGGGTGACCTCCGCGAGATTACATGGCGACGAACAAAAGGCCGAAGGCACAAATGACAAGAAACCAGCGCATGAGGCTGCGCAGCCTACGACTTCCAATATAACTATTTCAAGTGGAAATCAAAAAGAGCCCTTGCTGAAGCCGTTCAATTTGAACAAAATAGTAATTCAAAAATCAGGGATGCAGAGCGGCGAGTTTGGCTTGGTCATCATCCGGAGCACACTTGTTGGTGATTGATTTTCCGCAGAGTGCGCACCGGTGGACGATCATCCAGCCCTTGGGACCGCGAAAGTCCACGCCGACAGGCTCCATCAGCCCCCCGCACGTCGCCGCACGGTCTCCCGGACCGCGGTCATCCACATGCTTGCTCCAGAGACACTGCGGGCAGTGATTGCGGCAGGTGCCGTGTTGCAGTGGGGCAACCTGTGCGCCGCAGTGCTCGCAGGTGAACGGTTCCTGGCGGGGGAGGAAGACCAAGGAAGCAGAGGAAAGAAAGGAAACAGAAGAAGCAGAGGAGCTATGTGATTCCCGCTCTGAATTTGGTCAGTAGATAACTTACTCGACTAATGCATCCTCGCAATGACTCAAATTCTTCAGGAGTGATATAGCAAAGGTCCCGACTCAGGAACATCTGATAATCCAATTCTTCCAGAGATCCTTCAGAGTGTTCGATGAAATGCAATTTTTCCCGCGCGGAACGTTTCACATTTCCTTCAACGATATTTGTCGGAACACTGGATGCCGACCGACGCATTTGAGAACATAATCCGAATTGTTCCTTCGGTGGAAACTGGTCGACGAGTTGATACACTTTCAAACATAGTTTGTGCGATTCTTGCCAAACAATCAGTTGCTCGTAATGTCTTTGCTTCATGCAAACATTGTATCAAACACAATTTCCTTTGCTTCCTTTTCTTCTTATGTTTCTTCTGCTTCCTTAACTACTGAAACGGAAATGCATCACGTCACCGTTCTGCACGACGTAGTCCTTGCCCTCGGAGCGCATTTTGCCGGCCTCTTTGGCCTTCAGCTCCCCGCCGAGGGTCACGTAATCCCCGTAGGCGATCGTCTCGGCGCGGATGAATCCCTTCTCGAAATCCGAATGGATCACGCCTGCCGCCTGCGGGGCAGTGCTCCCTTTGCGGATTGTCCATGCGCGCACTTCCTGCGGGCCGGCCGTAAAGTACGTCTGGTAGCCGAGAATGTCGTACGCGGCGGTGATGAGTTGATCCAAGCCCGAAGAGGTGACCGACAGTTCCTTCAGGAATGCCTCTGCTTCTTCGGGCGGCAGATCCTGCAGGTCCTCCTCGATCTTGGCCGAGACGATGATGACCTGTGCGGAGGCGGGCAGACCCAGTACTTCACGGGCGCTATGGGCGCTCATCCGGTGCAGTTCCTGCTCGCCCACATTGGCCGCATAAATCACGGGCTTGAAGGTGAGCAGCTGGAAAGACTGCACGAAGAAGCGTTCCTCCGGAGAGAGATTCGCGGTACTGGCGAGGTTGCCCGCTTTCAGAACGGCCAGAAGCTTCTCGATGAGGGTCAGTTCTCGCTGTTTCTCCTTGTCGCCCGTGCGCGCCGCGCCGCGAGCTTTCTCGATCCGGCGCTCGAGCACGTCCAGATCAGCGAGACAGAGTTCCGTTTCGACCGTCTCGCGGTCGCGTCTGCCGTTCACGGATCCTTCCACGTGGATGATGTCTCCTCCCTCGAACAGGCGTACCACCTCGCAAATGGCGTCCGCCTCGCGGATGGCGGCAAGGAACTGGTTACCGAGCCCCTCGCCCTTGCTGGCACCGCGCACCAGTCCCGCGATGTCGACGAATTCGATAGCGGCGGGAATGATTTTTTCGGGGTGGACGAGCTCCGCGAGTTTCGCCAGACGCGGATCCGGCACCTCCACAACCCCCACATTGGGTTCGATGGTGCAGAAAGGATAGTTCTGGGCCTGTGCCCCGCGGGTTTTCGTCAGTGCATTGAAAAGGGTCGATTTTCCGACATTAGGGATACCAACGATGCCGATTTTTAAGGGCATGAGAGCATGGGAAAGAAGAGCGCGCCTGCTCCGCACCGGATCCCGCGCATGCGGGAGACTGGTGCGGGGTTGAACAGGGTGGATTTGCCCACATTTGGCAGGCCGACAATGCCTATATGCAGTGCCATGAGAACGTTGGATTATTGAGGTTCCGGAGCCAAATGTCCAAGATACCCTGGTATGGGAAACCATTGACAAAATTGTCAAAATACTTATCATATCTCTCTATTGTCTCCATGTCCTTTCAGCGATTCCTCACTGGCATGCTGCTGTCTTGCTTCAGCGTGATTGCACCCGCAGTCGCTCTGGCGGCTTCGTTTCCGGATACGGCGGGAACGGCCTACGAGACCGCATTCGGAGAGCTCAAGGAACAGGGGGTGATTCAGGGATACGCCGACGGATTGGCCCGACCCAACGGGGCGCTCAATCGTGCCGAGGCGCTGAAGGTGATTCTGAGTCTGGATCGCTCAACGAAGGACCGTGCATCCTGGTATCAGGGCAATCTGCCTTCGATGCCGCTCTTCTGGGATATGGATCAGGCGCAGTGGTATGCGCCGTATGTGGAGGCCGCTTTTGAAAAGTCACTGATTACCGGCTATCCCGACGGATCGTTGCGTCCCGGGCAGGCACTGCGGGTGGAAGAGGCCGTTGCACTGCTCATGCGCACGGTCGGGGAGGGAACGGGACTCGGCACGAATGCCGACCTCTCGCCATACATCGAGAACAAGAGTCAGCAGTGGTACACCTCCGCGGTGAACGGCGCGATTCGTCGCAATCTCATCATGCATCAGGGACGACTGCGTCTGGGTACGGCCATCACACGGGGTCAGTTCTTCGACATGGCGTACCGCCTCTCCGTGGTGCGCAAAACGAATGTCGCCGCGTTCTCGGGCGCGGAGCCGGTGGTTGCGGCGGCGCTTTCTCCTGCACCCGTCACGTATGCCACTGTTCCGGTATCGCCGCAGAGAACCACGACTTCCACGCTGCCCTACGCGTCGGAGAAATATTTTGCCATTTCCATTCCTGCGATCAGCTTAAACGATCTCACGGTCACGCACCCGCATGATCCCTTTTCGAAGGACGGCATTTTAGAACCACTCAAGTACGGTGTCGGTCACCTCTTCGGCTATCCCGGTGCCGGAGGGAAGATCATGGTCTACGGCCACTCGAGCGGCTATCCGTGGGATCTGTCACAGTTCACCAAGATCTTCCGCCAGATCAACCGACTCTCCGTCGGCGATCGCGTGTACATCACCTATTCCGGATCCCTCTATACGTACGAGGTGACGCAGAAGCAGGCGATCGACGCCGCGGATACCTCTCCCTTCAATGACAACGGCAACGGCGAGGAATTGATCCTCTACACCTGCTGGCCGCCGGACTCGATCTCGCAGCGCTACCTCGTCCATGCCTTGCCGGTAGGCGCGGCGGTGGCTGTGCGGTAGTTCGTGAGAGGGAAACCGCAGGTGTCTCTCTCACGTTAAAAAAAAGAGCAGGTATCTCTACCCGCTCTTTCTTGAGGTGTTTTTTTTTATTACTCGCCCTGCTCGGCCGCGTCCTTCAGGATCTGGTTGGCCGCGTTCACGAGGCACTGCGACCGGCGGTCGGGACTCTGGCCTGCGCAGTAGCGCAGCTGTTCAATGGCTGCACCGCGCAAGGCGGTGGCAGGCGCCTTTTCCGTGCGCGTTTCTGCCGTGCCCCAATCGAGTGTGCGGGCTCCGGCCAGTCCGTCGCCGCGGAAGATGCCCTCATTGGCGAGGTCGCGATTGTACCGCTGGCTGCGGTAGTTGAAGTCGGAACGCGCGATGAGCAGATCCGCAGTGACTTCTGCGAAATGTGAGACACCGGCACCCAGCAGCACTCCGGCGAGTACGCCGACGAGGACGGCGAGGCGGGTCGATTTTCTGTTTGCCATGGAATTGGGAGATAAGGAAGTAAAAACTGAAAGAACGGCAATTATCGGTTCGTCTCGTTGATGAGACGCGTTCCCGCATTGCAGGCCGCACGGCGGCGCGCATTGGTGGTCTCGGCGCAGTCCTCACTGACCGGTTCGACGACGGGCGGGGCTGCGTGCATTTCCTGCGCGGCCTGCGGTTTCTGCTCCTGCACAACCGGACACGGTCGCTGCTTGGTGAATCCGCTGAAGAGGTTTTCCATGATGCTGCGCGGATTGACACAGGTGCGTTCCTGTTTTTCGATGCCGGGTTCCGTCTGTGCGGTATTGGGATTCATGCCGCTGAAGGCGATGACCTGCGCATACTGCATCGCGCCGATGCCAGCGATGACCGAGACGAGCACGCCGCAAAGCGCAACGACGAGCAGGTTTCTGTTGTACACCATAGAAGAGAGGGGAAATGATGTGGATGTGACTTGAATATTATAACATAAATTATATATATATCAAAATGCCATGAAATGCCAAATTGATCGAAAATATTTAAGATAAAATGATTACAAGAAAAACAAGGAGGACAACGAAAGTTTCTCTCCTCCTTCTCAGAAGGCATTTCTTGTCTTCTTTGAACTCCTTGAAATCTTTGTACTTCTCGTATTCTTGGTCTTCGTTGTTCCTTTCTTATCCGATCCGTCTCAAAATCTCTCTGTTGACGAAGTCCTTCTGTCTGCCGTAGGTCAGGCGCGAAAGCTGCTTGAAGGCCTCGGCGGCCTGGGGGTCTTTGGTATACGTCGTGTCGAGCCACGGGCGCGGGACCTCGATCGTGAAGGGGCGCGAGGGTTTGCCGTCGATGCAGAGCTTCATGGCGCCCTTGAAGGCATCCATATTCACAAGATCCTGTTCCGAAAAAACCGGCGCCATTTCTTTGGCGCAGACTTCGGCGTCCTGCGGGCCGATCTTGTAGAACATCATCGTGCCGATGTTGCCGAAGATCGCGCCCTTCAGGCTGACCGATCCCGAGAGCTTGTTTTCCTTCTCCAGCTGGTCGATGTACTGATGGGCGAGAATGAGGCCGAGACGGTACTTGCGTGCCTCGGAGAGGATACTTTCGATCGATTCCGTCACGAAATTCTGGAATTCGTCGATGTACAGAAAGAAATCCTTGCGCTTGTCGGCGTTCTCGCGCTGCCGGCGCATGGCGGCCACCTGCATCTTGCTCACGAAGATCATGCCGAGGAGCTGTGCGTTGATATCGCCGACCAAGCCTTTGCTCAGATTGGCCAGCAGGATCTTGCCGTTGTTCATCACGTCGGCGATGTCGAAGGCGCTCTTCGTCTGTCCCACGATGTTGCGCATGAGCGTGTTCGTGTAGAACTGGCCGAACTTGGCCGCGAAGTAGGGGATCATCTCCTGCTTTTCGCGCTGGCCCGTCATGGCCATCTGCTTCTCCCAGAAGGAGCGTACGATGGGGTTTTTCACCTTCGTGACCTTGTATTTCTGCCACTCCTCGTCGGTGAACAGCTTGACGAGATCGGTGATGGCGCCGCCTTCGTCTTCATCCTCCATCAGCGTCAGACAGCCGTTGCGGAAATAGTCCTGAATGCGCGGGCCGAAGACTTCGTTGCCGAACATCTTCACCATCATGTTCATTGCGTCGAGTGCGATGAGATCCCTCTCCTCCTGCGTCTTTCCTTCGAGCAGATTGAGCCCCATCGGCCGCTCGGTGTCGGCCGGATTGAAGTAGATCACGTCGTCCGCCCGTTCGCGCGGAATGAACGGCATCAGGTCTTCGATCAGCGATCCGTGCGGATCGATCACGCACAGGCCTTTGCCGGCGTGCATGTCCTGGCGCGCCATGATCTGCAGGATCGAGGATTTGCCCGTACCCGTCTGTCCGATGATGTAGAAGTGGCGGAAGCGGTCCTCGTTCTTGATGTGGACTTTGCGCTTCTCGCCGCGGTAACTGTTGAGTCCGAGGTACACGCCCTCATCGGGAATATCCTTGGGGGCGGGGGCGATTTTGAAATTCTGCCACTTGATCATCTCGACCTTGTTGTACTTGGTGTTGGGCAGGTGGAAGAAACCGGCGAGCTCCGCCGTACCCGCGATCATTCGCGGCGTCACGAGCCAGCGCAAAAATCCGTGCCGCGGGGACCGGCGCACGAAGGAGCGGATCACGCTGTCCTGATTCACGTAGAGGGGGGTACCGAAACTGTTGCCGCGGACGGTGTCGAACTGGGCGAACGCGGCCAGGATGCCGTCCAGCACCTTCTGCGCCTTGGCGGCAGTTTGGGAGGAACCGACGAGGCGGATGACGCAGTCGAAGCCGGGGTTGCAGGCTTTCTCGTCCAGCATCTTGCTGCGTTCCTCCTGAATTTGCGTGACGCGGTTGCCCGTGGATTCGGCCTCCGTCTTGATATCCAATGTGGCGTCGTTCGAAGTGAGGATGGAGAAGACTGCTCCGATCCAGGTGATCGGATTCCACAGACTGGCCTGATGCTTCTTGGGGTTGATCATCTTCACGGCAGCCCGTGACAGTTTCTTCTGCCATCCCGCAGCGGCCGGCCGTAAAACAAACTGCACGGCGGCCCCTTCGCCCGTTTCCAGTTTGGAGAAGGCGTTCGTGATGGTGTTCAGGGGATCGCTCTTCTGTTCCTGGTACATCCGGAAGGGGAACGAGAAATTCTTCTTCGGCAGAAGGATTTGTGCGGTTGCGACCGACTGGTCCGTGAAGATGTTGTAATCTTCCACTTCGTCGATGATGGTATCGGGGTAGAAGGAGGTCACCTGTTTCTCGATCAGGTGGACGGTCGAGCGCGGGCACACGATGAAAAAGAGGATCTCGCCGCCGAGGGCAGCGTATTCGACCGAAAAGAACGTTTGACCGCGCCAGTGGCGCCCCGGCTTGCCATTGTAAAGTGCATACAGCGACTGGAAGAGGTGATCCATCACGCCCACGACCTCCTTGAAATCCTGCCCCGAGGAGTACTTCTCCGACTCCGTCTCTTTATCTTCTTTGCTTTCCTTCTTCGGAACCAGGAGCTGGAGGAATACGAGGTCATGCTCGCGCTTGCGGTCCTGCAGGGAACGCATGAACCAGAGTGCCGCGTAACCCGCTGCAGCGCAGAGGAGAATGCCAAGGATGGCGTACAAGAAATTCATTGCTGACGTATCCTACCATTTTATCACGAATTTGCCTTCCGAGGGAGGGATTGTTGCCTCACCCCCAGCCCCTCTCCCTCCCGCGCCACGTTCCTTGCGGGGAGAGGGGGGTGTTTGTTGTCTGTGTTCGTTGTTTTTCCCCCTCTCTGGTTGGCGTTGGTCGGCACGGAGAGGGGGATAGGGGGTGAGGCAGAAACTCCAAATTCTTCACCTCCGGTTTGCCTGTCTCTCGTTCGCACGTTCCCTCCCGTGCCTATTTCTGCCACATCTCCTTTGCCTTGAGGAGCATCGTGACTTTCTCGAGCAGCGTCTTGATCGTCATTTCGCTCTTGATGAAGAAATCGTCGGCGCCCAGCCCCAGACCACGTTCCTTGTTCTTCGTATCTCCGAAGTTGCTGAGAACGACGATCGGAAATCCGCGTGAAGCGCGCGGAAACCGTTCCAGCACCGCAAAGCCGTCCATGACGGGCATATTGAGATCCAGAATGACGATATCGGGTTTCTCCTTTTCGATTTCCTGAACCGCCTCCTGGCCGTTTTCGACCGCGCGGATCTTGAATCCCGCAATGGAGAATTTCTTCACGTACACCTCGCGCAGGACGGCGTCATCTTCGGCGATGAGGATGTTTGGCGTGGACATCAACTTCCATTATACGCCTTTCAGCATATGTTGTGAAGTTGTGTTCTTGGCCTCAGGAAGACCTTGTTTCCCTTTCCTTACCCTTGCCTCATCCCTCCTCTCCCTCCCGCCCACGTTCCTTCACTGGAGAGGGGGCGCACCGCCTCGTGCTTTTAAGATTTCGTAGCAAGACAGAGTGCCCCCTTTCCCGTTGGCGTGTGGTGTGGGCGGTGAGAGGGGGACAGGGGGTGAGGCAGCTCCAATGCCGTTTCTCACTGCACTCCCCGCTTCCCGACCAAGATATCCTTCTGTGTCGCTCCTCTGAGTTGGCCGGAGAAATAGCAATTCACGATGCTCGATGCGCGCTCCGTTCCTCCGATCAGCCATCCCACCGCCCCGCCGGTATTCTGCGTTCCCCGGACGGTTCCGGTGACGACGCAGCCGTCGATCAGAGCGCCGCGGCCCACGCCGGCGACGCCGCCGACATCCTCCCCGCCGATCACGGTCCCGGATACCGCGACGGTCCGCGCGTCGCCGCCCTCATCGAGGGTGCCAGCGATGCCGCCCACCCCTTTTTCGCCCGTAACCGCCATTCCTCCGGAGGCTGTCCGGATGGAACCGCGGCTGACGCCTGCGATACCTCCGACGGATACGTGTCCTTCCACCGTTCCGCTGACGATGACTTCCGTCGCCGTGCTTCCGTGTTCCATCCGGCCGGCGAGTCCGCCGACGCCGTCATGTCCCGCGATGTCGACCGTGAGCGAGAGGCGCGATACCGATGCCCCGGAACCGAGCAGGGAAAAGAGTCCGACGGCGTCCTCTCCCGCGCGACGGATCACGAGGTTCCGGATCGCGAAGCCCCGCCCGTCGAGCGTGCCGGTGAAACCGGTCTTGGAGGTGCCGATGGGAACGAAGCCTTGTCCGGAGCTCCGCGCTGCGAAACCCGCGCAGTCAATGTCTTCCGCGAGCGCATAGGAGGCCGCGGGAGCGGCCGAAAGGTTCTGCAGTTCCGCGCAGGTGGCGACGCGGTACGGGTCGGACGGCGCGCCGCTCCCTCCGGCGACGTTCCAGGGCAGCTGGCCGGGCGCGTTCCCGCGATAGGCGACGAGGAGTGAAACGGCGATGCCGGTGCCTCCGAGGAGGATCAACGTGAACCGGAAAGGCCATTGCGCTCTCCTCTCCCGGAGGGGCGGGGAGCCGCGGCGGCCGATGCGGATGCGTTCGGGTTTCATGCGAGGAATGCCGCTATGCACAGCCAGAATACGACGGTGAACAGCAGGAGGATGGGCGCGAGCGTGTTCCGTCTGCGGAAGGAGAGGATGCCGACGACGAGAACGCTGGCCGCCAGAAACAGCGCCAGGAGCGAGGCGGCGAGCGGCGCGTACGACGGCAGACCTTCTTTGAAGAGGATCCAGAGGAAGACGGTCGTCGTTCCCGTCGAAAAAGCGAACGAGGCGTGCGCCATGCTGCGCCAGTGCAGTTCCGCGAGCACGCTGGCGGTGAGCACGACGAGGAAGATCGACGCGAAGAGCATCCACGTGCGCGTATCGGGCAGGAACCCGAAGCCGCGGAGCAGCAGCAGGCTCACGGCGAAGAGCGGCACGGACGTGCAGAGGATCTGCGCGATGGCGAAGAGCGCCGGAACGTGCGGATGGCTCGTTTCAATTTCCTTGAGTGAGAGCCGCGCGAGCGACTGCAAGCCGCATCCTTCGCTCCATGTTTCGAGGAGGAGGCCGAGCAGCAGAAGAAAGGAACTGAAGAGAAACAGTTTTCCCGCGTCGGTGGAGACGGCGACAAACCAGAGGGAGCCGAAGAGGGAGGCGGGGGATGACACGGTCGGGAAGAGGGTTTGGGTGTCAGTCGGAGGGGCGGCATCAGCCGCGGGCGCGGTTCCGCAGGACGAGGGAGAGGCCGAGGATCGCGTTGCCGAGGACGACGAGGGCGATGACGATCCACGAGGCGAGCGGCAGGCCGGCGATGTCCAGGGCGCTGCCGCGCAACGGTTCGTTCACCACGACGTTCACGACGGGCAGCAGCACGTCGAGTCTTTGCTGCTCTTCCACCGTGAGGCCGGAGGGAGGTTCGAGGATGATTTCCTTCTTCTCGATCTGGCCCTCCTTCACGTGGATTTCGATCTGATGCTTGCCCGTCTCGACGTCGTGGAAGGTGGCGATGCCCTCGTCATCCGTCGTGGCGATCTTGGGCGTCGAGAAGAGCACCACCGGAGTCTGGCGGTAGGGGTTTCCCAAACTGTCCATGACGCTTAGGTTCAGCGAGGCGATGAGGAGCGCGCCGTCCCGCTTGGTGAGCGCCGTGCGGTATTTCCGCGCGGAGGGTTCCGGCGCCGCGGATTTCTCCGCGATCTCGCTCGACGGCAGGATTTCCGGCGAACGGAGGGAGCGCAACGCGTCGCCTCCCCGCGCGATGAAGGTGGAGACGCGGCTGTGTGCCGTCCCGAAGCTCTCTTTCACCGCGACGATGCTCCGTGCGGTGATGTCCGTCGCCCGGCCGAGCGCCTGTTCCGTCCGCAGCGCGACGAGACCGGCCGTGTCGCGTGCCGATGTTGCTCCGGCGCGGAGCCATCCGGCGATTTCTTCCCTGGCTTCCGCGCGCATCTGCGCGAGTTCCGGCGGGAACGGAGCGGATTGTTTGTCGGAGAGGCCGATGGAAAGCGCGATCTGTCGTCCGGTCCGGAGGGCGGAACGCGTGCCCGTTTCACCGAGAGCGACGATCCGCCGTATGCCGTCGGCGCCCGTTTCCGCGGCGCCCGCGATCAGCGCCATTCCCTTCCGTGCCCCGTTGCCCGCCCGTTCCACGAGGAACGCGACGGCGCGTCGGGCCGTTCCGCCGCTTTCGTTCAAGCGGTCGGCGATCCGTTCGCTCCGCATGGCCAGCAGGGCGCCGAAATCCCTGAACGCGGCTACGGTCCGCCGGCTGGTTCTCTGGACGCTCTCCATTGCCTTCAGTCCCGCTTGCGCCGCCTGCCCGCCGGCGATCCGCGCGCCGTCCGCGATCTGTCCGCCCATGTACCGCGCGCCGTCCGCGATCTGTCCGCCCATGTACCGCGCGCCGTCCGTCAGCGCTCCCGCGGCCTTTTCCGCGTTCTGCAGCAGCGCGCGTCCGGCGGCGGCGGGCGCGGATGCCGCGCGATTCAGCGTTTCCCGGATATCTTCGCGAACTTCGCGCACCTGCTCTTCATGGTCGGCGGACGCCGCGGCGCGTTCGGGAGGAGAGGGGAGGACGACGCCTTCCCGGTAGTCTTCCGGAGCAACGGAGGAAGAAACCCCCTCCTTCGTCGAAGGTTCGGAGGGCAGGGAGGGAGCGGGGGCCGTGGAAACGGAGGAGGTGACGGAGGAAGCGGAAGGTTCCTCTTCAAGCGGCGGGGCGATCTCGATGTGCACGACGGTGGGTTCCTCCGGCGTTGCGGCCTGCTCCGCAGACTCCTGCGTCCCGGGTTCCGTCACCTCCTGCCCTGCTGCCGCGCCGCCTTCCTGCCCTTCGTCGTCAGGCGCGATGAACCCGAGCTCCTGCAGCAATTCCCGCGTCCGCGCCGCGCCGCCGCCTGCGACCGTACTCGCGGAAGAACCGAAGAGCCCGAAGGTACTGAACTGCGTCGTCGTGCACGTGACGGTCTTCGTGCCCGAATTCACCGTGCACCCCGTGAGCGCGCTCCACGCCGATCCGTCGTGGCGATAGATCTGGAGCGTTGCCTCGTCGAGGCCGGAGACCTCGCTGGAGCTGTACTGAATCGCGACGGTGAGGGGCTGGCTGAAGGACGTCACCGACCCCGTGGAGCCCAAGATGGCCACCAGTTGATAGACATTACCCACGACGCTCATTCCGCTTGGGCCCCCGATGCTCGCGAGGACCGTAGTCGGCGGCAGCTGATTGATCTGGAATGTCACCGTTGACTGACTGGTGCTCCCTGGCGGGATCGTGAGGGTGATGCCCGTGTTGGTTCCGGTCAGGGCCACCGATCCCGTCGCGGTGGAACTCACCGTTGCACCCGTCTGCGCCGTGATGTCGGCGCTCGCGGCGCACCCCGTCGTCTGGAACGTCCGGTCCGCGCTTACGCCCTGCACCTGCCACGTGTCCTTGCTGAGCGCACGGTAGTGGTAGAACGCGCAGGGGAGGAGATTCGAGAGTGCGACGGAGTGGCTCGTCACGCGCAGGGAGGTATCCGTCTCCGGCGTGAGGGCCCCGTAGCTTCCCATCGGGCCGAACTCAACGCGGCTCGAACCCGCGGGATCCGAGGTCCACGTGATCGTGGCGGTGGTATTCGTCGCCGCAGCCGCGACCGAGGAGAGCGCGGGCGCAGTGCCCGTGCCCCAGTTCGTGTTGTTCTCGCTTGTTTGGCAACCCGTCGAACATGCGAGGAGTGTCCCATTCGTGTTATTGGAATCTTTCACGTCGAGATATGAGACGGTTCTGGTTGCCTGCGGATCGATGTTCCACTGACTGCCGTTCTGCGTGGAACGAAGGCTTAAGAGGTTACTCGCGGCGCCGTTGAGGGTGAGGGTGTTCGAAACCGTCTGGGTCGTTCCGGCCTCGAATGTGAGCGTATCCGCCGCCGCGACGGTCTTGGTCAAATTGTAGAAGGTCGTGGAGCCGCTCATGGTCTGGTTCGTTCCGTTTAAGGTGACTGTGCCTTCCCTTGGAACGAATGTGCCAGAGTTGGACCAGTTGCCCGAGTTTGTAATTGAATAATCAGAGGCCGAGGCATCTAAGGTGCCTTGTGTGATCGTTATTCCGTCTGCAACAAGATTGCTGGCTTGGGTTACTGTTCCAGATGACTTGTTGATTACAATAGCTTCTGTGCTTTTGCCGAGGGTGTTGATTGTTTGGTCGCTAGTGCCAGACAGGGTGATGGTACCTGTGCCTGGGGTGTAGGTGAGCGTGCCGCTGGGCTCGGAAAATGTTACACTACCTTGATAGACAAAGTTAGGGTTGTTGGTGTTTGTTATAGCAAGGTCATGCAAGTGTGCCGAAATTGCAACATTACCGGTAAAAGTGTATGTTCCTGCGCTCGGCACCCACGTTCCCGACGCGATGTCGGCAGGTCTGATATATACATTTGCCGAAGAATAAGTTCCCGGCGCCAAAACGGAACCTGTGTTAAGTGAGTTAAAATAGAATGATGCGACATCGAACCTTCCTCCTGTTTCAAATGTTACTATACCGCCTCCGTTGGTTGCACGGTATAATTGGAAAATTCCGTCTCCCGTAATCACGCCGGATGAACCAATATATGTGCCGCACTGTGATTGGCACACCAAGGCTTTGCCAGAACTTATTGAAATTGAACCATTTGCTGTAAGCGTTGTATTGACATATTGAACTCCGCCACTTAGTGTTACCGAGCTTCCGATCTGAAATGTTAGCTTATCAAAATACCCATAAGTTTTAATTGCCAAGTTAACTCCTGTCCCCGTCATAATTAGTGTCCCAGTCCCATAAGTCAACGTCGTTACATCTTTGTAATCAAAGCTCCCCCCCACTGTGAGGGTGCTGTTACCCATGTCAAACGCCGTGCCGTCTAGGGTGACGTCGCCGTCAACAGAGTGTTCGTAACTTCCGTCGCCCAGGTCAATGGATACTCCGGCAGGTTCGGTGAGCCCTTGGCTTCCAATTGTCCACGCCCCGCCGGCTGTGATGGTGTCGCCCGAAGTCCAGGTAATTGCTCCGCTCGTGGGCTTGTTTACAATGACTCCCTCAACTGTTTTGCCTGCCAAGTTCACTGTTTGGTCGCTATCGCCAGACAGGGTGATGGTACCTATGCCTGGAGTGTAGTTAATAGTGCCCAATCCAGGCTCTAGCGAAATATTGCCGCTAACTGTAAAATTCGGATTGTTCGTATTTATCATTGTCATCGTTGTTCCAACTGCTCCGGCATTAGTGATCGTAAAATTACCGTTAATTGTTACATCGCCAGAGGCGAATGTTAAATTAAAATCACCATAATATGAACGCCATGTTACGGGACAGTTATATATTCCAGAAGGAGGGTTTTGTGCATAGCGGAAATATAAATGGGCGGGACTAAATGTGACATTTGAACCACGTACAATTGTAGTGGGGTTACCTTCCACAAATTCTAGATATCCAGTACCTGTAACCGTTGAATTATCACCCAATGTTGTTGTTCCGTCTAAGACATAAAAATATCCGCCAGCAACATCAAGAGACAAGGTGCTACCAGTTCCCAATATTAAATTTGTTACTCCAACCCCGTCGATAATTGAGTGCAATGTTGCGCCGGCGGAGACCTGAATAGAGTGAAGTGTGGTAGTGCCCCATTTTGTTGACACGCTACTGTCCCCGCTAAAAATCACTACACCAGTACCCTTGGTGAAGGTTGTTACATCGTAATTATCAAAAGTACCGTCTGTTATGTTCAGCGTGCTATTGCCCATGTCAAACGCTGTGCCGTCCAAGGTGACGTCGCCGTCAACAGAGTGTTCATAACTGCCGTCGCCCAGGTCAATGGATACTCCGGCTGGTTCTGTAAGCCCTTGGCTTCCAATTGTCCACGCCCCGCCGGCGGTGATGGTGTCACCCGAAGTCCAAGTAATTGCTCCGCTCGTGGGCTTGTTTACAATAAGTTTTGGGACAGAAAAGTTTCCAAAATCAACAATCTGGTTTGCAGTGCCTGTCAAAGAGACAGTGCCACCAGAGCTGCCAAAAGTAATATTTGGACCAGAAGCGGTAATATTGCCTTTAAAAGTATTTATAAAGTTGCCATAACCAATATGAATATAATGTGTTCCATTATTTATAAATGTCACATCCCCATTAAAAGTGTCCCCAGCCGAAAAACCCAATAAAAGATAGCCATCGCTGTTGTTTGTAAATGAGGTGGTAGAGTTAAATATGGCTCCGCCGAGACCTAAATGATTGTCTGGTCCATTCTGAACAAACGTTGCTGCGCCATTAAACGTTCCTCCGTTGATTTTTATACCCGGAGCTGTAATTGAAATATTTCCGGCAAAAGTTGTGCCAGAACTAACTTGAAATTCTGCAGTGCCTGTCAAGGTCAAACTGAAAGGATTTGTATTATTATAAACAAAATTTTCTAAAGACAATATTCCAGCAGAATAACCGCCACTTCCAATAGAAATGGTTTTGGCCGCGTCAATAGAGCCTCTGCCTAATGAAATACTTCGAGTGCCGTTAACAATAATATTTCCATTATACTGGCTTGTAGAATTCCATCCTGTGGCAATATAGTTTGTCCCAGTAGTGGAAAAAGTTACATCACCGTTATAGATATTACCAACAGAAGTTTCTAAAATCATATAGCCACTTCCAGCATTGGTAAATGCGACAGTAGAGTTGAATGTGGCTCCGCCTTGAATCAGATCATTATTTGACCCTGTTTTTGTAAAACTCGCTGCACCGTTAAATGTGCCACCGTTTAGAAGGATACTGGGATACGTTGCTGTAAAGGCGCCACTGAAGGTGGGGGTGCTAGATATTGTCAGAGTGGTGCCATCGGCGGTGACGGTGCCGTCGGCGAAGGTGCCAGTGGTGCGGGTGATGGAACCAGATGCGGAGATTGTGACAGGTCCGGAAACAGAAGTGGCGTAACTGACTTGGGCGTAGGTGGCAGAAGATGAGGCTAAGGTAAATCCACTTGCGCCAATTGTTACGTTGGCGCCCAGTGTTATTGTGCCGGTGTAGCCTGTGTTAATGCTGATGCCGGCAACGCTGACTGCGGTGTCTATTGTGCAGTTGCCGGTGGCGGTGTCGTTGAACACGGCTGTGTCATTTGCGCCGGGAACAGTGCCACCCTGCCAGTTGGAGGCTGTGCTCCACAGGCCGTCGCCGCTTCCGTTTGTCCAGACAATTTCGT
>JAQUKV010000019.1 GCA_028718905.1 Candidatus Peribacteraceae bacterium | reverse complement strand
TGCAAAAAGCCTCAAAAACTGGCGAAATTTAGCCTCGGAAATTCGTGCGCGGATTGAGTACGGGTTCTTGAGCTTCATGGAGCGGAAAGAAGGATATCAACCTTCCCTCAGCTAGTCATGAGCCTTCTTTTTATGACCACTCTCACTCTTCTCTGTTCCAGTACAGCAATAAATTCATAATATTCAACATCTTTCATAATCATATCGGTTCTATTATGTACGCGGATTTTCTCGAAGGATTTTGTTTCCTGAATTCCTTGCACCGTTTTTGATATTCGAAGAATGGCAGGCGCCAAATGGATCAATTTAAATCTCATGTATTGATCCTGCCTCGGGCGTGCTTTTCCATGTCTCTTAAACTTTAGATGTTCCAGACCTTGTGCATTGAAATAAATCTTGTCATTGAAGTAAGGACAGTGAATTTCTGTGAGAGTTTTATAAAACTCTTCCCCCTTTCTTTTTATTTCGTCGAAATCATGCAGCTCAAGTGTCATAAATGATAGTGTATTAAGCGATCTCTTTGAATCCGCAATATAAACCCAAAAATGGCCAGTGCAAAACAACATGAGGATCAATTTCAGATTCTCAATTTTCAATGTTAAGTGAGAAGAAGAGGAGGGGAGCCTAAATCCTATAGAGGAAAGATGTTAAATTTGCTATACTATTGATGTTTCAGCTCATTCTTATGGCTAAAGGAATTCTTGATCGTATGGCGAAAATTCTCGGCCTTCGGGCACTTTTTAATGAGGTTGTGGCCAGAATTCTCGCGCTCATTTTTCTGATCGCTTTCATATATTTGATGCCCTATCTTCTTCCGCCGATATTCAAAACGCTTCTGTCCATTACAGATATCATTAGCAAGCATCCGCCTGCCAAGATTGTGATACCTCAATGAGAAGAAGAGGAGGGGATAAATGAAGCCGAATAGTATCGATGTGATACCATGACGGGGTCGTGCCTTCATCATCAGCCAAATTACATGCATGGCATGTCGGCATCGCTGCGGAGGCAATTGCAGCCGCTCAATTTGCGCGGTGCGGGTTGGATGTTTCGGTGCAGTATGGGGCGAATCAGCCGGAATATGATCTGCTTGTGGCAAGGGGGGAGAAGATGCTGAAAGTCTCGGTAAAAGGCAGTCAGGACGGAGGCTGGGGCTTAACCCAATCATTATTGAAGAATGCCGATTACCACCTTGCCATCGAACAATGGCTGAGCCGCCATCGTCCCAGAACTATTTTCTGTTTCGTGCAGTTTATGGGCGTGCCTGCGGATGCATTGCCGAGGATGTACCTTGCTTTACCCGAAGAGGTCGCACAGCGCATGAGGGAATCAGCCAACGGCAGAGGCGACACGATCCTCTACGAACACAAGGAGTGGACAAAAAGAGCGCATGGCGCAGGTTCGGTTGATCGCATACCCGATTTTTGGAAATTTTCCGCGGCAAGAGTGAACCAGTTACTGCTCGAAGCTTAGGATGTTGAACTTCGGCCCGAAGGGCAGAAATAGTTTCATCCCGAGTTGAGCGAGAAGAAGAGGAGGGGATAAGGCGATAGTGGATCCTCCTTCACGTTGTAACAGTCACTCGAATTACAACTTATCGGTGCAATGATTACCATGATTATCATTTATAATGTTCATTATTTACCAATTGCGATCACTTCAATTGGCGGGTCAATGTGTCTTAGTCTGTGGCGCAATGTGGCATCTGTAGTTAATAGAGTTGCTCCTACATGCTTGCAGAACGCAACCATCCATAAATCTCTATCCATATTTCTCCCTGTAATACATGCATCTTTTTTTAAACAAGCGAATTGAATTGCGACATCTGAGTTGATCGGAATCACACCGAATTGTTTTAATAAGATCGATAAGGCATCAGACTTGTCGATCTTTTTTATCATTAGGCCATAATAAGCCTCAGCAATGGCTATAGGGGTTAAATACGTTGATTTCTCCTCTAAAGACAACATTTTTTCTACAACTAACGGTTCGTTTGCTAAGAAATTTAGCAAAACGGAAACATCCAATACATACTTAATATCATTACTCATGATTTTCTTCTTCAAGTAGCCGGAGTGCAGCCTTAATACCGTCTCTTGATCCTTCAAGGGCACCAGCAGTTGCTTGCCAATTGCTTGGTCTTCTTTCAACTGGATAGGGACCTGCTTTTGTAGAAATCACTTCGCAGCGAGCATTTTCCATGCGACGAGTTGGGAAATTTGACTCAAACATATTTGTCTCATGAAGAATGTTCAATTGTGTAAACATATGTTTAATGTGGTTTGGCCCTATTGGTATTATTATAAATAATGTTCTTATAATATTTGATGACACGATTCACAAAATACCTAAATTGGATTTTACATGTATTCATGGGGTAGCTGCGAAGATCAAGGCAGCCAGCTGGTTAAATATCCGCCCAAACTTCGATATCACTTAATCCAGTCAAACCCCTTAGTGCGGGCTGGACTTCCTGACGCAATTTTTCGTATTCATTCAGTAAATTTGTAATGATTCTTCCTCTTCTGAATGGATACTCATCTAATCATTTTGAATGTGGTTTTTGCATGATCTATTGGTGGTACTTTGGTATGGCGACCCGATCGCGAGTCAATCTCAGCTACATAAAATCTTACGCCCCACATAGATCATGTAAAGTCGTCTCGACTCTGCACCTACCCCCTTCCTCCATTTCAGCCTAAAATGTACACCTGATGCCCAGCCGACAAACAACCGGATCGAGAGCTCTTTCGCTCCTGTGCGCAGCTTCACTCCTGCTTCAGCCTGTAGCGACCGGTGCCGTGGCCGTGCCGTTCCCCGATATGGAGCACAGCTGGTACGGCTACAGCGAGTCAGTCGCGTATCTGGTGAAAAAAGGCTCCATCAACGGGTACCCAGACGGGCTCTTTCACCCGCAGGAGATCGTCAACCGCGCGGAGTTTCTCAAGCTTCTCTTCCGCTCCCGCGGCACCGTATCACCCGCCGTGGGGGATTGTTTCCCCGATGTGCATGCCGATGACTGGTTCGCGCCGTACGTGTGCGCCGCCAAAAACCGCGGCATCGTGAGCGGGTACACGGTGGGCTCGCGCATGATCTTCAAACCCGCACAGCCCATCATCTTCGCCGAGGCGGTGAAAATGGCGGTGCTGGCCTACGGCAGCGAGATCCCCGAGGGGGCAGGGGAGCAGTGGTACGCGCCGTACGTGGCGGAACTCGACCGGCTGAATGTGCTGCGCAGTTCCTCGTACATTCCGTGGACGCCCATCACCCGCGAGCGCGCGGCCGATCTGATCGCGCGATTTGTCCGCTCATTGGATGACCGTATGCTCCCCAATCTGTCTGCGGGCTGCGGCAAAGCGCCGGCCGAGGCGTCGCGCTTAGTCACGGTCAACGGGCTTGAGAGAACATACCTGCTCGATAAGCCCGCATCCGTTTCGTCCAATACACCCTCGCCGCTGATCGTGGCCTTTCACGGCCGCACCAACAGTAATGATCAGGTGCGTGCGTACTTCGGCTTCGACAAGGCGGCTACGGATTATTTCGTGGCGTACCCCGCGGGCATCCCCACCGGTAACGGCAGCTACTCGTGGTCCGATCCGGGTGACAAGCCCGATGCGCTCCGCGATATCGCCCTCTTCGATGCCATCGTGAAACAACTGGGCGACAGCTACTGCATCGATCTCGATCGCATCTACGTCACAGGGCACTCGCTGGGTGCGTGGTTCGCCAATACCGTTGCGTGCGTGCGCGGGGGAGTGATCAGGGCATCGGCGACCGTGGGCGGTTCGACCACGGTGCATCACTGCACGGGGCCCACCGCCGCGATGATTCTCAATAATCCCAATGACACGCTCTCATCGCAGAAGACGGCCGAATCGATGCGCGATATCCGCATCGCCGCGAATACGTGCTCATTCACGAGCTCCAAGGCCGAGCCCTCATCACTCTCGTGCGTGCAGTACGCCGATTGTCCCTTGAATCCCGTGCTCTTCTGCCCGCATACCATCGATGTGGATTACAAGGGCAACTACTACCCGCACGTGTGGCCGGATGGCACGGCGCAGGCGATGGTGCGGTTTTTTGACGGACTTTCGGGTTTTATTCCATAGGAATGGATGAGGAAAGTAATAGCATCTTTCTTCTTGGTTGCCCTTGTGCCAAGAATGACCCGCACTGACCGATTGTAGTCGGTTAAAGTTGGGGGGGGGGGCTTTGGGTTGCTGATGACCAAGGCTTTACAGTGGTTTTCTGCGGCGGCGCTCGTTTGCATGCAGTCTCTTTCTCAGTAATGCGGAGAGCGTTTTTCCTGTCATGGAGGATTTCTTCATTTGATCTTTCGCTATTAATCCCAGCAGCAGTATCTCTCTCAGGTTGTCCCCCTTTCTGTTCCAGCGCAGTCGATTGCACTTCACACACGCGGGTAGGCAGTTTCCCGCCTCCTTCTTGCCGCCTTTAGCCCTCTGGATCACGTGATCAGCCTCCCAAGCTCCGTCGAGATCATTGATGTTTTTGCATCCGTACTTCTTCAAAATCAGCGGATCACCGCAGAAATGACAATGGCCTTCTGTTTTCTGAAAGACGAGAGAAAGCGTACGACCGGTGAACACAATATGCATTGTAATCGGACATGCTCGCGATGTACATCGCCGTGCATCTCTGCAGCTGGAATTGAGGGGCGGATGAGTGAGAAATTACTTTCTGTGACGCAGCATCCACGCCCCGATTGCCGCGAGCAGCAACCCCGCCGCCATGACGAACGGGCGGATGATGGTGAAGACGAGCGGCAGAAAGAGCGCTGTCTCGCGATACTGCGCTCCAGAAAAAGCCGGAATGGATGGTGCGGCGAGGCCGAGGAACATCAGGAGGATGCCGCAGACGATGAGGATTTTGCCGCTCACGCAAACCCGGGGAAGAAATCCTTGCGGATGCGTGACCGCGCAATGCCCATGCTGCGCAGCACCTCCCCGCAGGAGGTCACCATCGCGTGCGTGCCCGAGAGATAGAATTCCCTTTCGAGGTAATCGGGCACCTCCGCGCGGATCGCCGCTGCGTCGAAGTGCCCCGTGCGGCCCGTCCAGTCCGCCGGAACCGCATTCCGGTCCGTGAGCGTATAGACCGTTTGAAGGCCGATCGTCTTCTGCGCGGCATCGAAGACGTCACGGTAGGCGATATCCTCTTTGGTCCGGTTCGCGTAGAGCAGGATGATATCCCGCCGCTCCCCGCGGTCCGAGAGCGAGCGCACCATGCTGCGGAAGGGCGTGATGCCGATCCCTCCGGCCACGAAGACGAGCTTCTTCGTCCGGTCGCGCGGCAGCACGAATTCACCCGCCCGCTGCGAGGCGACGATCGTATCGCCCGGCTTGAGAGCGAGGAGCTTCTTTTTAAACGTGCTTGCGGGCTCATGGAACTTCACCCCGATGGCGATACCTTCCTCCGTCGGGGAGGACGCGATGGTCAGGTACCGGCGGTTGCCGCGGGTATCGGGGCGCGCATGGGCCAGCGTCCACTCCAGGTACTGCCCCGGTACGAACGTGAAGGGCCGGTCTGATCGGAACAGGAAGTCGTAGACTTTGTCCGCCACCTGCGATTTCCGCTGGAACCGTAAGAGCAATTTTTCCTTGGGGCTCACCACGAAACTGAAGACATTGCCGAGGAGCAGCGCCAATTCCGGTGTGAGGAAGAAAGAACCGAAGTGGATCGACGGAGCGAACAGGGCTCCCGTGAACACGCCGTAGACGAGACGCATGGCGCGGGTGGGCGGAGTCGTGAGGGGCTCCGTGAGCATGATCGTGGCGAAGAAGAGCAGGGGAGTCATGAGGAGCCCCCGTCGCATCATCACGCCTGCGGTGACCGCATCGCCCATGTGCAGACCGACCATCGCGATCAGTGCGGCGATGAGAAAGCTTATGACCAGATCAAAGCGCCGGATCTTGCGTGTGATGAGCAGCCCTCCGGCGAGTACGAACGGAGCCATGGAGGCCGTGCCCACCCACCAGCCGGCGGCGTCGTTCATCGTGAGTGCGGTCAGCGCCACGGCGAACGCGGCCGGATTGAAGAGGTGCTTGCGGCGGATTGCGATGATGAACTTACCGGCCATGGCCCAGACCGCCGCCCACGCGGCAAACTCGTAGAAGGCGGCATCGGCGGGCGAGCGCGGGGGCGTGATGAGACAAACCAAGATGAGTGCGGTGATGAAGTACGACTCCGCGTTCACGGGTGCATCAAAAGCCTTCGCAAAGATCTCGTTCGTCACCCGGCAGAGCAGCAGGATGACGGCGGTCGAGAGCAGCAGCATCCACGGGGTGAACGGCAAAACGTGAAAGAAGCTCAAGCCGAAAGCGGCGGCGAGATATGCCACGAGGACATACAGCACGAGGCGGTACATGGTGATGCCGTTGAGAAAGCGGTCAATCATATCGAGTTGTAATGGAAATATTGAGCGTCGCACGTCCCCCTCACCCTCCTCTCCCCCTTTTTTGGGGGAGAGGGGATAGCGGAAAGGTGGGGTGTTTGCTGATGAAATGAATGTCCGTATTCATATTCTTTTGAAGACAAATTGGTATCAGACGCATGCAGGATGAATTCGGAGAAGTGCGTGGTCATGGTGGCAGTGCCGTGCGCATCGATACTATAGCCCTCGAAGCCCGGCAGACGCTCGATGAAGGCGATTCCCTCTTTGCCCATCGCAAACGCCGCCGTCGCGAAGCGGTCGGCTTCGTACACGTCGGGGCCGATGACCGTGAGGCTGACGATAGCGGTGACGGGTTGATCGCGGCGGAAGGGATTCCAAATGTGCTGGCCGCGGACGTAGGTTCCCGAGGTCGCAATGCCGTGTTCCCCGATGGTAAGAATTTTCACATTCTCCTCGATGTTGAAGGGGTTGCGGATGCCCACGCGCCACGGCTTTCCCGCGCCGTTCACGCCCGACGGCTGAATATCCCCTCCGGCCTCCACGCAGAAATTCCTGCATCCCCCGTTTTTGAGCTGCCGGGCGACGCGGCGGATCGCCCAGCCCTTCACGAGTCCCGCGGGATCGATGCGTCCGTCGGGGAGGGCAATGTCGAAGTACCCTTGCGTCTGCCGTCTGGTTTCCTCCGCCAGGCGCAATACCTCCTGCAGATCATCGCTCAGATTTTCCGCTGCGATTGCTCCGGCATTGAAGCGGCTGACTTCGCTTGCGGGCTTGAAGGTGCTGAATTGCTCATCGATCGCGACGAACCGCGCGAACGCCCGTTCCAGCATTTCCGGTGTGACTCCGGCATCCGCGATCTCCACTGTGATCGGCATGCCCATGATCAGGCGGGTGTCTTTCATGGGCAGAAGATCAATGCGTCGCCTGCGCGAGGGCGGAGGCGAACGACTGGTTGAAAGCCATGCTCGAGAAGGTGGCACCCGAAACGGTATCGACCGGAGCGGACTGCGCCGTGATCGCCTCGCTGCGCAATAGCGGCATGGCGTACGTATTCACCTCAACCGAGTTGGGGCGGTCTTTGGGGTAATCGAGAAACCGCACATCCGCGATGCTGCCTCCCTGTACCGTCACCTGCACTTTGATGTTGCCGTAGAACGCGTCGGCGCTGATGCCGGTGTAAGACCCGTCGCGGTAGGGGATTTGGCGGATCGCAGAGGCGGTGCCCTGCGCGGAAGAGGAGGAATCGGAAGCAGAGTCCGCGGGAGCGACGGAAATGTACGGCAGACCCCCCATCTGCCGCAGGGCGACGTAGACGGAGAAGACGGCGACGAGCGAGAGGGAGGCGAAGAGTTTCTTCATGAGGAAGCGGAAAGTTTCATGCCCAGTGTGTGCGCGGCACATTATGAAGGCATTAAGAAGATTAAGACAGGTTGGGCGATGGATATGCCACCTGATCCGCAAGTGCCTCGTGAATGGTAGAAACATATTGCCACTCGGTTCAGGCATTTGTGAGGTTTTTGGCTCGGGGCAGCACGATCGCGTGCCCGTGCTGGCTATTTCGTCGAGCTTCTCTGCACGATACCCCATCCTTCCGAGACAGCATCGCAGAGGAAATCCTGGAGTAAGCTTGTGTCGCCCTTCTTCTGTGCGGTATTGAGGAAGGTGTAATACAGACGCTTGCGTTCCGGACGGATCACCGCGGGTGGAAGGTTCTCTCTGAGCAGCATGGCATGCAAGAGCAACCGTCCGATCCTGCCGTTCCCATCCGAGAAAGGATGAATTTGTTCAAAGCGGGCATGAATGGCAGCCGCATGTGCGATGATGCCTTTTCCTCGCATCATGAATTCTTTCGCAAGTTCTTCCATGAGGAGAGGGACCTTCAGAGCATTCGCCGTCGGAAGATCGGCGCCGACGATGCGCACGCCATGATGGCGATAACTCCCTGCGTCCGGGCGAAGGCCATTCATCAGCATGCCGTGCATCTTGAGGAGCAGATCCTCGTTGACCGGTTTCTCTTGCGAGAGATGCTGGAAGAGGTGCAGGAGCGCGGTCTGGTGATTCTTCGCTTCCAACTGCTCCGCAAGAGTCTTGTCCGGTAGTGCCGCATTGTGGAAGAGCACGATTGCCGTCTCCGCTTCCGTGAGCGTGCTTCCTTCAATGGAGTTGCTGGTGTAGGTCAGGGTCAGGATGAATTGATCACGGATGTCCGGACTCTCAAGGATGGCATGGAGCACATTCTTTTCTTTTTTCGCTCGTTGAACGAGGATGGCTTTCTTCGCCTCAAGTTCTTCTTCCGGGATGAGTTTGAGGCCCGTACATTCGCGATAGAGCGCATCGATTCTGTCCTGTGCCTTCCTGCGCGGCGCCGCCTTGCCGTTCACCCACCGGTTGAAGGCAACGAAAGTGACGCCGAGCTTCTGCGCCAGTTCAGTCTGGCTTAACCCGGAAAGTTGCCGGATGATTTTGAGCTTCTGGGGAATGGTCATGGGACATATGCAACTATATATAGCTTAGCAGATATAAGCATTATTATAAAGTTTCTTTGCAGGGCAGATGGGACAAGATGCCTGAGCGGCACGCTCCATGACCTTTCGGTTGAAGTCCAGGCAATGTTTTTGGGAGTCGGATTGCAGGGAACCGGGCGCACAACGGTCGGGGCAAACAGCATGGTTGATACCGGTTCTTTTTCAACGATCTCAGCGGAGCAGCACCCTGCCGTTCTCAAGAAGAATGCCGATGCGCTGATTGTCATGCGTGAGGACGACACGTCCGCGGATCACCACTTCCTCACTGCGAACATGCAGCTGACCGAGCAGGCCAACGAGTGTGAAGTGCGGGTTATCTTCGATACCCCTGTCTCCGTTCCCCACGAAGCCCTTGCCATCCGACGCGATGCCGATGAATTCATCACCTGCACGGTAGCGGCGTGCCTTGCCTGTCTCCATGTTGATACCGACGAGCGAACCCTCGAGGATATTTTCCTCATTCGGGAAGTACTCGGCGTAGTCGGCGCCGTTCGTCAGGTACCCGTTCTTGGAATTCACTTTGCTGGTTGCGTGTTGCACATCGAGGACGTATTCCGGCGTCGCCGTCCCGATGCCCACATTCCCTCCCAGTGTCTTGATCAGCGGTGCCGCACCGGTTCCTGTGATCTGCAACGAGCGACCGGACATGGAACCGACGACTTCGAGCTTGGTTTCGGGCGCAGCGGTGCCGATGCCGACGTTGCCTTCGATTATCATATTATCCACACCGGGATCGGTGGTAACATAATCATCTCCAAAGGAGAAACCGCCGGAGGCGTGAAAACGTACAACTTCATCATTGTTTGTCCCAAAACGAATATAGCCGTTCTCCATTTGATAAATTTTAATGTTAGTGAGGGCATCGCCATCAAAGCCAATGAATAAACCATCTGACGCAGTAACCCCTGACGCCAAGTTTTGAATAAGCATACCGTTCCCAATGGCGTCATAAAGGTTGAGCTGTTTAACCGGTGCCTTCGTCCCGATCCCCACGCGTCCTGTCGTTTGATCTGCCTTGATCAGCGGGCTCGCTCCCGTCCCCGTCACCTGCAGGGACTTGCCTGACATCGTTCCTGCCACCTCGAGCTTGGTCTCCGGTGCAGTCGTCCCAATGCCGACGTTGCCTGTGGCTCCCTGCACTCTCAACCCTTCATGTTCTGTTGCGGTTCCGTCATATGCAGAAAGAATCAGATCGAAATTCGGAGCAGTCGCTTCTCCACTCGCATAGATGGCGGCAATGTTTGCTGCATCTCGAGCGGATGCAGTTCCCCACCCTCCATTGTAAACAGTAAACTTCTGTCGAATGCCATAACCAAGACTCTTTGTGTAGTATGACTGTGCTATCAAATTGATCGCTGTGTCCGCAGATGTTTTGTCTGTTGGATCGGAAACAGAAATCGCCTGAATCGGGTCGGCATTACCACCTGCAAAGTAATTGGATAGAAATTGAGATGTCGTACCTCCATAGCCAGAGGTATTTTGAACCTTGAGAGGATATGCTTTGCCTACGATATCCAAGTCTGCCGTTGGCCCTGCCGTCCCGATACCCACGCGCTCGTTCGTCGTGTCCACATTAAGGACGGGATTGCCCCCGTCGGCGTCGAGGATCTGGAACGCGGTCGTGGAGTCGGTGACATTTTGTATCTTCACGGTGCCGGATCCGGTGAGGAGATCGCCGAAATGCAGGTGTGTGCCGGACATGGTCCCGACGACTTCGAGCTTGGTTTCAGGTGTTGATGTTCCAATGCCGAGCATGGAACCAGTGGAGAGGCGCATGATTTCATTCGTGCCGATGTTGAATCTCAGTTCAGTGCCCATCAGGTCCGTCCTGCCGCCTGTCCAGCCGAATTTTGCAATTCCCTCTTCGGCGACAACGACACCGTCTTGGCTCGAGAGCACCGTGGCTTCCACGGTGGATCCCGTTTCCGGACCGGGGTTCTGACTCGGAATATTGGTCGACCACGTCGGGCTGCCGGATGTAGTGGCTGTGTGTCCGATTCCCGAGCTGTCAGAAACCGCCGTACCGCTGGATTCGTTGAGTTTCCACTGCAGGAGCAACCCGGAGGCGGATGGATCTCCTCCTGCGGTCATCACAGTGACCTCTTCATCGGTCAGAGCGCGGCTATACACTCTCACGTCGTCATACGTTGCGTTGCCGTAGTACCCGTCATAGTTGAAATAGTACCGTCCGAGCGTGAGCTTTCCGTTTGTGGGATTGGTGAAGGCGGTGGCGGAGGTCTGAGCCTGCGCCGAGCCATTGATGTAGAGACGGCGCTGCCCGTCCCTGACCATGCCCAGAACGTGATACCACATTCCCGTCTGGATGGTTGCATCCGCGGCGATCTCGGCTCCGCCACCCACGAAATTGAATTTCGTTCCGTTGGCGGTTGCTCCGAGTACCCATCCATTCGTCGATCCTTGCTGGAATCTGGACACGTAGCCGGAATAATCGGCTGTGGATGTGACTTTGACCCAGAGCGATACTGTGAAGTTATTTGTGAGATCCAAATCCGCATGCGAAGTGTCTTCTGGCGCGTATTGCTTGGAGGCAGCCACACAGAGGAGAGAATGTCCGACTCCGGCGGGCTTGTTCACCTGGTTGATGATCGAGAAGCCGGTTGTCGATCGCTTGACTCTCGTGAGCTTGCTGTCAGCCGTTGTGATGAACCTTGTTTCAGGTGTGACAGCGATTTGTTTGTTGATTCCCATGAAACTCCCCGTTCCTTCGATCGCGAGGGTGCCCGAGGAGCTCAGATCCTTCTGTGCATGAAGCTGATCGCCCGATGCCGTGCCCACAACCTCGAGCTTGGTTTCGGGGGCGGTGGTGCCGATGCCGACGTTGCCGCCCTCATCTATGACTCCCAAGTCAGCCGTGGTCGTTCCCCATCTCAAATAATTGCCGTTGTACATGGATGTGCCAGTGACATCTTTCTGTAATTGGAGCAGAGCACCACTCTCGGCATATACCCCGGTCACCTTGCGTTTTATCAAGACATCGGATTGATTCAAGTCAGCAGATAACGTTATCCCATTGTCGTATTCGCCAATGCCCAGTTTCACCAGCTGACCGGCTTTCGCCTGTCGAAGCGAAAGATCCCCCATCAGCCCGCCGTACCCCGCCTGCAACGTCAGATCCGATTGCGAACCGATTTCAAAGGCTGAATTGCCATGTGTGATACCAGCATTGCTTATGCTTGTGAGATTGCTGTAGTAACCGCCACCTATCAGGAAGCTGTTTCCGGAAGCAATATTGAGATTCCCATTTACATCCAGGGAATATGAAGGACTCGCCGTCCCGATTCCCACTCTCTTGTTCGTCGCATCATAGACCAAGCCCTTCGTGTCCACAATGAGCGTATTGCCCGTGCCCGATCCCGGCCTCGGGGCGATGACGAGCGCGCCGGAAGTCGCGAGGCCGTTCTGCCCGAAGAAAGTGTAACCCGAGGCGGTGCCCGTCACTTCGAGCTTGGTTTCGGGAGACGTGGTGCCGATACCGATGTTACCGTCGCGCGTGATTCGCATCCGTTCAGCGGCGGTCATGGTGTCATTGTTCGTGAGGAATCTCATCACACTGCCACCTAAGCCACTTGAATAGCTTCCCAAACCTGCGAAATCAATATAACGCTTGTAGCCGTCTCCTGTTACTGCATAGGAATTCACCCAGAGACCATCGCTCACATTTTGACCCGACAGAGTGTACGTCTTCGGCGTGGGGGGATCGGTGGCATCCGTTGCAACATGAAGCCGTGCCGCCGGTCCTCCGCTCGCTCGACCAGCCGGATATGCGGCATTGGTACCGATACCGACGTTGCCGGCGTTGTCGATCGTCGCGCGGACGGTATTGTTCGTGCCGAATTGCAGTCCGTAATTACCGGCCACATTCACAACGCCGTTGTAGGCCGATGAACCAACAGCCAATCCTCCACCGGCAAAAGAGTCCAATCCGACGTACATGTTCCCCGATTTATTATTCAGTCTGTAGGCCGCGTAATTCGTTTCTGTCGTTGACTTCAGTTGCATCTCGCCAGTGGGATTTTGCACATCCAGGACGTAGCTTGGCGCCGCCGTCCCAATTCCCACTTTCTTGTTCGTGGCGTCGTATACAAGTCCTTTCGTGTCCACAATGAGCGTATTGCCCGTGCCCGATCCCGGCCTCGGCGCAATGACGAGTGCGCCGGAGGTGCTGATGCCATTCTGAGCGAAGATGAGCTGGCCCGACATCGACCCCACCACTTCCAGCTTGGTTTCGGGAGTGCTCGTTCCGATGCCGACGTTGCCAGTGCTTCCATTTATAACCAACAAATTTGTATTTTGATTATATATCCCAAAGTCACCAATTTTGTCTGCTCTATTATATTTGATATTAAAATTGTACTTGTCCCCGCTTATAGCTTCTCTTCTCAAATGCCACTCGTTATCTCCCAATTTAACTATTGCTGCACTATCTGAGTCGGGAGAAAGGTGTAGTATATTATCTACTCCGACAGCGTTTAATTTAACGTTTCCGTTGACCTCTAACTTCTCTCCTGGCGCCGCCGTCCCGATGCCGACATTGCCGTTCATCACCGCGAGACCTGCTGTCCCTGGGCTTGCAGTTCCGATCCCCACTCTTCCCGTTGTCTGATCCGTATAGATCAGGGGACTTGCCCCCGTCCCCGTCACCTGCAGCGTGCGGCCGGACATGGTGCCCGTCGTTTCGAGATCGCCCATCACCCCGACGTCGTCACTAAATTCGAAGCGGCCGATCGTCGTATTCCACTTGAGTGTCTCGGCGATGGCCTGCCCGAACTGGAGGATCGTATCTCCGCTCCGGTTCTCGTTATTCAGGATGAGCGTCTGCGGATTCACCGGGTACGTCGTATCGTTCGCGAACTTGAGCTCATCCGCCGCGAGCGCGGAGGAGGGGAGGAGGACGACAACAAGGAGGATGGCGGTGAGACTCCAAAACGTTCTCCGGAATTCGCCGGAATACCTGTGCGATTGGGGTTTGGATGTGGGCATGATGTTTTCCCATGATTATAGCCGAAAAAGCACTATTCCGACATGCGGGTGGATTTGTGGAAATCGGAAAATGTTGTTAAACAAAAGTGGAGGTTTTTCCTTACAGGATACTATGAAGGATTGGGTTAGCCTTCCCCTCCCGTCGGGAGGGGAGACAGGGGAGGGGGTCCAAGCGTAGGAAGTTGCCCCTATGCTCCGTAACTCTGTACATTGCATCCACAAGCCGAAAATTTCTTTTGCCCGTTATCTTCGCAGGGAACAGACAATAGGCGAGACAGCTCTCTGGAGGCAATTGCGCGCTCAGCGTTTCCATGGGATCAAATTCCGCCGTCAGGTTCCCATCGGTCCATTCATCGTTGATTTTCTCTGTGTAGAGAAGCGGTTGATTATCGAAATCGATGGAGAAACGCATTCTGGGCCGGGTGCGTGGGTACGAGACAAGAGGAGAGAAGCCTTTCTGCGAAAGCAAGGGTTCAATGTACTTCGATTCAACGATTGGCTTGCCATCGAGGAATGCGGTGAGGTTCTCGAGAGGATTGAGAAAGAGCTTGGGCTTGGTTGAATCATGCCCTGTTTGACTTGACCCCTCTCCCCGGACCCTCTCCCGGGGGGAGAGGGGGATACAAGGTTGTTTCTCCGGGGGGAGAGGGAGGAAAAAAGTTTTTCGAAATCCGCGCTCTTGGAAGAGCGGAACAACTGTTTCCTATCGGCTTCTGTACGTCAGCACGATCTCCCCGAGGTACGCGGGATTGCCGGATGTCGCGTATCCTTTCACGGTGATGAAGACAAATGCGTCCGCGATGGGATCGAAAGAGCCCTGATCGAACTCGTCAACGTAGTCCGTCCACGATGTATTGAAGAGGCCCTGGCCGTCGGCGGCGGTGAAGGCATCGTCGCCGTCCTGATCCTCCACAAGCATATCCACTTTGCTGTCGGCGCTCGTGGTGCCCGTCGTTTTGTACGAGAAGCGGATGTCATTCGCGGCTCCGAAATCCACGAAGTCGCTCGGCAGCTTCACTTTGATCTTGAGCGTCAGATCCTGCAGCTGTCCCGAGCCGGTTTTCACCGTGTAGTACTGGTGGTTATTCGCGCCCGCATCGCTGCCCGTGAAGAGATTCGCGCTGTTCTGCGATCCGTCGGTTTCCACCGTGACGTCATTCATGGAGACCGCGATGCTTCGCGTGCGCAGCGTCAGGTTGCCCGAGCCGACGGAACCCCACGAGAGCGTTCCTGCACTGTCGCTCATCAGCACCTTTCCGGATCCCGATGCATCCGCCGCGGGGAACGTGTAGGTCACGTTTCCGATCGTGATGGTCGAGCCGAAGGTCGCCGCTCCCTCCACGACGAGTGAGCCGGAAGACGTGAGATCGTTCTCAACGTGGACGTCGTCGCTGAATTCGAAGCGGCTGCGTTCCGCCGAGAATTTCAGTGTTTTGTTGAGGATGCTGTTGCCGAAGGTGAGCACCGCATCCGCCGCTTCACTGTCAGCATTGACCGTCAGGTCTCCGTTGAGCAGCAGGGACCCTCCGGACGAGAGGACGGGGATGGAGCCGGAGCCCGTGCCCGTGTCGCGCCGGTCGAGGAGGTCCGCATTTCGCGCGAAGGGCAGGGAGAGGATGGACGAACGATCGACTGTCGTACTGTTCGTATTGGCATCGAGGAGGTCATAGGTACTATCCGCAGCGTCCGAGGTCTTCACTTCCACCTGCAGGTAGAGGCTCGTGAGTGTCGAGGGAGGGAGTGTGCTCAAGTCCGGCAACGCATTGACTGATCCCAGTTCGACGGAGAATGAGCCGTCGCTGTTCGGTGTCAGCGTGTGTTCCTCATGCCATCCAACGTATGCACTCGCCTCTGTGTTGATCGCGCCGGTTCCCGTCAGGTCACCGGATGTGAAATCTGCGCTGTTCCAGTAACTGAAACGGATGGTGACCGAACTCGTCACGGGATCCCCGGCGCTATCCTGCAGTATGCCCTGGTACACGGAAGTATCCGGTGTCGTAGCCGCCTGCGCGTTTCCGGTGCCCAGCAATGCAATCAGAGCGATGACGGCAAAAATGACGGTTACGATGACCCGGACTATCCGAGCAGTGTTTCCATTCGTTATCGTTCGCACGACAGGAAGTACTGATTCGATATTGCGAATTGTCACACCGAAGGCAAACAGCAGAATCAGTGCGACCAACGCGATCCATTGTGTGTTCTGCGTGCCGCGTTCCGGCGGCATCACGGACCCGGGTTGCGTGGGGGAAGGAGAGATCTGCTGTGGGGGGGCAATTCCCGGCAGCACGGATGGAGGCCGTTCCGTATACACCTGAGTGCCTGCGACAGGGTGGGAAACATTTGCCGGAAGAACTTGCGCAGGATGAACGACTCCGGATGGAACAACCGATTCCCCGTTGGCGGGTGCGGCGGGGTGTGGGACTGTCTCCGTATTCGGTCGCGGGATTGAAGAGCGGCTATTCGTGAACGTTCCCGCTCCGCGGTGTCCTCCTGTAGACATTCCTTCGGTGGCTGATGCCGATGTCGCTGACGCGACGGATGATGACGAAGATGAAGACGGGGACACATTGCCTGCCGTTATTGTCGTGATCCGAAAATCAGAACCGGTCAGCGGCTTCCGGGTGTTTGTCAGCTCGCCATTTGATAGCTGGAAAGCATTTCCCGTGAGCTGCCCCTCCGTTGCCTGATTCGGAAAAGTTGTCTGTAGCCGGAAGGCGGCACCCTCGGCAGCATGCACATGCTGAGTCCCGCCGAAAAACGCCAGACCAGCCGCGCATGCGATGAAGCAGGCGATCATGGAGAACGGCATGCCGCCGGGTTCCGTCGTGTCCCGCTCGGAGTGGAACAGCAGGCGTATCCGTGAGCCCGTATCCATGCGGATAACAGACAGGGTGCGTCCGCTTTGCTGCGCATTCACTTCTGCCCGCAATCGCTTGAGCCGATGGGACGGCGTATCTGCGAAATACAATTTGTTGCGCTGAATCTCGCGACCGATCGTTGCCGGTGAGAGCTCCACGCCATGCTCCTGCAGCAGAGCCTCGGCGATGCCCTTCTTCCCCATGAGCGGATACATGCGGCGATACTGCGCGATGAGCTGCACGACGGCATCGGGCGTCTGTGGTTTCCGCCGTTTTTCCTCCGGTGGCGTCGTTGGACGGTTCTCAAGAGTCGTGAGGTCATTCGGGTCGAATTTGCTGGCCCACCGGTACACGGTCGACGGCGCCACGCCGAAGTGCTCGGCAACCTCACGCAGATTTTTTCCCTGTTGTTCCGCAAACAGGAACCATTCCAGGCGCCTGAGCGCATCGGCGCTCAACCGAAGTTTCCTGAACGGCTGCTGTTCCCTGCCTTCGGATGGGAGTGATTCCGGAATGGGAGAGATGTGAATTTTTCTATTCATTTTATATCAAAAACACGATTTTGTCTATGATGCTTCTGAGCCTCTTACCTGTGTTGCAGAGCCTTCTGGGCCTTTACGATATTTTCGCGAAGAAGGCGTCTATTTTTTATTATAGACACCCGATGCCATCCGCGTGGTGCAATGCAAGCTGAGCTATTCTGCTTCTATTCCTTTCGTTGCAAAGGCATATGAGCGCGCACTGCAAACCGGGGGTGCTTCGATTTAAAGTTTCAGAGCGCACGTGGGTCGCGTACATGCGTATCCGTTGGCTGGG
>JAQUKV010000018.1 GCA_028718905.1 Candidatus Peribacteraceae bacterium | reverse complement strand
GCTCGCCCCAGTCGACTCGTGCTCCTCTCGGGGCGCTCGCTCAAGAATTTGTTTGACACAAGCCAAAACCGTCCTACACTTTGCTCGTGATTTTGCAGTCGTCCGCCCTCGGCACCTGTGGTGAGCGAAGCCGAACCATGACTTGTGCTGAGCGTAGCCGAAGCATGCACAGAATGATGCACGCGCTGCGAGGGCGTAGGTTGGCGTAGACGATTCCCCCCAACTTGCGAATAAGCCCTCGCACATACGCGAGGGTTTTTTCTTTCTATTCCTTTCCCCCTTTATCCCATGGTAAACCTTCTCATTCATCGGGCGCCGGACGGAACGCCCGTCTCCGTCAATCAGGTCGACGGCCGACCCTCGAGTGTGGAATTGCAGCAGCAAGCTGACGCCTCGCGCAATGCCGTCGTCGTCGTGAATCACACGACCGGCGAAATCCGCCGCAAATGTGACGACACGATCCTGCAACCAGCACAGTCGCAGGAATGATCGCCACTCTGCGTTGCAGGAGTGCGGCAAATCACGGATCGCACTCCTGCAGACATCCGGAGGAAAGTCTTCTCACCCGTCCGACATTCTGGTAAGATCCCCTAACGTTATGGCCGAACCGCAATATCGCACCCCAAAAGGCACGCACGATGTCCTCCCCGAGGAACAGCGCTACATGACCTACATCAAGAAAGCCGTGCGTCACCGCGCCCGCCAAGCGGGCTACAAGCGCATGGATCCTCCCATGTTCGAGGACCGTCGCATCTTCGAGCGCGGCATCGGCGCGCACACGGACATCGTGGAGAAAGAGCTGTTTTCCGTCGTGGGCAAGCGCAGTGAGGAACAGACGGACAAATCGGAATTCGCCCTCCGCCCGGAATTCACCGCCGGCATGTGCCGCTCGTACATCGAACACGGCATGCAGCAATTACCCCAACCCGTGGAGCTGTTCGCCATCGGGCCGTGCTTCCGCCACGACCGCCCGCAGAAGGGCCGCTTCCGCCAGTTTCACCAGTTCGATCTGGAAGTGATCGGCCTCAAGGATCCCAGCCTCGACGCGCAGCTGATCCATGTGGTGACGAAGATTTTCGCGGACTTAAGGATCCTCGACCGCCTGACACTCCAGATCAACAACATCGGCACGGCCGAGAACCGTGCGGCTTACGTGCAGGCACTCAAGGATTTTTTCATCGGCAAGGAAAGGAACCTCCCCGAAAAGGACCGCGAGCGTCTGACCACGAACCCCCTGCGGCTGCTCGATTCGAAAGAAGAGGACACGCAGGTGCTCCTGAAGGGTGCTCCGCTCTTCGAACAGTTTTTGAGTGACGAGAGCAAACAGTACCACGCAACCCTGCTCGAGTACCTCGATGCGCTGGGGATCGCCTATGTCCCCAATCCGCAACTCGTCCGCGGCCTCGACTACTACACCCAAACCGTCTTCGAGTTCTGGGATCAGAGCACCGGCGCGCAGAACGCCGTCGGAGGAGGCGGCCGCTACGACGGGCTCATCGAGCTCCTCGGAGGAAAGCCCACTCCCGGCGTAGGGTTCGCCGGCGGCATGGAGCGCACCATCTGGCACATGAAAGAGGCGGGAGTATCGGCCCCTCACAAGGATCAGGTGGACGTTTTCGTGGCACAGCTCGGGCCTGAAGCCAAGAAAAATTGCCTGCTCTTGATCTCGGATCTGCGTGAGAAGGGCGTGCACACCGTCGGCGCGCTCGGCGAAGCTTCACTCAAGAGCCAGATGCGCCTCGCCGACAAGTTCGAGGCCAAGTTCGCACTCCTCCTCGGAAAAATGGAAGTGAAGCGCAATACGATCATTCTGCGCGACATGGCCAAGGGTCAGCAGCAGGAAGTCCCCTTCGAGGGCATCGTGGATCACGTGATCAGGCTCCTCGGTGAGAAGAATCTGGATACGTACACGCTGAGGGATCAGTTTCAGGGGCCGACGGACGACTAGGAAATTGGGCGTAGGGGTAGGGTGTAGGGACAACGGAAGAGTCTCTCTCGTTCAAAAAAAACCTACGCCCTATGCCCTATTCCTACTCCTAAATATCCAGGTTCTTCACCGTCTTCGCCCTTGTCTGAATGAACTTCCTCCGTGGGGCGACCTCGGAGCCCATGAGCGTCGTGAAGGTGGCGTCGGCCAGCTCGGCATCCTCCATGGTCACGCGCATCATGCTGCGACTCTCGGGGTTCATCGTCGTATCCCACAGCTGCTCGGGGTTCATCTCGCCCAGACCCTTGTAGCGCTGGATGTTCACGCGCGCCGCCTTCTTGGGTTCCTCCTTCTTCGCTCCCGTCTTCATGAGCGACTTCATCTCGTCGGGCTCTTCCGCCCCTTCGTCCTCCTCCTGCTGCATATCTTTCTCGGCAACCCCCCACGCTTTGAGCGTCTTCGCCTTCTCGCTTTCGTCATAGGCATACACCACATCTTTGCCGCGCTGCACCTTGAAGAGCGGCGGCTGGGCGATGTAGATGAAACCGGCTTCGACCAATTCGGGGAAGTAGCGGAAGAAGAGCGTTAAGAGGAGTGTTCGGATGTGAGCGCCGTCCACGTCGGCATCGGTCATGATCACGACGCGGTGGTAGCGCAGCTTGCTTAAGTCCTTCACTTCGCCGATGCCGACCCCCATGGCGATGATGAGCGCCTTGATTTCGTTGTTGGCCAGCATCTTGTCGAGACGGGCCTGCTCGACATTCAGGATCTTGCCGCGGAGCGGCAGAATGGCCTGGAACTCGCGGTTGCGCCCCTGTTTCGCCGAACCGCCTGCAGAATCTCCCTCGACGATGAAGAGCTCACATTCGCTCGGATCGCGGCTGCTGCAATCGGCCAGTTTGCCCGGCAGCGTCATGCCCTCCAGCGCCCCCTTGCGGATCACGCTGTCACGGGCGGCGCGGGCGGCGAGGCGCGCGCGCGCGGCGAGCAGACACTTGGCAACGATATCCTTGGCCTCGCCGGGGTGCTCCTCGAAGTATTCCGCCAGCTTGTCGTTCACCACCGTCTCGACCGCGGTCTTCATCTCGGCATTGCCGAGCTTGCTTTTGGTCTGGCCCTCGAACTGCGGATCCTTGAGACGCACCGACACGATGGCCGTCAGCCCCTCGCGCACGTCGTCCGCCGACAGGTTTTCATCTTTTTCTTTGAGCAGACTCTGGGAACGGGCGTAGGCATTGATGGTGCGCGTGATGGCCGCCTTGAACCCCGTCAGGTGATGCCCGCCCTCCGTGGTGTGGATGTTGTTGGCGAAGGTCGCCACCATTTCCTGAAAGGATTGGGTGTACTGCAGCGCCACCTCCACGAACCCCTCGGGTGTGTCTTTCTCAAACCAGATGGGCTTGCCGATGATATCTTTCGATTCGTTTAAATGTGCCACGTACGCGGCGATGCCGCCTTCGAAGTGGAACCGGTAGAGGCGCGGCTGCTTCGTATCCTCCTCCGGCCGCTTCTCGCGCTCATCCAAAAGCGCAACCGTGATGCCGCGCGTCAGGTACGCCTGCTGGCGGAGCCGGTTCATGATCGTCAAGAGCGAGAACTCCAGCGTGTCGAAAATCTGCTTGTCGGGCCAGAAACGGATCAATGTTCCGCGCTTCTTCGTCTCCCCTTTTGCCTTCACGTCCGCGACAGGCTTGCCGCGCTCGTAATCCTGTATCCACACTTTGCCGTCGAGGTACACCTCGGCATGCATTTTGACGCTCAGGGCATTCACGACCGAGGAACCCACACCGTGCAACCCGCCCGAGACCTTGTACCCGCTGTCGTCGCCGCCGAATTTTCCTCCTGCATGCAGCGTCGTGAGGACGATCTCGAGCGCGGACTTCTTCATCTTGGGGTGGATATCCACCGGAATGCCGCGGCCGTTATCTTCCACGCTCACCGAACCGTCCTCCTGCAAGGTCACTGTGATGAGGGTGGCATGCCCGCCCATCGCCTCGTCGATCGCGTTGTCCACGATCTCGTAAACCAGGTGGTGCAGACCCCGCTGATCCGTGGAACCGATGTACATGCCGGGACGCTTGCGGACCGGCTCCAGGCCTTCCAAAACCTGAATGTTTGCCGCGGTGTACTGCTGCTTTGCGCTTGCCATATCTTGGTGGATTCTAGTGAGAACGTGCGGTTGAAGCAATGCCGCAAGAGTGATGAATTCGTTTGATGGTTTACTGGTTTACTGGTTTGGTAGTTTTCTTCGGAATGCGTTCGGCCTCCAGAGTCAAACCAGCAAACCAGTAAACGAATAAACCAATAAACCTTGATCCTATCGTCTTTTTCCTTGCAATACTCTCCCCCCTCCCTTACCCTTGCGCGGAAATGGCTATCCATGCACACAGACACGGCGAAGAGTCCAATGACCGCCTCCAACAGCGGTTCAAGGGGCAGGTGCAGCGCACGGGGCTTTTAAAGCTTCTGCGGGAGCGTTCCCGGTTCAAGAGGGCCGCCAATAAGCGCATTCTCCGCATGCGGGCTCTCAAGCGCGAGGGGTATAGGGCAACCAACCGCAAGAAGAAGTTCTACTCCAATATGTAAGAAAAAGCGGCCTTTGGATGACCGCCTGTTTCCTTGTGCCCGAAAGTCCGCTCAGCGCCTGTTGGCTTTCAGGATCGCAATCGCTTTCGTCATCTGCTCATCGCGCTCTCCCGTGGGCACGACGGAATCCGGCTTCACTCCCACACCGTCGATCTTGTGTCCGAGCGGCGACAGCCACTCGGCGATCGTAAGCTTGAGACTGGATTTGTCGCTGAATTCCAGCACTTCCTGCACCGTCCCTTTGCCGAAGGTCTGCTCACCGACGATGGTCGCACGATCGGCATCCTGCAGCGCCGCCGTCACGATCTCGGATGCGGAAGCCGATCCGCCGTTCACGAGAACCACCAGAGGCACGGATGGATCAACCGTCGGCGCATCCTCCGTCATTTCCGTGCGTTCGCCCGAACGCGAGCGGATGATGGCAACCCCGGAACCCTTGGGCAGGAAATTGCTCGCCACGACCGTCGCGGCATGGAGCAGGCCTCCGGGATTGTTGCGCAGATCAAGGATGATCCCTTTCGGATTCTGCTCCTGAATATGGAGCATCTGCGGCCGGAGATCGGTCTCGGAGAGCTTGCCGAACTGCATCAGCTTCACGACGGCGATCTCCTCCTGCCACTTGATCTCGATCTCGGGAACCTTGATCGTGTCGCGCGTCACCTCGACATCAAATTCGGCGCCGTTGCGGCGGATGCGCAGTTTCGCCACGGATCCTTTGGGACCCCGCACGTGATCGACCATCTCCTCGTACGACAGGCCCGAAAGACTCTGGCCATCCACGGCGATGATTTGGTCATTGGGCTTGAGTCCCGCCCTCTCGGCGGGGGAATTGGAGAGCGGTGTCGTAATGGTCAGCACGCCCTCGCGGTCCTCCACCTGCGCTCCGATACCCGACACTTCCCCCTGAATGCGCGACTGGAACGCCCGGGACCCCGCCGGCCGGTAGAACGTGGAATACGGGTCGCCGAGACTGTCGACCATCGCCTCGGCCGCCTTGTATGCCGCTTCGTCCGCGTTGATCTTGTCTTCGTGGACGTAATCATCCTCAATGATCTTCCACAGTGCCTCAAGGATCTGCGCTTTGGGCAACGCACTCGTGCCCGCATTGAACCCTGCGGTCTGCGTTGAGCCGGGTGTCGTGAAGCGGATTTCCACCGTGGGGACGGAATCCGTCTGGTCGTTCTGTTCACCCCCCTCCCCCAGCACCTTCCGCAGCAACAACCGCGCCTCCTTGCCCGTCAGCACCTCGGCAACACCGAAGAGCACACTCGAACGCGGCGTCATCCAGCTCCGGTCCACGGCCACCTGCACCGCAATCGCGAGCCGGTCACTGCTCCGCGCATCGCGATACTGGGTCGCGGCCTTCGCCGTAAGGTGCTGCAGGGTCGTCACGACCTCGAGCGCCTGCCCGCGGGTGATGGGCTGCCCCGCGTAAAGCTCATCGCCGAATGTCGCGAGTGCTCCGGCCGCATAGGCCGCCTTCACCTGCTGTTCCAAATCGCGCGGAACACGCCGGTACGGCAGAACGGCATTTCCGCCCCCCGTCACCCCCAGCACCTTCACCACCGCGCGGATGAACTCCCCGCGCGAGACGGGTGCACTGTCGACCATGCGGAGCACATCCGAAACGGGAACGGCGGCCATGGCCGTCAGCGGAAGAAGCAACAATCCGACAGAAAGCAAAATGGACTTCACGGGGGAATGACGAACGCGCATGTATGAGGGGGAATGACACGAGAACGTGAATGGATAGTGCACGCCTCGAAAGCGGAGGCATTCTAGCGATCGCGCCTCTGCGCGACAACCGGGTTGTCTTCATGTCCACACACCCCTGCAACAGCAGATATCTCTGCGCGGAACGGTCATCCCACCCGCACAAACGTATCCGTGACGACGAGCTGGCCGTGCTCCTTGTTGTTCTCGTTGCGGAACAGGAGGGTCGACAGGATCCAGAAGCCGCCCAACACGTAGAAGAGCGACGGAATGAGAATGAGAGACACCATGTGCAGGGTCGATCCGGACGGCTGTCCGAACAGTTCACCCAGCGTGCGGGGGTTCCCCGGCAGCAGATCGGGCAGCGACACCATGAAATTGAAGAGTCCGTGAAGCACCACCGCGATCAGGAAGCCCGTCAGAACCATCTGCCGGCGGAAGACCGCCTTCTCGGGGAGCCGCAAAAACGCCCAGGCGACCCCGGAGAGCAGAGAGGTCTTTCCCTTGCGTCGTGCCTCCTCCAGAGTGGGTCCGGCGAAAATCGCCAGACCGAGGAAGTAGCCCAGAACCCCGGTGGAGACGATATGCACCATTGTCGTCAAAATGGACCGCCCGATCACATTCCCGGCAAAGCCCCCCCAGTCCGCAGTGGACGGGGCCAGCAGGTACTCGCGGACGAATCCGACGAAGTACGTGGGATTGATGATGTTCTCGGCAAATGCGAATCCGATCGCGACGATGATGCCCAGTTCCACGCAATCATTGATGCTGCGGAAGGACTCGGTGCCGCTCTGTTTCAGAACCCAGAATTTGCTGCCCTCCTCGATCACGCCGACCAGCAGGAACGCGAGCAGGGTGGAGAGCAGGGTGGTCTTGATGGACGACGGCTCGACGATCGTCCCGGTCACCAGCGCATTCGATGAACGCGTGAAATTCTCGGGAACAATGCGGAAGAGCAAAAACTGAAGCTCGATGCCCCGCCGCACCAGCGCGTCATAGAAGAGGATGGGAGCCGTCGAGAGCATGCCGGAGAAGAACATCAGAAACACCAGACTCATGCGCTCCCAGTGGTACTTGAGGAAGAGCGCGCACCAGATCACCGCCGGAATGAGCGCCACGCCGATGGCCAGCAGATGCGCCGTACGCTCGACATCCGGCTCCTGCCACAGCATATGACACACGATCCAGAAGATGAATGTGCCGAGCACCGTCGCCTTGATGTGCGCGATCCACGGTCCGAACAGAAACCGCCACGCGAGGGCGATGCCCACGACACCCAGTGCGGAGAAGACCGCATCGGGATTCTGCGAGGGGTCGAGGAGGGTGCGCTGAAAACCGATCAGCACAAAACTCAATATCGTGCCGAGCACCGCTGCAAAGATGTACTCCTTCGCATGCTTCCAGCGCACCAGCCCCATGCCGGCAATGCCGCTCGCGACCGTGGCGAACAGGACGCCGCGCTTGAGTCCTTCCGGTCCCTCAAACGGGGCAATGGTGCCGAATGTCCGGATGGTGAGGATGAACAGAATCACCGTCCCGCACACGGCCGTCAGCATCACCGCGAGGGACGGCAGGTAAGGATGGCGCTGCTCGATCGACGAGATCGGCTCCACGTCTAAGAGCGAAACGTTCACGATGCCCACCCACACCCGCGTGAGCAGCACCGAGAGCACGAGGAATGCGAGGAGCATTCCCATGATCATGAACGCGCTCTGTCCCGCCTGAGCGGCTGTCTGCTGAGCAAACACAACGCCCGGCAACAGAATTGCCCCAAGGGTTGTCATGGCGAGAGCCACGCGAGAATGCATGAGAGACAAACCTACGGTTTTTCTCTCATGAACTCTCTTTTCCCTCCGTGGTGCGGCTCCAGCGCGGGACCCGCAAGACCCACGCTTCGCCGCAATTATTCCATTGCAGCAACACGCGCAACCGGAAAGCCAAGACTCAAAGCGTGAGATGAAACCCATGTGTGTTTGAAATGATTATAACATGTTTTTGATATTAATGGTATACCTGCTTTCCGCCCCCGGAAGATGCTCTCGCCGCCCAATTTCACTGTGCAATTTCTCATTTTCCATTATGCTCGTCGCCGTATGCCTGCCACTTCACTCGACCAGCTCGTCTCCCTCTGCAAACGCAGGGGCTTCATCTTTCCGGGATCCGAGATTTACGGAGGACTGGCGAACACATGGGACTACGGGCCGCTGGGCGTGGAACTCAAGAACCGCGTGAAGAAAGAGTGGTGGAAGACCTTCGTCCACAAGCGTCCTGACATGGTGGGGATGGACGCGGCGATCTTGATGAATCCCAAGACATGGGAGGCGAGCGGCCATGTGGGCAACTTCAACGATCCTCTGGTGGATTGTAAAAACTGCAAGGAACGTTTTCGCGGCGACAAACTGCTGGAGGCTAAATTGGGCGTGGAGGCTGCAGCCGTCCTGAAGATCGATCAGGTGCAGCCCATGCTCGTGGCGGAGAAGATCCCCTGCCCCGCCTGCGGCAAAGTGGCATGGACGGAAGCCAAGAAATTCAACCTCATGTTCAAGACACAACAGGGCGTGATCGAAGGAGAAGGGAGTGATATTTACCTTCGCCCCGAGACCGCACAGGGCATCTTCGTGAACTTCCGGAACGTGGTGAACACCATGCGACCGCGGCTGCCCTTCGGCATCGCCCAGATCGGCAAGGCGTTCCGCAATGAGATCACGCCCGGCAACTTCACCTTCCGCACGCGGGAATTCGAACAGATGGAGATCGAATACTTCGTCGCACCCGGCGAAGAGAAGAACACCTTCGATGAATGGAAAGAGGCAGTCTGGGATTGGTATACGGGCCTCGGCATCGAAAAGAAGAGTCTGCGTGTGCGAGAGCACGACAAGGATGAATTGAGCCACTACAGCTCCCGCACCATCGACATCGAGTACCGGTTCCCGTGGGGATTCGGCGAGCTCTTCGGTCTGGCCAACCGCGGGGACTTCGATCTGAAACAGCACGAGCAATTCAGCGGCGAGGACCTGACGTATACCGATCCGGATGACGCGACCAGGAAATTTCTTCCGCATGTCATCGAACCCAGTTTCGGCTGCGACCGCACGGTCCTGACCTTCCTGCTCGAGGCCTACACCGAGGAAAAACTGAAGAACGACGAGACACGCACCGTGATGAAATTCGATCCCCGTCTTGCCCCGGTGGACATTGCCATTCTGCCGCTCTCAAAGAAGGAACACCTGATCGCCAAGGCACAAGAGCTGTACAAAAAAGTTATTCATGAAACGGATCTCGTCGTGGATTTCGACGTCACGGGATCGATCGGCAAGCGCTACCGCCGCCAGGACGAGATCGGCACGCCCCGCTGCGTCACGGTCGATTTCGGCACACTCGGGGAGGACGAGAAGCAGGGCGCGAAAGACACCGTGACCATCCGAGATCGTGACTCTCTCAAACAAACGAGAATAGCCACCGGCGCACTCGCAGAAACACTCTCGTCCTGAGCGTAGCCGAAGGACGTGACCGCGACAGCCTGAAGCAGAAACGAGTGGGGATCGGGGAGGTGACGAAAAACTACACTGATATCCGGCGCACCATTCGGCCGGAGATCAACGCGTTCAAGGCAAACGCGGTGAGTGCCATCATCGGAATCGTCATGTAACCGAAAGCGAGCATCTGCGCGTTGACGCAAGACACGCCTGTGGAATCGCAAACAGTGATGAGTTCCGGATACAGGTTGTAGTACACCTGCTCACCGTAGTGCCAGATGGAAAAGCACATGCCGATGAGACTGAGGACAAGAATGGAAGGAGCGATGCCGCGATCTCGGCGCCAAAGAGCAAGCAGGGCAAGCGGGAGCTGCGGATACATGAAGATCCGCTGGAACCAACAGAGCTTGCAGGGAGTCCATCCCAGCACTTCCGAGAAATAGAGGCTGCTGCCGGTCGCCGTAAGTGTGATCGTGAAAAGGAGCGGGAGACTGTACCGGTCGACGATGCGCGTGAAACGGCAGGAGCGCTTCCAATCGCGCCATTCAGCAACGGAAGCGACGAGCAGAAATAGGATAAATACTTCTACGACAACGGAGAGAACAGCCAGAAAGGAAACGACAGGAGGGAGAGAAAACATGCACAAAGTGAAGCAGAGATGGTGACCCACCGACAATGCTGATTTCTCGCAGAAACGGTTGCGGGATGAGGGAATCACCGGTATAACCCACCCGCACTTTTGACTGATCGCTGCGGTCCTGCCGCGAAGCGGCACCCTGAGTGAGCCCCGCGGACGCGGGGCGAATCGAAGGGTGACCATCGCGTTCCTCCGCACTTACGCGAGCAGACGTCGAAAGAAAGACAAGGATCCAACCATCGGACTCTCAATCGTCATTCGACTCGCACTGCCCGATGTGCTCCATCAATCCGAAGTCCGAAGTCCTACTCCCTATCCCCTCCCCCTTCGTTTATGTCCCTCCCGACGGAAAAGGAACTGCTCGCGGCCGCGTGCCACATCGGCCACCCCAAGAACAAGTGGCACCCCAAGATGGCCCCGTACCTCTATGGGGTACGCAGGGGCATTCACATCTTCGACCTGACGCAGACCAAGGCGCATCTGGAACGGGTCGTGGAACAGATGAAGAAGCTGCAGGCGGAGGGCAAAACCATCCTCTTCGCCTCGACCAAGCAGCAGAGCATCCCCCTCATCGAAGAGATCGGCGAGACCCTGCACCAACCCACGGTGACGAAGAAGTGGATTCCGGGGCTCCTCACAAACTGGAACACCCTCAAACGCCGCATCAAGTACTTCCTCGAGCTCAAAGAATCCTTCCGTTCGGGTGAGATCGAAAAGTACACGAAGAAGGAGCAGACGATGCTCCGAAAGAAGATGGCCAAGCTCGAGATGGCCCTCGGGGGGGTCTCGGGCATGACGCGGATCCCCGATGCGATCTTTGTGATCGATGCGCTGCGTGACCGCGTGGCCGTGCTCGAGGCGAACGTACTCAGGATTCCGGTGTACGGCATCTGCGACAGCAACGTCGACCCCATGCTCTTCAGCGAGTTCATCCCGGCCAACGACGACGCCGTGAAGTCCATCGGCCTCGTCCTCGCCACGGTGCGCGATGCTCTCGGCACCAAGGCTGCCGAACGCACTCCGGATACTCAGGAAATTGCTTAAGTCTTCTGTCTTATAGCTTTAAGCTTCAAGCCGTACGCTCTACACTCCACTCATCTTTCCTCTTTTATCTATGACTACTGTCTCCGCCTCCGCCGTTTCCTCGCTGCGCCAGCGCACCGGCGTCTCCATGATGGAATGCAAGAAAGCGCTCGATGAAGCGCAGGGCAACGAAGAGAAAGCGATTGAAATCCTCCGCAAGCGCGGCATCGCGCAGGCAGCCAAGAAGGCGGCGCGCGACCAGTTCGAGGGGCTCGTCTTCCTTGCACAGAATCAGGGAAAGGCCGCACTGGTCATGCTCAAGTGCGAGACGGACTTCGTGGCGCGGGACGAGAACTTCCGCAAGGCGGGGGCCGCACTCGTCGGGACTCTCCTCGAGAACGGTGATGACGCCCTCAAGACTCTCGCAGCACAGACCATGCCCGAGCTCGTTCAGAAGCTCGGCGAGAATATCTCGATCGGTGAAGCGCGCCTCGTCACGGGATCGACCATCGGCACCTACCTGCACACGAACAGCAAGATCGGCGTCATCATCGCGCTCGACGGCGGAACAGTGGAGAGCGCCCGCTCTGTGGCCATGCACGCCGCGGCCATGAACCCCACCGTCACGCGCCCCGAAGAAATCCAGAATGAAAAGGTGGAACAGGAAAAGGAAATCTGGCGCGAGCAGTTGAAAAAGGAGGGTAAACCCGAGGCCATGTTCGACAAGATCATGGTCGGCAAAGAGAAGAAATTCCGCGAGGAGAACGCCCTCTTAAAACAACCGTTCGTAAAGGATCCGACGAAGACCGTGGAACAATTCCTCGGGTCGGCGAACGTCACCGCCTATGTGCGTCTGGCTGTCGGCTGAAGGATTCGAGTACCACAGAACGACGATTTGCAGCCCTTCTGGAGCACCGAGAGCAGTGTGTGACATTTATAAAAAAATATTGTATAATACATAACAAACATGCACACACCCATCAACCGCCGCGTCGATCGTGAGATCAACCGGACGACCACGGCCATCGTCCTCTTCATCGGAATCCTGCCGCTCCTCACATTCGCCTTCACCCAATCGGAAGAGCGGCAGGAAGTGCAGCGCGCGCTCGAGGTCGCCGTCGTAGACGCCTCGCGCGAGTACCAGCGCCTGCGGAGCCTGCCCGCGCTTTCGCGCCGCTACGAAGCCGAGTTGAAAACGGCGACGGAGCGCGTCATCCCGCTCATGCGCGAGAAGAGCACGCTGCGGCGGGAGGTCGCCGCCCTGCGGAACGCCGTCACGGAACGCCGATGGCAGGCCTATATCGACGCGGAATCAGGCGCCACGCTCCCGCCGGAACAGATTCCTCTGGCCTTGTTGATTCGCGGCGTCCGGCAAGCGGCCTCCGTGCTGCGCGGCATCGGCGCGGAGGGTATATCGCCCTCCGGCATCGCCGTCGGCGCGGCGCGCGCCTTCGCTGCGACAACGGAAACAGACCTGCACGCGTCCGCGGCGGCGACCGGATCGGTACGAACGCTCGAAACGCGGATCGCCGATGCTCAAGCAAATCTCGCGACGATCCAGGAAACCACGGAAGAGGCACTCGAAGCCGAGCGCGACGCCGCGCGACGCCTGCGGCTCACGCAGGACCAACTGTCCCGCATCCGCCGGACGGCCGAAGACGTGCATGCCGAAGTCATCCGCATGCAGGGCGCACTCGCACGCATCGACGCGCAGATCCGCAGTCGCATCGAACGCGAACTGCTCGAGAAGGGATTGCTGACGCCCGGAACCATCGATCACTCGTCCCTATCCACGCAGCCGACATTCTCGTGGCCGGCGTACGGACCGATCTCCGCCGGATTCCACGACCCCGATTACCTGCAGTACTTCGGTATTCCCCACCAGGGCATCGACATCGTCGTCGGACAGGGATCGCCGATCCACGCGGCCGCGGACGGCATCGTCTTCCTCGCGCGGGACGGCGGCGCCACCGGATACTCCTATGTTCTCGTGGGCCACCGGGGCGGGTACGCGACGCTGTACGGACACCTTTCGGAAATCTCCGTCTCCGCGGGTCAGGCTCTCCATCAGGGGGAATTCATCGGGTTGAGCGGCGGCGAACCGGGCACGCACGGCGCCGGCCCCACGACCACGGGCCCGCACCTGCACTTCGAAGTCCTCGCGAACGGGACGAACATCAATCCGAAAGGAGTGTTGCCGTAGTCCTCATCCGGAACACCGATGTCCGGAGGGACGCAACATCCCGCGCGGTTTCCGCATCACCGGCACCGACGCAGTTCCGCCCGCACCATGGCCAGGAGCGCCTCATCGGTCAACGGCAGGGAACCTTCGCGACCCCCCGTCACCCGAGAGAACAGGACGCGGATACTCTCGTCGAGAACGGACGCGAGCGTGCGCGCGGACCGTTCCGTATTCCCTCCACGCGCACCGTCACGCTGCGAAAGTCCCCCGACGCCGGGCTTCCCTCGCTCACGACGAACGTCTGCATCGACTCCCCGCGCACCACCCACGGAACGTTTTTGCGGGGGATCGTGACCTGCAGACGCTGGCGATCAGACAGCGTGAGATGGTATTTTGAATCATTCCATCGGAATGACAAGCGGTTGCCTGTCTTTTTTCGGCTTTGGAGAGCCGGAATTCTCATCCATATGTCCTCGTAACCACATTGACTTGCTTGAATCATAAAATATTTCTCAATAATGAAAGAGGGAATTCAAGAAACCCCTAATTTCTGCTAGAATAACTGGATTTGCCACAAATGTTCCTCTCACATACAAAACACTCCCCGGCCCGACCGCGCAGCCGCCTGATCATCCTGGCCGTCCTCGCGTTTCTCGTCACCGCAGTGACTCTCCCGCAGGCGCGGCGCATCGCTTCCCTGTTGGACGAACCATCCGTCGATGGAACGGAGGATGGCGCGGCGGCCGACGGTTCCTCTTCGGATACATCGGCATCGGCGTCATCTTCCGGCAATGCGGAGCAGGGCGGCGTGCCGGAATCGTCCGCGTCCTCTTTCGCTTCCGCCGCGTCCGTCCCGCCGGTTTCGTCCGAAGCGGGGAACGGGGACGCCGCGTCTTCCGTACCTTCCTCCTCCGAACACGCACCGGATGAACGGGGAACAGCGACTTCATCCGTATCGTCCTCGTCCGCCGCGTCCGGGAACAGCAGTTCCGAAACTCACGCCCCGCGGAGCTCGATGCAATCGAGCGAACCCACTCGCCTGGAGCAGCGCCTCCTCCGCCTGCGTGTATCCTCCTCCGGACGAAGCGGATCGGCGGATACGGAAACAGAAACGGGCGCCTCGGCGGAGCTCAGTGCAAGCGCCTCTTCGCTCACATCGACAAAGTCGGAAGGCGCATCCGGTTCAGGTTCCTCCCTGCCCTCCGTAGCCTCGGCGAAGGGGAATGTTTCCTCGGAATCGGGGAGCGGTCAAACCCTCTCCTCATCCTCCCATGCCAGTACCGCGTCTTCCGTGAGCACGGGGAGCGGAGCTCAGGCAGGAAGTGGCGAAACGCTCGTTTCGTCGTCACTCAGCACAGGCTCGGCTGAAAGTTCCCTTGCCACAGCAGAGGAGGTTTCCTCTCTCTCGGCTCTCTCCGAAACGGGGGCGGCCGTCTCCGTTCCGTCGACCGGATCGGGAACAGTGGCAGGCAGCGGCGCCATCGCCTCCTCGGCATCTTCTGTCTCCTCCATTTCGTCCGCGATTCCCATCGTCATCGAACCGGCCTTCCTCGATACCGACCGCCTCGCCGCCAATATCCGACCCTCGTTCCTCCTCCCGAGACAGCGTGAAATCGGCAACGCGGACGAACTGTCCTCGCGTCTCTCGGTGCGACTCGCGGACGGCGAGGGCAACGCGATTCCCGTCACGTGGGACGTGACACCCCAGAGCGGAAACTACCGCGTGACGGTCAGCCTCCCCAATCCCTTCGCCCCCGGCGTCTACCACTTGAGCGCCACGCTCGACGCCGCGCGCGGCGAATCACGCGCGGTCCGGTCGCTCCTGCGGAAAATCGGAGCGAGCAACGGCGGAGACGCCGATGTCATCGATACCGATGTTTCCCTCGGCTTCACGGCCATGAACGTCAACCGCTCCACTCCCCGTTCCGGCGAATCCCTGATCGTGACCGCAGGCGTCGCCGACACACGGGGGGCGCCTCTCTGCGGAGGCAACTTCTCCGTGCGCATCCGGGAACCGGGCGGATACACGTCGGTCTTCTCGACGGCGGACCGTTCGATCGCCGCGCAGGAGAGTTGCGCCACCCGTGCATTTTCCACCCTGCCCGATTACGCATTTACATTCCCGCTCCCCTCCCCCGGAACGACGACCGTGACGGCGGAACGCGGCGAAGAGACGTTCTCCGAGAACATCCGCGCCACGGATGACTCGGAAGGACTCTCCATCGTGCGCGACTCGGTGACCCGCTCCTCCCCGAACCAGGAGGAACGCATGACGATCACCGTGACGCCGGAAAAGAGTTTCGAAGGAACGATCACGGAACGCGTGCCGCACGGATTCGAGATCCTCTCCTCCGACCCGCGCGCGGAGCAGGGGCTGTACGGGGCAATGACCACTCTCACGTGGCGGCGCCGGTGGGAGGCGGGCGTGCCCGTGACGCTCACCTACGCCTTCCGCTCCCCCGACGCCTCCCCCCTCTTCGGGCTCTTCGGGCCGCTCCGCGCGGAGGGGACGATCGTGGGCATCAATCTGCACCCCGAAACACAGCAGAAAACGCCAACGGAAACGGAGGAGACGGAGACGACCGCGGAAAACACGGAAACAGGCGCCTCACTCGGTTCCACCGGCAGCAGCCAGTCGGGCGCCCTTTCATCCTCGCTTGCGTCTTCCGCCGTCTCCACGGCGACCGGAGGTACGGCGACGGGAAGCTCGGTGATTACGGAAACAGGCGCTTCATTAGAGACGCGGCATGCAGGAAGCACCCTCTCGCCGCAGAGCGAATCCGGAACGTCCTCTTCTGCAATGACCTCTTCGTCGAGTGCAAAAGCGTCGTCGGAGGAATCTATTTCCTCCGCAGAGAGCAGCAATGCGGCATCTTCCATGGAAATGCGTGACATCCCTGCCGAGGAACCAAACGCATCAGAGAAGCGAGCGGATGCCGAAGAAAGCGAAACAGCTGCAGAAAATGCGGAACAGGCGACCCTCGGCAACGGCTTCGGCAATCTCCGCGCACAGTTGACAGCCGATGCAACGCGCACAGCGACCGGAAGCGGATCAGCCACATTCGACGGTCGGAAAGTCATCGGCAAGATATGGCAGATTACGATGAACTCCGCACGGCAGACCATTGGAGGATACGCACACACACTCAAGCTCCTCTTCTTGGACTTCGCCGACGCATTTTTCCGTGTCAATCATCTTGTCGCCACACTCACCACGGGCAACGGCACCGTGGATTTCTCTATGGAAGAGCCGCGCCAGTGGCAACTGCTCGTACTGGAACCCTTCGACTCCGCTCAGGGCAGGCAACCAACAACCGAGCAACCCGCTCTGACGCTCGATCCCGTCGGCGAATCGCACTTCGACGCCGTCGCCCTCCCCTCCTTCCGGCTCCTCTCTGTGACGCTCTCGGGCAGTGACCTCCTCGATGCGGAGGGGAACCTGAAGGAAGAAATCGCGCTCCGCGAAATCGTTTCGGCCACCACCGATGAGGAGACGATCCGAAAGGAAGTCCTCGAATCCATCGTGGAAGGCGCGAGCGCCGAGATCGCAACCGCGATCACCGAAGACCAGATCGCGCTCAGCGCCCTCGCGGGAACGAAGCGCGGCAGCCGCATGCGGGAGGAAGCGGCGCGGAAGGCGGAGGAGGCGCTGAACGATGAGACGACGAAGGAGAGGATTGCCGAGGCTCTGAAGGATGAGCCGAAGGTGCAGGAGATGCTGGAAACCGCGACGACGCAGAGAGTGAAGGAAATCGTCGTCGGGAACGCCGTCCAGGAAAGCTTGGGATCCACGGTCAACCCAGCCACCATCACCGCGGCAGTCGAGCAGTCCGGATTGACGACCGACATCGCGGGCGCCGCGGTCATCGAAGCCATGGACGCCGAGCCCGCGATGAAGAAGGAGGTGATTTCCTCCGTGATCGCAGCCGCTCAGAACACCTCCTCTGCTTCCTCTGTTTCCTCTGCTTCCTCTCCCATCCTCCAGGTCAAACTTACCGACAAGTCCGGACGCCAATTCTCTCCAAAGTACCACTTCGAACAGGGTTCCGTCATCCTCGTCCTGGAACCGGAGCGGGAATTCACTCCGGGGCTCTACACGCTCACGGTGACGGTGCTTAATCCGCTCACGGGCGAATCGCAAGAGAAGACGCAGGACTTCGCGTGGGGAGTGCTGGCCATGAACTTGAATCAGGATCGCTATACGACAGGGGACAAAGTGCGCGTGGCCATCGGCGTGCTGGATGACGCGGGAGCGATCGTATGCGACGCCGCGGTCGGGCTTTCCGTGACTGCTCCCGGCGGAGCGGTGACGGAACTTTCGACGACGGACCAGTCCGTGCGCGTCACGGGAACGTGCGGCGAGAAGGATTCCCGGAGCGTTTCGCCCGACTACGAGGCGTTCTTCTCCGCCGATGAACCGGGGGAATACACGCTGAAGCTGACCGCGAAGACGGAGAACGGGACGAGGAGCATGGAGCAGAAGGTGGAGGTCAGAGGAAACCCCGGGGAGACAAACAACAAACAGCAAACATCGCCTCTCCCCGCGGGAGAGGGACAGGGAGAGGGGTGGCCCATCGTTATTTCCCGCAAAGCAGCGACCCGCCTCTACCCGGTCGGTTCCTCTCCCATGGAGATCACGGTGAAGTTCAACGAAGACTTCGAGGGGACGGTGACGGACACGGTGCCGGGGAGTTTTGTCCTCTCCAACATTACGCCTCCCAGCGGTAAGCGATTAGCGATGAGCGATAAGCAAACGGGCAACGAGCAACAGATCGTCTGGACCGGCTCATGGAAGGCGGGTGAGACGGCTCTGTTCTCGTACGTCTACGACGCCCCGGACGTGTCGCCGGATTTCTTCACGGTGGGCCCGCTCACATTCGTGAGCGGTGCCGACGACTCTGAACGACCCCGAGCGAGCGCAGCGAGTCGAGGGGGAGTCGAAGAGCGTTCTCCCGCGTCCCCTTCGACAAGCTCAGGGTTGCCTCGCTTCCGAGAAGCTCGGCAGTGGCAACTCGCCAACGACGACATCATCCCCGTCTCCAAGGCCCTGCTCTTCGACGCCCGGGGCTCGTTCGTCGCGGACGTCTATGACCAAGTGCTGGAACGCGACGGCGTTTGGGCGACGGCCCCGCAGAACGGTTCCATCCGCGTCACGTTCCTGCAGACGCTCACGAACCGAAACGACATCACGATCTACGCGCAACCCGCGGACCCGGGGAACGGGGCGGCGGTCGCGGTGTACCCCGTGTACGAGGAAGCGGACGGCTCGTTCTACGAAGGAGCGCAGATCGCGCAGTTCCCGCCGATCACCGACGAAGGAGAGTACACGGTCTACCTCACGAATCTGACCGCGCCCACGGACCGCTTCGACCTGAAAATTCTCGGCGGCGATCTCGCGTTCGACCACATCGTTGACCCAATAGCCTGGCTTACAGGCTGGAGCTACAGAAAAGCTATTACCATAGACAACACCAACGTTGACGCAGACTTGAGTTACTTTCCATTGTTGGTGAAGTTTACCGCCGACGCAGACATTGGAGACCACGCCCTTGCAACAGGATACGACATTCGTTTTACAGACTCATCTGGCAACGAGCTTTTGCCGTACGAGCGTGAGAGCTGGACAGGAGGAGCGGGCGCAGACGCCACAGGAATCTTCTGGGTGCGCGTACCCACGGTTTCTGGTTCTGCTGACACCACCCTTTACATGTATTACGGCAAACCCGATGCTCCAGACGACTGGACCGTAGCCACCTCCACCATCACCAACTGCACAGAGATCACCAACGCCCAGTGCGTGTGGAAAGAGAACGACACCCAAAGCTTTGCAGGCGTGTGGCACTTAGGAGAAACAGGTACCGGCTCTGCGGGTGATTACCAGGACTCAACCTCTAACGGCAACGACAGTACAAATACATCGGACCAACCCACAGCCACATCATCAGGTCAAGTAAATGGGGCGGAGAGTTTTGACGGAACAAATGACCGTATAAGGATTTTATCCCCAGTAACTTTTACGTTTGGTCAAGGATGGACGGTTTCGCTCTGGGGAAAAGTGGATACCAACAGTAACAGAGCGTATTTTGGAGATGGGGATGTCAATGCTAGGTGGTCTCTGGCCGGGACAGGCGATGTGTATGTCTCAAATGATGCCAACGAATACCAAAACTTTACTCCCACCCTTGCGTTGGTCGGAAATTGGCGACAAATAGTATTACGTGGAGACGGGAATTCATACATTGATGGTATCTATCAACACAAATATACGGCAGATGGTACTTTCACATTCCGCGACATAGGCCAGGGTTATCCAGATTACCATTTCGATGGTCTCATAGACGAGGTGCGTATCTCCGCAGCCGCACGCTCCGCAGACTGGATAAAGTTTGAGTATTACAACCAAAGCGAGGCAGACTCGGAAATCTCTCTTTCAGCCGAAGAACAAAACATTGTCTGGCTGTCTGGCTGGACCAACAGAAAGAAAATCACCATAGACCACACCAAGGTAGGATCAGGCGCAGAAAACGAAACGGACTTTCCGGTGTTAATTAGCCTGTCTGACCTTACAGACATCAACGCCAACGGAACAGACATCCGTTTCACCAGTAGTGACGGCACCACGCAACTGGCAAGAGAAATTGAATCTTACTCCTCTGGCACCCTGGTTGCCTGGGTGAAAGTGCCCACGCTGTCATACACCGAAGACACGGTTATATATATGTATTACGGCAATGCCAGCGCCGAAGAACCCGCCGCCGACTCCGCGTACGGCTCCCAAAACGTGTGGGACTCCAACTTCGCCGGCGTGTGGCACGGAAAAGAAGGCGCCAGCGATTGGGGTGACTCAACTTCAAACGGGAATACCGGCACGAACAACGGCGTCACCGCAGCCACAGGACAAGTGGATGGCGCAGGAAGTTTTAATGGTGATTTAGTAAAGAGAGACCACTATGGTGACTATGGAACAGGCGATGCGCATACAATATCTGTATGGATTAAAACAGACTATCGGCATGTGGGTGCAGAGTATATTCTTTTGAGAACTACGTCTGTAGGAGCTCAAGGATCAGCTACTTATGGGTTTGCTTTTTTTTCTAGTGGTGGAATTACTTATATAGTCGAGGGGCATATTTCGGAAGGTAATGTAGCGTCAGAATATCTGAATGACGGCTATTGGCATTATTTGGTTGGAACCTACAATGGGGAAACAGCGACGTTTTATATAGATGATGAGATAGTTAAAGAATATATTGTTACGAACGAACTTACGGGTGATTTTGTTCTGCTGATTGGAGGAATTGATTTTAGTATTTTCAGTAATAGAGATTTTAACGGATCCATTGACGAACCTCGCATCTCCGCCGTCGCACGCAGTGCGGGGTGGATCTCCACCGAGTACAACAACCAGTCCTCCCCAAGCACATTCTACACCGTGGAAAGCCAAGGCAACGAAATTGTCTGGACAAACGGAAGCGGCGACGGCCTGTGGAGCACAGCCTCCAACTGGCAGGGTGGCACTGTTCCCGGCGCAAATGACACAGCCGTGTTCAACGACACCGCCACCGGCAACTGCAC
>JAQUKV010000017.1 GCA_028718905.1 Candidatus Peribacteraceae bacterium | reverse complement strand
ATTCATAAACAGACGTTCTACCTTCACTTGAAAGAATGCGAATTCAGATTTAATCATCGTCACGAAAACCTGTATAATCTCTTACTGTCCCTCTTTCGAAAACATCCTCTTAACTAGTCTTGAGCCATATAATTGTTAGTATTCACATACACCCAAAAATAGTCGGCGGCATTTCCCCAACTAGGTCCGCCATAAAAAATGGTTCGTGTAACACTTGTTTTATCCACATAAAAACTCGCTCCTACTGTAAAGTCCCCTGTGCCGGGGTTAAAATCAGTGTCTGTGATAGAGAGTGATTGTGAAGTTCCGTTGAACTGCCCCGCGTAGTCCACGCCCGATCCCTGACCGCGGGGGACGCCCGTTGTCCCCAAAATCTCGGCAGCGGTGAGGGTGATGGAGTCGAGGTAGATAGAGTTAGACGTTGCAGAAGATGACCAGATGCCGAAAGGCATTGCGGGGGTATTCCTATATGTCGTGCCGTATGAAACATAACTTGTTGTCAAAGTATATGTAGTCCTTGTTGCAAGCGCATCGTAGCCTCCTGCACGAAGAGTTGGCGTTCCAGAGGCGGCCTTGGCATAGAATGAATATGTATATAGTTTTTTGAGAGTGAGAGCTGGTTGATACACGGCGACATTACTGTTACTTGCATCCACATCCAGCCTCGCCGCATTCGTCCCCGAGTACGGCGCGTCATCTTCACGCACAATTCTTGAAGTGCCAGAAAAGGACTCTGTCCACGTGTCTGCGTTGCTGGGCAGTTGAATAACTTCTATATTATCAAATAATGTAGTGTCTCCTGTGACACTATGCTCTAATACAGCCGAAAGATATGTCGTTGTGGTTGTAGCAGTGAAATAAAAAGTACGCAAAGTCCAATCAGCATCGCTATATGTCGTATCTGACTGGATATCATTATTACCACTTGTTGTGCCAATCCTAACTCCTCCTGCATGACTGCCATTTTTATGCCAAAATGAAACTTTATAAATAGCGCTAACTGTTGTTGAAAAAGACTGCGTGGCTTTACCGTAGAGATCAGCCTCATTAGTAATCTGCAAAGCGTTCCCCGAATACCCGCCTGCCACGCTTGCTAATGACGACGATAAAGCCGTCCACCCTGTTGTATCTGAATCAAACCCGCTGTTGGTCACCTTATTACCCATATCCGGCACAGTCCAATCCTCAAACCCGCCATTATTGATGGAGGCGGTGGTGATTTGCTTGAGGGAGACGTCGTCGTAATAAGCCACTCCTCCGTTTACTGCTGGTTGCCACAAAATAATAGTTGTATGAGTTCCTCCAGTCGGGATTGTCACATTATAAGTTACTAAGGAATAAGTCGTTCCTGTAATTCCTGTTGAATCTTTTGTAATAAGCGTTTTATTTGAACCATCATAATAAGTAGCCGCAACCTGTCCTGCGTTGGTTCCATCGCCTCTCGTCCAAAAAGAAAGCCTGTAACTCGCACCTGCGGTTACTGCGATACTGGCTTGGTAAATATATCCGTTTGAAGTAGCACCTGATGTCAGTTTTACAGCATTAGTCCCTCCATGGATTGCGTTTGTTTCTACCTCAATATTTCCATCCCCTGGATTTTCACTCCACGTTCCGAAATTAGCTGGTGGGCCTAAACTCGTTACAGTCTCAAACCCCGTATTCCCCAGCTTCTCTGATCCATACACCGGCGGGGCGATGATGTTGTCGAAGGTTTGGGAAAGGTGGTTTGTGCCGTAGCTGTCATATCTTGTTCCTGCGTTTTCGCCCAAGTCCCACCAGCTGACCAAGTTGGTTTTCAGACCTGACCCGTTTGTCCCCGCGATCCCGATGTCTTTGTACACTCTTCCGTTGCCCGCATTGTAGAGCCAGGTGATTTCATCGGCGGTAAGGACTCTGTTTAAATATGAGAACGAATCCATTGCACCATCTACTGGGAAAGTCCCAGCTGCCGAACCTATTTCAAACGGACTTGCGTTATTCATACTTCCTTGCTTATCAGAAATATCAAGGGTGCTTGCCTCAGCAACTCCGTTCACATACATAGTTAAATTACCGGCACGTTGAAAATTCGCAACAACAAAATACCATTGCCCCGCTGTAAAAGATGTATTAAATGCTTGAGACGAAAGACTATGGGTATTGTCCGTAAATTGCGCAAATAATTTAGCTCCAACCAATTGTAATCTATATGTGCTTGAGGAACTGCTGTTTTCGCCTTTTCCCATCAGTATTTGCTGTCCCGTAGTTGTTGGCTTGTACCAGAATGAAATTGCAAAATCACTTGTCCCCGGGTCCAACTCCGTCTGGCTTGCATCTGCAATCTGCAACCAGCTCTTGTCTGCCGCCGTGAACTGCACCGCCCCGTCGCCCACGGTGCCGGTGATCACGGAGGAGCCGAGGCTGAGGGTGCCGCCGTAGCCGCTGGTGACGGTGAGGCCGCCGATGAGGATATCCGCATCCACCGTGGCATCCTTTGCGCTCGTGGCGTCGAAGACGGCGGCGTCTGCGCCGGTGGGTTCCGTGTCAGCGCTCCAGTTGGCATCTTCCGACCAGTTATTCGTGCCCCCTCCGCCGTCCCATGTTCTCGTTACGGCGAGCGCCATTCCCGGCTGCAGAAAGAGGAGGACCAGCAAACAGAAACCCATTCTCCGTCGTTGCAGAGGCTCATGCCGAAGCAAAGATCGGACAGCGGCGAAGACGGTGGAGAGTCTTCTGAAGGACATCGTTGGTGAATAGTGTACCACGGCGGCGGAGGCAAGGGGATTGTATCATTTACCGGGCTTGGGGAGAGGGTGAAACGACCAGTAATGGTCCCCCAGGATGGCCGAGAGCGGCAGGACAGGTCGGTGTGGAAGCTCCCTAGAAAGGCTCAAGCGGCGACGCCCGCGAGGGTTTCGAGCTTCGTGATGCGCTTCTCGTGGTTCTCGACAGCCGGTGTGAGGCGGTTATTCATGTTCACGAGGACGGTGAGCACCCCATCAATGGACTTCTGGAGGGATTTGCTCATCTCTTGCATCTCGTTTCTCATGTCGGCTTGTAGCCGGTGAATATCGGCTTTTAATAGATGGATGTCGTCCTTGGATCCTTTGAACTCTTCATGGAGTGCTCGGATGTCGGCCTTGGATCCTTTGAACTCTTCATGGAGTGCTCGGATGTCGGCCTTGGATCCTTTGAACTCATCATGGAGTGCTCGGATGTCGGCCTTGGATCCTTTGAACTCATCATGGAGTGCTCGGATGTCGGCCTTGGTGGCTGGGGCGGAGTCGTCGTGCATGGGACTCGAACGTTACGTCGGATGCGGCCAGGCGTCAATCGGGCATACTTACTTTGCCTTTCGGCAGTGCCCGATATTTTCCTCTTCTTCCCGTTCCCAGCTCGCGCAAAATCTACGGCCGCGGCGAGCCACTGGAGCCTCTGCTCCGGGGTGCTATTCCTGCAACCGCGCAGGTACTCCCGATCGATGGAGGAGGGACGTTTCGCTTTCATTGACCTTTCAATTCTAGCAGAGCGACGACGTCCTCGGCATCTTTTCTGCGATTTGTTGATTTTTTCATACCGATAAGGTCATCGATGGAAACGACGGGGATGGGAATATTCCAGACATCGATGGTCACGTGGTGTTTCTGATACTTCTCAAAATGCAGGGATGCTCCCATGATCACGTCGATAGTGCATTGCGGCTCAGCGGTGTTAATGAACGTGTACGCCTGTAGCCCCTTCTTTTTCATGAGCGTCAGGACTTTCTTCTCATCGCCCAATTCATCGATTTCCACAGGCAGGCGCTTCTCGTACCCCATGTGCTTCATCCGTTGCGCCATCCTCTTCAGGTTATTCTTATCCAAGGCGAGCAGGATATCGATATCTCCCGTGAAGCGGGGGTAGCCCAGGAGATTCATGGCCACTCCGCCAACGACAAGATACCGCACGTCGCCTTCATTCAACGCCTGGAAGATGCGCCCGTAGGGATTCATGCCGCCATTCTACATACTTCTGTTCCCTGTCTCATCCTCAATCCCTCATTTCCGGCAGTGCCCGATATTTTCCTGGAGGTCTTCGATGGCGCAGTACTGACCTTCGGGGCAGAGGATGCCGGCCGTGCCGCCGCAGGGCGTGCCATCCGGAGATGGCGATTGCGTCTGTGAGGAAGCCTGTGCACTGGAGGATGCCGTGAAGGAGAGTGATGTCAAAAATACGAGCCACTGGCTGCGCAGCGCATCACTGTCTTCCGTGCCTTTGGGCGGCGTGAAGACGATGACGACCACGCCGCCGTCTGATTCCACAGTGACGGTCTCCCCGCCGGTGTCCGCACTGTTCTGGCGGACGGCGTGGTGGCCCGAGATCAGAAAGGGCGCTCCGCTTGCGGGGAGGGGGGTCTCTTTCTTGAGGGTGATGGTAACGAGCGGCGTCGAAATTCCTTCCGCAAGCAGAATCGTGGCATCCTTCTGCGTTGCCTCTATCCACGAGTGGGGAATCCGGCCGTGAAGTCCGAAGGCGCGAAGAGAGAGCTCTTCCAGATCCTGCTCCACCGCTTTGACATCCTGCGTGACGAGGACCGGGAGCAGGGTGGGATCGGAATTGGGTTCGAGGACGCCGCGGACGACTACCCGTTTCCCTTCAAACACCCGCAGGTTCACGGTTTGACTTTCGACGAAGCAGAGGCTCACGTTCTGATCCATCAAGCGGTGTGACCCGCGCCGGAGCGTCGAAATCTCCGCCGGCAGGAGCGTGCCGGTCATTGTCTGGATCCCGGTGGGGAGGTCAACGGGGGGCGGGATGTTGTGGCCGCAGGCGGAGAGCAGAAGAAAGCCGACAATTCCGAGAAGCAAGACCGAAGGAGGAAGGGGGTTGCGATGCATGAGAAACGTTGTGTTGGAATGATGGAAACCGCGAACGTCAGGCGGCAACCAATCCCGTATGTCGCTCGAGCCTGGTTACGCGATCTTTAATTGTTTCCATTTCGTCACGGTTGGCTCCGGTAAGGTCATGACGGATTGTTTCGACCGTCAGATCAAAGTGCCGGAGAATTTCGTCTCTCATATGCTGCATCTCTTTCTGCATTTCTCTCCTCGTCACGAGATCTTTGAGTTCCCGTTTGCTCGCAAGAGCCTTGAGATCCCGTTTGGTCGCAAGAGCCTTGAGTTCCCGTTTGGTCGCAAGAGCCTTGAGATCCCGTTTGGTTGCCGGCGCATCGTCTGATTGCGACATGGGGACGCACTGTACCTCCCGACAGGATGAGCAGGCAAGTCTTTACTTTTTCTTGCTCGGGTCGAAGGCGTACACGGCGCGGCCCACGCGGGTGAAGTAGGGCATCTTCTGCAGGTTCAAAGAAATCGTGCCGACCTTGACGGTGCGCTGCTTGGCGACTTCGGCAATGATCTCTTTCTTGCTCAATGGCCCCTTCTCTTTGAGGATCTTCTCAATGACGTCGGCCACGGTACCCGGCTCGTAGCCCCACTCGCTCAACGCGTAGAGACCGCGGCCCACGAGTACGAACTGCGGATAGCGGATGAGCTCGTTGTGCACGGCCTGCACCGTGACGTTCTTGTGATCGAAGTGTGCCTCGCGGATGCGGTTGGCGATCTCCATGAAGTGCAGCGGCTCGCCGGACTTTTTAAGAATGATCTCGACCTTGTCACGGATCGAGCGCGGCCGGACAAAGCGCCACTCGGTGAGCCCCCAGCCTTCCGTGATCTCCTTGAGGCGTTCGTCGATTTTGAGACACGAGAGAATGAGTTCGCGGCTCGGAACCCTGCCCTCGAACAGATTCATCGACTGCACGGCCGAGACGATCTCGTCGGCCTGCATGCAGGATTTGCGTTTCTTGAGGATCTTCACGACGCTGTTGACGATGAGGAGAATGTCCTCCATTTGAAGGGACTCCAGACGCCAGAAGGGCACGAAGGTGTTGCTGTGGCTGCCTGCCGACATTTCGTGGTCGATGGTGTACGAGAGGCGCAGCACCGCTCCGTCGACCTGCGTCGTCCCCTGAATGCGCCGCAGCACCAGACTGATCAAATCGTCTTCGCGCATCAGGCCCCCGTGCACCCGCAAAATCCCCTTTGCGAGGTTGTTCACCTCATCCAGGCGCGTGGTGCGCACCGTGCGCTTGAGCTTGTTTAAAGCGATGGATTCGATCTGGCGGATGCGCTCGCGCGTCACATTGAACTGCTTGCCGATACGCTCCAGCGTCTGCTTCTGATTGCCCTGCAGCGCAAAACGCCTCTTCACCACTGTCGCTTCTTTGTCCGTGAGGACGAGGAAGAGGTTATCGAGCATTTCCTGCAGATTGAGAGAGATCTGCGGGAGATTGGATGTCTGCTGCGATGACGCGGTAGTGGAGGCTTGGGGAGCGGTCATTGACAGGGGGGAAAGAACATCCCTCGTTTTACCATAACATTGACAGAGACAAAAGATGCAGGAAGGGTTTGGGTGGACGAGTGAGAAGAGTTGTTGCTCGGTGTCTCTAATGTTTCATTTCCTCGTCATCGGCAACCCGACAATTTCGTCGCTCACCTCAGCGGTGATTTCTGTGCATCGTTCGGAGCGGCTCCTGAAGTCCCGGTAAAACGGTGGTGTTCAATGAACAGGGAAAGTATGATATTCTAGTTAATTTTACGTCTTTGTCAAACATCTTCTCAACCCAAAGAAAAGAGAGATTCAGAGCAGATTAAATGCAGCAATAGCATCAGGATCAGCCGTTTTGCCGCGGGGTGTTGTGTAGCGCTCATCCTTGAGCGTGACCGCCCAGCCACGCGACCGCATTTGCTCGGTGACGGACCGGACAAAGCGTGCCTGTGCACCCTCGTCTCCGGAGGGCAGCAGCGGCAGCCCCACGATCAGGCGGTCGATCTGCCGTTCCTGCAGGAGTGCCGATACCTGCGAAAGGAGGGAGGCCACACTCTCATGATGGAGCGTAAAGAGCGGCAGCGGGACATTTGTCTCCTCATCCAAATAGGCCACCCCCGTGCGCTTGGTCCCGATATCGAGGGCGAGGATGCGTGCCATTACTTCTTCTTTCCGAGTGCGGCGACCAGGGAGGCGGCTTGGGATTTCTTGTGAGCGGCGTTCTTCCAGTGGACGATGCGCTTCTTTGCAGCCGTATCCACGATCTTGTAGACGGAGGGGAGGAGCTTCGTCGCTTCTTCTTTCTTGCCGGCCTTCACCAATTCCACAAGATCGCGCAGCACGGACTTCATGCGGGTCTTGAAGGGACGTCGCGCTTCGCGCTTCGTTGCGCTCTGACGCATGGCTTTGATGGCGGCGGAGGTGAGTGGCATAGCGGCGGTAGGCTACTGATGGTGCAGCACGATTGCAAGGAAAAGACGAAGGGAGTGCACCTTTTTTGCTGGTGAGATTTTTCGCTTCTCTGCAATGTCGCTTCATCCTCATGCACGTTTGTTCCACAGTCTCTGCGTAGCGAAGAAGCTACAGCCTGAAGAAGCCCGTTTCATTGACGCTGAGCCAAAAAACTCTACACTGCTTCGGTCATGTGCGGGATTATTGGATATGTCGGCAAACGGACGGATGCGGGGTTTCTCGTGGTCGAAGGCCTCAAGCATCTGGAGTACCGGGGGTATGACTCGTGGGGCGTGGCCTGCAAGACCGGTGACGGCATCATCATCCGCAAGGATATCGGCAAGATCAGCACGGTGAATCCTGCGGAATTTCTGCAGTCCAGCTCTCTTGCCATGGCGCACACGCGCTGGGCCACGCATGGCGGCGTGACCCCCGTGAACGCCCATCCCCATGTGAGTTGTGACGGGAAGATCGTCGTGGTGCTCAACGGCATCATCGAAAACTTCGAATCGCTCCGCGAAGCATTGAAGGCCAAGGGACACCGGTTCGTCTCCACCACCGATACGGAGGTGATCCCGCACCTGATCGAAGAAGAGATGAAAACCGAACAGGATTTCGCCGCCGCCGTGCGCAGGGCGTGTCTCCGGTTCGAGGGGCGCTACGGCATTGTTGCCCTGCATGCGGATTCTTCGCTCTTGGTCGCGGCGCGCACGGGCTCCCCGCTCATTGTCGGGGTTGCGGAGGACGGGTACTTCGTCGCCTCCGACACGCCGGCATTTTTGGAACACACCGCGACGGTGCAGTATCTGGATGACGGCGAGATGGTGGTCACGGACGGGACCAGCATCCTCTTCTCGGATTTGAGGACGGGCGAGGAGCGCACCAAGCGCGAGATCCCGATCACCTGGTCGACTGCCCAGTCGCAGAAGGGGGAGTACGAGCACTACATGCTCAAGGAGATCATGGAGCAGAAACAGTCCATCGCGCGGGCGGTGGATCAGGATATCGGTCAGATCGAGACGCTCGCACGCGCCATTCTCGAGGCGCAGGGGACGTTCCTCGTGGGCTGCGGCACGGCGGCCAAGGCCTGCATGGCGGCGGAGTACTTCTTCTCCGTCATCGCCGGGCACCACGTGAACTTCGCTCCCGCCAGCGAGTTCAAGTTGTACCATCGCTTCCTCAAACCCGAAAGCCTGCTCATCGCGGTCAGCCAGAGCGGCGAGACGGCCGATACGCTCGAGGCGATGAAGATCGCCAAGTCCAAGGGGGCCAAGGTGCTGGCCATCGTCAATGCCGAAGGATCCACCATCGCACGTGAAGCGGATTTCACGCTGCACATCAACGCCGGCCCCGAGCGCGCGGTTGCCTCCACCAAGGCGCTCACGGGCCAGATGGCCGTGCTCCTGCTCATCGCCTACGCCATGATCGGTAAATTGCCCAAGGGCCGCACGCGTCTGCTCGAGACCGCGGCCGCCATCAATGACATGCTGAATCCCCGCTACACGGAATTCATCGAAGGCATCGCCGAGCACATTCAGCAGAGCACTGACCTCTACATCATCGGCAAGGGTTGGAACTATCCCATGGCGCTCGAGAGTGCGATCAAGATTCAGGAGGTGAGCTACGTGCACGCAGAGGGGTTCGCCGGAGGGGAACTGAAGCACGGTCCCATTGCCCTGATCGAGAAGGGCACGCCCTGCATTGCGCTCGTGGGGAATGACGAGGTGCGCACCGACATCATCTCGAATGCCATCGAATTGAAGGCGCGCGGCGGGTTCATCATCGGTATCGCACCGGAGCGCAACGATGTGTTTGACGAGTGGATCAAGGTCCCGAATGTGGATACCGCGCAGGCCATCGTGAACATCATCCCCGTGCAGGTGCTGGCATACTTCCTCGCCGTCAAGCGCGGCAAAGACCCCGATATGCCGCGGAACTTGGCAAAGAGTGTGACAGTGAAATGAGAGGAATCCGAAGAATCCGAGGAGTCTCTTTTCTTTGTCTCCTCGGCATCATCGGTATCTTTGGTTTCGTCGGTTTCCTCATTTTTCATCCGGCGGCAGTCCGTAGTACCGGAAGAGGAACGTGGCGATATCTTTGAACACCGGTGCGGCCGACTGCACGCCCAGCTCCTGGCCGCGGGCTTTGGGACGGTCAAACTTCACCAGCACGACGAACTTGGGGTGGTTGGCGGGAGCGTAACCGGCGAACGAGGTGATGACGGATCCCGTGCCGGTCTCGTACTTGCCGCCGGGACCGGCGACCTGGCTGGTTCCGGTTTTGCCGGCCATCCGGTATCCCAAGACCTTCGCGGACTTTGCATAGCCGTTGTTGACCGAGCTCACCAGCATGGCGGTGATGGTCGCGGCGGTTTCGGGGGTGATGACCTGATCGACGACTTTGGGCTGCGTCCGCTCCACGGTGCCATCGGCCCGGATGATGCGGTCGATGACGATCGGTTTCATGAGCTTGCCGCTGTTGGCGAGCGCCGCGAACGCCGTCACCATCTGCAGCGGGGTGCTCGAGAGCCCCTGTCCGTACGAGGAGGTGGCGAGCAGGGCGTTGCTCCAGTTCTTCCACGGCCTCAGTTCCCCGGGCAATTCGTCCTCCAGCTCCACACCGGTGATGTGCCCGAAGCCGAAGCGGTCCAATGCCCGATAGAAGAGCTTGCGTCCGAGCTTGGTCGAAACGGTGGTCATGCAGGTGTTGATGGAGAACTCGAGACAGTTGGTCATCGTGACCTTGCCGTAGTACTTGTAAAGCGCGTTCTGAATCGTGTATTCGTCCACTTTCACCGGGCCGATATCGTCGTACACGTCGTTCGGCGTCACTTCACCCTGATCAATGGCGATGGCCATCGTCACGGGTTTCATCACGGAGCCGGGTTCGTACACGGTCTGCACGGCGCGGTTTAAGTAGGCACCCACGCCGATTCCGTTCTGGTACTTCAGCCACACTTCGGGCCGCTCGGAGGGAAAGAGCTCCACGCGCGTGGTCTCCCCGAGGTAGAGGTAGTAGCGCACGATGTCCTTCAGGTTGTAGAGCGCCTCGATTTCCTGCAGCTTCTTCTGTTTTTCGGGCGACAGCGCGGAGCGGCCCGCCTCCGTGAAGACGTCATCCACGTACGCCTTGAGAATGAACGCGCGGGTGTCGGGGTGGTAGATCTCGACGACGATTTGCTTCTGCCGGTCGGGCGTGAGGACGATGGGGACTTTTTCAAAGACGGCGCCGTAGTTGTTGCTGTCGAAGAGCGGCGCATTGACCATCGCAAGGATGCGGCCGGTTTCGGGATCCATCACGATCGCCTGACCGCTGTCGGCATCCGCATTCCGGATCGCTTTGTCCATGATCGTTTCCACTTCTTTCTGGATGGCGCGGTCAATCGTGAGGACGATCGTATCGCCGTCTTTCGGATCCACAATGCGTTGGTCCGCAGTGAGAATCTGGCCGCCGCTGGGATCGCTGACGGTGGAGATGAGGCCCTCCTGTCCGCGAAGTTGCGGATCGAAGGTGCGCTCGATGCCGTACTGAGCCTCCTGATTCGGGTTCAAAAATCCGACAACGTGCGAACCGACGGTTCCGTCCGGATAGTAGCGCCAGTGTTCGGGGATCAGTGCAATGCACCGCAGGGGATCCGCGATCTTTTCCGCCTCCTCCACGGACCGGGCGGCTTTCTTGCGAGCCAGTGTTTCCTGCAGCGACTGCTGGAGAAGATCTTTGACGCGGATGGAAACGGACGGGGGCAGCCGGCGCATGATGGAGACGTATCGGAGCGGCCGGCTACGCAGGAGGTCGCGTAACACCACGGGATCCTTGCCGATCGGTTCGGCTAAATTGCGGGCGATGGCCGCAAGCTGGGCCTGATTGATCTGTTCCGGATCGGCCGAGATCAGGCGCGAGTTTTTCTGCACGGTGATACCGGGGATGCCCAGTTCTTCCACGGCTGCCATTTGCACGTTGTTCGCGCCATACAGCAGCGGGACGAAGGTGACGCGTTTCACGGCGATGCGTTCCTCGATGGAGCGGGCGAACCGGCGGCGCACCTCGGTCAGATCGGGCAGATCGGAGGGGGATGGCGGCGGCAAATCCTTGGGGAGCGGCTCGAGCAGGGGATTTTCGAGGAGCGCATTCATGCGTACCATGGGGTCGAATGCTGCCGCATATTCGTTCGTCAGTTCGCGCGGGCAGAGCGCGGACCCTGCGGAGCACGCGGCGTGTACCTCGGGTGACACCAGTAAATCGGCAAGCTTTTCGGCGACCATGGGCGCGTCATCGAGGATGAGCGGGTCGACGTAGAGCAGATCCAGGGTCGTATTGGTCGCCAGAATGCTCGTCTCATTCGTCTTGCTGCTCTGGGAGAGGATTTCGCCGCGCCGCGCCGGCAGCACCACGCCGCCGTAGTGTTGTGCCTGCGCGTAGGAACGGTACTCGTCGCCGCGCAGCAGCTGAAGCTCCAGCAGGCGCGCCAGAATGATCAGTGCCGCGAGCCCGAGGACCACGTGCACGATGAGCATCCGCTGTTCGATGGTGCGGTTGCGCTGGCTTTCGGAGGGTAACCGGTACGTGTGCATGGGCGTGGAAGTATAGGGAGGGGAGGTCAGGAAAGTAAGGGAGGTGACGGTGCCTCCCTGTCTTCTATGTGTTTCTTTACCTTACTTTTCTGACTTTCCATACCTTCCTTACTTCCTCGTTTGATGGTATAATGACTGGATGGCTCCGAACCAATGGGAACAGATGGACGGCAAGACCCTTCTGGATACGCTGGAACAACAGTGCGTCGCCAAGGGGATTTCGGACCTGCACTGCTCGCCCGAGAAGGAATTCGTCCGCTTCGAGGTGCGTTTGCACGGCGTGCTGGAGCTGCTCGCGCACATTGTGCCCGCGGTATACGTGGATTTTCTGCGTCACGTAAAGTTCGCCTCCAGACTCAAGATGAACATCACGAATATCCCGCAGGACGGGCAGCTCGTCTTCGCCGTGGTCGAGAAAGACCAGTCCGGTCATGACCAGAGCCGCACGGTCAACATTCGTGTCGCCACGATTCCCTCGCGTTTCGGCGAGGCCATCACGTTGCGTTTTCTCGATCCCAAGCGCGGTATCGTCAATCTGAAGGAACTGGGATTCCCCGATACGATGTCCGGCACACTCGCGGATATGATGAAAGTGGCCAACGGACTCTTTCTTATCACCGGTCCCACGGGCTCGGGCAAGACGACCACGCTCTACGCGCTCTTAAAGACGCTCATCGGCACACACCGGCACATCATCACGCTGGAGGATCCGATCGAGTACGAGATCGGCGGCATCGTGCAGAGCCAGATGGATGCATCGCATGATTACACGTTTGCCACGGGTCTGCGTTCCATTCTGCGTCATGACCCCAACGTCATTCTCGTGGGCGAAATCCGTGATCTGGAAACGGCGCAGACGGCCATCGACGCCTCGCTTACGGGTCACCTCGTGCTCTCGACCCTGCACACCAATTCCGCCATCGAGGCCATTCCGCGTCTGCTCTCCATGGGCGTCAGCCCGTATACGTTCGCGCCTGCTCTGCGCGGAGTCATGGCTCAGCGTCTCGTGCGCACTCTCACAAAGGAATTGCAGAAAGAAGGTGCAAAAGTGGATCCGGCGGACAGCGCATCCTATGGCGGACGAACCGTTATTGCCGAGCTGCTGCAGGCAACGCCCGAGATCCAGAATCTGATCCTCAATAACGAATCGGCGACGGTCATTGAGCAGCAGGCCCGCAAGCAGGGATACATCTCTATGCGCGAAATGGGGGATCAATTGGTGAAGGAGCGCATGACGGTGCAGTCCGAGGTGGATCGCGTGACACGGTGAGATTTTCCCTGTGAAGGATCTCGCAATATTGATAGTGCGACTGGTCCCTGATTCATGTGAGAGGAATCCCGGCGCAGCGGAGCGTAGACGGATGGATCGCGTGACACGGTGAGATTTTCCCTGTGAAGGATCTCGCAATATTGATAGTGCGACTGGTCCCTGATTCATGTGAGAGGAATCCCGGCGCAGCGGAGCGTAGACGGATGGATCGCGTGACACGGTAGAGGGAGGGAAAGTAATGAAGGTGTGGGAAGTAAGGAAGGGAAGAAAGACTCGAAGGGTTTGGAGAGACAATATCATTTTTTGATATCGTTCTTGTTTTCATTACCTTCAATACCTTCCTGACCTTCCAAACCTTTCCTGTGCTTCACAGAGTTGGCCTTGCCTCCGGGGCGCACTTCCACGTACCATGTCAGACCAATCACGCTCACTCCCGTGCTCTACTACCGACACCGCCGGAACCATTTCGCACTTGCGGAACCTTCGCCGCTGCACAGGGCGCTCAAACCGGCGATCGGGGTCGTGCTGGCGTTGGTGATTCTGTATTTCGCCGGATCGTGGCTGATGGAGAGAATCGGCTTGGGGAACCGTGCGCGGCAAACTGCCGTCGTGCTGACGGTGGAGCGGCAGGGCTCCGCACAGGTGTCACTGGATGACAAGGAGTTTGCAAATGCACAGAACGACATGAAGCTCTATGCCTCGGATCGTGTGAAGACGAGTGCAAACGGCAGGGCGGCGCTGATGTTCTTTGACGGTACGGTCCTTCGGCTCGGCGATCAGGCCGAGGTGGCGGTGCTCACAAGCGACATGAAGACCGAGAATTCCGTGCTTTCCGTCCGTCTCTCCTCCGGTCAATTGTGGGTTTCCACGCCCGTTTCCCCGTCCTTCACCGGATCCGTGCTGCGTACGGTCGAGGCTGCGAGCGGCATAGCTTTCGAGATTCCCCGTGCGACGGATGCCGTGATCGGCCAACGGTCCGTCACGGTTTATTCCGCTGCCGGACTCGGCATCAAGCTCGATATTCCGGGCGCGGCGATTCCTGTCATCGTGGGCGAGGGTCAGCAATTGGCGCTCCCCGAGAACTTCAATCCGAATTCGGATCTCTACCAGTACCGTTCCGCGATCGGTTCACTGACGACCGTCCCCGCGTTCGTGCAGGAGAGCCGGACCCTCTACCTCACGCAGCGTCCCAAGGTGCCGACGCAGTCCGGATCAGGACTGACGGTTGAGGAGGGAACGGAGCTCTCGGTCGTGAGTCCGTCGAATAATCAGGCGATTCACACGAGTACGGTGAACGTGAAAGGAGTCGTCGGGAGCGCGGTCAGCACCGTGCGCGTCAACGGATACCAGGCGACGCTCTCGCCGGACCGCACGTTTGCGATTGAGCTTTCGCTGCCCGATGAAAATGCCGTCACGATCACGATCGAGGCGCTCGATCCGCAGGGCGCAGTGCTCGAAACAGCCGTGCGTCAGATCACGCGCAATCTCGAGCCTCCCAAATCCCCGACCATTGCAAGCCCCGCGGCAACGGGGCAGACCTACCGCACGCAGCGTACGGAGCTTCCGATCAGCGGTTCGGCCCCTGCGGGGACAACCGGCATCATCGTGAACGACTACCGTCTGCAGATCTTCAAGCCGGGGGATACAACATGGACGTATCTGGCTTCGACCAGGCTCGATAATTTTCATGACGGCGAAAATATCTTCCGTGTCTACGCCATAAATGATGCAGGCAAGCAGAGTGAACCGGCGACGCTGACGATTCTGCTCGGGGGTGAGGGCGAAGGGGTCGTCAATGCGGGGAGTGCGGGCAGCGCCGCTGCATCCGAAATCACGTCCGAGGAGGATCTGCCCAAGAACGCAGCGCTCCAGCCGGGAACGGTGCGTGTGACGGGGCCCGTGCCCGGCACGCAGTTCACCTCCACGGGCAGCGCGTTCCTGATCGAGGGGACCACTCCTCCTGCTGCCGCGAGCGTGTGGGTGAACGGGTACAAGCTCCGGCTCTTTACACCCGGAAAGCTATTTTGGAATTATATCGCCGATCCGGCGCTCGGAACGCTGAAGCGGGGGGTGAATACGTACAGGATCAATGTGCGCAACGCGCAGGGCGAGATTCTCGACACGACGACGTACACGGTGACGTATTAGCTTCTTAGGTTGGAGCTTCTTAGCTGCTTAGGATTATGCCGACTGCGAGTCATCTCAGAAAATTTCTAAGAAGCTAAGAAGCTAATCAGCTAAGAAGCTTACTTGTACTTCCCACGGAACACGATCTCTTCCTGTGTCTTGCGTTCCCGCGGAGCATTCTCCCGCTCCTGCAGTTTGGCATCCAGATCCTTGGGATCCCCGGGATAGCCGATGGCGATCATGGATCCTGCCACAAAGTCTGCGGGTACGCCGAGAAGGACATTGGCCTCGTCCACCTTGAAGCCCGCCATCTGATGCGCGACAAGGCCGAGGGAAGGGCATTGGGCGGCCAGATTCGAGCAGGGCGAAGACAGCGAGCGGCAGGAGCATCTCGTGCGTCACCATAATCGACGCGACATGCGGATCGTCCGCGGGACCGCAGTTCCAGTTCTCCGATGCGATCTCGACACTGAAGCATCGCTCGACGATGCGTTTGCCCCGCGCGGTGAGGTCACAGAGGAAGCGGTAGCCGAGGCTGCACGCCTCCCCGGTGAGCGGATCGATACCAAAGGGTTCAAGATCGGACCAACGGGCAACGGTCTTCATGGCAGTGCCTCCGACGGTGAAAGGAACGGAAACTCAGACGCCGGAAGCGTGCCTGCCCAGAGAGCGCTTGCCACAAAACGCAGATGTGCATCCGTAGGAATGTGGCGGAGTAGGCGGGGGATGCCCGCTGGTCAGCTTACCCACACGTTCATCACCGGAGTGGCGAACTCAGTCCCCGCACGTGATTCCGAGCCACTTCTCAAGCCGCCTGAGGACGGAGGCGCGTCGAGGAGACTTCGGAGGAATCCAGCGGTTCACCCGGGCGCAGATGCGTTCGATGCGGGATGGGGGGTGCGCAGAGGCGGCAGACGAGGAGGATGCACTCTCGACCGCGGTGAGGGATGGAGAGCTTGCCTGTGGAGTGTGAAGGAGGCGGTAGGGATCGGAAGAGGATGATGAGGAACTGGAAGCGACGGATGAAACGGAGGAGCTCTGCGCAGCACCCCCTGCGCGTGCGGCAGCCTGCCGTTGAAGCTCCAGCTCGTACTGCTGCCACCACTCCTCACGAGCGCGGTTGGCCGCCGCCGCCCCCTGTCCCGTCACGTCGAACGAGTGCGTGCTGTAGCCGCCCGTGTAGGTAAACGTAATCTGGCCATACGCATTCGCTATGCACGCGCTGCTGCCGCAAATATTGTTGACCGGGGCGCCATCGATTTTCACCTGGTAGTTCCTGCCAGGCTGAAGGTCTCCGACGGTGTGGGCGACACTCTTGACGCCGAGCGTGCTGGACGATTCGGTCCAGCTCTTTACGTTCGTGTCCCATGTGGAGATGTTGAGATCCAGGAAGTCGGCCGTTGTCGCCGCAATCGGCCTGACGGACAAATTGGCCGTCAGGCCTCCCGTAGAGTTCGTGTAGCGGAACGCTCCGTCGCCGTACACGCGGGCCTCCGCGGTCGCGTCCGGATCATCGGTGCCCATGGTCCTGGGCGGTTGGTACTCATAGGCGCCAATGTCGGGAAGGCCGTAGATGGGATTCTCTGCGTAGTCGCTGGTGAGGCCGACGTCTATCCCGCCATCAATCGCCGGAGAGCCAGAGAGAATCGCGACATTCAAGGAACTGGCATCGTGAAAAAGAGGGTCGGAGGTGATGGAGTGACTCCCTTGCGACAGGCCGCTCCAACCACTGGTCGCAGTTCCATAGACGAGGTTGAAGTCCTCGGTCACCGTTCCACTATTCTTCAGGATGCCTACATCAAATCCATCGATGATGTTGTTTTTGAGCACGAATGTCCCGCTGACAAGGTGCAGCCCCGTTCCGATGTGAGCAGGACTGTAGATTACGTTGTTGTACAGCTCATAGCTGGTTCCCTCCAAGTAGACGAGGGCTAATGTCCCGTTGGTTGTGTGCGTGAACTTAGACCTCTCGATTGTGACTTGTGCGTCACCAACATTCGCGACCGCTGTCTTCAAGTTGTTCTTGGCAACAGACCTTCTGATTGTTCCCGTGGTCGTATCATGAAAGGAAAACCCATCACCATCAGCGCCAATCCCATCGGTGCCGTTCGTGTCGGCCACGCAAGACTCAAATACTACGTTTGTCCATGTTCCATGAATATTGAACCCATCGCCATCGAGATTATGTGCCGCAGTGGTATTAGTCACGGTAATTCCGCTATTTGTTCCAGTTCCTACAATAGAAAGACCATTCCCGGCAGTATTATTAGATAGTGTAGAGTCATCAATCGTGATGTTGGCCGCATTAGATGACTCGGGGGCAACAGTAATGCCCCCGGTATTTCCAGTGGCGGTCACGTTCGAGATGCTTATGTCTGATAACGATCCACTTAAGTATAGGCCTATACTTCCGTTATTGGTTGCTGTGAGATTCGCAATCGTGAGTCCGGACACCTTCCCGACATGGACACCGTAGGTAGCATTTCCGTCTACTGTTGAGTTAGAGATTGACACGTTCGTGGCGCTGGTTGTTGGGCTCAAGTTTATCCCGTAATTGCCGCCGCTTTCGGTGAGGTTGCTGATGGTTATATTGCTTTGAGTGTCACCGCTGATTGATATGCCGTTATTGGTAGGGCCTAAGCCAGAGGTTGTCAGATTGCTTATTGTGATATTTGAAAAATTGCCGGTGCTGCCCTTAACCCCGTGTGCGGCACCAACACTGGTGATGTGGTCGATGATGATGTTGTCCGCAGTGTTATAGAGTTGGATATTCTGGGTAGTTCCATTCTGTACCTGCAAATACGATATGGTCACATGAGCACGTCCATCACGAATTGTGATTGCATAGATGGTGTTGCCGTTTATTACTGGAAGGTCACCAGTACCGTAGGCAGAGAATGTAATCGGGTTACCCGGCGAGCCAGAGGAGGGGGGATTAAGTGCGCCAGTGAAGGTTTCCCCACGCTTGAAATAGATCGAGTCACCCGGCTGAAATGTGGCTGCATTCACTTTGCCCACGGTCTGCCATGGTCCATTCGTGTTTTCGCCATTCGGTTCTGACAATGTCCCTGCCCACGAATCGTTTCCGCTGGTGGCATCGACGTAGTAGGTAGTCGCGTGTGCGGCCACGGGAAAGATCAGGGGCAGGAAGAGGCCGCAGAGGAGAAGCGTTCGCCGGAGCGAGAACATACTGGGAGCAATCATAGCAGATGAAAGCGACGTGCCAACGTGGAAATTACGCGGGCCGGGAAACAGCGCACCAAAGAAAGCCCCCGATGACGGATCACCGGGGGCTGCGCGGCTGCTAGGCAGGCAGACCGGCCGACCGCTCGAGACGCACGATGCGACGTTCGTGGTCTTGGCTCTTGTCCTTCATCTGCAAAATCTCGTCACGGTTCGCACCGACGAGGTCGTGGCGGATCGTCTCGACCGCGAGGTCGAAGTGACGGAGGATTTCGTCTTTGAACGTCTTGAATTGAGCGGTGAACTCTTCACGGAGTTCTCCGATGTCAGCCTTGGTGGCGGGAGCGGTGTCGTCGTTCATGGTGGGGAGGGGGGAAGACAATCATAGGGCGGCCGGTTCTCCGCCGTCAAACAGGCGGCAGTCGAGAGAAGCGGCGGTACCTGAGAGCGGAAACGGACGCGTGAGGGACGCACACGAAAAGCCCCCGATGACGGATCTCGAAGGCGCGGATGGCGCGTCGCATCTCGTCCGCGGTCAGATTGCGGTTGATCCTCTCGCGGGCGACGGTCTGAAGGTCCTCTTCGACGATGGTGTAGACGGGCTTGTCCATGAGGGAGAAGGAAGGAAATAGAAAGAGGGGCGGGAGCGGCGAGACCCCCGCTCCGAGGCGTTCAGTAATCGGACGGAAGCAGTGCGGTGATGGCGCCGCCGTCATCGTCCTCGATGAACCAAAGGTCGCTCGTCTTCTCGATGTCCTGAAAGACTTGAAGGTTGTCGAGGCCGTCATATTTCTCCGTAAGATCCTGCGGAACGGAGAGGCACTTGAGGATGGTCTCTCACTGGTATTTCCCTCTGAACACGAATTCCTTCTGCGGCTTGCGCACTCTCGCAGCTTTCTCACGTTCCTGCAGATTCGGATCCAGTTGTTTGGGATCCCCCGGATAGCCCACGGCAATCATGGAACCGGCAACGAAATCCGCGCTGACGCCGAGGAGTGCATTGGCCTCCTCCACGTTGAAGCCCGCCATCTGATGCGCGACAAGGCCGAGGGAAGGGCATTGGGCGGCCAGATAGGCCGAAGCTGCACCCGTATCGTGCAGTGCGTGGCGGTTCTCTTTGCCGTTATAGGTAAAGGTCTTCTTTGCGAAGCTCACAACGAGAACGAACGCGTTGCCGGCCCACGCATTGCCCGGCAGGAGAAGTGATTCCAAACGTGCCCGTGCTTCTGCATCCGATTTGGTCGCATACACGTAGCGCCACGGTTGCTCGTTATAGCTACTCGGCGCCCAGCGCGCGGCCTCGAAGAGTGTTGCGATCTTTTCCTCCTCCACAGGGCGTCCACTGAACGCGAGCGGGCTCCAGCGATCCGTGAGTGCTGCGAGAATCGGAAAGTCTGCCGGAGCGGGATTGCGGGGGTAATCCATCGTGGGGGAGGAATCTTCAGCTTATACCGCTTCGACAGGGGATGGAAGCGACAACGTCCGCAGGGACTTTCTGAACAAGGGAGGCAGCGAAGCGATAACGGTCGTCTTCCGTTTCGCGGCGGGAGAGCGGAACGTGAGCTTCCACGCATGGAGGCAGAGAGCGTCAATGTGCTTCTGCTGCGCCAGCCGCACACTCTCGGGTGAGGTGTAGGTCCGGTCCCCGAGCACAGGATGCCCGATGGCGGTCAGGTGCACGCGGATCTGGTGGGTGCGACCGGTGTGCAGATCGCAGGCAAGAAGAGAGGCGCCATCCGTCGACGAGAGAACGTGGTAGGTGGTCTGCGCGTTCCTCGCATGCGTCGCCCCCATCACGGACATCTTGGTGCGCTCCGAGACATGGCGGCCGATGGGGGCGGAGATGTGCGCCTCGCTCTCGGCCGGAATGCCCGCAACAATAGCCAGATAGGTCTTGCGGATCGTCCGGTTCTTAAATTGTTTCTGCAGGGCGGAGTGCGCCTGCGGGGTTTTCGCGATGAGCAGGCAGCCGGTCGTCTCGCGGTCGAGGCGGTGCACCAGAACGGAGGAGGTGGCGAAGGGGAGCTTCTTCTTTTTGAAGAGAGAAGCGATGCCGTGCAGGATCGTCGGTTCGTCCTTCGCAAGTCCCGGTGCGGGGTGCATGGCGAACCCCGCGGGTTTCTCGATCACGAGGCAGGATGTATCTTCATACAGAATCTTCAGTTTCAGATTCACGGGCGCAATGTGACTCTCGCTCGCCCGTTCCCCGCGATCCGTCACCTCGACCGTGTCGCCCGGGTGGACCAGATGCGCGGGCTTGAGGACCACGCGGCCATTGAGAAGCGCACTGCCGCCGCGGATGAGCACGCCGGTCTTCATGCGGCTCATGGAACCCGCTTCGGCCAGAAAAGCGTCAATCCGCTTTCGAACGGTGGCGGTAAACGTCGGCATAACCACAGTCTACCTCTTTTAGGAGCCCAAGCGGCGATCAACCGGAAAGTTTCGGTAGAGGGGATGGCCTTGGGGCAGGAGGCTGTTGTGCCGAAAGAGGGAACCGAGCTGCAGTCGCGTTGCAGGGGTAACGGACGGGGTGTCCATGGGCCGCTCTCTTTCGACGGGATGGAAAGGGAAAAGTAACCGAGGCCTTCGTGACTCATCCCATCGACGCAGGAATGCATCCGTAAGGTCTGCTTCGCCGAAACGTTCCGGAGTGCCCATGTGTCAATGGTAAGCCCGTATGCAGGAGGCGGCAACGCAGGAAACAGGCAATCTGTGGACTATCGCGGTTGAGCCCTCTGCTGTACTCTTTTGCCGATATGGCCTCACCATCCGACCTCCTCACACGCGCCGTAGAGACCGTGGTCCCGCGCGATCTGGCCGAGCAGAAGCTCAAGTCGGGCAAAAAGCTTCGGATGTACTGGGGCATCGATCCCACGGGCACGCGCATTCATCTGGGTCATGCTGTGCCGCTCCGCAAAATGCGCGCGTTTCAGGATGCCGGTCACCATGTGATTCTGCTCATCGGCAGCTTCACGGCCATGGTCGGCGACCCCAGCGGGCGCGACGAGCTGCGCCAGCCGCTCAGCGCGGAAGAAGTCAAAAAGAACTGCGAAACGTACCTCGATCAGGCGAAGAAGATCCTCGACATGCAGACAATCGAAGTGCGCTACAACCACGAGTGGCTGGAAAAGCTGACGTTCAAGGACATCCTGCGGCTCACCAGCAGTTTCACGGTACAGCAGATGCTGCGCCGCGACATGTTCGTGAAGCGCATGGGGGAAGAAGCGCCCATCAGTCTGACGGAGTTCATGTATCCGCTGATGGTGGGGTACGATTCCGTGATGCTGGATGTCGATTGCGAGCTGGGCGGCAATGACCAGCTCTTCAACATGCTCTGCGGCAGAACGCTGCAGACCGCCTACGGCAAGCGCGAGAAGTTTGTGCTCACCACGAGGCTGATCGAAGGGACGGACGGCCGCAAGATGAGCAAGACCTACAACAACTGCGTGTATCTGGAGGATGAGCCCGCCGACATGTTCGGCAAAATCATGTCGGTGAAAGATGACCTCATGGCGACGTACTTCGAGTGCTGCACGGATGTCCCCATGGATGCGATGAGGAAGATTCTCAAGGGCAGCCCCCGCGCTGCCAAGGCGCGTCTGGCACGCGAGATCGTTGCGCTCTATCACGGTGCGGATGCGGCGTCGAAGGCCGAGGAATCTTTCAATCGTGTGTTCAAGAATAAAGGTCTGCCGGCGGATATTCCGGAAGTGAAGGTGAAAAAAGGAGCATCGCTCATTGATGTGCTGGTTTCAACGAAGCTGGTGCCCAGCAAGTCCGAGGCGCGCCGCGTGATCGGGCAGGGAGGAGTGAAGCTGAATAATAAAGTCATTCAATCTATTGAGCAGGGAATTGAAGAGGGGATCCTGCAGGTGGGCAAGCGGAAGTTTGTGAAGATTGCTTATGAAATATAATCGTCTGATTTTCAAAATTTGGCTGAATAGTGAAAAATTCTATCGAGTGTTTATCTGGTTACTTGCTGTAATCCCCCCGGTAATTTTTACATTGGCATTTCTTTGGCATCTTCCAATCCTGTCGCCACTTTCGAATTCTCAAGAATTTCAAATCAAATCATTCAATAATTATTGGTGTTACCAATATGGTGGCCTTGAGGAAGGCCAACAAAAGAATCCTCAAGAAATTCGAAGCGGATTACTTAACAGCGCGAAAATAGAATCAAATGAGACTTATGAATCATCAAAAATAATTCAGGCTTGGAAGCCAAATTTACTTGAAATCGTAGGTCTTCCTGCAAAGATTTTTGAATATCAAACCTGTGTGTCAATTAATGTTGAATGCATGAACTTTGACTTCAAACAATCAGGGCGCAGCAGCCCATTGGAGATCGAAGTTTACCCTTCAATGAACACATATTCGGGGAGTGGCGCAATTGACCAGCAAAAAATATCCTTAGAGTTATCTGGCCCTATGTCAAAAATAGTTGTTAAGAATGGTATGGTGAAGTGTTTTTCTCAAGAGTTTAAATCTCTCTACGTAATTGTTAATACAAAATACTTCAATGTATGCCCGACAGATTATATTTCTGATTTACAGAAGTACGGTGTCGCAACAGATTGCAAAAATATACTTACATTTAATACTGCTTCGATTTTAAATCCTGTTCATCTGTTTATAATAGTCTTGTTATCTTCCAGTCTATTCTGGTGGATTGCAGTTGTTCAATTCCATAAAATTTACATTATTACAAAATTTAAGTAATCGCGCGAAGCGCTGGGTGGCTTAAGACGGGACCCGGCGCTGAAGCGCAACCTCTGAAAGGGAAAGGATGGATCGTGGAAGGAAAACCGCTAGGTTTGCCTTTCATGCCTCCAAAGGTGGGCAAGCGCAAGTTTGTGAAGATACGGTTGTCATGAGACGTCAGGAATACTAGACTCAATCAAACGGTCGACATGCTCGTCTCCACTTCATCCGAGACCGTGGCGCGCGACACTCCAACTGTTTCTGCGGTGGATACGGTTTCGCGTATGAGAAAAATTGAAACATCGCAAGAAGCCGGCTCACCTGCAGTGGTGCTGCGTTTGCTGATTGCCGATGCCCTGCATGAGCACAGCCTGACGCAACCGGAGGCTGTGACATGTATGAAGTTTGTCGATGCGGCGGAGCAGCGTACCCTCATGGACGGTCAGGAGGAACATACACCCGCAATGCGGGAGTCCCGCCTGTCTCACTGCCGGAGCATCGTGTCCGGATTTGTCAAAAAGATTCTGATGCAGGTCTCACCGCGTTCAGGGAAGGAATCATAGAGTTGATCGTCAGGCCGCAATAAAATGTGCCGGGCGAACTCGAAAGCGAGTCCACCCGGCGATCCCCGACCCCCCCACAAGGATAAATAATGAAATGGGAGTCAGAGTGCTTTAATGCTATCTTGCGCAGTCCGGAACGACAAGAAAGATTGTCAGCATTGCATCCGATGGTGGCTTACATCAGGCAGGCGACCGTGTAATGCTGCTGGCAGTCCGAAGCCGTTGACAGGGCAGAAACCGGCGCAAAGAGCAGTCTGCACGATGTTGCGACCCCTGCGACGATGAGAGCCGAGAGGAGGAATGCGAGGCCGACGGAGTGCGTATCGCGAGCCATGAGTGAATGCCTGACATACCGTATAACGCAGAACATTAAGGGAACGTTACGAAAATGGAACACATTCTTAGATCTTGCAAGTGACGCGACACCCCAGCCGCTGCAGGCTGGAGAGAGCCTGTCGGTGAGCAGGCTGGCCGCGAAGCGAAGGCAGCACAATGTGCAGATCCGATCGGTTGGGAAATGAAGAAATCCATTCCAAAACGTCGATCAACGCCAAATCTGTCGATCGTGAGCAGTCGATGCGCACAGCGGAGAGGGCGGATGTCGGCCTGCTGATGAGCGTTTCAGATTGCATGTGCAAAGTGTACACTCGTACACCACTTGGATGCAAGCCCTTTGATTCCAAATCGTGTTCGATCATGACTGGTTCTCTTCTGGAACGGAAAAAATCAGACACACACATCAAATGGCTCAAGCGAAAAATCCGGTGTGATGTTGTGCGATCACCTTTCGATCACTGCGCCCGACATCCGGCATCCATGACCGCTTCTTTCACCGCATCGATCACCCGCGGATCGAAGACGGACGGAATGATGGTGTCCGCTGTGGGAGAGGGGATGAGAGCGGCGAGCGCCTGCGCGGCAGCCACCATCATGCCCTGCGTGATGCGCCTGATACGGCAGTCCAATGCTCCGCGAAAGATCCCCGGAAAGACGAGTACGTTATTGAGCTGATTCGGATAATCGCTGCGTCCGGTTGCCACGACTGCGGCACCTGCCTTCTTCGCCTCTTCCGGCATCATTTCGGGATCGGGATTGGCGAGGGCGAAAATAATCGGCTGCTCGGCCATGACGGCGATCATCTCGGGCTTGAGAACGCCCGGCTTCGAAACGCCGACAAATGCATCCGCCCCCTTAAGGGCGTCTAAGAGCATGCAGCAGGCCCCGCTCTTGTTGGTGAAGGTGGCCAGAAGATTTTTGAGCCAGCCCAGATCCTCGCGGTGCGTTGTGACGACGCCTTTGGAATCCGTGACGATGATATCGCCGACCCCGAACGAATGGAGCAAGCGCACGATGGCGGAACCGGCAGCACCCGCGCCCGAGACGACAATTTTCATCTTTGCAAGTTCCTTGCCTACAACCTTCGATGCATTGAGGAGCCCGGCCAGCACAACGGTAGCCGTGCCGTGCTGGTCGTCGTGAAAAACGGGGATATCGAGCATGCCGGCAAGCCGCTGCTCGATCTCGATGCAGCGCGGCGCCGAAATATCCTCCAGATTGATGCCGCCGAAGACCGGCGCGATGGCGGCGACTGTGCGGACGATTTCCTCCACATTCTGCGTTGCGAGAGCAATAGGAAAAGCATCGATGCCGGCGAAGCGCTTGAACAGAGCGCACTTGCCTTCCATCACGGGAAGGGACGCCTTGGCGCCGATGTTGCCGAGCCCCAGCACCGCGGAGCCGTCGGTGATCACGGCAACCGTGTGCGACTTGATGGTGTACTTCCAGACTGCTTCGGGATCCTGCGCAATCACGCGGCAGGGCGCGGCCACGCCGGGTGTGTAGGCAAGCGCAAGATCCTCTTTTGTCTCCAGAGGAACCGTCGTCTCGATACGCAGTTTTCCATGATGTTTTTCGTGGAGGTCTACGGAAGCATCGTCGTAATGCATCGAATCGAAAGGAATGGGCCGCGAGTATACAGGATGTCTTGCGTGCAGAGCGCTGAATGACGGCAAAAGGATGTGAACTTCTCTAGACGCTCCTTCTTCGTCCCATATACTGCACCAGTCGGTATCCGGCAGGCGGTCCTTGGCAACACAGGAGGTCATAGACATGCGAAAGCTTTCACTCGGCTCGGATGAGCTGGGGGCGGCGCTGAAGATTCGCACCAGATGTCGTGTCATCGATGTGCTGTCCAACGGTTTGTCGTTTCCCTGGTTTCCCGAGGGATTTTCGATTCCCTTGGGTGTTGACTGCAATGATCGTCCACACCATGACTGTGAGGTGGAACGGACGATCGCTGGTGTCACGCTCGTGTTTCCGGTTGTCTTCCGGGACATCGGGACCTATAACAGCAGAGGTGCTGTGAACGTCTTCCGTCCCTACTGGATCGAGTGGCTGGCCATCCATGACTGGATGCTGCCGCCCGATCAGCGGCAATGGCGCGATGGAACGATGATCGAAGGTGTCTGTGCTCTCGCGCAGACGCCCGAGATCGGCAGCCTTCGCTGCCACGATTCTGCGTGGACACAGCCTGCCGGACAGGTGTACCTGCGGGACGCAACAGTCGTTGCGAACTGCGGCGGAAGCAGCAGCTTCCACCACCGGATGTTTGTCAGGCGGCTGCACTGTCCCGACCCACCCCGTGGGCTGATGTTGTACTAACGATGAAATATATAGGCCACCGGCTCTGCCGGTGAGACACCCCTAGGTTTTACCGTTCCGGCGTGTGTACTCTGAAGCAGGGAGAGCCTTCATGGGGCATTCCCCCTACTTCAACCATGCGAT
>JAQUKV010000016.1 GCA_028718905.1 Candidatus Peribacteraceae bacterium | reverse complement strand
TGGGGCGAGCGATGGGTTTCGAACCCACGACCTCCAGGGCCACAACCTGGCGCTCTAACCAACTGAGCTACGCCCGCCACAACAAAACAAGTGTAAGGATATTAGGCTGAATGGACAATACATTCCTGAACAGGCCACGAGGATTTTTTCTGCAATAATTGAGCAATTATTTGCAGTTTTTCCTTGTAACCCGATGGATGTTTCAAACGCCATTCACGTCTTTTCGCATCCGCTGCATGTTGGTGAAGTTCATAGTAGGCAAGCAAAAGAGGGCGTCTTTTTTTCGTCGCCTTCACGTACCCGGCGCAGTGTTCCTGAAAACGTTCTTCGATCAATCGCGTCGTTTGGCCGATGTACCATTGATGATCGTTTTCAGAGTACAGAAAATAAACTGTTGCCATGGCAGAATAATAGAACTGAAACGCAAAAGACCTCCAGGGGCCCGAAGGGCGGCCTTTGGCCCCACAACCTGGCGCTCTAAGCCCAAAGGGCGCCCTTTGGGCCCAACTGAGCTACGCCCGCCATAAGGAACGATGATGCGAAGAGACGAACCAACTGCCTGCCCACCGTAGTCCCGAGTGGAACGAGGGCGAAGGTGGGAGCTACGCCCGCCACGTGTGCGTATCCTAGTGAGAACCAGCGTTGCTTTCCAGCCTCTCTCAGGATTTCTTTTGATCCTTTTGGTGTTGCGAGATGTTGTCCGCCCGGATGATGGCGATGGGTTCATCCGTTTCTTCGGTCTTCTCGGCAGGTGCGGGTTCCTGTGCCGGTGGAGGAGCAGGTACTTGTTCCTTTGCCGGAGAGGGGGCTGCCGGAGCGGAGGCCGGAGCGCTCTGCAGAGGTTTCGTTTCTGTGACGGAATCCGGTTCCTGCGGAGCTTCCTCCTCTCGCTTCTTTTTGTTGGCACGATAGCGCATGCGCTTCTTGCGGCGGCGCTCACGTTCGGCCTCCGTAAGTTCCGTGGGCGCTTCTTCTTTCGTTGCGGATGGAGGAGCAGCCGAAGCAGGTTTGACCGGTGTAGCGGTGGCGGGGGAATGAGGGGGCGGGGTCGGTTTGGGTGTTACGGGAGTGACAGGGGCCGGCGCGGGAACGGGAGCCGGCGTAACCGGAGCAGGAGCGGCAACAGGTGCCGGTGCCGGGGCAGAAACGGGTGCCGGTGTCGGAGCCGTGGTCGCCGGAGCGGGAGAGGGGACGGGCGCTTCCACCGGTGCAGCAGCGGCCGGTTCCAGCCACGGAGGCAGGGGACGGTTTTCCTTGCCGGTTGATGGTGCAGGGGACGCAGATTCCTGTGCGGGTTCCTCCGGAAGCGGAGGCAGTGTGGTTTCTACGGTGTGCCCGCGCTTCTCGGCTTCCTCATGGCCCTGCTTGAGCCAGCTCGGTGCCTCTTCCTCTTTGAACTGAAGCTCGTTTAATTTGGAGAGGCCCTCTTCGGCGCTCTTGGGCGGTGCGGATTCCTCGGCAGGCGTCTTTGGTTCCTCTTCCGTGTTTGCAGACGGTAAAACATCAATGACGGGCATCGGCGCGGCCTGATCGATGGAGGGGAAACCCGCAGGGGGCGGGGATTTCTTTGCGGGTTTGGTGGCCGGCGGGGCCGGGGGCTCCCGGTCCAGTCTGCGCTGCACGAACTTGCCGATGAGCGTCACCACCGCGAATCCGACGAGCATCGCCAGCAGCAGACCGCCTCCGATCGTCGCGATGGAGCGCAGATTGAAGCGGGAAGGCTGTGTTGCATCCGAAGAGCTTTGGGACGAGACCGCGGAGTTCTGTGCGGAGCTGGAGGATTGCGGCGGCTCCACACTGTCCACCGGCAGCGCACCGGTGATGCGGAGCACTTCCTCCGTCGTCGTGAGATCACGGGCCTGCAGATTCACCGTGAACTGACCGTTCCGTGCGTATGTGTGAACGGGACGGTCGAGCATGCTTTGCTGTCCGTCGCCGAAATCCCAGTAGAGCAGGATTGCGCGTCCTTCCGTCGTGAGTGCGGCGGGGTCGATGGAAAAGGCGAACGTCCCGTTGCTGCGATCCTCGATGATGACGCTCTCAAGGCCGCTCGGCGACACGACAGGATTCTGTTCCGGAGTTTCCGTCAAAGCGGGGGCGCTGCCCGCATAGAGCCGGATGATCTGCATTGCGGGGCCGCCCGTGCCGCTCCCCCGTACGGTGAGTGTGCGCTGGATGCCACCGTCCGTGAACCACAGACGGAGCGCCGATCCGTCGGTTTCGAAGAACGTGCCGCGGGTGTCATTGTCATTCGTGGCATCCCCGTCGCCGTTCGTATCTTTTTCACTGTTCACATCCGCGCTGAGCTGAATGGTTCCCGGCTGGGCAGACAGCAGAATGGTTTGCAGATGTGTCTTGAGGACCGCGATACCTCTCGAATCGAACGGAGGGTCTGTCGCTATGAAATTTTCTCCCGCTCCCGAAGCGGGTGGCGGCGTTCCGGGCACGATGTGAATGGCAAAGGTGCGCTGCGTGACCGGCGTTTGGTCCGCTGCACTCACTTCACCGCGCAACAGAAAATCTCCCGCTTCCGCAAACCGTTCGCGAAAGAGGGGGCCGCGATCCGCCTGCACGAACGATCCATCCGCCTTGGTGAGCGACCAGACGATCTGACGGTCCGCGGTGTCCGAGACGGCGAGGATTTCGAATACGCTTCCGGGGGCGAGCGTCCATGATTCCATGAGGAACGGCGTATCCTGATCGATGGCCAGCGCGGTTCCGATGCCCGGGAGCAGCATGAAGGCGAGTACGATGCCGAGCCGCCGGAGTGATGCAAATGTGCGCATGGTCAGCCGACGGTGTGGATGACGAACGTGACAATGGCTTGAGAAATCAGAATCAGGATCAGCCCCACGATGGTGTACATGACGATTTTCTTCGCCTTCTCTTTGGCACTTTCATCCCCCAGACCCACGATGAGCCAGATGCCTGCGATGATGATGACGACGACGGCGACGAGCGAAACAAATTTCAGAATCTGCTGTGCGATATTGAGAATGGTTGTCTTCAGGTCGCCTCCCCCTCCCCCCGAGTTGATGTCGTTGGCATCGCCGAGCCCGCTTTGGGCGGATGCTATCCACGGAAGAGCGAGGAGGGCCAGAGAGGCGTAGCAGGATCGGAGGAAGTTCATGGCAATCAGACGGCAAGACTGATGAAGAACATGACAAGGGCTTTGGCGATCAGGATGAGGATCAGGCCGATGGCCACGTAGAGCACGATTTTTTTCGCCGTCTCCTTCGCCGTATCATTGCCGAGGCTCAAGATCAGGTAGAGACCGGCGATGATGATCATGATGACGGCGAGGAGCGCGACATACGTCAGGACTTTGTTGACGATGTTGGCGATCGTGCCCCGCAGACTTCCTCCGCCGATGCCCTGCACTCCCAGACTGTCCGCTCCCTGCTGGAGGCCGGGTCCGTTGTAGACCTGTGCGAGAGCATGGCCTTCCGGTATCGCAAGATGGAGCGATGCGATGAAGCATCCGATGAGCGCTGCGCAGAGCCAGAGACGGGTTCTCATAGCACGGGAGTGGGAATCTTTATATTCACGTTTATGATAGCATACTTTGCGTCCTTTTGCCACCCGCTCTCTGTGCGTCCTCCGTCGTCTCGTTTCCTTCTGCGGCACGCCAAAACTTCCGCATTCCTCGTGACGGATTTGGTGAACATCCGCTATCTCACGGGCAGGGAGGTGAGTGCGGGTGCCGTGCTGGTCACGCCGCGCTTTGCCCGGCTGTTCGTGGATCAGCGCTACCGCGAGGGGGCGGGTGTGCGTGCCGCCGGATACACGGTCTGTCCGCTCGATGATCTGGCGCAGGCGCTCAGCAGTGTTGCAGTGTGCGGATGCGAGGCCGAGTCGGTCACGCTCGCACAAAAGGACCGGTGGAGAAAGTCATTCCGCTCAACGAGGCTTCTGCCGAAGCACGGCGTCATCGGTCATTTCCGCCGCACCAAGGATCCGGAGGAGCTCCGGCGCTTCCGCCGCGCCCAGCGGATCACCCGCGAACTTCTTGCACGTGTCCCCTCCGTACTGCGCGGCGGAGTCACGGAACGTGAAATCGCAGAGAAGCTTCGTGTGTGGGCGAGCGGGCTTCATGCCGATCACCTCGCGTTTGATCCCATTGTCGCATTCGGTCCGCACACCAGTCGTCCGCACCACCACCCGACAACGCGTGCGCTCAAACCAGGAGACCTCGTGCAGATCGATGTCGGAGCGCGTTTCAAAGGCTACTGTGCGGATCAGAGTGCCGTTTTCTTTACGGGGAGGAAAACGCCGCAGCAGGAGCATGCACTCACCGCCGTGCGCGAAGCCAAAGAGGCTGCGGAGCGGGCGGTTCGGTCCGGGGTCTCGACACATGCTCTTGATCGTCTCGCACGGTCGGTGTTGCAAAAGTACGACATGGAAGAATATTTCGTGCATTCGCTGGGCCATGGGGTCGGTCTTGAAATTCACGAAGGGGTGACCTTAAGCCAGAAGCGGCCTGCAGAAAAGCTCCTCGCCTCCGAGATCGTCACGATCGAACCGGGCGTGTACTTTCCGGGGAAGTTCGGCATGCGGCTCGAGGATGAAATCATCGTGCGGGATTGATCATGGAAGCATGGTTTGATTGTTTAAATGACAGATTGTTGTCTATAGATCATCTTTGCTGTTTTTGTTTATTTGGAGAGAAAAACAGGATGTTAATTAGAAATAACAATTCAACAATGTACCCATGTCACCATTCTTCGCTACCCTCCAAAACGGACAGAAACACCGATACAAGCTATAATGATCAGAAATGCACATCAAACGCACACCGCTCTACCGCACACACGCCGCGCGACTGCCGCGGCACCTCAAGATGATCATCGCCTTCCTTGCGCTGGCGGCACCCGTGATGGCGGTGGGAGTGAGCAAGGATCTTCCGCACGAGCAGGAGTTCATCCTCACCGCTTATTACTCGCCGCTGCCGGGGCAGTGTTGCTACGTAAAGGGCGGGTACCGCGCCGACAAGGTGTTGAACGGGGAGGGTATGCGCGGAGCCGATGGCACGAAGGTGTACCCCGGCATGATCGCGGCGCCGTCCACCTACGCATTCGGCACCGTCGTTGCGCTGCCGGGCATCGGGCGCTTTACCGTGCATGATCGCGGCGGGGCGATTACGGAGCTTGCGGGCGGCGCCCACCGTCTGGATATCTGGGTGGGTTACGGAGAGGAGGGACTGGCGCGCGCACTTGCTTTCGGCGTGCGGCGCGTGCGTGGCATGGTGTATGACACCGGCGGATTCCAACCCAAGGAACGATTTTCACTCGACAGCTTTCCGGCTGTGCTGGACCGGCTCGAGCCCTTTCTCGTGCGTGGTCAGGATCTGCTGGCCGTTTCCGTTAAGGCGGGGGATCGCGGGCTTTCGGTGGAGATGCTGCAGCGTTCACTCAGCAAGCTGGGATTTTTCGATCATCCCCTCACCGGTCTTTTCGGTTCCGTGACGCAGGAGTCGCTGGCACGCTTCAATACCGCTTTCGGGCTTCAGGAGTCTTCGGACCAGTTGAGCGAACGCTCCGCCGCATTTCTCGCAGCGGCCCTCCGGCGTGCCGATGCCGATCCGCCCGTTGCAAAGAATGTGGACAGCACTGCGAAGGCATCCGTCATCCGCACGGCCCAGCGCACACTCCGGTTTCTCGGCTACTACACCGGCCGGACGAACGGCGTGTATGACGCAACGCTTGCCGATGCAATTTTGAAGTTTCAGCAGAGCCGGCAGCTCGTCGGCACGGCCCAGGATCCCGGTGCGGGCCGCATCGGTCCGCTGACGCGCGGAACGCTGAAGTCACAGTGGAATCAGCGACTCGTGGCCGATCTGGCAGATCGTTTGCTGATCTTGCACCGCGTGGAAGTGCTGCTCGATCAGCGGGGAAAAAATCTCGACCAGTTTTTGAGTGAAGGTGACGGTGGTGCACAGGTCTCTCTGTTGCAGCGGCTGCTCGCTGACCGCGGATACTTCCCGGCCGAAAAAGTGAACGGGCATTTCGGTCCGCAGACGAGAGAGGCCGTACTGCAGTACCAGATCGACCGCCAGTTGGTGGCCGCGGAGGGCGGTACCGGCGCGGGCACGGTGGGTCCGCAGACATTGAGAAGTTTGCGTGCGGAGGAACAGCAGGAGGCCTACCTGCTTGTGCGGAGCGAGGGGTGGAGGGCTCTGTAGGGTAAGGGTGCAGGGCGTAGGGTGTAGGACGAAAATATGATGGCTTTTTGGAAAATATCTACGCTCTACGCCCTAGCCCCTATGTCTTTCCTAACGTCAATTGAACTTCTTCTGAGATTCGTGCAGCATGCTTCCATGCGCTGGTTCGCGTGTTTTCTCGTGCTCCTTCTTCTGCCGGTTTCCGTCTTCTCCCAAACGGGCGGCGTCACCCGTCGTGACGGGTTCCTCATGATCTGGGAGGGCATCCGGCGCGATCCGGATCCCACCCGCGAGGCGGAATATCGTGATGTTCCGGAAGAGGAGAGGGGGAGCACGGAAATCACCTATGCCAAGGCGCGCGGCATTCTCGAAGACGGAGAACTCTTTCGTCCCGACGAGCCGCTGCTCTTTGCCGACGCCGTGTTGTGGCTCTTTCGTACGCGCAATGTGGCGGATCTCGATGAGATGACGCCCGAGGCGGTGCCGCAACTTCTCCGGCAGTATCCGTTTATCGATGCGTCGCAGGATCTGTCGGCGCCCGTGCCGTCGTCCGAAACACTGCTTGCCATGGCGGCTTCGCTCGATGGCCTGCTCGCGTCCGCGGAGCATGAAGTGAGCCTCTATTCCGAGAAGTTTCAGGGCAAGGGAACGGCATGCGGGGAACCTTTCGACATGAATGCGCTCACCGCTGCACATCGGACGTTTCCGTGCAATACACTCGTAAAAGTGACGAACGTGGAGAACAGTCAGAGTGTGATCGTGCGCATCAATGACCGCGGGCCGTACGTGGATGGACGCGATATGGATTTGAGTCTCGCCGCCTTCACACGGATCGCCCCCCGCAGTCAGGGCATTGCGCAGGCGCGGTTCGAGCGGCTGGGGGACAGTGCACTCGTCGATGCGTGTGACGGGACGTTGCGTCGCTACCAGAAGCGCATCACGCGCGATGTGCGCTTTGACCGCGGCGTGCCGAACATGTCGTCCGTCGGCGTGCCGCTGACGTTGACCTCCATCCGTCCTTTCGTCGTCCGTTCCGTCACGTATCCTGACGGGTCCACGGAGCGTATCGAAGACTGGGTGAATCCCGGCGAAGTATTCTCGTTCACGCCGTCCGTTACCGGTGTCTATTCCTTCCGCGTCGGGACCGTGGACGGGCGTGTCCGCGCAATGCAAATGGATGTCTGGGAGTGCGGCAGGTGAGGCGAGCCATCGTTGTGTGTCGTATGAGGGCGGCTCATCGTACGAATGGTCAAATTGTTCCATTGCTCAATGGTTGGCAACAACAGGATAGAATCAGCATAAAATAACAATGTAACAATTTATCAATGTAACAATATCCCCTTACAAGCGGAAAATGCCGTTATCTGCTATAATGACATGAATTTACTATAAGTTGTGTTTTCTCTCCTCGAACGCCTCTTCTGGCCCATGTTCTGTGTCGCAAGTCTTGCGATCATCACAATCGTGCCCGGTGCGTGGAGCGCGTTCGGAAGCTGGTGGATCCAGAGTCCGTTTCTGAATTCGGGCATTATCGCTGGCACGTACGTCGTGTGGAGAATGGCCAAATGGTACTTCCGCTACTTCTACGCCGTCTGGCAATCAAAATCGCTCGTAGCGATGAAGATCTCGCTGCCGCGCTCGGACACCAAGGTGGATCAGGAGAAGCGCACCGAGAAGGATTTCAAGGAAAAAGTTGCCATCATGGAGCAGCTCTACCGCGCGCTCTGGGAGGTGCAGAGCCTGACGATCTGGCAGGAACTGCGTTACTGGTTTTTCCGTTACATCACGATCAGTTTCGAGATGTACGTGGAGAAGGGCATGCTGATGTTCTACGTCGTGACCCAGCCGCAGCTTCAGTCCATTGTCGAGAAGCAGATTACGGCGTTCTACCCCAATGCGGAGGTCACTCTCCATCCCACACCCGAGCTCTGGCCCAAGGGGACGAAGCTGACTGCCTACAACATGATCACCGATAAGCCGTTCATGTTCCCGCTGCGGTACTACGAGCAGATGCAGGATGATCCCTTGAACGGCATCGCGAACGTTCTCAGTAAAATGCAGGATGACGAAACGGCAGGGGTGCAGATCGTGCTCATGCCGTCCTCGTCGCAGCAGTGGGGCAAGCAGACCGAGCGGTACGCCTCGAAGCGGTTCAAGGGGCAGAAGGAGGGCTGGTTCAGCTCTGTGCCGCTGCTCGGGACGCTCTTCTCGGTTTTTGGCAGTGTGGCGGGGGGGACCGACGGATCAACGTTTGCGCCGGGTGCAAACCGCGGTGATGCATTTATTCGCATGATTCAGCCGGAAGAGGAGCTCTACAAGCGCATGGGTGAGAAAGCGGGCATGAGCTTCTATTTTGCCAGTATCCGCATCGCCTCGGCCGCCAGGACGTGGCAGCGTTCGATCGAGATCACCAACAACCTGCAGGTCGCTTTCAATGCCTTCAAGGATATTTACGGCAATTATCTGGATGACTACCGCATTTTCTCGAACTTCTTTCCGCTCGCATGGAACGCGCCGATTCTCTACAAGCTCTGGAAGCGGCGCATCAACGGATTCTGGCACCGGCGTTGCAAGCTCGTGGAGAAGGAACTGGCGGGGCTCTTTCACTTTCCCGACAGCCGCTATAACAAGATCCCGATCATTGAGTGGATCAGCTACCGCGTGCTGCCGCCGCCCCCGAATATTCCGGCGGAGGGCATTCTCATCGGCTACAACAAGCACCGTGCCGTCGAGACGAAGATCCGCTTCCACCCCGAGGACCGCACCCGCCACCACTACATCATCGGAAAATCCGGTACGGGAAAATCCGCTCTGCTTTCGTGGATGAGCCGGCAGGATATCAGAAACGGCGAAGGGGTCTGCATCGTGGATCCGCATGGCGACCTGATCGAGGACGCTCTCGCCCACACGCCCAAAGAGCGGGCCAAGGATATTGTCCTTTTCGATCCCGCCGACTCCGAGCGTCCGATGGGCTTAAACCTGCTCGAGGCCAAGACGCCGGAAGAGAAGGACCGCGCCGCGCTCGATGCGATGGAGATTTTCATCAAGCTCTTCGGCAACGAGATTTTCGGTCCGCGCATCCAGCACTATTTCCGCAACGGCTGCTTAACACTCATGGATGACGAGGAGGAAGGCGCCACGCTGATCGACGTGCCTCGGCTGTTCGTGGATGACGAATTCCAGCGCTACAAGGTGGCCAAGTGCAAGAACCCCGTCGTGCGCAGTTTCTGGGAGCACGAAATCGCCAAGACGGGTGCGCGCGAAAAAGAGGAGATGATCCCGTACTTCTCGGCGAAGTTCGGTCCCTTCATCACGAACACCACCATGCGCAACATCATCGGGCAGCCCAAGAGCGCCTTTCAGATCCGCGACATCATGGACGCGGGCAAGGTGCTGCTCGTGAACCTGAGCAAGGGCCGCATCGGCGACGTGAACGCGCAGCTGCTGGGGTTGATCTTCGTCAACAAGGTGAACATGGCGGCGCTCTCGAGAGCGGATATGCTCCGCGGCAAGCGCAAGCGTTTCTATCTGTACGTCGACGAATTTCAGAACTTCGTGACCGATGCGTTCGCCACCATCCTCTCCGAGGCGCGCAAGTACGAGCTGGGCCTCGTGATGGCGCACCAGTACATCGGGCAGCTCGTGGGCAAGACGGAGGAGTACGGGCAGGCCAGCACCAAGTTGCGTGACGCCGTCTTCGGCAACGTGGGCACGATCTCGAGTTTCAAGATCGGCGCGGAGGATGCCGAGTACATGGCCAAGGAATTCGCACCGGAGTTGAGCGAGCAGGACGTGATCGGCATCCCGAACTTCAACTGCTACATGAAGCTCTCGATCAACAACGTTCCGTCGCGCCCCTTCTCGATGGCCACGATCTGGGATGAATCCGACCGCAACGAAGAGCTGGCCGGACTCATCAAAGAGTACAGCCGCATGAAGTTCGGGCGGAAGAAGGTGTTCGTCAATCAGGAGATCGAAGACCGCATCGGGATGGTGCGATAACGCTCAGAACCGGTACACACCCCATCCGCCGGATGATGCGGAGCGTTGCGTTGTCTGCGCGCTGCGGTAGCCGTCTCTGTAGCCGCGTCGTTCTTCGGCGTCATCGATTTTCAAACTGCGGCTGGACATGCCGTCCTGCGCGTCAATTCTTCCCTGTCGGCTTCCCTTGTCGTACAGCTGTTGTGGAGTGAGCCGGAGGGTTACGGGGCGCAATGATGAATTCATGTTGCGTTCCAGCTGCGCTGTGCATGATCGCTTTCCTTGATATCAAGCGCCTTCATGAGGCGTCGGCGGTACACGCCCATGCCGTGCGGCATCTGCCCTTTGCCGTAGTTCTTTCGCTCAGCCTCCAAATGTGCCATGCGGCTCTGGAGTTCCGAGAGGGGCATATCCGCGTAGTGCTTCTGAATGAGGGGTTCGTTGATCATGGGAAAAATGGAAAAGGAGGAAATCCTCTTCGTTTATGAGGAAGCTGTCAAGGATACCTCTTGAGTTGCCTTCACTCTTTTATCCCGGATTCGCTCGGACGGAAGGGAAGTTTCCGCGTCAGAACCTCCGCGATCTTGGGGTTCGTCTTCGGATCAAGATCGATTTCGACAAGGTCGAAAAGTTCTTCCGGAGAATCCGGGAACCAGTTCTCCACCCGGCGAATGACTTTGCAGCCGTATTTCTGTTCATAGAGAGGGACCAAGTTCTCGCTCACACGACTGTGGAAGACCATTTTCTTGTAGCCGCCTTCGACGGCTTTCTGGATAGTGGCGGGGTACAGGAGGGTCGTGAAGAGATGTTTCTGCTGGTGTTTCGGCGTGATGCTCACGTTCCAGACGTAGAGGACATCGTCTGTGCAATATTCCTTTGTTTCTGACGGAACTCCGAAGAACCCCTCATCCGGATCGTCGTCCTCTTCCAAAGTTTCCGGAAGAGTCGAACCTCTGCAGCTCGAAACGTAACCGGCAATTTCATCTTTGATGTTAAGCGTCATGAGAGGACCCTTGTCGGCGATCCATCGCAAATGTTCCTCTCCGTCGCGCATGTCTTCGGGGTAACAGTCTTCTTCGGCCTTGAGGAGCGCGGGCATCACCGCATCGAGCCGTTCGGGTGTGACCATCTCCGTCTCGTACTGGAGGATTGTTTCGATGGCCTCACGATTGCCTCCTATCATTTTGGCGAGCGTTGCACTGGGGAGAACCTCGCGTGCGCGTTCAAGCAGCGGGTCATTTTCTCCGACAGCTTTGGTGGGCTCCATAATATAAAGAATTATTTCTAAAAAGCAAATCATGCCAAAATGATCAAATATCGCTATTTTGCACTACAGTATGCCCCTGATCGTTTGCAGGAATTCTTGCACGCGTTGATCGGAGGCCACACTCTCTTTGAGTGACGAGACGAATGCGCGAACATCTGCTGGCGTCGCGTCTGGATTGGCGTAGTACGTACGAAGAAGATCTTCGCCCCGTTTGGCGAGGGCCTGCAGTCCTCTCTCGGGATCACGGATCGTATAGCGGTTCCCCTCTGGAACGATAATGCCCTCGGCGAGCAGGATCTGAAGCTGAGCAAGGCCGGTGAAGTAGTAGCGCTCGCCGCTGTCTTCGGGGGATTTCTGTGTGACGTAGTAGAGGATGGACGAGAGCTTCGCCGCAAGTTGCTCATAGACATCGATATCTTTTGCGTGTTTGAGCCGGCGCGTGAGCAGGTGAGCTCCCACGGTTTCTGCCTTCAGTTCTTCCAGAATCCATGCTTCACTTTGTTCATTGAGGCCAATACGGCTACTAACGGCCTGATCCATCCAGCTGAACACCATATGTCCGGTTTCGTGGGCGTCCAGTTCTGTGAGAGCGGCCTGAGCGTAGCGTTCCGGTGCAAGCTCAATGTCGAAGATACGTTTGAGACGCGGCAGGTCTTTGACCGTCGATTCGCGTACTACATCGGGATGCAGTAAGGAATGCCCCGGTCGTTGCTCCGCATCCACGCGCCAGTAGAGGTTTGGACCGAATCCGAGTGCATGCGATGTGAGTACTGCAGGAGAGATTGTGCGGTACTCATCGACGAGATCCTCCTTTCCGGCAAGGAGTGTCTCAAAGAATTGCTGCCCTTCATCATGCGTCGGTGCAAGGTGTTTCATGAGCGCTCTGGTACGTGCATCTGTGAATCCCAGTCGCAGCTCTACATCCACTTTGTTTGCGTCGCCGGTTACGGTGGGGATTGCCTGTGCGATGACAGCAAGCGGACATCCCTTCAGGCTCAGCGCTGCTCCTGACTCGTAGATGTCTTTCCACAGGACGGCGAGCGCTTCGGGGTCGGTGAGTGGAGAGCCGTATGCATCGGCAAGTTTATGGAGGAAGGCCGGAAGATCGGCGTACTTGTTGCGCGGCAGCCGCCCTTCTACAAGCAGGCGGTCCGTTTCAACCGCAAGCCGCTCGAAGTGTTTCTGAATTCTCGGCCACTCGAAAGGGAACATCTGCGCGTAGGTGCGGGGGGCGATCTCGTCGCTCTGCTCCGAGACGTACGGGTCGTAGACATACTGTGCTCCTTTGCGTTTGTCTTTTCCCAGCTTCGTGGCGGCACTGCCGCCGGGAAGATCGGCGAGCTCCATCTGCCTGATGAACGCGTGATCGAAGTACTTTCCGAGCGAAGCGCCCATTTCGAGCAGGAGTTCGACTTCCGCCCGTTGTACGTCACATTCCTGCAGTTTCTCCTCCGGGATTTCTTTCAGCCATTGACGGAGGAGACCGATGGTTTCAAGCTGCCGTTCAGAGGAGAGCACAAGCAGCTTTTTCCATGCTTCGGGGAGTGCTTTCCGGAGCGGTTCAAGCGCACCCATTTGTCTGCTCGAGAGGAGGGCGCTGACCTGCGCGGGATCACGGAGGATGCCACGGACCTCCTGTAGCTGCGGGGTGTCGGGGAGAATGGTATTCCATTCCTCGCAATCACGTTTCAGAAGATCGGGGAGAGGCGATGTCTGCCATTGTTTTTCGATGGATGATGTCGCGGCGAAAAAGAGATCGTCGATCGTATGGATCTCGTTCAGGGAACATTCGGGAATTTTGCTTTCCAGAGATGTTCGCATCATTGTTCGAATATCGTGCGTGATTGAACGGATGCTCTCCGGCAGGGAGTCTTCGTGCAGAGCATCCAACCGGTTTGTGTGATCGGGAGTGAGCTCGTTCACGGTGAGGAACCTTTGCTCGGACACATTTATAATTATAACATATTTAATATGAATAAGCGATATCGATCACAAACGGATTTTCGCAAAAGGATTTTTAAACATTCGCGCCAAATTCGAGCGGTGCTACAATTCCCCTAATTCCATTTCTCCTCCTTGTATGAAAAAAGTTTTGCTCTGGATCGCCGGAATCGTTCTGGCGGTCGTCGTGATCGGGATCATCGCGGTCTTCGCCAGCGCATTCTTCGACAATGGGCCGCAGGGTCGTCAGTGGCAGGAATCCGCCTACGATGGCGTCGACATGTTGAATGGCAAGATCAGCGCGCCCGCCCGTTCCCCGATGCCCACTTCCGTCCAGGAGGATAGCGTTCGCGATTCCGCTTTCGCGGGACAAGTGCAGGAGCGCGTCATCATCCGTTCTGCCAGAATGTCTCTGGTTGCATCGAATGTGCAGGAGGCGGTATCCGCGCTCAGGACGTACACCGAGGAGCACAGCGGGTTTGTCGTGAGTGCCGAGGTGCAGACGCAGGAGAACAAGGCGCCGCGTGCCACGGTATCGCTGCGCATTCCTGCCGAGAATCTCGATGCCGCTCTTTCCTTCATCCGGCTGCAGGCGCTGCGCGTGACGAGCGAGTCGGTTTCGGGTGAAGACGTGACCGAGGAGTACGTTGACCTCAAGGCCAGGCTCACGAACCTGGAAGCCAGTGAGCGGCAGTTTCTTGTCATCATGAAAGATGCCCGCAAGACCGAAGATGTGCTTTCTGTGCAGCGGGAGATTGAACGCGTTCGCGGTGAGATCGAGTCACTGACGGCGCGCAAGAAGTATCTGGAAGAGTCTGCAAAGCTCTCTTCGGTCGTCATCTCGATTGCGACGGATGAGGCGTCGCTCCCCGTCGTGGATGCCCGAGACGCATGGCGTCCCCTCGTTGTTGCGAAGTCGGCTGCAGCGGCGCTCGTCGATATGCTCAAGCTTCTTGTGAATGTCGTCATCTGGGCCATTGTCTTTGTGCCCGTCTGGGGAACAGCCATTCTCGTCGTGCGCTACTGGAAGAGGAGACGGCTCAGTGTTCCGTAAGGTCCTGAAAGTTTTTTCCGATTGCCTCTCTCTGCTGTACTCTGTTGTCCTATGCCATCCTTCTCTCAAATCAAAGACATGTTCCGCGTCCAGCGGGAGGCCAAGAAGGTGAAGAAGGAACTCAAGAAGATCCACGTGGAAGCGGAGGGCAGGGGGGTGAAAGTCGTCGTCACGGCCGAAATGGAAGTGGTGAGTATCGACATCGCCCCCGATGCGAATCGCGAGACGCTGGGTCGCGAGATCACGGATTGTCTCAACCGCGCCCTCAAGAAAGCGCAGGTCGTCTCGGCCGAGAAGATGCAGGGGGTCATGGGTGAGATGGGGTTCCCGACGGAGCAGGGGATGAAACAGCAGTAAGCAGACAGCAGTATGCAGTAGCTGTGAATGTGCACTTCAATTTTGCGTACTGCGTACTGCTTACTGCATACTGCTCGCACATGAAGAAAGGGTTTTTTCTCTTCGTTCTCGGCCTCTGCATGATCGCGTACATGTGGTACCTCCACGAGCTCTCTGCGCTCGGCGGATCGGCAGCAGTGCGGGTCACGATTGAGCAGGGCATGAGCGTTGCGCAGGTGGGATCCCTTCTGCAGGAGAAGGGGCTGATCCGGTCGCTCCCCGTTTTCAAGCTCTACATGAAGTTGCATGGTGCGGATACACGGGTGCAGGCGGGAACTTTCATTTTCCGTCCGAACATGAGTGTCGAAGAGATTACGCAGATTCTCCGCTCCGGCAAATCGGAAGAGATCTCCCTCACGATCCCGGAGGGATGGACGGTTGCCGATATCGATGCACTGCTCGCATCCAAAGGACTTGCACAGTCCGGTGCCGTTCTGGATTGCGTCAAGCGCTGCGATTTTTCAACATTTGATTTCCTGCCGCCCGCTTCCCTCAAGGGCCTTGCCCAGAGAGGAGGACGTCTCGAAGGATATTTGTTCCCCGAGACGTATTTTGTGAACGAGGCGGAATTCGTGCCCAAGTTCTTTCTCGAGCGACTGCTGGGTACCTTCCGTGCACGTGTCATGCAGGAGCACAGGGACGAGATCGCCGCCTCCGGCCATTCACTGCACGAGATCATCACCATGGCTTCGCTCGTGGAGGCGGAGACGCGCACGGATACTGAACGGCCGATCGTCGCGGGAATCCTGTGGAAGCGCCTCGAGGCCGGCATGCCGCTCGGCGTGGACGCGACCGTCCGGTACATTCTCGATAAGCCCACGGGCGCGATTACGCAGTCGGATCTCGAAACACAGAGTCCCTACAACACGCGTAAGTTCAAAGGGTTGCCGCCGGGACCCATCGAAAGCCCGAGCCTCGCGAGCATCCGTGCGGCCATGAAGTCGCAGGAGTCACCGTACTGGTACTACCTGCATGACAGCAAGGGGCTTATTCACTACGCCGCCACGAATGATGAGCATAACGAGAACAGACGACGGTACTTGAGATAATTCAGCAGGAACGATGTAATACTTTTCGGAAAAAATCACGTGCAAGATCCAATTCGTGCAAGATCGACTTTTCGATTTCATCTGAGCCTGCCCACACAACTTTCCATTCGGATTGTGTGCCAGGTCGTTTCGGAGGAGGTGTTGTGAGAACGCGGCCGCTTCTTGTCGTTTTGCCAATTTTTCCGCTTCCAAACGAGATTGGAACATTTGGAGCAACTTCTTCCACTGCCGCAAGAACTGCCTTGGCAATGGCGCAGGTTATTTTTCCCTGTGGTCCGACAATCCAGAGATCAATATCCGATGCCCGAGTTGCATGACCACTGGCAGTGCTTCCATACACAATAACGGCATGTAATCCATTTCGAATATTACTGGGCAACTTCGTCAGAGCATTCTTGATTGCTGAAATGCGCTCATCACCCAATAAGTGATGTTCGTTTGGGGATGGGCTGGCTGAAAGAGATTTCCTATTTGTTTTTGGCATCCATCCATATTATAGATTAAATTCATATTTTCGTGAAGATAAGGAAACGCTGCACATAACGAGAATCGGAGGGAGTATTTACGACACCTATAAGACATACGCTATAAGCAGTCTGCTTATGGCTTACAGTTTCAAGCTTAAGTCTTCCGTGCGAATGTGGTATAATACTCTTCGACGGTTAACAGCAATCACAGATATCATTCTTTTCGTCCCATGACTCCCGCACACAAGCTCAAGATCGGCGTGATGGGTTCGGCCTCCGGTCCGCAGATTTCCGATCCCCATGCGCGGGAGATGGCACACAAGCTCGGGAAGGAGATCGGCAAACGCGGGTACATCTTCATCAACGGCGCGTGCCCGGGTCTGCCGCACGACGCTCTTATTGCAGCGAAGGCAGCCGGTGCCTTCTCGCTCGGAATTTCGCCGGCGTTCTCGGAGTACGAGCACGTGAACGAATATCATTCACCCCTCGAGAACGACATGATGATTTACACGGGGCAGGGATTCATGGAGCGTGACGTCGTGAATATCCGTTCCAGTGACGGCGTCATCTTTATCGGCGGCGGCATCGGCACGTTGAACGAGCTCACCATTGCCTACGACGAGGGCCGTCCCATGGCCATACTTTTGGGCACCGGCGGCATCAGCGATCATGTGGAGAACATCATTACCAAGCTGTGTCTGCGCACGATCCCGCCGAACATGGTATTCGACTTAGATCCCGTGAAGCTCCTCGATAAGCTCGAAGTCGCCATCCGCGCGTTTCCGCTGCCTATTCACGAAGATGGTCGCGTGGTCGATCATTCGGAGGGCAATCGTGAAGCTCCGCCGCATCTGCAGGAGAGGAAACCCGGATAGAAGATTGCCGTAAATTGCCTCACCCCCGACCCCTCTCCCTACCAACGCCGCACGCCAAACGGGAGAGGGGAGTTCTCGTTCTGTTTCAGGATTCTTTTCAATGAAAGAGTGTGCCCCCTCTCCATAGAGGAATCGTGGCCGGAGCGGAGAGGGGGATAGAGGGTGAGGCAAGAAAGAGCCTCTTCACTCTTTCCCTCCTTTCGCGATCCACCTGACCGGCGTACCCGTGAAGTCGAACATCGAGCGGAGCCTGTTTTCAAGAAACCGCAGTTCCGTCGGCCGGATATCCCGTGGGTTCTTCACGAAGAGCACGAACGTCGGCGGCACATCGTCGGCCTGCGTCAGATGCTTTGTTTTGGAGAGTACTTTGAGCGGTTGTCCGTAGACCGCATCCGTGAACCAGCGATGGAGCTCTTTCGTCGGAATGCGCCGCCGGCGGTTTTGCTGCACCTGTGCGATCAGGGGGAAAATCCTGAGGAGTCCGTCGCGCGTTTGCGCGGAGCAGGGGAGCAGAGGGGCGAACCGGCAGAAGGAGAGGGAGAGCTCCACTTCGGCGATCTTGGCCGCGCGCCCTTCGGCTCCTCTCAGGGCAGGCGCCTCGCTCTTGAGCGTATCGATCTTGTTGAGGAGCAGAATGAGGCCTTTGCCCGCTTCGATGGCCAGTGCGGCCAGCCGTTGGTCCTGATGGCTGACGGGTTCCGTAGCCGAGAGGACGAGCAGCGCCACGTCGCACTGTTCCAGTGCCTGAATACTGCGGAGCACTGCGTAGTGCTCGATACCTTCCTCCACTTTTGTCCTTCGCCTGATCCCGGCTGTGTCGATGAAGAGAAATTCCTGCTCATTGAAGCGGATAATGGTGTCGACGGCGTCGCGCGTGGTACCGGGGATATCCGAGACGAGCATGGGCGAGACCGCGCGCTGCGGATCGGACATGAAGGCGTTGATGAGCGAGCTCTTGCCCACGTTGGGTTTGCCGATGACGGCGACCTTGGGCGGATCGGATGCCTTCGCCTTCTCCTGTTTTTTGAAGTGGAGCCGCTTCAGTTCTTTCACAATCGCTTCGAGCAGCTCCTCCGTGCCGATGGCGTGCGGGGCACTGACGGGGATGACGATGTCCGCAATGCCGAGCGAAAGGTATTCCACCAGCTGTCCCTCGATGGTGGCCGGGTTGTCGCACTTCGTCGGCACGAGGATGACGGGCACGTGGCGGCGGCTGCGCTTACGCAGCAGATCGATGATGACATGATCGCTCTTCGTCAGTTCCTCGCGGCTGTTGATGGTGAACACAATGAGATCGGCGTTCTCAAGCGCGAGCAGCGACTGGCGGTGCACATCCTGTTCGAAGCCCTTGTCGTCGGTCCCGCCGCCCATACCGCCGGTGTCGAGGAGCAGAAAGTCCACCGTCTTCGTCGCAATGCGGTGCGCAACGTGGTCGCGCGTGGTGCCTGCTACTTCGCTCTCAATTGCCTTGCGCTCGCCGGCAAGCCGGTTGAAGAGCGTGGATTTGCCCGTGTTCGGGCGGCCAATGATGGCGACAGTGGGGAGGGACGGCATGATCTCAGCTCGGGTTTACGGCGTATTGTAGCCGCTTCAGCGCTTTGAAGACAGCAGAACGCAGGGTATCATTGATCCATGTCGCAGGAATTCGATCCGTCCGCCATTGAAGCCAAGTGGCAGCAGAAGTGGGAAGAAGCCAAAATTTTCGAGATTGATCTGAAAAAAGCGAAGGATCCGTACTACGCGCTCGTGATGTTTCCGTACCCGAGCGGGGACAAGCTCCACGTGGGGCATTGGTACAACTTCGCGCCGGCGGACAGCGCGGCACGTTTCATGCGGATGAAGGGCAACGACGTCATGACACCCATGGGGTTCGATGCCTTCGGTCTTCCGGCCGAGAACTATGCCATCAAAAGCGGTATCCATCCCGATATCTCCACGCGCAGTAACGTGCAGACGATGGTGAAGCAGCTCAAGCGTATGGGATGCATGTACGACTGGTCCAAGATGGTCAATACCTCCACTCCCGAGTACTACCGGTGGACGCAGTGGCTCTTTCTGCAGATGTACGAGCACAAGATTGCGTACAAGAAGGAGGCTCCCGTGAATTTCTGCCCCAAGTGCCAGACGGTGCTGGCCAACGAGCAGGCGCAGGACGGCACGTGCGAGCGCTGCGGCACGACGGTTGTGCAGAAGAATCTCAACCAGTGGTTCTGGAAGATCACGGACTACGCGCAACGGCTTCTGGACGGGCACAAAGATTTGGACTGGCCCGAGAAGACGAAGATCATGCAGGCGAACTGGATCGGCAAGAGTGAAGGTGCAGAGATTACATTCGATCTCGTGGGGCATGCTGAAAAACTGACGGTCTTCACCACGCGCCCCGATACGCTCTTCGGCGCGACGTACATGGTGCTCGCCCCCGAGCATCCGCTTGTCGAGAAGATCACGCCCAAGGATCACTGGGGCGCCGTGAAGGCGTATCGCGAGCTGGTGGCCAAGAAGACGGAACTGGAGCGCACCGATCTGGCCAAGGTGAAGACGGGGGAGTCCACGGGTGCCTTTGTGATCAATCCCGCGACGGGCGAACAAATTCCCATCTGGATCGCGGATTACGTGCTTGTGACCTACGGCACGGGTGCGATCATGGCGGTACCCGCGCACGATGAGCGCGACTTTGATTTCGCATGTCAGTTTGAATTACCGATTAAACCTGTTATTGATCCCGATTTAAGTACATCGTTATTTTCGCATTACGTCTATCCTCAGTATGCACTCGCGAAAGCACCAGGGAGTAATATTGTTGGAGGCGAAAATGAGAGGTGGAATAAGGAGTGTCGAGAGGACATTTTGAGAGGTGGTAAGTGTTGGATCGGTCCTGGGCGGTTAATCAATTCAGGTTTCCTGAATGGGATGGATGTCGATGAGGCCAAGAAGCGCATGATCGCGTGGCTGGAGGACGAGGGGAAGGGGAGGGCGAAGACGACGTACCGACTGCGTGACTGGTTGATCAGCCGCCAGCGCTACTGGGGCGCACCGATCCCGATCGTGTACGACCCGCAGGGCAAACCGCATCCGGTGCCCGAGAAGCATCTGCCGTGGCTGCTGCCGACGGATGTTGCCTTCAAGCCGACGGGCAAGTCGCCGCTCACCGAGAGCAAGGAATTCATCGAGCGTACCGAGAAGCTCTTTGGCAAGGGGTGGACGCCCGAGTTCGATACCATGGATACGTTTGTCTGTTCAAGTTTCTACTATTTGATGTATCTCGCCTCGGAAGGTTTCGGGATGATGGCTCCACATTTCAGCGAGACCAAAGAGGGGAAGAGCGAGAAGAATCACCTCATTGATCCGCACATCGAGCGCACCTGGATGCCGGACAGCATGTACATCGGCGGACCGGAGCACGCGTGCATGCATCTCATCTACGCGCGATATGTCCAGATGACCCTCAAGGATTTTGGCTTCGTATCACATGAAGAGCCGTTCAAAAAATTAGTACATCAGGGACTGATCACCAACAAGGGCGCCAAGATGAGCAAGAGCAAAGGCAACGTCGTGAGTCCGGATAGTTTCGTCGAGCGGCATGGTTCCGACGCATTCAGGATGTACCTCATGTTCATGGGACCCTTCACCGAAGGAGGGGATTGGAGTGACACGGGCATTAAGGGAATTGACCGCTTCGTGAAGCGGATTCATGCCATGTTTACAGCGAATGTGAATAAAAAAGTTGATCAACCGGATGTGATGGCTGCTCTTCACCGCACGATCAAGAAAGTGACGGAGGATATCGAGGCGCTGCGGTTCAACACCGCCATCTCATCGCTCATGGAGTTCCTCAATCTGTTGGATGGGGAAGGGGGCGTGAGCAAGGAAACCGCGAAGACATTCACGCTCCTTCTGGCCCCGCTCGCGCCGCACCTTGCCGAAGAGCTCTGGGAATCGCTCGGAGGCAAAGGTTTTGCCATCGAGCAGCAGTGGCCGACCTTTGATCCCGCGCTCACGAAGGCATCGACGCACGTGATTGCCATTCAGGTGAACGGCAAATTGCGCGGCGACATTAAGGTTCCGGCCGATGCCTCCAAAGAAGATGTTCTTGAGCAGGCCAAGGCGCATCCGAATGTTGCGAAGTTTCTGGAAGGAAAGCCTCCGAAGAAGGAAATTTACGTGACAGGGAAATTGGTCAGTCTCGTGATCTGAATCAGCGTAGAACGGCGGGCTCTATCATCATTGGCTTTGCCTGCCGATCTTTGTAGAGATCCGGATCAATCGTCCGCTCGAAACACACATTTCCCGTTCCGTGATCCCAGAAATCCATGGTTCCTTCTTTCAACGGGTAGGTATTGCGGTTCCTGTTCGCCGACTGCGATGTGGTATCGAAAGTGGCACAGAGTGAGAATTTGAGCGCAGCGAGCTTGTTGTACCCGTAGGCCTCATGCGTATTCGGATCCGTGGGGAGGACGAAGCCCACGAGCGGACTCTGCACATCGGTGAGCGTTGCCGGAAGCGCCTGTTTGGCGATCCAGTATTCGATAACCTGGTACTGAATATTCTGCAGATCGCTCAAGCGCTGCTCGTCAAAACGCACGCGGCGCTGCTCGAAGGGCGAACCGCTCAGGGTGAATCCGGCGACGATGACGACAACGACCACTCCGGCGAGGCTCCAGCTGATGGTGCGATTTCCGGATGTCGCCTGAAAATCGGTCCGTCGCACATCCCAGAGCTCATAACCGAAGACGAGGCCGGTCACGAGTCCTACGGCGAGAATTTTCAGAAGGAAACGGATGGTCAGGTCTCCGTTGAGAAAATTGAAGAGCAGGGTAATGAGGTCGCCAATGACGACGAGCGCGGCCACGAAGACCGTGAGGTACAGCAGCCACTTGCGGATGCGGTACTCGGCTTTTTCAGGGAAATGCACGAGGTCACGGTGCAGAAACCGCGTCGTGAAGGCAAAAACGGGGAAGAGGATCGTGAGCATGGCCGCTCCCCAGCGGATGGATCCGCGTACGCCTTCCGCATAGTCGAGCGGATCGGGAAAACCGAGATTGATGAACTGAAAGAGCAGCATCAATCCGCTGATCACGCTGACGTAGAGTGTGACGGTGGTGAGCAGGTAGAGAAAGAAATCGCGCGGGTAGGTGTGAGAGTCGGTCATGGCAAGAGGGGGAATGGCGGGAGTGTACTCTGTGCTATCATGGTGTGCTATGTTTCATTCCCTGCCCGACTTGCCAGTGTGCAACTTTCCGCTTCTCCGCGCACAGGAGGACAGCGTGAAATTTTTCCAGGGGTTCCACGGTCCCCATCATCTGCGCAATCCCAGTCTGATCGATCTTACGTATGCTGTGGATATTGCAGTGCCTATCGGCACGATTGTCGTGGCGGCGCATGAAGGGATCGTCCGCGAAATGAGCATGGGATCCGAGCGGTATGATGATCGTGTTACGTTAGGCATCGAAGAAATTAAGCGGATCGCTGTTTACGCGAACTGGATCTTGCTCCAGGGCGACGATGGTATGCAAACATTATGCTGCCATTTGCTCAAGGGCAGCGAGTTGGTGTGGAAAGGGCAGCGAGTCCTTGTTAATCAGCCGCTCGCACGAACCGGTCTTAGCGGATGGATCGGTCCGGAACCCCATCTCCATTTCCATGTTCAACAGTGGATGTCGTCACATCCGCAGTACAGAGACAGCCGCGGACGTTCCGTCACGCTTCCATTCCGTTTTGCGGGATACGACGGTTCTCTGGAGCACGATGATGTCTGCTCGTCATAGATGGGAGATCGTTCAGTTTCGTGACACGTCAATCCCCAGTTCCTTGAGCCGCTTGCAGATGATGCGTTGCTGCTGATGCAGGGCGATGATACGGTCGCGTTCTACTCCAAGGTCGGCGGCCACAGCCAAGTGTTCATAGAGGCTGGCCGTGCTATCGTTGTGAAGCAGATCGTGCTGAATGCTGATGTCAGGGTCAAAACGGTCACACCGATGAATGCAGAGGCTCTCGATGAACAGCCGGTCGTCATGGATCTCTTGAATGAGAGCTTGTACCAAGCTTGTCTCGGGTGCTCTCTGTAGAGCGGAAGTGAATACCAGTTGGCGGAGGGTTTCGATTTTCTCTTCGATCTCCGCGAGACGGTCATGCAGCATTTGTTTTTCAGTTTCTTGCGGGATCGTCTGTTCCGGCATGGCCGGTGACATGGTCAGAGTCGGGGTCATAGGCACGCAGCAGTGTAGCGATGGTTCCTCTTTCGTCACGAGCGGTCGTCGAGAAAATTTCCGTCGTGTGCCTACCGTTCCATTTCATCCATTTGGTCTGATGCTCATGGTATTGGTGATGGATCGGATCACGTGCGCGTGGTTTTTGCCGATTTGGTCGTATGAGCCTTTTCTGTGGCTTGTTGACAGCTCCATTGGTACGCGTACCCTATCCCCCTATGCCTACTACTTCTTCTGTTTCTATTGAAGACATCGTTGCCGAATCCTTTGGTGTCGAGCGTGGCGAAGTCACGGATGGGGCGGACTTGGTGCGTGATCTCGGAGCCCAACGAGTAGATTTCCTTCAGCTCCAATATTCCATTCGTCAACGTCTCGGCGTAGGTCTTTCTTTGGATGAGATTGCTGTCACTCTGCTCAATGGGGCGACTGCCGCCACATGGCGTGATGCCCTTTGGCAGGGATTTCTTCCTGGTCTTTCTGATGATGTGCGATCTATGGCTCCCGATGCTCCTGTGCCCGTAGAAGGAATGCTTTCCACCGGAGAGCCGTTCTCGGTCGGGCGTCTGTGTGCACTGGTGAACGCGCATCTGGCCGAGGTTGCGCAGCCGGTATAGTGCTGTAATCAGAGTGGAAGAACCGGTAGGCTGTGCGCAATGCATCCTTTCGATCGCTATGCCGCGCTGACGGATCTGGCCGCTTTGAATGCGGCGAGCGATCGGCCTTTGCGCAAGTCCGCGCGCGTGAACACGCTCAAATGCTCCGTCGAGAATTTTAAGGACTGGGCTGTGGAAAAGGGATGGTCTTTGACGCCGGTGCCGTGGTGGTCAGAAGGGTTCTTCATCGACCGTACGGATCTCTCTATTGCCCTCGGCCGTGATATCCGCCATCTGCTCGGGCACTTCTACATGCAGGAGGCGGCCAGTATGCTGCCCGTCGCGCTCTTAGATCCGCAGCCGGGCGAGGCGGTTCTGGATCTGTGTGCGGCACCCGGAAGCAAGACCACGCAGATTGCGGCACGTTTTTCCCCCACCCCCGACCCCTCCCCCGGTGGGGGAGGGGAGTTCGCTCGTGGTGTCGTTGTTGCGAACGACATGCAGGAGAAGCGGCTTCGGATTCTCAACGACGCACTCCAGCGCACGGGAGCGACGAGTGTCGTCATCACGCGCAAAGTCGGCCAGTGGTTTTCGAAGCACCTGACCGAGCGGTTTGACCGCGTCGTCTGCGATGCGCCCTGTACGGCACAGGGCACGGCGCGCAAGGATCCCGCCGCGCTTCAGTACTGTTCTACGGATTCCATCGCGAAGGCCGCACGCCTGCAGTACCAGCTGCTCGAGGCGGCGGTTCATGCCGCGAAGGTGGGCGGCCGTATCGTCTATTCCACCTGTACCTTAACGCCGGAGGAGAATGAAGGAGTCGTACTGGAAATTCTGAACAAATTTAGTGATCAATTGGAAGTCGTTCATCCAAAGGAAGCTCTTCCTTCAGGGCTCAAATGGGATATGAGTGCTGCAATTTCCGACTCCGAAACCGTCCAAAAAACCCTACGCCCAACGCCTAACGCCCTATACCCCTTTCTCCGTCTCTGGCCCCAGACCTATGATACCGAAGGGTTCTTCTGCGCAGTTTTGAAGAAAGTGCAGTCCACACGGGCGGTGGAGCCGCTCGAGATGTATGAGCGGGTCGCTCTGCCCTTCGGCCGGAAGAAGACCGAGGCGGTTTCAAAGCTATTTATGGAACAGTTCGGTGCGGATTTCCGATTGCCCGGCGAGTGTCTGGTGGAGAAAGGTAACTTCCTTCTGCTCGTATCGCAGGAGGCGCACGGCTTCCCGCTCCCGGCTACGGAGTACGCCATGGGTATTCCGTATGCGAAAATCCTTCCGGATGGGCGCTTCCGCGTGACGAATGAGATGGCGTCCCTGCGCGGGCATCTGGCGCAGTCGCAGATTCTGGAGCTCTCGGAGGAGCAGCTCGGCAGTCTGCTTGCCGGAAAAGATCTTCCCTGTGATCCCAAGCTTCGCGGCGACACCATCCTCCGTTTCCGCGGGATTTCGCTCGGCCTCGGCCTTGCAAAAGAGGGTGTGCTCTTGAATCGCCTGCCGCGGTGGGTGGTCAAAAACGCGAGTGCGAAGCGGAGTGTTTTTGACCCCGTGCGAAGTCGAAGGTCTAGGGGGTAGGTATTGGGTTAGGCTATACTCTGCTCCCCATGGACGAAGTCGCAGAAATCAAAGCCCGGCTCCCGATCGAACAGCTGGTCAGCCAGTACTGCCAGCTCAAGAAGAAGGGGCGGTTCTTCGTCTGCCTCTGTCCTTTCCACAACGACAGTCACCCCAGCCTGCAGGTCTCGCCCGACAAGGGCATCGCCTACTGCTTTGCGTGCCGCAAGGGCGGCGATATCTTCAAGTTTTATCAGGAGATCGAAAAGGTGGATTTCAAACAGGCGCTCAGGGATCTGGCCGAGAAGACCGGGGTCAAGCTGGAGGAACGTTCGGAGAAGAAGATGAGTCTGCCGAAGGATGAGAAAGAGCGTCTGCGGTCCTGCCTCGAGGCGGCGCAGGCGTTCTTCGTCGCGCAACTCAAAACGAATCCGAAAGCGCAGGAATACATCCGGCGGCGCAAGGTTCCCGCGGAGCAGATCGAGTTCTTCGGCCTCGGGTTCGCTCCCGATTCCTTCTCGGTCACGTATGAACATCTGCTGAAATCCGGATTCAGCCGCAGTGAAATCGTAGCTGCAGGATTGGGGGTCCAGAAGGATCTGAATGACGGACGGATCTACGACCGCTTCCGCAACCGCCTGATGTTTCCGATCTTCGATCATCAGGGCAATCCGGTCGCCTTCGGCGGACGCGCGATCGGCGAGGAGGATGCGAAGTACGTCAATTCCGCGGAGGGGCCGCTCTACAACAAATCCGCCGTGCTCTACGGACTCAACTGGGCGCGTGAAGCCATCCGTGAACGCAAGGCCGTCGTGCTTGTGGAAGGGTACTTCGACCTGCTGGCCTGCCATAAAGTGGGGTGTGCCAACGCCGTCGCTGTGAGCGGCACGGCCCTGACGCAGCAGCACGTGAAGCTGCTCAAGCGTTCTGCCGACACGGCGATTCTGTGTCTCGACCAGGATCGGGCCGGACGCGATGCGTCCGAGCGTGCGTTCCTGCTCCTCGCGCACGAGGGGTTTCAGGTGCAGGCCGTGACCATCGAAGCCAAGGATCCCGACGAGGCCGCGCTCGCGCAGCCTGCAGTGCTTCGTCAGATTCTCCTCGACGGCGGCGTTCCATACCTCGATTATGTGCTTCAGGATTTGCAGAAGGGGGATATCTCTTCGGTGCAGGGCAAGCGCGCTTTGTTACAGCGGTTCCTGCCGCTTCTGGATGCACTCGCGTCTTCGGTGGAGCAGGGGCACTACATCGCGCGCATCGCCGCGGCGATCGGCTCGACCGAGACGGCTGTCCGTGACGATCTCAAGCGCCTGCCGCAATTCACTCCGCCGTTGTCCGCAGCGCCGGCTGATGACAGCGCGAGGACGGATCAGTTCTCGCCGATCGAAATTGCTCTGGGGCTTTTTCTGGTTTACCCGCAGCACCGCGTGCTCCTGCCGGAGTTGATTGAGCCGGAGGGAGGATTCGCCAGCGTGCTCTACAGGGCGCTCAAGGCCGCTCCCGAGGGCAGGATTGATCAGCAGACACTTTCGCTTTCACCGGAGCAGCACGAACGCGCGGCCATTCTGCAGCTTTTTTGTGAAATGCACGGCTTTCAGGATTGGTCCGATTCTCTTGCGACCCGCGAGATTCGCAAGAACTGCCAGCGGGCGAATCACATTACTTTGAAACTGAAGCAGCTTGAGATCGCGCAGCGTCTCAAGGAGGCCCATGCCGAGGGGCATGCCGTGGAAGAAGCGCAGCTCTCGACGCAGTATCAGCAGGTTCTCAAGCTGGCAAAGATGGCGGGATAAGCGAGAAAACCCGAATGGATCCGTGTCAACGGTTTTTTCTTGACCATGCTTTATTATGAATATATATTCATTACGTTTTCTTTCCCCCACTTCTCTCATGCCAGCATTCGACGGAACAGGTCCGATGCAGTTGGGTCCCATGACCGGCTGGGGCAGAGGCCGCTGCGCGGACTCCGGCTCCGCCGCTCGTCTGGGCATTGGATTCCGCGGCTTTCGCTGCCGACAGCGGCTTGGTGCCACCGATGAGCGGACATTTCTCACAGAAGAGGTGCAGGCGGTTTCGGGGTACCTGAAGGAGCTTCAGGCGCGTCTCAAGGAACTCAAGGAAGGGCAGTGATACCATTCTCACATGGTGCGACCTCTCAAGCCCCGATGCATCGGTGCGGATCCCACTGCGACCTACTTCAAGCCGCGCGGTATCCCTTTGCGTAATCTGGAACAGATCACACTCACGTTGGATGAAGTAGAAGCTCTGCGGCTCAAATATCTTGCAGAACTTGAACAGACGCAGGCGGCTGCGAAGATGGGCGTTTCGCAGAGCACCTTTCAGAGGATCCTTGCCATGGCGAATAAAAAGGTCGCCGATGCTCTGCTTGGCGGCAAAGCGATCAGAATTGAGGGCGGAACGGTGAGGAAAAAGAAGTGAAGATGGCGGGATGACGGAAGTAAGCGATGCAATCGAAGAAAAAGAAGAAAACAATGATCATTCAGTCCTCGATTTCTTCGCTTTCTTCACTTTCTTTGAATTCCTCGTCGTTTTTCTCTTGGCGTCCACTCGAAATTGCCTATACTGCTCGCACATGGCGTCCCACCCGCGGAAGTTTATCCCTCAACCCACTGAGGAGGATCTTGCCAAGTTTCCTCCTTCGGTGAAGCACCTGATTAAGAAAGGGCGCGAACAGCGCTACGTCACGCATCAGGAAATCATGGCTGTGGTGCCGAATGCGGAGGAGAACGTGGATCTTTTGGATGAGATCTATACGCTCCTCACGGATTTGGGCATTCAGGTGATCGATGTGAAGGATGTCCTGATCTGGGAGAAGAAGGGTGCGGGCAAGTCGGCGTTGCCGGTTCCTGAGCCCACCGAGGATCTGACCGAGATCGCAGCATCGGATGTGGATGAAGACGAGGAAGGCGACGAGTCGGAATCGGATGAAAAAGTCGAGAAACTCGAAACGGAAGATGCCATGCAGGTGGTGGCGACGGCCGGTATCGAGATCGACGACAAGGATCTGTCGGATGATGAGAAGAAGAAGCGTCGCCGCGAGCGCGAGGTGGATCTGCTGGAAATTTCGAATGACTCCGTGCGCATGTATTTGTCCGAGATCGGCCGCGTGCCCCTCATTGACGCGCGCAAAGAGATCGAGCTGGCCCGCCGCATCCGCAAGGGCGATGCCAGCGCCAAGCAGCAGCTGGCCGAGGCCAACCTGCGTCTCGTCGTTTCCATCGCCAAAAAGTACATCGGCCGCGGGCTCTCGTTCCTCGATCTCATTCAGGAGGGGAATATCGGGCTCTTCCGTGCGGTCGAGAAATTCGATCCGGACCGCGGGTTCAAATTCAGTACGTACGCCACGTGGTGGATCCGCCAGGCCATCACGCGCGCCATCGCCGATCAGGCCCGCACCATCCGCATTCCGGTGCACATGGTCGAGACGATCAACAAACTCACCCACACGCAGCGACGCCTCGTGCAGGAGCTGGGACGCGAACCGACCGTTGAAGAGCTCTCGGTCGAGATGGAGATGGACATCAAGAAGGTCCGTCACATCCAGAAGATCAGTCAGGACATCATTTCACTCGAGTCCCCCGTGGGATCCGAAGAAGATTCCAAGCTCGGCGATTTCATCGAAGATGAAGACGCCGTGAACCCGTTTGACGCCACGAACCGGCAGCTCCGCAAAGAGAACGTGCATGCCATGCTGGAGTTCCTCACCCCGCGCGAACGCAAGATCATCGAGATGCGCTTCGGGCTGAGGGACGGCATCGGACACACGCTTGAAGAGGTGGGCAAGGAATTCGGCGTCACGCGCGAGCGTATCCGCCAGATCGAGGCCAAGGTCCTGCAGAAAATGCGCGATCATCCGCGCTCCATGACCATCCGCGAGGCGGGCGGCGCACCCAAGCGCGTGGGATTCTCACCCGTGCAGACGTTTCTCACGGGCAAGCTCTGTCCCGAATGCCGCAAAGGAACGCTGGTGGATGTCATTCGCGATGGCCAGTCCCTCAAGAAGTGCGATCACTGCGCGTACGAGCTGAAGAGCTGGTAATTGAATAAGTCGCGGGGGGGGGGGGGGGGGGGGG
>JAQUKV010000015.1 GCA_028718905.1 Candidatus Peribacteraceae bacterium | reverse complement strand
ATGCAAAAAGCCTCAAAAACTGGCGAAATTTAGCCTCGGAAATTCGTGCGCGGATTGAGTACGGGTTCTTGAGCTTCATGGAGCGGAAAGAAGGATATCAACCTTCCCTCAGCTAGTCATGAGCCATCTTTAATAATCTCGGCAGGAATCAGTGATACGATACATCCGACATGCCCACCTACGATTTCCGCTGCCCAAAGTGTTCTCATCATTTTGAAGTGAATCTCCCCTTCGGGAGCAAAGAGCACCCGCTCTGCCCCAAGTGCAAACACCGCAAGACGGAGAAGCTGATCGCTCCCCCAGCCATTCACTTCAAAGGCACGGGATTCTTTAAAACGGACAGCCGCAAGAAACCCGCACCGGAAACGAAGCAGGAGAAATCCGCGCCAGAAACGAAGAAAACGGATTCATCCACTCATGCCCCTGCAAAAGAGGAGAAGAAACCTCCGGCAAAAAACTGATGGAATGGACAATCCGGGACTCAATGCCCGCTGGTTTCGGTGATGCACTGCGCACTGCATCCGTCGTCACTGCGACGGTTGCCGTCGTCGCACTGTTCGCGCGGATCGATGACGGCGTTTCCGCAGTATTCACGGATACAATACGCGGAACATCCGTCCCCCGAAGCACGGTTGCCGTCGTCACACTGTTCGCCGTCGTCGATATGGCGGTTTCCGCACAGGCTCTCGCGTCGGCAGGAAGCCGAACAGCCGTCGCTGCCGGCGGTATTGCCGTCGTCGCACTGTTCCAAGCCTTCGATCACTCCGTTGCCGCATATTTCGATCCGGCAGCGCGCGGAACAGCCGTCGCCCGACCGCTGATTGCCGTCGTCGCACTGTTCGCCGATTTGCACGAGTCCGTCTCCGCAACGCGCACGTGATTCCACACGGCACGTCGAGGAACAGCCGTCATTGTTGCGGCGGTTACCGTCATCGCACGACTCGCCGGAGTCCCTGTGGCCATCTCCGCAGAAATGATCCTCCACCTGACAATCCGCGGAACATCCGTCTCCGCTTCTGCGGTTGCCGTCGTCGCACATCTCGGGAGGATAGCAGATGATGCCGTCGCCGCACGCAAGCCTGGGACAGAACGGAAACGGATACGCCCTGGCCTGTGTGCGCTCAAGAGCCATGACGACACCGCCCACCATGAGACACGAAAGCCCCAGAACCAGCCATCGCATACGCAGAGACCATATTGATGTATGCATGTGTGCCAAAGAAGACAATAGTATTATACCCTAAAATGGTAATTTGTTCACACCGCGAAGAACTGCCATAATTGGGTAAATTCTGCTACAATAGAAGGAAATGAGCTCTCAGAGTCACAACACCCATCCGGCCCCGCATAACCGACTCGTCGAGAAGATCACCACACTGCCGTACACCACGCTCTCTTCGCTCTGGCTTGCGATGGTCGCTCTGTTCGCGATGGCGTACGCCCTGCTGGCGGTTTTCGCGCCCAAGCACGCTCCACTGGGATTACAAGGACTGCATGGACTGCGACTCATCGGAAACAGCTTCTACTACAGCATCATCACCTCCACGACCACCGGCTACGGTGATATTGTACCCGTGGGCTTTTCAAAAATACTCTCCAGTGTTCAGTGCGTGGCAGGCTACTTCGTCCTTGCCGTTTTCGTGACCAAGCTGGTCAGCCAACGGCAGGAGCTCGCTGTCCGGCAGATGCATAAACTCACCTACGAAGATGTGTTCCGCAATATCCGCGAAGGACTGTTCGTCATCCGCAAAGACTTTGACCGCCTCATCGAGAAAGCGCGCAGCCGTGTGCCATTCACTCCCGATGACTGCGAAACGCTCGCCACTGCGTACAAGCAGGGACAGAGTCTGCTCCTCGATATTCCCGAATTCTACGATCCGGAACACGCAGGCCTGTACATGATTGATCACCGCAGAGAACAGCTGCTCTACGAAGCCGTGCACCGCACCCTGCTCCGCATCAATCAATTGATGGATGCATGGACCGAATCAAACGGCCAGCCGCAGGAAGATGCGGAACGCAACCTGATCATGCTGCTGCAGGTTGCAGAAACGATCATCTCCGTATGGCGCGGCATGGCCCGCTTCATTCCCGAAACGGCATTCGACGAGCTGCTGATGCTGCAACAAAACGCCCAAAACAGAACGCAGCCGGCACTGTGCACGTAATCCCCCCTAACCCACCCCTGCTCCGCATCATGACAATCTCGTACCACGTTTTGCTCTTCTGTTTGGCACTCGGAGGTACCTGGGTCGTTTCGGGATTCATCATCGGCGCAATCGATCGGGTAGCACGACGCTACAGAAAATCTCGGTTTTCCGTGGCGTTCTTCGTGCTCGGTATTCTGACATCGATCGGCGAAATCTCCGTCGCTGTCAATTCGACGATCGAAGGCGTGCCGCCGGTTTCCGCAGGGAACCTCATGGGCGCATCCATTGTCATCTTCTTTTTGATCATTCCGCTCCTGGCCATCTGTGCGCGATCGATCGATCTGGGTCAGACAATCCGCTGGAGCACGCTTCTGTTCGCGCTCTGCGTCGTCGCGGCCCCTTCTCTCGCCACATGGGACGGCGTTGTGCTGCGTGAGGAAGGATTGTCGCTACTCCTGCTCTACGGAATACTCATCATTGGCATCCGCAGGAAACAACGAGCCGTGGAACAGATCATGGAAGACATCTCCACGCATGTGCATCGCAAGCTCCTGAGCCGCAAACGCGCCACGCTCTATGACTCCCTCTGTATCGTCGGAGGAGCCGTTTTCATTTTCGTTGCGGGGAAAATGCTCGTGAATGAATCCATCTATTTCACAAGCCTCTGGGGGGTACCGGTATCACTGGCCGGCCTGCTCGTCCTCTCCATCGGAACGAATATTCCCGAGCTCATTCTGGCCGTTCGCTCCGCGCTGAGCCGGCACACGGATATCGCGTTCGGCGATTATCTGGGATCCGCGGCCGCCAACACAATGATCTTTGGATTGCTGCCGCTCGTGAACGGTCCCTTTATGCTCGATCGAACCGAATTCGTCGGCAGCTTCTTCATCCTGATCATCGGACTCACCATTTTCGCTCTGTTTGCAAGGACCAAGAACGCACTCAGCAGAAGCGAGGGCATCGCCTTGATCACACTGTACGGTGGCTTCCTGCTGGTGCAGATTGCATCGATTTTCTGAACGCGCGGCGAACCGGATGATGAGCGTCGTACAAAAAAGAGGGTAGGTGCCCCTACCCCCTGTTCTTCAACCTGATGCTACCGTCTGGGTGGTCCGCGGTGTCCTCCTCCGAATCCTCCGCTCCGGCGCGGTCCGCCGCGATCGCCCCCGAATGACGGTCGTGGCGAGAAGCCCTCGGGCGGTTCGGTCATCTGTTTGAGGGACATGCGCGTCTTGCCTTCGACGGCATCGTACTCGACGCACTTCGCCTTCACCTCGTCGCCCATCTTCAGCACATCCTCCACCTTTTCGGTGCGCTGCCACTGGAGCTCGCTGATATGGATCATGGCATCCTTGCCACGCAGGAATTCCACGATGGCCCCCACGCCGTCGATGATACGCACCACCTTGCAGTCGTAGACCTTGCCGACCTCCGGCTTTGCCACGATGCCCTGAATCCACTCCTTGGCCTTCTGCATCGCATCGCCGTTCAGAGCAGTGACGAAGATGAGGCCACTGTCTTCGATGTCGATCTCGACCCCAAGCTCGCCCGTGATCTTCTGAATCATCTCTCCGCCCTTGCCGATGACGAGGCGGATATCCTCGGGATTGATCTGGATCACCTCGATCCGCGGTGCGTGCGGCGAGAGGTCCTTTCTGGGCTCGCCGATCGCAGCCGTCATGACCTTCATGATTTCCATCCGTCCTTCGCGACTGCGCGCAATGGCCTCTTCGAAAACGGAATCCGGCAATCCCTTGATCTTGATATCCATCTGGATAGCGGTAATGCCCTTTTCGGTGCCGCCGACTTTGAAATCCATATCGCCGCCGAAGTCCTCTTCATCCTGCAGATCGGAGAGAATGATGTACTTTCCTTTTTCTTCGTCCGAAATGAGTCCGAGCGCAATACCGGCTACGGGAGCCGAAATCGGCACACCGGCCGCCATGAGTGCAAGTGTCGAGCCGCAGGTGGCCGCCATGGAGGAGGAACCGTTGCTTTCCAGAATTTCGGTAACCGTGCGGATCGTGTAGGGGAAACCCTCTTCGGGAGGAAGAACCGGTTCCAGCGCGCGCTGGGCGAGGCTGCCGTGGCCGATCTCGCGGTTGCCCACCATGAGGCGGTTACTCGTCTCCCCGACCGAGAACGGCGGAAAGTTGTAGTGGTGCATGTAACGCATTTTCCGCTCGCCCTCCATGCCTTCGACGATCTGCTTGTCGCCGGGTGCGCCGAGCGTCGTGGTCGTGAGGCCCTGCGTCTCGCCGCGCTGAAAGAGCGCACTGCCGTGCACGAAGTTCGGCAGCGGATCCAATGTGACCGTAATCGGCCGGATCTCGGTGATCTTGCGGCCGCTCATGCGGATTCCCTCTTCGAGGATCAGGCGGCGCACTTCGCCCTTGATGATCTTGTCCATCATCTCGGATGCGTGCGCATAGAGCTCGATCAGCTCCTCCTTCTCGCCGGCAGGACCGAATTTCTCTTGGAGTTTCTCGGCTGCGCCTTCCATGAGTTTGGTGAAAATCGCACGCCGATCGAGCTTCTTCAAAGGATCTTTGATCGCCTTGGAAACGTCTTTGATCGCCCACTCCTTGAGCAGCGCATAGGCCTCTTTGTGTTCATACGGCGGCGCGATTTCGAATTTTTTCTTTCCTTCTTTCTTCTGCAGATCGGCAAAGAATACGGCGATCTTCTGCGCCCACTTCTTGCCGAACTGGATGGCCTTGAGAATCTCGGCCTCGGGCACCTGATTCGCCCCCGCCTCGATCATCACGATGCGCTCGGGCGACGCCGTCACGAACATATCGAGATCGCTCTTGATCCGCGCCTCGTGGGAGGGGTTAAGCACCAATTCGCCGCCGATCAGTCCCACGCGCACCGTGCCGAGCGGCCCGTCCGCCGGGCAGTCGGAAAGCGCCACGGCCAGATTGGCCGCATTGGCGGCTGCGATGTCATGCTCATGTTCGTAATCGTACGAGAGCACCGTGCAGAATACCTGGATGTCGTTGCGAATCTGCTTGGGGAACATCGGTCGGAGCCCGCGGTCTACGACTCTGCCCAGCAGAACGAATTGGTCGGCCGGGCGGCCTTCGCGCTTGCGGAAGCGGCTGCCGCCGATGCGCCCGCCGGCGTAGTACTTCTCTTGGAAGACGACCTGCAGCGGCAGGAAGTCGACGCCCACACGGGGCTTGGCACTCACGGTGACGTTGCCCATGGCAACGGTGCCGCCCATGCGGCAGAGCACGGTGGCATTGGCCTGCGTGCCGATGAGACCGGTTGAAAACTTCATCTCGGCATCGCCGAGCATCAGGGTGAAATCCTTCTGCACTGCTGCAGAGGAAGAACGGGTGAGTATGGACATACGGAGAAAGGGGAAAGTGTAGAGACGCGATGAGATCGCGACTGCACTCCTTCCGGCAAGATCAGATCCGCTGTGTGTATGGATTCACGCGGCTACGCACGCAGTACATGCAGAGCTGTGTAAACCCAACACAGAGGCCGAAGGCCGCGTGGCGGCCTCGGTTCCGCTTTACGCGGAGGAAGAGGAACCTGCGGAAGGAAAGAACAAAGAGAGTGTACGCCAATGGAAAAGGAAGGAAAGTGGCAAAATGAGTTTTCTCCCCCATCCCAGACCCTTCCCCCGGTGGGGGAAGGACATGCTTCATGCGCTTTTCGTGCGTTCCCTCCCCCTCCGGGGGAGGGTGCCCCGAGCGGAGTCGAGGGGTGGGTGGGGAAGAACACATACACAAACAAAAAAAGCCCTTCCCCCGTAACGAGGAAAGGCCCGCTAATCACTTGACGACACTACCAGAGGGAATTTCTCTTTCGGGATGGAGGAGAACCGGATGACCATCGACATCAGCAGCAACGATCATTCCATGGCTCGAATAGCCCCAGAATGATTTTGGCTCAATATTCATGAGAAGTGGCATTTCCTTGCCAACGAGGACTGAAGGGTCCGGAAAGAATTGGGCCATACCGGCCATGATTTGCCTTTCTTCTGATCCAACTTGAAAGACGAATCTCAATAACTTGTCCGAGCCAGCCACTTTTTCCACCGTTGTAACTTTGCCAATTCTCAACTCTAATCGTTGAAAATCATCGTGTGTAATAGCCATGGAAGGAAGAGGAAATGAAATGAAGAGAAATATGGAACTTGGATGCAGATTAGTAAAGTTATCTACGAGTCACAGGGATCTCCAAAACGTTCCGCGCATCCTTCGCACGAACCGGCAAGCAGGCGCGTGAGGGTTTGACCGAGGATCCGGAACCCGTTCTCGGTGAGCACGGATTCGGGATGGAACTGGAAACTTGCGAACTGATCGCCCCGCAGCGCATGAACGTGCTGGGACTTTCTGTCATAGGACATTTGGACGCCGGGAATCTCCTTCTGCCGTCGAGCGGAGAACGTATTATAGAAACCAACAAGCTGTCTCTCGCCGAACAGATTGATGTTCTTCCGGATTCCCTGCGAAGGCGTCTTCTGACGCGCGACCTCCATCCCCAGTTCCCTGCTCAGGATCTGATGACCGAGACAAACGGCGAGGAATTTCTTCCCTGATCTTCGAAGCTCCCGCACAACAGAACGAAGCTTCTGCATCTTCGGATCATCTTCGTTATTGGGATCACCGGGGCCGGGGCCGACGACGACCAATTCCGCGTCATCCGATGCGCAGTCGTACTTTTGAAAACTCACCACGTGAACTTTCGCGCCCATGCTCGTCATCATGTGTTTGAGCGTGTGACAAAAATCATCCTCATTATCGATGATGGTGATTGTTTTTCCCTGAACGGCTTCAAGTGTGTTGTCCACTCCTTCTTGGTCTTCGAGAAAATAACGGGAGAGGTGGCAATTTCTCTCTTCAAGCACCTGACGAATCTCCGGATCGGACAGAAGCTGCGTATCCGTAGGAACAGACATCTTCCGCGTCGGATCCAGGATGCTCCCCAAGAGGGCACCCAGCTTCGCCTGCGTTTCTTTCACCTCGCTCTCCGGATCCGAATCGCGAACAAGCGTGGCGCCCGCACGGACGGTCAATGCGCCATCGGCATCGATTTCCGCCGTACGGATCATGATGGCACTATCAAGATTCCCCTTGCCATCCGCATCCCGGCCAAACAAGGCAAAAGCACCGGAATAGTACCCACGGGAACCGGGTTCATATTCGTGGAGAACCCTGCACGCATTCCCCACGGGACTGCCCGTGACGGTCGGCGCGAACATGGAAGTACGCAGAAGATCGACGACCGGCAGAGGACTGCGGCCACGAAGCAGGTATTCGGTATGAATGAGCCGCGACATGTTCTTCAGAAGTGGCCCCCCGATTGTCCCGCCACGCTCACACATCTGCGACATCATCTTGAGCTCCTCATCCAGCACCATGAAGAGTTCGAGAATCTCTTTATCGTCGCGAAGGAATTTCAGCAGCTCCTCCTTCGTAACGGGTTGATTCTGTTTTTTCCGTAAAGTTCCGCTGATCGGATTCATCGTCACCTCTCTCTTCTGAACAGTGAGATGCCGCTCGGGCGACGCCCCGATGAGGTACTTCTGCCCGTCGAAGAAAATAAACGTCATGTAACTGCCGTGCTCTGCCTGCAGAAGCGACCGGTAGATGCCGAGCGCCTTCGCTCTGGACATCTCGACGATCGTCCCCCTCCCCGTATTCGCGACAACGAAGTTCGCCCCCTCGCCCTGCCCGATTTCATCGTCGATGATGCTCCGGATGACCTGTCCATATTCCTCGGGGGACATATCGAATTGAATACCATTTTTGAGTTCGATGCGGTCGGAGGGAAGGGATCCGAGCACGTCCTCCAGATTCAATCTGGTCTGTCGTGCAATGTCGATGCAACGGATGGGTTCATTTTCCGTATGCACCTCGTATCCCCGCTCCCGGACTTGCGCAAAGGGAATCGCACAGACGGTTTCAATTCCTCCGGCAGAAGACACACTATTGTTTTGCTGAATTTCCGCAAGAGAGTGACACAATCGCTGTGTTCCCGTGAAGACTTGTACCTCTTCCTCAGCGTCTCTCCGGATCATGACGAAAGGATCGGTGCCGTGGATGACATTTTTGAATGATGCCGATGATGAGAGGGATTGGGATTCCATGGAATTGAGAAAGAAAGTGAAATACAAAAACACGCCCGAGAACGGAGCGCCGTGCACACGCATCACTCAGACGCTCCGCACTACGCAGAGCGCCGCCAGCGCCGATCACCCGAAGCGGGAATGGCGGGTTCTTTTTCTCCCTCCGTCTGCTCCGGCTCTTGTACGACCTCGTCAAATGGCTTTAGTTCTCCGGTCGTCTTCGCAATGCACCGCTCGAGCATTTCATTATAGAACTGCACAAACACCACCGCGCGCCGCGCATCCGGATGCGCAGGTTCGCTGCAATCGGGTTCCGAATGACCAATGGAGGTATCGTCGCCTTCGAAGCGGAACCCCTCGCCGAAGTGGACGGATGGGAGCACGGCAACGATCTCCCCGATCAGATTCTCCGTCACGCCGAGACGCTGCAGAGCCTCACGAACATGTTTCTGAAGTTTGGAAACGGAGCTGAGGAATCGCAGTCGCTCGATGCGCCCTTTGCCACAGTAGACCGAGAGTGGAGAGTCGAGAGTATTCATGTACCGTTACAACAGTACACTCTCCTTATGGACAAATCAAGTGCCGTTCTCCGCTTTCTTTGCTTACTTCGCTTACTTCAATTTCTTCAGGAAATAGCCGAATCCTCCCGATCCATACTTGAGCATCCTCGACCCCCGCGTGATCTTGCTGATACTCAGATTGAGCTTCTTTGCGATATCCCGCTGCGGCGTCCCTTTGTTGAGCTCCTGAATGAGCTGCCAGCGTTCCGCGACGGACGCCAGCTCCTGCGGCGTGAGGATATCGGCAAGCAGCTTCTCGGCTTCCTCCGGATTCCGCACGGAAGAAAAAAGATCGTATAAGTCCCGAAGATGTCTGGACGATACCGCCATACCCAGAAGTATACCTCTCATTGTCCCTACGCCCCACACCCCATCCCTACGCCCTTATTTCTTCAGCTCATGCGCCTCCAGCACCTCCTGATACGCCTCGGGCTTGTTCATCTTCAGGTAATTGAGGAGTTTGCGGCGCTGCGCGACCTTGCCGAGAAGACCCCTGCGTGCGGAGAAATCTTTCTTGTGCTCCGCCAGATGTTTGCTCAAAAGGTCGATCTCTTTGGTGAGGATGGCGACCTGCACGGGCGCGGACCCTGTGTCTGTTTCGTGCGTGCGGTGCTTGGTGATCAGGCGTTTCTTGGAGGCGCGCTTGAGGGACATAAGAGATGAGGGAACGTGCAGAAAAAGATACTTGCCGTGCCTCCCGGGCGACCAAACGCGTGAACGGAGAAGCGCGGACAGGTGCCAATTCTAAGAGGAATTTTGCAGAATGCAAGCATTTTGGCATGAAGCCGAACCAACGAAGGAGTGTGATGGAAATTGGAAGGAGTGGACAGATGTTCACCCTTCGACTACGCTCAGGGTAAACCCTGCTAGGATGCCGTTATGACTCTCACCAATATTCTCCTCACCGCAGTATTGATGGGCATTGCCGTCGTGCTCTGGAAAGCTTTTCGTGCACGCAACGAAGGCGACCCTCTCCTCCAAGCCGAGCTTGATCGCCGCAAAGAGGAAATCGGCGAATTAAAAAATATGGTTGATGAAGTGAAATCTGAAAACAATGAATTGAAGGGTAAAGGCAAACAGCTTGCTGCCGATTACATGAAAGTACAGGCAGCAAACGAGGGGCTTGCGACCCAAGTCGCAGAATATAAAGCGGTACAGAAACAACGCGAAAAAGATCAGCAGCAGGCATTGATGCAGCTTGATAGCGCAAAGAGATCACTGGAAGATGAAAAAATGCGCATACGACATGATGATGAAAAGCGCATACAGAAGGAAATAGAAGAACGAGATCGTATGTGGGCTGAGCACGAGATAAGCGTCATCTCCCTTCTCACAGACCTCTGCAAAAAACCACAGCACGCCTTCACTTCCTACGACAACAACAACCTGCCAGAGGGGTTCCACGGCAATCTGAAGCCTGATTTCCTGATCGAATTCCTGGAGCAGTATGTTATCTTCGATGCAAAGATTTCAAAAGCGACGAATTTACAGGTCTACATTGATGACCAGGTGAAGAAAACCGCCGCAAAAGTGAAAGGGAAAGAAGGGATCTACTCCAGGATCTTCCTCGTGGTCCCCACGAACGCGATCAGCGAACTCAAGAAGACGTACTACTACGAGGAAGGATTCCACTTTTACATCGTGTCTCCCGAGGCGCTCGCTCCCATCCTCGCCAGCCTCAAACACATCGAGAGTTACGAGACGATCGAGGGATGGGACCCGCAGGAACGTGAAGCGATCATCGACCTGATCACGCAGCTTGACTACCACATCAGTCTGAGAAACTTCGCCGACTACCAGCTCATGCAACATGGCATCGATACCTTAAGCAAAACGCAGGTGGCGGATACAGGGTTGGCGAAAGAAGTGGCGATTCGCAAGGCCAAGATGCGTGCGCTCAACTTCAAAACCGCCGATCAGAAGTCTTTTATTGCCAACCCCGAACTCCTGCGCGAAAAACTCCTGGAGCTCACCGAACCGCAGTCGAAGATGCAGAAAGAAGATACCAAGCGGTGAATCCTCGCTATTGACTGTGAAGCGAAGCGTCCTATCATTTCGTCAGATGCAACAGTATCAGGTCCTCGTCAGCGCCTGCCCTGAGCTCGTCGAACGGGTCCTCGTCGTCGTCCCGCAGGGATAGCGCGAACGTGCTGATGGATTCATCACCTCGCGCAAGCGGGGTTTTTTGTATTCCCCATTTCCCTACTTCCCCATTTCCCCCCTTCCCATGGCATACGAGATCCTCGGCATGACCATCGAAGAAGAGAATGCGCTCGGTCGCTTCTCCTATGCGGAACCGAACTACGGCGGAACGCTCACGGTCTTCCGCCTGGTCGAGAACGGACACGGACCCGTTTCGCTCGCCGCGGAACTCGTCAGCCGCGAACAGGGGGTCATCCGATCGGCGGTGTTCCGTTTTCTCAAGAACGGACGGCGAACACCCGTGAATCGGATGCAGGCGGAGAACCGGCTGCGCAGGGAACTCGATCTGCTGTAGGAAATGATGTCCGTGCATCTGTGTGGAATGCGCATTTGAAGCCGAAAAATCAGTACATTTGACAGGAATGGATGAAAAGCTATCTTGACCCTGTCATGTCGCACTCCTCTGTGTACACCATGAAGCAGGTCCTCAATACCCCGAAGAGGTAGCGGGTGTGCTGATATCTATTTGCACCCCGCACAAGAGAAGCGGGGTTCTTTTTATTTCTCCTTCCCTCCCGAGCCATGAAACGAATCGCAAAAGCCCCGGTACGCGATCCCGACGGAAGTCAGGAAGAAATACGTTGGTGGTTCCCGCAGAACGGCGCCCGCACAGTATGCGTGGAAGATCGGAAAGAAGGTCTCATTGTGGAAGATGTTGCACACAATGGAGAAGGGAACGAAGAGGTGCTCCGCCGCATCGTGGCAGAAATCGGAAGGCTCTCGCTCAGTACACGGGGAAATGTCTCCGCGAATCTGCAGGCCTCTGATACCATGCCTCAGTGAAGGCAACCGATACTCCTGCGCACGCTGCAAAAAAATCCGGGCTGATCCTCGGCACTCTCAATGAGCCGCAGCGCAAAGCCGTGGAACACACCAAGGGGCCTCTCCTCATTCTGGCCGGAGCCGGCAGCGGCAAGACCAAGGCTCTCACACATCGCATCGCCGCCCTGATCGCGCAAGGCATACCGCCGTGGCAGATCCTCGCGGTCACGTTCACCAACAAAGCGGCCAAAGAAATGAAATCGCGCATCGAGAATCTGCTGCACCTCACAGAGCAGTCACCCTTCGACTCGTCCTTCGGACTCGCTCAGGGTGATCAACAGCCGCGGCTGCCGATCATGGGGACGTTTCACAGTATCTGCGCACGGATTTTGAGAAAGGACATCGAAAAGCTGGGGCGCGACCGCTCCTTCGTGATCTATGACAAAGATGATCAGGAGCGGCTGGTCAAACAGGTCCTGCGCGAGATGAAGGTGGAAGAGGCGGAACTCAAGCCACGCGCCGTTCTGTCTTCCATCGGGCGCTTCAAGTGTGAAGCGCTCTCGCCCAAGGAAGCCCTGAAAGACGCTACCTCCCCGCGCATGGAGACGATCTGCAAGGCATTTGCCGCATACGAGAAGGCGCTTCGCACGGCCAATGCCCTCGATTTCGACGACCTGATGCTCGAAGTCGTGCGGCTCTTCCACGAAGTGCCGGCCGTCCTCGACCGTTATCAGGAGACGTGGCGGTACATCAACGTGGACGAGTATCAGGATACGAATCATGCACAGTACCTCTTCACGACGCTGCTCGCGCAGAAGTACCGGAACCTCTGCGTCATCGGCGATCCGGACCAGTCCATCTACGCATTCCGCGGCGCGGATATCCGCAATATTCTGGAGTTTCGGAAGGAGTACAAAGATGCGACCGAAATCAAGCTGGAGCAGAACTATCGCTCCACGCAACTGATCCTTTCGGCAGCGGACGCCGTGATCGCCGCGAATCCCGACCGCCCCAAGAAGAAGATGTGGTCGAAGAGAACAGAAGGCCCGAAGGTGCTCGTGCACGAGGTGGAGAGCGAACGCAAAGAGGCGGAAGAGGCGCTCAAGCGCATCACTGCCCTCAGAGCGGAAGGTGTTGCGTTGAACGATCAGGTCATTCTCTACCGCACCAACGCGCAGTCCCGCCTGTTCGAAGAGGCCTGCATGCGGCTCTCGATCCCCTATCGCATTGTCGGCGGAGTGAAGTTCTACGCGCGACGGGAGGTGAAGGACGTGCTCGCGTACCTCCATGTGATTCTGAATCCTGCGGACGTGGTGTCGCTCCTGCGCATCATCAACGTTCCGGCGCGCAAGATCGGCGAGACGACATTGGAACGGATCCGCGAATGGAGCAGTTTCAATAACACTTCGCTCTGGTCATCTCTGCAGCGGGCGGATGAAATTCAGGATCTGAACGAAGGCACGAAAAACCGCATCAGGGAATTTGTGAAGATCGTCACGGATCTGCAGGAGGATCTCAAACGTCTGGCCGTGGCGGATCTGACCGTCCGACTGCTGCAGCGCATCGGGCTCGAGAAATGGCTCAAGGATGGCACCGAAGAGGGCGAAGAGCGCTGGCAGAACGTGGAGGAGCTGCTCTCGGTGATGCACAAGTACGATCATCTGGAACCAGGGCTTTCCCTCACGAGCTTTCTGGAGGAAGTCGCGCTGGTTTCGGAGGTGGACCGTCTTGCGGAGCTCAAGGATGACGCCGTCACCCTCATGACCGTGCACCTGTGCAAGGGGCTGGAATTCGGGCACGTGACGGTTGCAGGATGCGAAGAAGGTATTTTTCCGCATGCATCAAGCCTGTACGACCGTGAGCAGCTGGAGGAGGAGCGCAGACTGATGTACGTGGCCATGACGCGGGCCAAAACGCATCTCACGCTCCTGTTCGCACGCTCACGCATGTTATGGGGTGAAACCAAAAGCAACTCCCCCAGCAGGTTCCTGGATGATCTGCCGGATGGCGTCATCGAACGTCGGAGTGATTCGGTCTTGAGCAGCTTCGCCTGGGCCGCAGAACGCGGACAGGAGGAAGCGCTGACCGGAGGACATGTGGAGCCGTACAATCAGGAAAAACACCTGAAGATGGAATTCAATCAGGATGTCACTCTGGACGATGCTTCGCAGGAACCCATGACGGAAGGTACGCGCGTCGAGCATCCCAAGTTCGGTCAGGGAACGGTGGCAGCAGTGCGGGGCGGTGTGGCGGATATCGCGTTCGATTCGGGGGTGAAGAAGAGCTTTGCGCTCTCGATCGCTCCGTTGAAGATTTTGTAGAGAGCGGGAAATCACTGGGCCGATTCTCCGATTTTAAGACCGCCATTCTTGATAAGAGATTGATATTTCACACGATAGCTCCTCAAAAGAAATTCCTGTTCGGCAGTCAATGTGACTCCTTTGGATTGCTGCAGCTCCATAAAAAGGATGTTCTCAGCATCAAGATTACTATTATGGCCTTGCAGGTAACTACTGAAATATGTCGCACGTGCGTGCACTCTTCGCATCTCAAGAGTGGTTCTCTCGGCCACAGACAAAGGTCGAACGTGTTTTTCGATCGCCAATAAAAATTCAACGATAAATGCATCGCGATAATTGCATCCGAACCACCGACCACTATCCACCTCTTTCCAGAACCGCTGAGAGGTATCGGTAATGTGTGTCAGAAGTTGATGCAATATTTCATCATGGGAAATATCTGCCTCGTCTGATTGCTCCCGATACTGTGCATAGTATTCATCCAATTTGGCACGCTGCGCAGCGGAAAGAATTCCACTTTGTTTCAAAACAGTCTCTGCGTCAGCGATAAACCAAGCAGCGTCGGATGCAGTTCCGTGGCCAACGAGTCGATCAAGTCTCAAATACTGCGAGACCGCTCTCTGGGCTCGTGGAGCATCTGTTTGTTCAAGAATTAAATGATATTTCTCGCGCAATGCATCAAGATGCGATTGTTCGGAAGGGAACAGTGATCCGCCCATGCGTGGAATTGCTTCTTTGGATGCAATATAGGTTGCATCTTCTTTCTCCACACCGACACTCATGAGCGTTTCAATTCTGTTAATTATCCATGGCCCCTGATTTGGAGTGTCTTCAAGAAATTCGCTCATGGACACGAGCTTCACGGGCCCGCCAGTGTTTTCCTGTGTTGGGATTTCGGATGTCATCATAGGAAATTGGGGAAGGCACACACAGCGTATGAGCATTCTTGTATCCGTAAACTTTCTGAACTATATATTCAGATAACGTCAATAAATGGCTTTTCAAAGCCATACAGCAAAGAATTACTTTCTACCTCGCAGTGGAATTCCAGAGGGTTTGGTACTGAATCAAACGAGCCCGAGCGAGTTCGGGTGATTCGGTTTTAAGCACCTGCACCCGATTGTCCGCATCTTTGTAGAAATCCAGACAGGTGTTACCAAAGAGGTAACTGAATTCCATCGGATAATGACTGTGCGGGATCAATCGCGTTTCTCTCTTTTCACCGATATCTCTTCCAGCCAACTCTTTCGAGAAAAGTGAATCATCAAAGATCACGGCATCGGCATGCTTGCCCTTCTTGATGCGCGATTGGATGAAATCCCGTTCCACCGCGGGGCCGAAAAAATTCATCACCGCCGCAAACGAACCCACGCACCAAATGAAATCGTTAATCTTCGACGGAAGATTGAGGTAGTAATCCGTGAGGGCATTGCCTTCGAAAATATCCGCATCAGGAGAGAGGCTAGAAAGACTGTTCAATTCTGTAAGTTTTTCGGATATGCGAACGAATTGGCGACTCTTTGCCCCCAGCTTCTTCGCAACTTGATCAAGAGAAATCGCCGCGTACTCCGCAGCACCCCGTTCTTTCATAGGAAGAACGAATTCCTTGTCGAGCAGAGAACGAATGACCTTGTAGGCGCCAGACGTGCTTAATGCGGATGCGTGCCTGATGTGCTCGGCTGTCATCGGTGCATCCGATTGATGCAGAAGCAGAAAGACATCCGCTTCCCCTTCAGTCAGCCCCAAATCACCCAATGCATTCCGGAGATAATGCCAAATGTTCATTATATGCATAATAAATATTTTTCTTGTTTTGTCAAATATTTTGGGTTAGCACGTACTTCAATAGAGTGGCTAATTGAACCAAAAATCTCAATCAAAACGAAATTTGCTCACCCTAGAACCGGTAGAACGTTCCCCGAAGCTGCGACTCGTCGAACGGCACCCACGAGAAGCTCGTCGTGCCGTCGGTCCACGTGAGCGCACCGGCGGAAGCGGCGGACCCCGCCGGCGTGAGTGAGATCTGTAATCCCGCGCTCTGGGAAGAGGCTGGAACGGTGATGTCACCGCGCAGGGTCAGAATACGCGTCGCACCGGCGACGGTACCGACACTCTCGGAAATGGCCGCGCAGGTGATGGCATCGCCGGAGACAACACAGTCGGAACGATCCGATGATCCGTCCGCTCCCAGCGTGACATTCGCGAGAGTAACCCCTCCGCTGACGCCGAGTGAGAAAACCGCATCAGTCACCTTCAAATCCGCACTGCCGTCGCCACGCACGCCTGCGAGCCTCCACTGCCCGATCGTACGACCGATCCCACCCACCAGCGCATCCTCCGTCGGGCCGGCATTCGTGATTTCAGCGAACGTGGAGCGCGCCGTCTCAAAGGTCTGATAGGTATCGGTTGTCGACTGGTTGTAGCGCCGGGTGCTCCAGTCTCCGCGACCTTCGATGAAGAAATGATCGATCTGTACGGCCTCGCCGCTCTCTCCGCCCTGATCGAAGCCCCGTGTGATGACCCGCGCGTATACCGACACCTCTATGCGACGCGCAACGGAGAGGATGCCGCTGGCGATATGGAGCGTGAAGGTGGAGGGATCATCGGAATTGCGGCTGGCCCCGCCCAGATACCGGCCGTCTGCCGTGGCGTACAAACGCACCTGATCCACGGAGGGCACGGTGCCGGTGAACGTGACGGAAATATCGTCCACGGTGAACGGCTCCGAATTATTGAAGATCTTGGCGGCACCGAGGATCGGCGACGTCGTTCCGAGACGCAGGAAGGAAGCTCTCTGCGAAAAATCCGGCCCGGGATCGTAGGAGACGGAAGAGGCAGAGGAAAGAGAGGAAGCAGAAGAAACAGAGGACGACGAGGAAGAACGGACCTGATGTGTGAGACACGGATCGGCGAAGTACGCGATCGGATGACCGTCCGAAGTGCACGACGGTTGGCTGGTTCCGTCGGGACAGACAAAGGGATCGCAGGAAACCGATGACGCGGATGAGAACGCCCGTCCCTCCTGCGCGGCGCGGAGCTGAGCGAGCTCCCCGCGATCCCATGCCAGGAATGAGGCTGCCAGTTGTGCCACTTCGCCGCGCGTGAGTGCATCGGACGGATGAACACCGGGGAGCTCGATTCCTTCAGCCTCCGCGGTCGCAAGAAACGGTGCGTACCATACGTTTGCTTTCACCGGAAGTTCGGCAATGCCGAACGTGCGCATGAGGATCTTCGCCGCTTCGGCATAGTTGACTGTGCGCGACGGATGAAAGCGCCACTGGGACGCATCGATGCCATCCAAAGCATCGCCTGCAATGAGACCGTCGCGCTTGGCCGCACAAACAAACGATGCATACCATGCAGCCGGATCAATATCAGGAAAGCAGGCGGTATCCACCGGAGGAATGACTTCCGCCGCGCTCGCGCGCATGGCAAGCTTCAGAAACTCCGCGCGGTTTACCGGCTGATCGGGGCGGAAGGTGCCATCCGGATAGCCCTGCAGTATGCCCTCTTCCGTGAGCAGGCTCACCGCAACCGCCGTCACGCGGTCACCCGGTGCGTCGGTGTAGGGAAGATGTGCGGTGTCGTACGCGGCGAGCGCGACGAGCGGGAGGAAAACGATGGCAATGGAGGGCAAATAACGCATAGTAGAACGGAAAGAGGCATCATCGTAGCATAGAATGTTTTCCGGTGAGACCACCGGCAATTGCACGACACACGACCTGCCGAATCTTGCCGCGGCGACGGCGGGCATCCGCGTACAGGTCAAGAAGGTGCCGTTCGGCAGAGTCGGCACTCATGCAGGCTTCCGCCTGAAAGCCGTCGCGGAAGAGGTGGGCGGATCCGATTTTCCGGACCCCCTCCAGGCCAATACTGCAAAGGAATGAACGCACGTCCCGACGAAATTCTTCAACGGCATCATGCTGATGATTTTCAGAGAGAGACCGGTTTTCGGAGAGATTCTGCGACGAGGAATTGATGGAACCCATGGGGAGAGGGAGAAATGGGGAAACAAAATACAAAAAAATCCGGGGGGTCCCGGATATCCGCTTGGGGGCAGGTGCCCCGCTAAGACTCTAAAAAGAGTTTACGCAGGCAGCACCTCCCCCGCACGCGGCGGAGTGAAGTTGCTGCCAGAGATCATCAACCGATGAGCCAAAGTGAGGCCACTGTAGCGCCGGACTGACCGGCAATCCAGCAAATTCCCCTGTGACAGAGAGGTGCAAAAAAGGCGATCTACACGCCGAATTGAACCGCATTCATGAAGACGCTCATCGCTCGTTGCCGCTGCTGCTCGGCAAGGGCCATGAGTCCCCGGTACACCTTGTCGGCGTCCGTCGGATCATCAACGGAAAGCTCCTGCGTGATGTGTCGCGAGAGGGCAGTCGCGCCTTTCGCGCACCGCGCGGCAAATCTTCTGGACATTTCAGCCATATGGGGATTTTCGGGCATTGGTCCGGTCACTGCGGATTCGGGAACGGAATGCGCAACGGCGGATTCGGGAACGGTTGCCATATATGAAGGGGGGAAGTGAAGAAATATATCATTTTAAACGGACGATTTCATGGACCATCCGGCAAAGAACCGACCTGCGCTCTTCAAGATCGGCAATCGCAAGAAGGGCATTGGCCATTCCGATGGCATGACGGTCGCCATTGCAGAGACCGAGAGATTCGGTGATGTGCGGCGCGATTTCGCAATCGTGACGAATGCAACGCTGCATCAGTGCCGCAGCCGCATGACGCACAAACGACGGATCAGCAACGGAGTACATTCCGAGCCGGTCTACCGGCACATCGTCTTCGACAGGATCGGGGGACGGAGAGAGATCGGGCAGATGAGAGAGGACAGCGAGACTCATGGAAGAATGTGGAAATCAAAGTAAAAAACACCTTCCGCTGGGGGAAGGCTCGAATGCATCTGAATGTCGACGAAGATTACTTCAGATCACACGGCTCCTTCCCCGCAAGATAGGGGGTAAAGAAGAAGCCGTAGAAGTTGGATTGGCGCTGCGCCATGAGACAAAGAAAATTGTAGAGCGAAAGCTGCTGAAGTCAATGCGCGTGCCCGTTCCTTTGGCCGCTCCCGTGGACCGAGCGTACCCATCCCCACAACTGACGATCCACCTCGGTGGAAACACGATAGATATCCCCCAATGCCCGGGAGACGCGAGCTGCAATCGCCGTACGAGCGGAAGGACTGCGATTAAGCACGGCAATCATTGCAGAACGAAAATCCGAATAGGCCTGCTTGCCAATCGTCAGTACCTGACCAGTGTGATACAACTGTGAGAGCGCCTCATCGAGCGTTGCGGAGCAACGCACATCGCGAGCAGGCAATTCGGGTAACGCTGAAGAGATCATTTGAAAATAAGGAAAAAGAAATACACCCCTCCGCCGCTTGGGGAAGGCTCCGACCGTCTGAAGGAAATTTCTTAGTTCAGACACATCGGCTCCTGCCCCGCGCTAAACGGGAAAAACAGGAAACCGCCGAAGGTCGCAGACCCTGAGCGGAGCCGAAGGGTAACCGTCTGAACGGACATGTGCCACCACTTTACTTCGAAACATGGTACTGTCAATGTCAGCCCGCATGGTTTCGCTCCCCGATGAGATCCGGCAGTTCTGCAGCAATCACAGGCTTAAGCTCAACACGGATCTGGGCCAGCACTTCCTGCTGGATGCCTCCATTCTGGATCGCATCGTCGAAACGGCGGATATCCAAACATCCGACGCCATCATCGAGATCGGCCCCGGCGTGGGAGTGCTGACGCGCGAACTCCTGAAACATGCCGGTTCCGTAACCGCCATTGAGCTGGATGAACGCATGATCCCCCTACTGAAGGAATTCACCGGAGCACATTCCAGACTCTCCGTGATTCAGGGAAACGCCCTGCAGGTCGGCATGCCCCAAACCCCCTACAAAGTCGTCGCGAACATCCCCTACCACATCACCTCCCCGCTCCTGCGACACCTCTTTCTCGAATCCAAAACGCCACCGACAAGCCTGACGCTCTTGATCCAGCGAGAAGTGGCCGAGAGAATTTGCAGCAAAGACGATGCCGGCATGCTCACGATCCTCGTGGGACTCTTCGGCACGCCGAAAATCGTGGCCCGCGTGCCTTCCGCAGCCTTTCTGCCACCGCCCAAAGTGGATTCCGCCGTACTCCACATTGCCTGTTTCTCAAAGCCACTGGCCGATGCCGCAATCATGGAGCGCCTCTTCAAGTTGACGAAAATCGCATTCGGACAGAAACGCAAGATGCTGCGCAATACCCTGGGGTCGTTCCATGAGGGGATAGAACGCCTGACAGCGCTTGGCATAGCGCCGACTCGCCGCCCCCAGACACTTTCTGTCCAGGAATGGATCGCGCTCGCGAACGTATGGCCGGATGATCGGACTCAATGAGGCCCTCTCATCTCGCATGGACGTTCCTCGGCAGTTTCCTCGCCATAACGTTCCTCCTGCAATGGTGGCAGCGCGCCGCATACCCCTTCGAGCTCTGGCTCATCCTCGCCGTGCTCGGTTCCATTGCCATCGTGGGACTGGTGGCGGACGAAACGCAAAACTGTTGTGCCTATATCTGTGCGATCCTTCTCGGCATGGCACTGTCGCTCTTCGCCGTCGGACGGACGACGATTTCTCCTGCGCCGTCCACGGTGGGTTGGTTCGCGCGCGGAAAGACGGTCACCCTCTTCGGCACAATCGCCGATGAACCGGATCGCCGTCCGCCCGCCGTGCGTTACATTCTGTCCGTGCGTGCTCTCTCGGAGAGCGGCGTGGTGATGCAAACACCCGTGAGCGGCCGTGTGCTCGTCACCGATGCCGTGGGATGGCCCGAACGGGCATACGGCGACAAAGTGACCGCACGAGGATCACTCACTCTCCCCGGAACCATCAACGGTTTTCGGTATGACAACTATCTGAGCATCTCGGGCATTTCCGCCGTGATGATGCGCGCCCGTATCGAAGACACCGGAGAACGGGGTGGGAACATCCTCTTCGGTACGCTCCTGCGGCTCAAGCAGCGCTTCGAGGCACGCATCAACAAGCTCTTTCCCGAACCGCACGCCTCGCTGGCCGCGGGCCTTCTGACCGGATCGCGCCGCGGCATTCCCGAGCACTTGAGCGAGAGTTTCATGCGGAGCGGCCTCACGCACATCGTGGCTATTTCGGGATTCAATATCACCATCGTCATCACGCTCGTGCTGGGCGCGCTCTTCTGGCTGCCGCTCAAGTGGCGGCTCATCCCCGCCGCGTTATCCATCGTCGCCTTCACGGTCTTCGTGGGAGCCAGCGCCTCGGTGGTACGCGCTGCGATCATGGGCATCCTCGGCCTCTTTGCCCTCACCGTCGGCCGCCGCTCGGATGTCCGGCTCGCGATTCTATGGACGGCGTTCCTGATGCTCCTCTGGAACCCGAAATATCTGTGGTACGACGGCAGCTTTCAGCTGTCCTTCGCCGCCGTGATCGGCCTTGCCGAGCTCTCGCCGCTCATCAAACCCTCCCTCACCCGCCTGCCGGACGTGTTGGGCATGCGCGAAGCACTGGAAGCGACGATCGCCGCACAACTCTCTTCTGTGCCCGTGGCACTGCTGATATTCGGCAATCTCTCGCTGGTTGCTCCGTTCGCAAACATCCTGGTCGCTCCGGCAATTCCGCTCGCCATGCTGCTGTGCGCACTCGCCGTGCTGACGAGCTACCTCGCGTTCCCTCTGGGACAACTACTCGCGTTCGCCGGCTGGGCGGTGCTCCAGTGGATCATCCTGGTTGCGGAATCCTGCGCACGGATCCCCTTCGCGGCATTGCATTTCGAACACGTGAGCATCGTTGTGATCCTCGCGTACTACATAGGGCTCATCGCTGTGATCATCCGGCATCACCGGATCAAACAACAATGAACCGAAAATCCTCTGCGTTTTTCATCCCTTCTTGCCCTTCCTTACCCCCCTTGCCTCATTTTCTTCCAGACACGCTCACTGCTCACAAATATTCCCACGATCGCAATTTATCCGAATCATCCATCCACCGGTCGCCGATATCCGTGCGATAGTACATGTTGCTGATGAGGATATTCTGGATACGCGAATACATCTGCTTCTGCGCGTCGCGCATGGTCGTTCCCGACCCCGAAACAATCAACGCCACACCTTCCTGCCCGGTGATCAGCCACTCTTCATTCTCCTGTTTCAGATCCCCGATGTGAATGCCGTCCGTCATCTTCTTCTTGAAGACCACGACGGCGTCTTCGGAGAACGATTCGAACGTTTTGGGATCGTTGAACGGAAAGGGCGGCACCACGATCAGCGCGCACACCTGATACCCGCGCTTCACCTTGATGCCGTTGCCTTCGCCCGTGGCCATGCGCAGGAGCAACTCCCCCATCGGCTCGGTGATGCCCTCCTCCTGCAGACAGATGAACGGGAATCCGAACCGGCAGGTGAATTCCAGCGGATAGATGCCGTTCGAGTTCACGATGCAATTGACGTCGATGTAGCCGACGTATCCCTCCTCCGCGAGTTGCTGTTCGAACGGCCGCAATACCGACTCGAAGATGGGACTGCGCTGCGTCCAGAACATGCTGGTACCCATCTCGCCGGTCGAGACGCCGAGTTCGCCGGGAAAAAGCTTCTTGTGCTCGAAGTTGACGCAGACCGGCTCCATGAATTTCTTCCCGTTGAAGAAGGCCCCCGCGGCCACCTCGACGCCCGTCACCCGCCGCTGCAACTGAAAAACGGAAATGGTGTCGCTCCATGTCTCGCGGTACGCACCGAGGACGCGGATGACATCGCTGCCGTCGTCTTCGCTGCCGACGAAGAGAAGCTGTTTCAGGTTCTGTGCTTCGCCGGAAGGCTTGATGACATACCGGCCCGGATTTTCCTGCACGTACTTGATACCCTCGTCGAAGGAGCGGAACTCCTGATAGGGAATGATACGCACCTTGTTGCGCTTCAGCTCCTCCTGCCCGAACGTGCGATCGTTCTCCAGACGGTCGGTGTACGGTGTTCCGCCGATGCAGAGCTTGCCTTTCTTCCGGATGGCTTGTGCCTCCTCCGCTTTTCCGATGTGATCGAACAGAACGATATCCGCCCATTCGACGCTCTTTTTCCAGTCCGAAACGACATCAACGAATCCTTTGCCGACATCCTGAAAGCCCGGTGCCTCCAGAAAGAGACGGACATGATGACCCTCGCGCGCCACCGTCCATGCAAGATCGGTGGAGGTGCCGTCATAGGAGACGAACAAAAATTTCTTCGCCGCATCAGTCATGACGTGCGAAGCCTATGCGTGTCACTCTCCGAGTGCAAGCAAACGATGAGCGGGGGAATTTCCCGCACGAAAGTCGTCTTGCGACGACGGAGTATCCACTCGTACAATGATGATAATTTCCTCTCTCCCTATGAAGAAATCCTTCTTCTTCACCGCATGCGCGGTTGTGTTTGCCGTGCCGCTCATCGCCCTCGCGGCTTTTCTTCGTCCCAGCGACATCCTCACATCACTGGCATACGACGGCAAGCCGCGGGACTTTGAAGGGAAGTTCTACGCAAGTGTGGGAGAGGGAACGGACATCGTGCGCTTGTTCGGAACCGTGCGATCCCAATCGGAAGGCCTGAATTTCAAAGACATGAAATCCTCATTGCACATGAACCTGACTGCCACGATGAGCGAAGGCGATATCTCCGGCACCTTCGATCTGATGGCGTATCACGAAGCACTGTACGTACGCATCTCGGATGTTGCGATCCGGTCAAAGAACATGAACGCCAGAGATGCCGATTTCCTCTCGTCGATCAATCAGTATCAGAACCGGTGGTTCGTCCTCGACATTCCTCAGGAAATGTCCTCGTGGTCGTGGACGGATGCGCTTCAGGAGGAAGGATCCGATCTGTCCTCCGCACAGGTGAAACAAATTCTCGTCATCGCAGCTGATGCCCTGTTCTCCATGGAACACACGCGTACCAGAACCGGTGACACTTACCTGCTCACGCTGACCAGGCAATGGGCAGATGCGCTCACCTCGGCAATCAATGGAGTGGGAGAAATGAGCCCGGGGATCGCCGATGAGCTCTCGAGTGAAGAGATGCTCCCCGTCCTCGCCACGAACGCCGAATACTTGTCGCAAGCTGTCACCGTGCGGCTCAAGGTGGATACCACGAGTGAGGGGGATTTCCGCTTCGCGCGGATCTACACCACATTCACGGCTCCCGATGACGAAGGGAATCCGGTGAACTTCGCAATCGAAGGCACCCTGCAGCACCGACCGCAACCCGTCTACCTCGACCTCCCCAAACAGACGGAGCCGCTGGACGGCATCTTCGGTGATACCCTGCCTTTCCTCGAAATGCCGGTCGAGCAGATGCCGGATGAGTGGTCGGTTCCGTCAGATGGGTGGATTCCGTCAGATGACGAAGTGAAGCCTTTCTCCAACAGGCGCCCGCTTCCCCTGCCGGTACCGTCCGCCGTCTGTTCCCCGGACGGCAGAGTGCGCGGCATTGATCTGCAGCTGCTGGAACCCTGTCCGGGCGGTCGTGAATCCCGACGCAGCCTACGCCAGCGACTGGAACAATAGCCGATCAGTCGATCCGCCCGCGCTGCATATCGAGCGACTGATGCGCGCGTTCGGTGCCGTCCGCCGCACGCACGCGGATCTTCCACGCCACGTTGATCCGGATTTCCTGCCGCGAGTCGACGGAGAGCGAGAGCGTGAGACAATCGCCCTGCACGAGTTTGAGCGGTGTCAACACCGGCATGAAGATCTGCTCCCAGTGCGTGCGGGGGGATGAAGGAGCGGTGGAGAGGAGGACACCCGGCTGGAGCAGCGCCTCCCACCACAGCCCGAATCCGAACACCGTGGCCGGTTGGGAGAGTGTCCATGTGAGTGTTGCGGAACGGACGGGCTGGTTCCGCTTGCGGAAGTCAATGCAGTCCCATTCCTGCGCACTCTCTGCGAGGAAATCGGAAGGCGCGAACGTGCGGACGTAGATATTCTGGCACGAGAGCGGACGTGCAGCGTGAAATGTGAGCCCGTGACCGATGCCGTCCCAGCTGGTCATCTCGTTCCACAGTCGATCGGATGTCACCGGGGCAATGAATTATTGCAGCGACCGGGGAATCAGCACACCGCCGGCCTTCAAAAACCGGTGCGCGTCGTTCATCGTCTCGATGATCCCTTCTTCGAGCGCGAAATTCCCGAGCGTCTCGGAGATGACGATATCGGCCTTCACCGGATTGCGAACCTCTGTGGAATGCTTCTGGATGAAGTGAAGATTCTTGATATCGTTCTCCTTGGCCAGCGCGCGGCTGAGATCCATGAGTTCCGAACGCTCGTAGAGGTGGCACTCCTTCGCACCCAGTTTGGACGCGAGAAAGGAGAGAAATCCCGTACCGGACCCGATATCCGCCACGACCGGCTCGCCCTTCCGGATCACAGACGTAAGCGCCTTCGCCAAAGCGGCATTGCGAACCTCATCTGCCAGAATGATCCGCTGGTATTCGATCATGCTGAAAGTCTAGCAGAGGGAGCGTCCGATCCTTCGCAAAGCAAACAAAAAATGAACAACATACAGAACACAAAAAAAACCGGTTGGAAGGGAGGGACCGGAGGGGAGGGAAACCCGCGGGTTTCCCTCCCAGCTTGGGTTAGGAAGGTGACGGGGGTGTCGGGGGGCTGAGGGAACCCTTCGGCTTCGCTCAGGGCGAGCCGAACAAGGTTCCTTAAGCCCCCTGACAAAAGAAACAGATACGTGCCAGAATCAGTGAGAAATAATCCCCATAGTCTCAATCGATTATTTCTGCAGGAGAGCCAATGCCACAAACGCACACACGATGCCGATCCACTGCACCCACGTGAGCGATTCCCGAAAGATGAGAAGCCCGATACTCACTGTGACCACGGCACCCAAAAGCGCCCACAGAACCCCCACGATCGAAAGTTGATTGCGATTGAGCAGCGCAGGAAGCCACAGGACCACACCAATCGCATCCACAACGACTACGGCAATGCCGCCGCCAAAAGAAGGCGCAAGAGCCCATTTCTTGGAAAAGAATTCCCCGCAACCGAAGAAAAGTGCTGAAAGCAGAAGCCAACCGAAAGAAGGGACCGCCTGAACCGAGGAAAGGAACCAGGATCCGGATCGTTCACTGATGCCGTCAATGGCAGAAGCGATACTCAAAATGGGATTCTCTTATGTTGTTTTAACATTTTTTCGATCATGTTCGCAATATCTCTTTTGTGGCGAAGGAAAATCAAAACGCTGAATTGATCAATCAAGATGCCTTGACTGGCCATAGGTTGGCACCCTACAATGCAGAGTGCTAATCGCACTTTTATTCATTTCCCCCCTCATCCCATGCAGATGATCAAGCGCGATACCGGCCCGGCGAGGGGACTCGCCCCATTCGGTGCCCTCTTCGAGGATTCATTCATGGATCCGTTCGGTTTCTTCGGCTCCCCGCTGATGCAGCGTCGTTTGCTCCCCGCGATGAACATCGCCGAAACGGCGAAGGACCTCACGGTGAGTGTGCATGTCCCCGGATTCGAAGCAAAAGACGTGACGGTGGACGTGCACAACAATGTCCTCACCGTCTCGGGACATGCGCAGGAGCAGCAGGAAAACACTGATCAGGAATGGGTCTGCCGCGAAGCCTTATACGGCGAGTTCACCCGTCAGGTGCGCCTGCCGGACTATGCCGACGGCTCTCAAGCCAGTTGCAAGGTGAAGAACGGCGTACTCACCATTGCCATCCCCAAGAAAGAGGAGGCCGCCAGGAAAACGCTCAAGATTGAAGAGGAATAGTCTGTCGTCATGGCAGACGCGTGTCATACGGAACACAAGAAGTGTGGCACGCGTTTTGCAGATATACTGACGTCATGTTCATGAACAATCGTACCGCATGGTGGCACAGCGGGGCCGTCGCTCTGCTGATCGTCGTGCCCTTCTGCGCCTTCGGCCCGTCACTCCTGCAGGGCTACGCCCCCATCGATGACCTCTTCGTGGTGGTGCGGAATCTGGCGACGCGCGGGCCGACATGGGATCACATTCATACCGCCTTCACGACGTTCGACCCCGAGCTCTACATTCCGGCGACGCTCGTAAGCTTTCAGCTGAACTATCTGATCTCCGGATTGCATCCGTGGAGTTACCACCTTGTGAATGTGCTGCTGCACGGGTTCAACGCCGCTCTGCTGTTTCTCATTTTGAAAAAAATCACCGGCGCTCCGCGTGCTTCGCTGTTCGCCGCGGCACTCTTCGCCGTGCATCCGATCAATGCGGAAGCGGTTGTCTGGATCACCGCGCGCAAAGATCTGCTCTCCACGTTCTTCGCGTTCGCGGCGACACTCGCGTTCCTGCGGCAAACGGGGCGGGCAACGGTCCTCAGCCTCGCGCTGTTCCTCTGCGCGCTCCTCGCAAAAGTCTCGGTCGCTCCGCTCCCGCTTGTCTTCCCTCTATTGCTCACTGTGCAGGGGAAAAAGTGGAATAAGAGAATGTTCCTCACACTTCTCCCGTTCCTGCTGCTATCCGCCCTCTTCATCATCGTTGCCCTCTTCGGCAAAGAACGGATTGTACAGACGTCGCACCTGTTTGAAACCATCCTGCTGATTCCGCGAAGCACCTTCTTCCTTCTTGGAAAATTCCTCTGGCCGCAGAACCTGAGTCCGCTGTACGAAGTGACGGACCCGGTTGCTCTTGCCAACCCCGCCATCTTCCTCCCCCTCCTCGCTTTCTTTGCTTTCTTCGCTTTCCTCACCTTCTTTTTCCTCAGAAAAAAATCCCTACGCCCTACGTCCTACGCCCTTCTCCTCACCTGCATCCTCCTCTCCCCCGCCTTCCTGACCTTCCGCAAGGCCGGAACCGTCTTTCTCGCCTCGGACCGCTACATCTATCTGCCAAGTCTGGGACTGCTGCTTCTGCTCACGCTGCTCCTGAAGGAAATCGGTGAACGATGGAGGCTCCCCAAGCCCGTGATTGCGGGAACGAGCGGCTTTTTGATCGCACTTCTGTGCCTGATCTCGATCAAGCAGACGAAATACTGGGATGCGGCGGATGCGCTCTTCACCCATGCGCTCAATATCACTCCGCGTTCCGTCGCCGCGCATCTTGCACTCGCACAGATCAAGCTCGATGCGGATCAGCCGGAGCAGGCGTTCGCGATCCTGAAAGAAGGACTGAAACTGGGCGACGATCCGCGACTGCACCTCATGGCCGGAAACGTTTACGCCTCCGCCGGTCAGGTGACGGATGCCCTGACGCAATTCAACATCGTGAAACAGATGGATGCAGGCAACGCCGACGCGTGGTTCTCGATCGCCTCGATTGAGGAGCAGACCGGAAACACCGACTCGGCGCTGGCAAACTACCGCACGGCAGTGCAGCTGGATGCTTCGGATGTTCCCGCGCTCGTCGGCATCGGACGGATTCTCGCCCAAAAGGGCGACCTCGCCGGAGCGGAGCAGGCCTTCCGCTCTGCACTTGCCTGGAATCCCAATTCCCTCGAAGCCCATCGCGCCATCTCCCCCGTGCTGGCGAAGAACGGAAAAATGGACGAGGCCGAGCTCCACCGCAGCCTCGGATTGGAACTCTCGAAACCATAATCAAAAACAGTAAAGACGTGCCGGCGGCACGTCTCACAGAAACAAAAAATGGAGGGCCGCCGCCACTGGGGGTGAAGGGGAAGGACCCGCATTGCATGAGAGCAATGCGCGCCGACGAGGCGGATCCGAAGCCTTGGAGGATCCGACGAGAAGGCACGGGGCCGGGTTGAGGGGAGTTGGCGGTGGTGGATTTTCTTTGTTTCTTTCTTTGTGCGGTAGACAAAGAAAGAAAGGAAAGAAGCAAAGAGAGAAGAGAAATGAAGTACAATCTAATCGATGAAATACCCCCTCCTCACCCTCAAGCCCGACGCCGAGGTGCACCTGCGTAATCACCACCACGCGATCTTCCGCAGTGCCGTCGACCGTCTGCCACAGGCGCAGGACGGCGACATTGTGGAAGTGAAAAACAGCAGGGGGGACTTTCTCTGCTACGCCCACTGGAACCAGAAGGCCTACATCTGCGGCCGAGCCATCGCATTCGAAAAAGGCGATCCCCTCGCACATGTCCGCACACTCATGGAACAGGCTGTGCGGCTGCGCACGACGCTCTTTGCACAGGAAGAAACCACCTGCTTCCGCCTGATCAATGCCGAAGGTGATGCGCTGCCCGGCCTGATTGTGGATCAGTACGGCGATGTTCTCGTGATCCAGCTGACGACACTTGGCTTCGACCGGATGCGCGACTGGGTCATTGAACAATTGATGGATATCATCAGGCCGCGTGCGATCTTTGAAAAATCCACGGGGCCCGCACGCAAGAAAGAAGGACTGGAGGAGAAAGAAGACTGGGTGCACGGCAAAACCGATGACGCCATTGCAGTGAAGGAACGCGGACTCCAATATCTGATCACGCTCGAAGGCAGCCAGAAGACCGGTCTCTTCTTAGACCAGCGCGAGATGCGCTCTCTTGTGCGCCAGACGGCCAGTGGGCGCACGGTATTGGACTGCTGCAGCTACGTGGGAGGATTCTCGGTGAATGCGCTGGCGGGAGGCGCGCGCGCATCGGACGCGGTGGATTACGACAGCGCGGCACTCGCACGCGCGCGGGAGCATGCCGCTATAAACGGTCTCCCCGCCGACAGGCTGCAGATCTTCAGTGAAGATGTGTTCGCCTTTCTGCGCCGCACGTCCCTGCCGCACCGCTACGATTTTGTCATCTTGGATCCTCCCGCCTTCGCCAAACGCAGCGCAGACCTGGAACCGGCAAAAAAGGCCTACACCGACTTAAACCGCATGGCGCTGCAGACACTGCCGCCCGGCGGACTTCTGCTCACATGCTCCTGCAGCTATCAGGTGAATCCGGAGCTCTTTCAGACGATCGTTTTCCACGCTGCGCGTCAGGCGAAGAGAGCGGTGAAGATCTTGAGCCGCCACCGGCAGGCCATGGATCACCCCGTCAATCTGTACCATCCCGAAGGAGACTATTTGAAAAGTTTGCTTTTGTGGGTGGAGTGAGAGCGGCCACGAACCAGTTTTTCTTTCGCCGCTTTCGTCCACGTCTTCACCTGTGCCTCGCGCCTGAGTGCTGCGCTCCGTGTTTCGTACGTTTCATGATGAACGATCTTGATTGGAAAATGCGAACGCGTGTACTTGGCCCCTTTGCCTTCGTTGTGCCGCTTCTCACGCTCCTTCAGATCCATACAAAAACCAGCATACAACGATTCGTCGCAGCAACGGGCCAAATAGAAGTAATAGAGCATCGGTATGGAAGTATATCTGATCAAGTGTCTGCAAAGAACCATCCGACAACATCTCTCAACGCAAAGTCGCTCTCAACATATGCTTCACTGCACCTTTCCCCGCAATAATGCTTTTTGGCTTGCCATGAAGTCGCTGAGCGAAGCAAAGCGTACTTCGTGGCAGGGCACCACAGACATGGATTGAATCCAACAGAGAATCGAATTTATTGCCGAATTAATAAGGTTTCTATTCAGAGCAACGCGGCGATTTGCCTCCGGCGTTCTGCATGTAAATAGAACCGATTTAACCGCTAATACAAAGGAATAGTCCGCTTATCCCACAAAGACGATTGTTGCAACACACTGATAATAAAGTATAGTAAACTTTCTCACTTAAGCCTGCCCATGGAATACAGTAAAATCCTCGATCTGACCGGCAAAGAAGGGAAACTGATAGAAAGTACTGTTGGAAATGCGTGTTCGACTCTGCGCTTGATCGTGAACAAGCAATGCCAGCTTGCATGCGGCTGGTGTTATCAGGAAGGGATTGACCATGCACATTCGACTCCAGAGCTATCAGCAGAGACGTTTATCCGAGTCGCAAGGATTGGGAAGAGGCGAGGCTTCACAAATGTGAATTACTCAGGAGGCGAGCCACTACTTTACACCGATCTCTTTCGCCTTGAACGAGAAATTGCAGCGCAGGGATTCCACAGCTACGTAACAACGAACGGCGTCGCAATCGAGCAAACGGGAGCCGCCGAGCAATGGAAAGACATTCCCAATCATGAAGTCCATGTGAGCGTGAACACGCTCGACGACGCGGAATACAGGAACATCACAAGAAGGAATTTTCTGGCCTCCGTCCTGAGGGGCCTCTCTCAGCTCGTAGATGCCAAGGTGCCTGTGAAATTGAACACGGTGGTTTCTTCGGAAGCCGACTGGGCGAGAATCAAGAGAATCCTCGATTACTCCGGCGAGAGGGATCTCACCGTGAAGCTGCTCGGCATCCATGACACCGAGCAGAAGCCATTCTCGCAGAAGGCGGTTGCGGAGATGTTGCTCAGGCATGGTGCGGAACATGTCACTACCGGCGAAGGAACCGGCGTGAATTACGGCTACGAGCAGTTCATTGTCGATCGGACGCGAGTGCATGTCCTCGACATGATCTACGGCGGCGGATGTTGCGACAAATTCCGCATGGAACAATGCGGGGAGGGAATCCGTTACCCTCGCATCATCTACACCGGTGAGGTTAACCCATGCCTGCATCAAACCATCGGCAAAATTTCCAATGAATCCTCAGATCAGCAGATCGAGGACATTCTGGAGAAGGCGAAGCAGTTCCTTCGATCCCTCTCCGTTCCACCGTTTCATTTGGATGCGAGAGCTACCTAACGGATCTATGGATACCACTCTTCGCAACGTCGAGCACTTCATCAACGGCGCATGGGGGCATGCTGCTCCAGATGCACGGTTCGACAAGATAGATCCTACGTCTGGGCGGGTATTGGCTCGTGTTGCCGAAGCGACGCCACACGATGTGCATGCCGCTATAGAGGCCGCTGTCATTTTCCATCAGAAAGAAGGCTGGGCAGGATTGTCCATGGAGCGGATGGATGAAATTTTTTCTAGGATCCAGGACCTTTTGCAGCGGGAAAGAGACGATCTCTCACGAGTCGTAGCGCGCGAAACTGGGAAATCTTCGAAAGAGGCGAATGCCGAAATCGAGAAAGCGATGCGGACATTTAAAGCCATCCAGTACCAAAAGTACCAATCAGTCGGAGAGGTTCTCCCCTCACAGGACAAGGATTGTCTTGTCTTCTCTTCACATTATCCCGTTGGCGTGACAGGCGTGGTGACACCATGGAATTTCCCCCTGTACATTGCCGCCCAGCACCTTGCACCCGCGATCATGGGAAGGAATACAGTAATCATGAAATGTTCGCCCCACGTACCAATATCATCGACAAAACTCGTCGAGATACTGTTGGAAGCGGGTCTGCCCCAGCAGATGATCTCTCTGCTTCATGGTACGCGAATGGAGGTTGCAGATTTGCTGGTTTCCGATAAGCGACTCGACATGGTTTCTTTTACGGGTTCGAGTGCTACGGCGAAGGGCATCGCCCGAAAACGAGAAGGCAGAAAATTCATTTTCGAAGGTGGGGGCAATAACTTTCAAGTCGTCCTTGCTGATGCCGATATCACATCCGCAGCGGGGAAAGCCGTGCAAGGCACTATCGGGTTTGCGGGACAAAAATGCGTTGCCACCGGCAATGTGCTCGTAGAGAGAGAAGTGCTGGCTGTTTTCGTTGAAAAGGTAAAGTCGATCATGGCAGTTCTCTCCGTAGGAGACACGAGCGCAGGTGCGGATCTCGGCCCCCTTGTAGGAGAGAGGTGCCATGATCTTGAAAGCAGAATCCAAGAAAGCGTCGCACAGGGGGGCGAACTTGTCCTTGGCGGCCATGTGACACATCCCAAAGGGACAGACGGTCAATTCTTCCAACCAACGATTCTCATTCTTCCCAAAGAATCTCCTCTTGTACGAGAGGAGTTGTTCGCCCCAGTCCTGAAGATCATTCCCATCGATACGTTGGATGAGGCTCTTGCAGTGATAAATGCACAGGAATACGGACTCGCGGCATCGATTTATTCAAGAGGACAGAGTGCCGTCCTGAATTTCATCAGGCGAGTTCGTGTAGGTTTGGTGAATGTAAACGCAGCGACTGGAGGATCTGAAGCGCACGTTCCTTTTGGAGGCAGCGGAGTGAGCGGCAACGGCTTTCGTCTCGGAAATCCGGAAGAAGCATTGCACGCGTTCACGGAAGTGCGTTCTGTGAAGTGGTATCCAGGGCAGTAATTACTCGATAAGAACTATTTGGGCGAGATCTGACTCTTCTGTACACCACCGGACCCCCAATCATCGTGGGAAATGTCGTGGAAGATAATGGTCACAACTCCCCGTTGGCATTTAACGATGCCACATACAACATCGGTAATTTTTTCAATCAATTCCCGCTTCTGTTCGGGCGTTTTCCCTTCAAGCATATCAATGGTGATCACTGGCATAAGAAGCTGTAGAAAAAACATAAGAAGTGTATTAGATTGGATACCGTTGTCAAACACCGAAACTCAAGCCTATTAATAAATTCGCCTTAGGTCCACCGGGGAATCGAACCGAGATAACTATCAAAATCTGTAGCGTATAGGCAGAACGGTCGCCTGCCCAAACTGGCAGCCTCACGGGGAATCGAACCCCGATTACAGGAATGAAAATCCTGTGTCCTAACCGTTAGACGATGAGGCCGAAAGTGAAAAGATCATGGAAGGTTCTGTGCTCCTTCTTCAGAACCGTTAGACCCGCCTTCGTCCGCCTGCGGCGGACTTCGGACGGGCAGGCGATGAGGCCGGGAACATGAAAGAGCGAGGAAAGGGTATGGCAGAGCGCGAAAGAGCGCCAGTGGCATGTGGCAGAAACATGCAGAAAATGCTATAATAATGAAGAGAATACCAATAACCCCAATGATCCTCCGCACCTTCCGCACCTCCTTCATTCTGGCGGGTCTTGCGATCCTCGTCTCCACGGCCGGTGACGTGCATGGAGTGATCCGTGCGAACCTGACCGGTCAGGAATCCATGCTGACCGATGTTGCAATCGAAAAGATGTCCACTGCCGAAATCCGGCAGCACATGAGCGCGCCGGAGCAGACGAAGCGCAGCACCTCGGCCTCTATCGCCCTCGGGAGCATTTTGCTTCTGCTCGGACTGGGATTGCACGCCTACCTCAAGCGCAGACACACGGATGAACGCGCCGTGAAGGTTCATGCGGCTCCCGTGAACTACGGCAGGGACAAGCGAAAAATGGATCGCTGGTTTCTGTGGATGACCGTAAAGATGTAACAAGCATCCACCAGGATCACTGCTCAGGAGCAAAAGAATAATCGTGAAATGTTTTCCTTATCTCCTCTCCCTTTGGGAGAGGGTAGGGTGAGGGAAAATGGGCGGGAAAAATGCACGTGTATGAAAAAAGGCGGCCCCAACCTGGGTCAGCTGACCACCGGCAGAGCCGGTGGCCTGAAGGAGAGCCCCCAAAGGGGGCTTGCTAAAGCGAGTCAGGCGTCAATCCCATTTGAGATCCAAGGGTGGATCTTGGTCATCCAGCCTGTCTG
>JAQUKV010000014.1 GCA_028718905.1 Candidatus Peribacteraceae bacterium | reverse complement strand
TTCATAAACAGACGTTCTACCTTCACTTGAAAGAATGCGAATTCAGATTTAATCATCGTCACGAAAACCTGTATAATCTCTTACTGTCCCTCTTTCGAAAACATCCTCTTAACTAGTCTTGAGCCAAAAGAATTGAAAATGGACAACGGTTTTTCTGGAGTCTTATTCCGTATTGGCGGATGGATGAGAAATCAAACACGAGAAAATTACATAGTGGATATCCCGCAGAAGATTGATGTTCAAAAAACCTGCCGAGAGGCAGGTACTTTGATAGGTGTTTGGTTACAGCTTATGGTTTAGCCGTGAGAGGGCGAACCCTCCAAACACCTGCTTGTAGTATAGCAAACTGGCAGAAAAATCCTAGAGAAACAGGATTTAAAGCCAAAAACAGCCTTAGTGACCAAGATTGGTCACAATAACTTATCGAACATTTAACCAAATAAATATCCCCTCACCCCCTCCTCTTCTTCTCACTTAATGCGGGCGGGAACCATTTCTGCCCTTCGGGCTTAAGCTCATGTGCCCCCGCAATAAATTCTTTCCAGAGTGGTGCCGTTACCGTCATGCCGCTCGCACCCGGTGAGAGAGCCGAGTAATCGGCATTGCCCGCCCAGATGCCCAGTACGAATTCGGGCGAGTAGCCCAGTGTCCACACGTCGCCGGGCAGAAGCGTGCAGGTGCCGCTGGCAAAATCGTACTGTACGCAGCGGTCACTCGTTCCCGTTTTGATGGCGGTCTGGATGCCGGGGGCCGTGAGCGCCTCGTTCCACGCGGGTGTGGGGCGGATGGAAGTGTCACTGAGAATGGAAGTGAGCCAACGCGCATGCTGCGGTTCGATCGCCTGTTCTCCGCCGGCAGAGGGCGGACTTAAGAGCCGTCCATCCACCGCGCGCACGCTCTGGATTGCCGTGAGCGGCACGCGCACGCCGGCATTGGCGAGCGTGAGGTAGCCCTGCACCATCTCGATCAGCGGCGTCTCGGCCGAGCCGATGGCCAGCGGATAGCCGAACGTGAATTGCGGATTGGCCTTCCGGTTCCGGTCACGCGTCAGGAGCGGTGTCGTGATGCCGGCACGCGCGGCCGTCTCAAGAACGGGCTCTTCGCCGCCGACCATCAGGAGCGTGCGGATGGCGGGGATATTGCGCGAGGCGGCCAGCGCATGGCTGATCTGGGTCCAGTCGCGGTACCCGCCCTCGTAGTTGCGGGGCTGATCGCCGCCCAAGGTGAGCGGCGCGTCGAGAAGGAACGTCGTCGGATTCATGCCAGCGGCAAACGCCGCGGCGTAGACGAAGGGCTTGAAGCTCGAGCCCGGCTGTCTGGGAATGCGCGCCATGTCGATCATCGATCCCGGCTCGTTATCGCTATACCGCACGTTGCCGACGTAGGCGAGGATGCGCCCCGTCGCACGATCGGCGGCCACCAGTGCGATATTCGCCGCTCCGAACCGCGCGCGGATTGCATCGGCGTGCTCCTGAATGATGCGCTCCGCAAGAGACTGGTATGCGGGATCGAGCGTCGTCTCGACGATGCAGCCGCCCGCCTTGGTATCGCACGGGGTGTCGGTGGGTACGGCACCGCTCTTCAACTGACGCTGCACCTCGAGCGCGAAATACGGCAGGGCGATGGCGGCGGTGTGCCGCTCGAACGTCATGGTCTTCAGCTCCTCCTGCGCCAGCCTGATCCGCGCCTCGCCGATGAATCCGTTCCTCTGCATGGCGTCCAATACCAGATCGGTGCGTCCCCGCACGTACACCGAGCCCGTCGCGGTGAGGAAGTGCGTACCGATGAGCCCGATGTCGATATCGGCGGGTGGAATCTGCTCCGCGCTGCCGATCGCGCCCTCGCGGATCGCCTGTGCCGCCCCGCGCGAGATTGCGGTGTGCAGATGAATGCCGTAGGGGCTGAAGTACGTGGGCCGCTGCAACATGGCCGCGAGTACGGAGGACTGCGCGAGCGAAAGATCGCCGGCACTCACGCCGAAGTACGTGCGGGCGGCCTCTTCCGCTCCGTACAGGGCTCCCCCGAATGCCATGTGGTTTAAGTAGAGGCCCAGAATCCTGTCGCGGCTGACCGCGTGCTCCAGCCGGCAGGCGAGAAGCAGCTCCACGGTTTTGCGCGCGATGCTCTTGTCGCTGCGGTCGAGCATCAGATTGCCGGTGAGCTGTTGCGTGATGGTCGAGGCCCCCTGCGATTCGGCCTCTGCGAAATTGGCGACCGCCGCCCGGATGATGGCACGCAGATCGATGCAGCTGCGCGAGTAGAACCGCTCGTCCTCGATGGCGATGACGGCCTGCTTGAGGAAGGGTGAAAAGGCGTCATCGGGCAGTTCCAGACGGTCCTGCTCCAGATACACACGTCGCATCTCGGCCCCGTTGGCATCCGTCAGGATGACACTTTGTGGCCGCATGAAGCTGCCGGCACCGACGGTCCGGAGCCACGACAACACGCCCGAGAGCTGCAGAACCAGAATCGCACTCACGACGAGAAAGTTGGCGAACAGGCTGTGCCGCAGGATCCGGCGCTTCGTCGTCTTCGCGGGGGGGCGTGGGGCGGGCGGGGACACAGAAGCCATAAAGTGGTTTATGGTAGGCCGATTGCATTCCTCTGGCCAATTGCCTCACCCCCTATCCCCCTCTCCACCCTTACTCACGATTCCTTCATGGAGAGGGGGCATACACGATTTCTTGTCTCTCAAACTTTTGAGAGATAAAGCGTGCCCCTCTCTCCGGCAGAAGACCGGCGGATATGGAGCGTATGACTCCTTTGCCGCTCCGTCCCTGCTAAAACGGGCTTTTGAGAATATCGAATTAATGATGGCTATGGAGAAGCAAAGAGCCTAGAATCCCTCCGTCATTCGACACATTTTTTTCCCCATTAGTTAGTATGGCTACAGGCACCATTAAGACGAAGACCGAAAAGGGCTTCGGTTTTATCACCGTCCCCGGTTCGGCTGATGTGTTTTTTCACAACAGCGCCTGCAACGGACAGTACGACAATATGAATGTCGGCGACACCGTGCAGTTTGACATCGTGAAAGGAGACAAGGGCCCGAAGGCGGAGAACGTCGTCGCTGCGTAATTCGGCTATTCCTGCATCCCCCGTGCTTCGTCTCAATGACGGGCGCGGGGTTTTTGCATGGGATGCAATCGCATCTCTGTCTCTTTCGTGAGCCAAATTCCGGAGAAACCGCACCCTCAAGCATTCCCGCAGGTGCCGGATTCTGGTAAAGTACATGGGATTCATGAGTATCCGTAACATAGCAATCATCGCGCACGTCGACCACGGCAAGACCACGCTCGTGGATGCGCTCCTGAAACAGGGCGGCGCATTCAAGGACTATGAGGAGGTGGGCGAGCTGATGATGGACAGCAATGTGCAGGAGAAGGAACGCGGCATCACCATCTACGCCAAAAACACCTCCATCCACTACAAGGAATGCAAGATCAACATCGTCGACACTCCCGGGCATGCCGACTTCGGCTCCGAGGTGGAGCGGATTCTGCGGACGGTGGACAGCGTGCTGCTGGTCGTGGACGCGCAGGAGGGCCCCATGCCGCAGACCAAATTCGTCCTCAAGAAATCACTGGAGCTGGGGCTGCGTCCGATTGTCATCATCAACAAGATCGACAAACCGGCGGCCCGGCCGATGGAAGTGGTGGACGAGGTCTTCGACCTCTTCGTTGCGCTGAAGGCGGACGAGAGGCAACTCGATTTCCCCTATCTCTTCGCCGTGGCGCGGGAGGGCATCGCCAAGCGGACACTGGAGGACCGCTCGGAGGATCTGACCCCTCTCTTCGAAACCCTGATGACGCACGTGCCGGAGGCGGAGCAGAACCTGACGGCACCCTTCCGCATGCAGCCGAGCAGCCTCGCATACGACAACTATCTGGGGCGCCTCGCCGTGGGACGGGTCTACGAAGGCATCGCGCGGGCGGGTGACAAGGTATTCGTGAAAACCACGGACGGACCGGTGCGCACGGCGAAAGTGGCCAAGGTCATGGTGGCGGACGGCCTCAAGCGCATCGATGTGAGCGAGGCGCACGCGGGCGACATCGTGACAATCGCAGGGATTCCCGACATCAACGTCGGCGAGACGATCACCACGGACGAGAATGCCGATCTGCTGCCGGCCATTTCGATCGATCCCCCCACGATCTCGATGAACTTCCTCGTCAATAACTCCCCGTTCGCGGGCAAAGAGGGCAAGCTCGTCACCACCCGCCACATCAAAGCGCGGCTGGAGAAGGAAAAGGAAACGAACGTGGGACTGAAGGTGGAGGAAATCCCCAATTCCGACACGTACAAGGTTTCGGGCCGCGGCGAACTGCACCTGTCGGTGCTGATCGAGGCCATGCGCCGCGAGGGATTCGAGCTGCAGGTATCGCAGCCCGCAGTGATCATGAAGGAGGAGAACGGTGTACAACTGGAGCCGATCGAACAGGCCATCATCGACATTCCCGAGGAATGCACCGGCACCGTGATCGACATGATCGCGCGCCGCAAAGGAGAGATGGTGGACATGAAGACGCATGCAGGCCACACGCGGCTGGAGTACAAAGTCCCGACACGCGGGCTTCTGGGGTTCCGCGGGGACTTCATCATCGAAACCCGCGGCGAGGGCATCCTGACCCACTCCTTTATTGCGTACGAACCGTTCAAGGGCGAACTGCAGCAAAAATCGCACGGTTCCATGATCTCGATGGAGAACGGCGTGGCGGTGGCCTTCGCGCTGTGGGGGCTGCAGGAACGCGGACGCCTCTTCATCACGCCGCAGACCAAGGTCTACGTGGGCATGATCGTGGGCGAGAGCAACAAAGCAGACGAGATGACCGTCAACCCGACCAAGGAGAAGAAACTCTCGAACATGCGCGCTTCGGGCACCGACGAGGCGATCAATCTGGTCCCCGTGCAGCCGATGACGCTGGAGCAGGCGCTGGAGTACATCGCGGAGGATGAGCTGGTGGAGGTGACGCCACTCTCGATCCGGCTCCGAAAAAAACTGCTGACGGACAACGAGCGGCGCAGGGCGAGACGGTGAGTGCCTTACGGGATCCGATAGAGCGTCGAGCGGATTTCCGCATCGGGAAGATCCACCCAGTAAAACGCGCTGGTGCCGTCATTCCATATGACACTACCCGACGCGTCGCGGTTGTTGATCGACGAGAGACTGACCTGCAACGTGCTGTTGCCGACGGATGACGTCTGGGCATTCTCGATGGTGCCTTTGAGCCCCAGTGTCACGTAGTCGCCGAAAGGGATGGCCGTATTCACGCCGTACGCGACGAAGCCGGAGCAGGTCACGCGGATATCCCCCGTACGGGCCGTTTGGGAGCACGGGGCGGCCACGGTGGGCGACAGCATGTTGACCAGCGCAAAACCGCCTGTTCCAAAGAGCACGTTGGTGGCCGTCACATCGAACGAGAATGTGGTGAGCGTGACGGAGCGGGACGTACGGGCGGCCGCGGGCCTGTCCTGCGCCGTGAAACGGAAGACGCCGATCGTGCGGGTGCCCGTGGGAACCACGGTGCCATCCGGATCCGACGCGGCATTCGTGATGATCTTGAGCGCGGCATGCGCCACGTCGTGCGTGGGCCCCGTGATGGGGGTGTTCGCCCCCGCAGCCGCGCGACCGATGAAAACTTCGCCCTCCGCGCTGAAATCCCCGTCATTCTGGGTCAGATCCTCCTGCGAGGCGATGCCCGTTGCCTCTATGGGATTGTCCAGACCGGAGGATGCGTCCGAAAGCGTGAGGGCGAACGTATCGCCGCTCTTGGCCCCGTCATCCGCCGAAGTGAGCAACACACGCACGATCACATCCTGCAGAATGTCTTTGCGCACCGTGAAATCCACGGCCGTGCAGAATGTGCCGGCAGCGGGAGTGCGGCACCCCGACGTGTGCGCCGTGGCAAAAGGCGCCGGAGCCGCCGGACTGAAGAACTGAATCTCTGCAACGGCGGCGGAGGCGCCGGTGATCGTGATCCGCCGGACGCGGATGTCTTCGTCCGTCGCGCGGAAACTCAAGCGCAGCAGATCCGCCGATTGTGCGCCCGCAAGAAGCTGGTGGCTGCGCACCGGCTGCGAGGCCTCCGTGACGAACAGGTTTCCGCGCCCCGTGAGCGTGACGGGCGTGGAAGCCAGCGTGTAGACCGCAATCCAGCAGTTGTCGGCACGGGGACAGCCTCCCTGATCCGTGCGGATGCCGACGAGCTCCCGTCCGTCGATGGCGCCGACCGCTTCCACGTACGCGGTGTCACTGGTCATGAACCCCAGAGCCAGGCTGCCCGAGGTCTGCACCAGATCGGCACGGATCTCGAAGCGCTTGCCGCGAAGGATGAAAATACGTGCACCCAGACCGGAGAAGGAGAGCACGTTGTCGCGCACCAGACCGGAGCCTACCAGTGACTCGGGCTTGCCGTTGCCGTCCTGATCCTCATACAGCCGGTAATTCACCGCAGCCGTGAATGCCCCCTGCACCGCATCGAACTTGAGCCCCGTAAGAATGGCATCCTGCCACCGCGCATTGGCGTCGAACGAGAAGATGACCGTTTGGCTGGAGCCGCCGGCGACCGTATCCGCACCGAGGGCGCGCTGATCCAGACGGATCGCGGAGTGCTGGACCGGCTCGGGAACGATGACACAGATCGAGCTGCAGCCGTCACCGTCCTCCGCGTTGCCGTCATCGCACTGTTCCGTCCCCTCTTTGACTCCGTTCCCGCACACATTGTGCACGTAGACGGATGAAACAGACGCAGCCGAGGATACCGACGAAACCGAAGAAGCCGAGGATACCGAAGAGAATGATGACGTCGATTCGCCGACAGTGGCGAGGCGCTGTCCGAGTGCGATGAACAGCCACGCGGCATCCCCGCGCGTGAGCAGGTGCCCGGGATTCCTCAGGAAGTACTCGGCAATGCCCTTGTCCAGCACCGCATCGAAATACGGGTCGTACCAGTAGGACGGTTCATGGAAGTAGTACGGGGCCGGCATCTGCCACGCACGTTCCGCCATGGCCAGCGCCTCGACCAGATTCACAGTCTCCCCCCCGCGGAATGTGCCATCTGGGTACCCTGTGATGATTCCGAAGCTCTTTGCGGTGCAGGCGGCGCTCCAGAACCATTGCGGCGCACCCGTGAAATCCGTGAAGCATGCCTCCGCAGACCCGGCGAGTTGCTGTCCGTACACCGCGAGTGTGAGCATCTTCAAAAACTCCGCGCGGTTGATCGGGATGTAGGGCCGGTAAAGCCCGTACCCGTACCCCTGCACGATGCCGTGCATACGCAGTGTCTCGATCTGCACATACTGCGGATGTCCGACGACATCGAGAAACGGCTGCGACTGGGCGGCGGTTGTGGAGACGAGCAGGCCGGTGAGAAGAAAAACGAACATCCGCTGCACGGTGACTCATTGTATCAAATCCGCAGTCACGCAATGCCACACCCCGCAAATGCTGCAGCTTCAAATTTGATGAGAGAAAAACAAAAAAACAAAACCGGTTCGTAACAAAACAACCAACAAAATCCCGGAAACGCGCCTATGTGGCGGCGATAGCGGAGGGGTTCATAGGCGCAGCGCTTTCCCTGCCCTGAGCAAAGTCGAAGGGTTTCGTCCTTTCTTTGCCGCGCTTGGCAAAGAAAGGACAGAAAACACGAAATCATCCCGCTTGCTGCTGATACTCCTGACCGGCCTGCGCCTGTTCCTCACGTTTCGCCTCCTCCTTCTTGATCAGTCGCTCGGAGGTCGGCTTGGTCTTTGCCGTGTCCACCGCCGCTTCCTCTTTTTCTTTGATCGTCTCGGTATGAAAGGTTTTCGGCTTCTTTTCCTCTTCGTCGCGCTTCGTGCGCTTCACTTCTTCATCCTCTTTGCCGGCAACCTTTGATTGCAGCTCTTGCAGATTCACTTTGGTTTTGAGCTCCTTCAGCCTCTTCGCATCCTTGTCGAGAATGTTCTTGCCCTGTTGACTCTCCACCTCGCGCTTGAGCGCGTCCTTGCGCGGATCGGCCCGCGTGAAGCGCTCCTGCCTGCTGTAACTCGCCCACACGTCTTCATCATCACGGGTACCCATACCCGCATTGTACATCTGAATCATTGGTCACGAATACGCTTCAAAGATCAATAGCCGAAGACACGAAGCATCGTAGACCACCCATCCGGACATAAAGGCCCCTCAGGTCATGAACGGCGAGCGAGTCCCGCATGTGCGGGAAGGAAAGGGAAAGGCAATTCGATTCAAACAAGAATGGCCCGAGCCCGATAGGGCGAGAACCATGAGTGAGCCATGAACCGTCTGGTTCATGGCGAATCGAATGGTGCCCCCGGCAGGATTCAAACCCACGGCCTCCTGGTCCGAAGCCAGGCGCTCTATTCAGCTGAGCTACGGGGGCACGTGTGCGGCAGTATAACTCCACCGGCCATCGCGCAGCGATCATTTATTGACGCCCCGCATGCGCGGAGCTGGGTCAGCTGAGCTCTGTGGGCACGTGTGCGGCAGTATAACTCCACCGGCCATCGCGCAGCGATCATTTATTGACGCCCCGCATGCGCGGAGCTGGGTCAGCTGAGCTCTGTGGGCAGCTCGCAGAGAAGACTATCACGATCCTCCCACTTGCCTAAAGTTTCCGGAATCCAGTGAGAAATTCCAGATATTGAGTATTTTGTATAATATTGTATAATATCTATATGGGCGAAATGCTCAACGAGATAGGCAGCTCTGTCGGCAAAGCCGTCGAGGGACCGGCCACGCTGCCGGTGAAGATCGCCGAGAACGCCGTGCGCACATTGGAAGGCAAACCGTTCCTCGCTTCGACGAAGCACGACATCGTGGATGCCGGATGGAACCTGCTCGCCGCACCGCACCGCATCCTCTGGAGTGTGATCAAAGGTGTGAGCAAAGGAACACTGCGCCTGACGTGGAACGCCATCAAGCTCCTGCCGCTGCCGTTGCCCATGCTCGACAGCTGGAAGGCGGAACGCACGAAGCAGGGACTGGGCACATCCACCTCATTGAATAATCTGCGCGAACAGCTCTCGCTCCTGCCGCAGAAGAAATTTTCCATGCCCGCGGAAACGCAGCATCAGCAGGCGACGTAAAGAAAGCGCCCCGCCCTTGTTGTGCACGTGGCGGGACGCCTGCAATGACCGAAGAGCGACTAGCGCCGCTTCTTTTTCGTCGCCTTTCGCTTCTTTGTCTTCCTGGCTTTCTTCTTCTTGACCATAGAAAAGGGGGGAAGTGGATAACGTATATCTTGATAGTGTATGCACGTTGTCCCGCATGGGAAATTGTTTCTGCGGCGCATTCGGAAAAATGTGCCCTCGTCAAATGTACGAACAATCGGAAAATTACAGCATGCGGATCGCGTGTCCGAGTTTTTCTTTTTTGGTTTCGAGGTATGACCGCTGATCGAATGTGGCATGGGCAAGCTCAATCGGAACGCGTTCCACAATGGAAAGCCCGTACCCTTCGAGGCCGATGATCTTGCGTGGATTGTTCGTGAGCAGACGGATCCGTTGCACACCCAAATCTTTGAGAATCTGTGCACCGATTCCGTACTCCCGCAGATCCGCGGCGAAACCGAGACGCTCATTCGCCTCCACGGTGTCGAGACCCTGCGCTTGCTGGAGTGCATACGCACGGATCTTGTTGGTGAGCCCGATGCCGCGACCCTCCTGCTTGAGGTACAGAAGAACGCCGCGACCTTCGCGCTGGATCAGACGCATGGCGGCATGCAGCTGATGACCGCAGTCGCACCGGAGGGACGCAAGTGTGTCCCCCGTGAAGCATTCGGAATGCACGCGCACGAGCACGGGATCATCACCGCGCACAGCACCCTTGGTGAGCGCGACGTGTTCTCTTCCATGGAGCAGATCGCGATAGACGGCAATGATCCACTCGCCGGTTTCGGTCTGGAGCGGTGATTCCGCCTCTCTGTGCACCAGCGATTCGGTGCGCCGGCGCTCCACGATGAGATCGGCGATGCGGAGGATCGGAAGAGCATGCTCCGCCGAAAATTTCTGCAGGGACGACAGCCGCATCATCGTGCCGTCGTCGTGCATGAGTTCACTCAGGACCGCGGCTTCGCGCAATCCCGCACGACGGCACAGATCCACGGCCGCCTCGGTGTGTCCGGCACGCACGAGCACGCCGCCATCCTGCGCGCGCAGAGGGAACACGTGTCCGGGCCGCGCGAGATCCGACGGACGGGCATCCGGATCGCTCGCCGCGCGGACGGTGCGGGCACGGTCATGTGCCGAGATGCCGGTATCCACCCCTTCCACCGCCTCAATGCTCACCGTGAACGGCGTCTGCCGCCTGGAGGAATTCTCGCTCACCATCGGCGGCAGCCGGAGCTGGTCGGCGATTGCGTTACTGAGCGAGAGACACACGACGCCGCCGGTATGCCGGATGATGAAGGCCATCGCTTCTTCGGTGATGTGCTGCGCCGCACAGACAAGATCGCCTTCGTTCTCCCGCGCCTCGTCATCCACAACAATGATCATGCGCCCGGCCTTGAGCGCTTCGAGAGCCTGCGGAACAGTGGCGAATTCCGGCATGGGAGCCTTGATTGTAGCCCAAGATCACCCCCGGTGACGGGGGAAAGCGCAGTAATTGAAGAATACGAGAAAAGCAAAGAAAGCAAGGCAAGCGAGGATTCTTGCTTTCTTCGGTTGCTTCGCTTTCCTTCCAGTACAATCTATTCAATGCGCGATGTCATGGTCTTTCTGGCTGAGCACGAAATCCCCTACGAGCGCTATGAGCATCCCGCTGTCTTCACCTGCGAGGAAGCTGAGCGCCTGTCTCCACCCATGCCCGGAACATCCACAAAAAATCTCCTCCTCCGGGACCGCAAAGGAACGAAAAACTTTCTCATTGTGGTCGGCTACGATACTGCCGTGGATTTGAAAACGCTCAAAGATCTGCTGCAGGTGGACAAGCTCAGCTTCGCTTCACCCGAGAGACTGAAGCGCCTGCTGCAGGTGGAGCCCGGCGCCGTGACGCTGCTCGGTCTCATGCATGACACAGAGGGAAAAACGGATATCGTCCTCGACGAAGCCATCTGGAACGCCGAAGCACTGCAGTGCCACCCCCTCGTGAACACGGCGACGCTTGTCATTCCGCATGAGGGAATTGTGAAGTTTCTCGAAGCGACGCACCACACGCCGCGGATTCTGCGCGTTCCTGCACGCTCAGAAAAAAATCCCTGAACCCTACGCCCTACCCCCTAACCCTTCGTAAGGATGGGATAACAGCCCGAACATCCGGATGTCATTGAGCGAGAATCGTGTACGTCTGCCGCGCATCACTGGGGAACATGCGCCCGACGGAAACGACGTACGTGCCCGGCTGGTACTCGTAACGCTGGCCGCAGGCCGGACCCGAGAATCCGTACAGATCCACATCCTCCATGGGGTAGATCAGGCACGTGAGCTGCGTGGAATCCGTCACCGAAATCTGCAGAGTCTGCGTGGCGGGAACCGTGAACGTGTACCAGTCCTGATAGTCTCCGGGGGCGAGGGTCCCCGTGCGGGCCAGATTCACCGGCAGGGTCTGTGTTTCGCCGAAGCCGTCGTTGCCGTCACCCGTGGTGGTTGTTTCGGCCTTCACGCTGAACGTGGTATCGGCGCTGGTGGGCTGGAGCTGGAGCTGGTAATTGCCGGGTTTGAGGGCGGTCTTGAGCGTGCAGGTGGATCCCTCCTGAAAACCGATGAAGTATTCGAACGAAAATCCGGAATCCGCCATCAGGTACAGACGGCACGAAATGCTGCCCGGCTGCCCCGACTGCAGTTTTGCCACCGTCGAAACGACCGCGGCACGATCCAGTGAAAACCGGTACGTGACGGACATGCGCGCCGTGAACTTGCCGGCGGACTCGAAGGGGAACGGCACGTCGAAACTGGAGGCCGCACTGGACGAGGAAGACGAGCGCCTCGACGTCGAAGAGCTGCTGCTCGACGCCGACGAAACGGAAGACGCACTGCTCTCCTGCCTGCGCTCGGTCAGATCCGCCTTGAGAGCGTTGTAAATCATGGCGGCGGCCTCTCCGCGCAGAAGCGGCCAATCCGGATAAAAGCGGGAGGTATCCTGTCCGGCAATCGGCAGAATCCCCTTCACGTAGGCCGCGAAGAGATACTTGGTGTACCACGCGGATGTCGAGACATCGACGAATTTCACGACCTGCTGCGATCTCTCACCGATGTTCTCCACCGGAATACCGATCACCTGCGTGATCATCTTCAGCGCCTCCACACGGTTCACGGCATTGGAAGGACGGAACGTGCCGTCGGAGTACCCCTCCACGTAGTGATGTGCCGCGGCATCACAGACAAAATCCTCGTACCAGCTGTAGCGTTCGACATCCGAAAAACACGCCCGGCTGCCGGCATCCGGCATTTTGCCCGTGGCCTTGTAGAGCATCTTGAGCATCTCGGCACGATTCACCTGACGACTGGGGTAGAAGTAGCCGTCCGGATTACCGGTCAGCACCCCCGCGTTCACCAGCGCATTGATCGGCTCCTCATAGAGGTGCCCCGCTGGAACATCGGGGAAGATCGCTGCCGCAGCGGCAACAGTGGCGAGCAGGACACCCGAGAGAAAGAGAGATGTCTGCAGAGAGACACGCATACGAAACATTGAGGAGATTATTGCCGATTCTACAGGGATTTTGGCGCCTGCTACAAGATGCCACACCACTTCGTGCCCCCCGCGCTACACATTTCTGCAACACGGGTGCCTGTTCCCCCGCTTCTTCAAGAGCACTCCGCGGTGCAGGCAATGAGCCTCAAAATATATCAGGGATGCAACGGCTCGATCTGCGCAAGCGCATGCAGAACGGCACGGGCCGCCTCCGCTCCCCTGTTTGTCCGCGCACGTGCCTGCTCCGGCTCCCGCACGTAGAGGATTTCAAAAGCGAACGGAAGGCGGTGCCGGACCTGCAGATCCATGATGGCGCGCGCCGCCTCGCCCGCAATGAGAGCGGCATGGTGCGTTTCACCTTCGACGATCACCCCGAGCGCAATGAGCGCATCCACCTCCTTCGAGGCGATGAGCGCGGCACCGATCAGCGGAATCTCGAAGGACCCGGGCGCGGCGTAGGTGCGCACATTCCCCGGCGCCAGGCCGGCCTCTTTGAAGACCGCTTGCGCCCCCGCGACGAGTTTCGAAACGATGTCGGGATAGTACAGGGAATGGACAATGCCGATTCTCCAACCGGAAGAAATGCGCGCCGGCAGGGGGAAATGTTGATCCGTCTGCATGAGACAATGTTAGCGGGATGCCAGGAGCGTGCGGACAAGAATGTCCGTTTCAATGTTCACGCGCTCCCCCATACGCTTCCTGCCGAGTGTCGTACCGGTGAGCGTTGTCGGGATGAGCGCGACCGTGCAGGTATCCGCGCCCGTGTCGGCGACGGTGAGCGAGACGCCGTCGAGACAAATCGAACCCTTGGGAACGATGACGCGCTTAAGTTCGGCGGGAACGCGGACAGTGAGGCGCACATCTTGTGACTTAACCTCTCTCCCTAGCCCCCTCTCCACAAGAGAGGGGGAATGTGTGCTGTTTGTGGTTGTTTGACTATTTAAGGTGCTCTCCCCTTCCTCTCTCGCAGACCCTGAGCGTAGTTGAAGGGTGGAGGAAGGGGCCGGGAGATGGAGGTTATGTGCAAAAGAGACAGGAATAGGAGTCAACCCAACAATCTCCCCCGTCCCCTCGCTATGCCCCTGAACGACATGGCCTTCGAAACGCCCGTGCGCCGGGAGCGCGCGCTCGAGGTTCACAAAATCACCGGCAGCCAAATTGCCGATTGTCGTCTTCGAAATTGTTTCCGGCATCACATCAAACGTGAGTGACGTTGGATTCATCTCCGTCACCGTCAGACACACACCCGAGACGGCAATGCTCGAACCCGTCTTGAGATCATCAAACATAGCGGGCCGCTCAAGCATGAGCCGACCGTCGCCCTGCGCAAGGACCTTGGCCATTGCTTCGATGATTCCGGTGAACATCGGAACCATGATACTGCCCCGCCCCTCACCGATCACCCATGAAGAGAGGAAATCTCTCCGAAGCGAACGGCAGCACTGTAATGCAACATCCTGACTATTCCGCTGAAGCCGAAGAAGTCTGCTCATGCTAAGGACCCCTGCCGGACGATGGCCACTTCATGATGACTTTGCCGCTGGAGTCGAGTGCCAGAAGTATCGTCTGACCACTCGTGTCCGTGTACTTGAGGAATGTCGAGGCGCTGGAGAGGTCATTCTGCGGACCGCCTCCGCCCTCCGGCCGCTCCGAGTGCGCTCCCGCAGACCGGATCATTCCGCTCGACATCTGGCCGAAGTCCGGAGGCATCTGTCCGGAGGGAGGCGTGGGTCTGCTGCTCCTCTGACTGGAATTCTGATCCGGCGGGTCTCTGCGCTCCCCACCACCACCCTGACGCATCAGGCTCTGGAGTGCCGTCTCGAATTCTGTCTTCGTCAGCTCCGTCCGGTCCGAAGCGGCGTTCGCCGCATCAAGGTACTGCTGCAAATCCTCTGACTCCGATCCGGTCCTTGCCCCCGTATTCCCACGGTTGCCGCCCTCAAACCGAGAGGTACCCGATTTCTTGATGCTCAATGCACGGTAAATGTTCTCACTGATGTTCTCGCGCTTCATGCCGGCAGTGGGCTCCAGCGCGTTCTGTCCTTCCTCCTCCAACAACCCTTTGTCGAGAGCCACCTGAACGTACGGAGCGTACCAGGCGGACGTGTCGACATCCTGGAACGCGCCCGCTTCCGTCCCCGTCGTCACGGTATACCCCTGGGATGTGACCACCATCTTGATCGCCTCCACTTTGCTCACGGTCTGTTCGGGACGGAAAGTCCCGTCCGGGTATCCGTTCACCCACCCCTGCTCCTTGGCGTAACACACGTAGGGTGCAAACCACTCGGTCGTCACATCGGAAAAACAGTCGTGATACGCATCGACCGCGGGCGTGGCACCGCTGGCCCCCACCAGAATCTTCGCCAGCTCCGCACGATTCACCGTGCTCTTCGGCTTGAATGACCCATCCGCGTATCCGGAAATGATGCCCTGATCGTAGAGGCTCTGAATCGCCTCTTCATTCCCGCTGTTGGAGATATCCGACAGGGATGCCGCCTCCGCACGGAAAACACCCGCGACAGAAAGCAAACAGAGGAGCGCGCCGGCAGAACTCAGAATCCACTCCTGTCTGGTGAGATGGGATGAACGCATGGCAAAATGGGAAAAGGATGATATGAGAATCATAAAGGCGGCAGAATTAAGACAGGATTAAGGGAACGCGGCTCCATGCAAAATGAGTCACCCGACTGAGCGGATGACCCCTATGCACCAGATTGCATTCCGATTACCAGCCAGTCGGCTGCGTGCCGTCACTCGGCGGGGCGCCTTCTCCCTGCGGCGCGACGGGCGCTTCGCCGGTGGGTGCCTGTCCGTCAACGGGCTGCGGTTGCTGACCCTGAGTCGGCATGCCGGAGGGCCGTTGTCCACGCTGCTCCGTCCCGGCGGGAGCATTGCCGTCCGGAAGACCGTTGCGGCCACCCGTATGGCGGAAGAATGCCACCGCAATCACTGCCAGCAGCACAATAACCATGAATCCCAACCAGAAGGAACTGATCTTACGCATCAGGGAAGTATGGGGAAAAAGATAAAAAACGAAGGTACTTTGTCAAAGTCTAGAGCGTTTGTATTAAGAACCCATTAAGGATCTTATGCGAGCACCTACTTCCCCGCCCCGCGCCCCAGACCCTAGACAGGACTCGAAATTTTTGCTAAGCTGATTTCTCAGCCGCGCGTGCGCGGCGTTTTTTGTTATTACACACTTCTGCATGGATTCAATCGTCGTCAAAGGCGTCCCTCAGCTCCGTTCTCGACGAGCGCATCAATCCTCCTCATCCCTTCTGATCTGATATGGATGCCATCATTGTGAAAGGCGCTCGCATGCACAACCTCAAGAACGTGGATGTGACGATCCCCCGAAACAAACTCACGGTCATCACGGGGCTTTCCGGCTCGGGCAAGTCCTCGCTCGCTTTCGACACGATCTTCGCCGAGGGGCAGCGCCGGTACGTCGAAAGCCTGTCCGCCTACGCGCGCCAGTTCATCGCCCAGATGGAAAAACCCGAGGTGGAATCGATCGACGGGCTTTCGCCGGCCATTTCGATCGACCAGAAGACTTCGCCCCGTAATCCCCGATCCACCGTGGGCACCGTGACGGAAATCTACGACTACATGCGCCTGCTCTGGAGCAAGGCGGGACACGTGCACTGCACGGTCTGCCACCGGGAATTGAGCCAGCAATCCTCGACACAGATCATCGAGACGATCGCCGCGATGCCGGAAGGGACGAAAATTTTTCTGCTCGCCCCCGTGATCGAAGGACGCAAGGGATCGCATGTGAAGGTGCTCGATGCCATCCGTCGCGAGGGATTCGTGCGCATGCGCGTCGACGGGCAGATTGTGACGACGGACGAGGAGACGAATTTGGACCCGAAAAAATTGCACACGATCGAGATCGTCGTGGACCGCCTCATCGTGCGCGACCTCAAGACAAAGGAAGGGGAAGTGAACCCCAACCGCTCCCGCCTCGCGGATTCGGTGGAGCTGGCGATCAAGAAAGGAGAGGGATCGCTCATCGTGCTCAATGCCGATACGAACAAAGGAACGCGCTTCTCGGAACGGTTCGCCTGCCCGGATCACCCGAACGAAAGTGTGGCGCAGCTGGAACCGCGCAACTTCTCATTCAACTCGCCGCACGGCGCCTGCGAGGTCTGCCACGGACTCGGCGCCATTCTGCAGGTGGACGAAGCCGCGATCATCCCCAATCCCCGCCTGTCGCTCTCCGAAGGCGCCATCCACCCATGGGCCACCTCCGTCTCGCGCATGGGGTTCACCACGCGCCTGCTCGAGGCATTGGCCGGGCGGCTCGGCTTCAGCATGGATACCCCGTGGGAGAAGCTCCAGCCGGAGTTACGCGATGCGATTCTGCACGGATCGGGCGAGAAGCTCTCCGTCACATTCGAGAGCGAGAAATTTGACGGCAACTACGAGACGACCTTCGAAGGCGTGATCCCCAATCTCGAGCGCCGTCACCACGAGACGGACTCAAGTTACGTGCGCCAGCAGATCGAGGAGTACATGCTGGAACTGCCCTGCCCCAGCTGCGGAGGACGAAGACTCAAGAAAGAAATCCTCGGTGTGACCGTGGGGGACTGCAATATTGTCGACGCCACGGACCTGAGCGTGAGCGCGGCAAAAGCATTCTTTGAGAGATTAGCCCCCACCCCCATCCCCTCCCCCGGAGGGAGAGGGGGGAAATTACAGGAGCACTCCCTTCCCCCACCGGGGGAAGGGGCGGGAATGGGGGAGAAACACCACGGGCTCTCACCTTACGAATACACCGTCGTCAGTAAAGTGCTCAAAGAAATCATCGCCCGCCTCTCCTTTCTGGAAAATGTCGGACTGACCTACCTCACGCTCTCACGCTCGGCGGCAACGCTCTCGGGCGGCGAGGCGCAGCGCATCCGCCTGGCGACCCAGATCGGCTCCGCGCTGCAGGGGGTGCTGTACGTGCTCGACGAACCCAGCATCGGCTTGCACCAGCGCGACAACGCCCGCCTGATTGCAACGCTCATCAAGCTCCGGGATCTGGGCAACACCGTCATCGTCGTGGAGCATGACGAAGAGACGATGCGTGCCGCGGATTACCTGCTCGAGATCGGGCCCGGCGCCGGCAAGTACGGCGGCGAGATCATCGCGGAGGGGTCGCCCGAGGAGATCGTAAAGAACCTTGCATCCGTGACCGGTCAGTATCTGAGCGGACGGAAAGCAATTTCCACCCCGGCGAAGCGGCGCAAAGGGAGCGGCAAGACACTCAAAATTCTCGATGCCTCCCATCACAATCTGCAACACATCGACGTCACCCTGCCACTCGGCACCTTCATCGGCATCACGGGGATTTCGGGCTCGGGAAAATCGAGCCTCATCCACGGCATCCTCGCGCCGGAATTACAGAGGGTACTCAACGGCGCCAAGTCGCGCCCGCAGAACGTGAAGGCGATCGAAGGTCTGCAAGAGCTCGACAAGGCCATCGTCATCGACCAGTCCCCCATCGGCCGGACCCCGCGCAGTAATCCCGCCACCTACACCGGCCTGTTCACCGAGATCCGCGACGTGTACGCCACGCTCCCCGAATCGAAACTGCGCGGGTACAAGACCGGGCGCTTCAGCTTCAACGTGAAAGGCGGGCGCTGCGAGGATTGCGAGGGTGATGGCTCAAAACGCATCGAGATGCACTTTCTGCCCGATGTCTTCGTCACCTGCGAAACCTGCAAAGGCCAGCGCTACAACCGCGAGACACTCGAGATCACCTATAAAGGAAAGACCATTGCCGACGCACTCGACATGACCGTCAAAGAGGCATTGGAGTTCTTTTCCGCCATCCCCGGTATCAAGAAGAAGCTGCAGACGCTCGAAGATGTGGGGCTGGGCTACCTGCACCTCGGCCAGAGCGCGACCACGCTCTCCGGCGGAGAGGCGCAGCGCGTCAAGCTGGCCACCGAGCTCACCAAGCGCGCGACCGGCCGCACCTTCTATATTCTGGATGAACCGACGACGGGACTGCACTTCGATGACATCGCCCGGCTGCTCGATGTCCTCCAGCGGCTGGTGAACAAGGGCAACACCGTCCTCGTGATCGAACACAACCTCGATGTCATCAAGTCCGTGGACCACGTGCTCGATTTGGGTCCCGAAGGCGGCGACGCCGGAGGGAAGATCGTGGCGCAGGGCACGCCGGAGGAAGTGGCGCAAGTGAAGGGCAGCTTCACCGGGGAATACTTGAGCGGCATGCTGGCGAAGCCGAAGAAGGCATAAACGAGAGCGATGCAGTGCCGTTCATCGGACCGGAGTATACTGAGGATTCTCTTTTCCCGACGCCCTACCCCCTCACGCATGGTCCTCATCAACGACAACTCTTCCACGCTCTCGATCGGCGATTCGCTGCCGCACTTCCGGCTGCCCGCCGTGGACGGCATGACCGTCGATACGCAGGAGATCAAAGACCCCTTTCTCGTCGTGATCTTCACCTGCAATCACTGCCCGTACGCTCAGGCGTACGAAGACCGCATACTGGAGATTGCCGAGCACTTCGATCCGGAAGGGGTGCAGGTGATCCTCATCAACAGCAACGATGCGACGGACTACCCCGAGGATTCCTTCGCGGCCATGAAGGAGCGTTACGAGCAACGCGGATACCCCTGCCCCTACTGCCATGACGAAACGCAGCAGGTCGCACGTGCGTTCGGGGCGCTCTGCACCCCGCACTGCTTCGTCTTCGACCGCGAACGCTCCCTGCGCTACAAAGGCCGCGTGGACGACAATTGGGAACATCCCGATCAAGTGCGGCAACGCAACCTGTGGCAGGCGATCGACGCGCTGGTCGAGAACCGCGAACCCCCCGTCACCGAAGCGAATGCGATCGGCTGCAGCATCAAATGGAAAGAATGAAGAGGACAGAACTGCTCGGATAGCCCTTCCACACCAAAAATTCCGCTCCACTTCGCCCAAAAAGGCGGGTACACTGTACCTTCATCTATGCAATGGCAGGAATTTCACGCCTTCCTCCGGCATCTTCCATCAGAAGAGAGTGAACGTGTGCGCCGGGCATTCGACCTGTGCCTGAGCGCGCACGAAGGTCAGGTACGCAAATCGGGGGAGCCCTACGTCACCCATCCCATCGCCGTCGCACTCATCATCGCCGAAATGGGTGCCGGAGCGGATTCTCTTGTTGCCGCCCTCCTCCACGACGCCCTCGAAGACACCGATCTCACCCTCGCACACATCCAGAAAAGATTCGGCCCGACCGCAGCGGCTCTGATCGAGGGGATGACCAAACTCGATGATGAATCCGTGCGGCAGCATCCCACCCTCGACGAAGAGATCGAATCCCTGCGCAAGATGGTGCTGCTGATGCAGGAGGATGTGCGGATCATGGTGATCAAGCTCGCCGATCGCCTGCATAACATGCGTACGGTCGAATTCCTCTCGAAGGAACGACAGCGCTCGTTCGCACAGGAGACGATGGATATCTATGTGAAGATTGCCGAACGGATGAGTATGCATGATTTGAGCGACGAATTGGAGGCGCTCTGCATCGGCGTTCTGGATCCGGACACGTTCGCCCTCCTCACGCAGATGCGTGACTTAAACGAGCGTCAGGGCGCCACGGTGGTGGATGCCATGCGCGAGACGCTGTACGGAGAACCCGAACCTCTGCCGCCCGACGTCCTTGTGCGCGTGGAGCGAAAATCGTGGGATCACCTCCGCACGCGACTGCACACCGAAACGGAAACGGGGAGCAGCCGCTCGGATGTGACCTTCGCGTTCGTCTGCGCCAGTATCCCCCAGTGCTACGCCACCGTGGGCGTGCTCCATCAGAAATGGCAGCACGAAATCCTCTCGTTCAAAGACTTCATCAACGCCCCCGCCATCAACGGATACCGCGGTCTACACACCACCATCATCCTCGGCAACGGTACCCGCGTACGCTGCAAGATCCGCACACAGGACATGCAGGCCTACGCCCGGCTGGGTATCGCCACGCTCTGCTTCGACAAAAAAGCGGTCGGCATCATGGAGTACCTGCCCTGGACCGAGCGCATCGCACCTCTCTCCAAGGATACGGCGGACAAGAGTCAGGAATTCTGGGACAGTTTGCAGAGCGATATCCTCGGAAAATCCATCTTCATCTACGGTCCGGACGATTCGACCATCCAGCTCCCCACCGGAGCGACCGTGCTGGACGGCGCATTCTATCTCTACAAAGAGAAAGCCCTTAAAACGAAAACGATCAGGATCAACGGAAAAGAAGCCCCCTTCTTCTCTCCGCTCGCCGACAACGCTTCGCTCTCTCTGGAACTCGCGAGTGAACCCACCGTATCGCGCGAGTGGCTGGAATGGGTGCACACGGGCGTGGCTATCGCCTCCATCCGTTCTCTGCTGGGATCCGCATCGCGGCAGCAGAACATCGAAAACGGCAGACGGATCCTGCAGGAAGCCATGATCAAACAGGCACGGGGGTACCTGAAGGAATTCAAAGAAGAAAGCCTCCTCAAAGGGATCCGCACGCTCGGCTACTCCTCGCTGGATGAAGCCTTCATCGCCGTTGCCGACGGCCACCTGCAACCGTCGGTCGCCATCGCCGCCATCTTCCGGTCCTCACGACCGCACGGGAATCTCTCGCCGGATAAAACGCTCTGTACGGTGCAATGCACCCTCCCGACCATGTCTTTCCACGACCTGCTGACGCGCTTTCTCGTCCTTGCAGAGAAGTATGGCGTGACGCTTGGCGATGTGCAGATCCTGCCCACGACAAATCAGCATGTCAAAGTCTCTCTGCGTCTTCCTCTCTCCTCGGAGGAACAACAGATCATTGTCACTGAATTACGCGCTGTGGGCGCCGGAAACGTGCGCGTATTCCCCACCTATTCCGTGGCGCGGCAGGTCCTCACGGTCATCCTGATCTTCGCCCTCTGGGGATTCGACCCCATCGTCGCCCACCTGCTCTTGCGCACGCACAGCATCTTCCCACTCGACCTCACGATCATCCGCTTCTTTTCGCTGCTCGTGATGAGCGGACTGCTGCTGATCTGGGCACGGCTGCACTCCCCGCTCCGCTACGCCTCTCTGCCGTTGCGCAGCCGCACACTCTGGCTTTCCGTCATCGCCCTGTTCTTCGTGGCAATCTTCACCTATGCCTCTCTGGAACAGACGCTCCCCTCACACTACACCATCCCCATGACCGCCTCGGGATTTCTGCTCACCACACTCGTGAACCGCAAACGGTGGAAGACCCTGCTGGCCGCCTGGTTGTGCTTTGCCGTCGGTCTCTTTCTCCTCGTCTCTTTCACTCCTTCGTGGACAGTGAGCAGTATCGTCTTCACCGGCATCGCCATCGTGGCTTTCACCGTGTTCTCGATCGCAAGCGAACGGTACAAGCGCCTCGAGCACGTGGATGTGCGCGCCGCGCAGTACTTCTTCATCCTCTCCTTCTTCTGCGCACTCTTCGTCCTGCCCTTACTGCCCATGGCGCACCTGACGCAGTACACCGCAGCGACGATCGCACGCATGATCCTCTTCAGCTTCTTCTTCGCCGGCCTGCCCTACTACATCTACTACTATCTGCTTTCGCACCGGGAAATCGATTTCGTGCTGCGCTACTCCTTCCTGCTGATCTTCACGACACTGGTGGGTCAGGCACTCCTGATGGGTAACGTCACGCAGCCCGTGTTCGTTGCCGGTTCGGTCGTCGCACTGGGAGCGGCGCTGCCGCTTATCGTGAAACTTCCCTCTCCGCCACGGATAGCACGTGACAAGAGGGACGGCGGATCCTGATCACTCCTTCTGGCCGTAGAACTTCTCCAGACGCCTCTCGGCGAGTTCATGCGCCGTTTGGAACTGCGCCATTCCGTACTCCCACATGGGATTCAGTACGACCACATTCTGCGTGCCGGTATTGGCGACTTCGCGTGCGACAATCTCGTTTTCACACTGTCGATGCCCGATGTGATCAAACCCGCAAGACGTGAACAATTGTGAGCTCGATGTGTTCTCGCCACCGCTGAACTGTCTCGCCGAAGCTTCAATCAGCGGCTGCCGAAGAGAAAGCCGGGAGAAACGATAGAAGTATATGTTCTGCGGGCAGTCATTCCCTTCCGTCTTCCGCAAATGCTCAAGCGTTTCCGCCAGTAATTTGGTTCCGCCCCCCTGCCATCCATCCCTGACATTAATGGTATCGATTTCCATCAGGGTCTCGAACGGCGGCAATTGGTCCCGTGAGATTCCGCGGAGTTTTACCGGCTTCCAGATGCGATGCATGTACGAGGCATAGCCGGCCATGTCCTCTGCTGAACTCCCGACATAAGGAGGCAGCCGATACGTCATCCAGGCAACCAACGCGTCTTTTTCACTGCGCAATCCCATCATTCGGTAACGACCGGGACGCTGGGACTGGCCCGTGAGATCGCGGTGCATCTGATCGTGCACTGATTCGTATTTGTGTTGGGGGTAGTACGGTCGCTCCGCCGCATTCGGCCGAGATCGGTTGAGCATGCCCCCCCGCTGAATCAGCTCCCGAAATCGTGCCTCCTCCCCCTCCACCATGGCACGAAATGCTTCGTCGGGCACGAGGTTCTCGTCATAGAGAGCAATGCCCTCCATGAGCAATGGATGCTCGGCTGTGGCATCCGCCGGAAACTCCATGGGCACAATGCGAGTCCCGTTCAGGCGCTCTCTTGCGGCGAGCACATTTCGCACAGAGCCGGGATCCTGCAGGGCACTGATTCTGCGGATCACCTCTTCTACAGCTAAACCTTCCTGCTCAGATTCATCGCTTCTTGGCAGGTCTGATTCACGACCATCAGACATGCCGCCGATTGAGGCGTGATCATCTCCTTCCATAATCGAAAAAGGATTCTTATTCTAAAGAATGAAATCTTGTCAATCAACCAAAATGCCGAACGATTTGGGGCCAAAAGACCCGTATCTCAAAAATTGATCATTGTGCGATTCTGTTGCACAAATTCTCCCGCACCGCATGATCCACCGCAATATTGATTTGCCGGTCGAGAGCCGGACTGAATTGCGCGGGAGTCATGGGCACGTTTGCCTGCCGCTCAATCCATAATCGCAGCACGCTCATCGCCTGGCAGGACACTTGTTTTGCAACCTCACCGATGTCACCACGCATTCTGGACCGCAGCACTTCCAATACCCTCAGCACAGTCAGGTTACGCACTTGTTTCAGTATCTCTTCAACGGAAACCTCTTCTCCATCGACAGACGCTTCCGCTGTCTCATCCTTCTTCTCAATGCGTGTCTGATCACCGCGGCAGGAAGAAGAATCACCATCCCCCGGCACAGGATGCACCGTATCAAGTACGCTCTCCGGATCGCCGAAGGTACCATCGCATTCGAACGTGGTATGGGAGACAGGAGACACCGGCGCAATCTGCACCTGATGTATCGCTTCAGCGTTGCCCGGGCCGACTTCGGAAGGTACTTTTTCCAACGCACACATTCTCTTCCTTCTTCGGTAATCGTCAATGAAAATGCACAGGAAGTTGACTATACGCAAAGAATGCTTGACCGACAGGAGCGAACAAATACGCCGGAGAACATCTGGTGACAGGCAGGAAAACTAGTACGATATCACGCTACTCGCTCCCCTCCCATGCAGGAATTCCCCTCGACCAGAGAACTTCTGGGAGACCTCGTCGCCCGCGAATCACACACGCCCGAAGGGGAACGCTCGCTGGCGGAATATATCGCACATCTCGCCGAGCGGTGGGAACTGGGAGCCGCGGGTATTCATCCCTATCCGCCGAACGCGAGGTTCGCGGATCTCACTCCCCCGCCGGTCAACGTGACCATCGATATCAACCGGGAATCTTCCGCACAGTATGGGGAAATGCTCTGGTTCGGTCACTTCGATTCGATCAATCCGAATACGCACTACCCGCCGGGATATCAGGGGGATCCCTATCAACTCACACTCGATCGCGACGACGAAGACATTGCTTTCGGGCTGAAATCGGCAGATATGGCCGCCGGCATCGTGAGCATGCTTCGTGCCGCATGGCTGCTCAAAGAGGAACGCTCGCGTATCCGGCACTCCGTCCGAATTCTGCTCGTGGGAGGCGAAGAGGGACAATCACACGGCATCTACGCCGCACTGGATCCGAAAAATAACCTGGCCCGCGGCGCCTCCTGCGCAATATCGACGGATATCGAAGTCGGAACGAAAATCTCGGACCCGCCGCTCCTCTGCATCGGGCGCCCGGGACGATTGGGTCTGCGCCTCGTGGTGAGGGGGGAAGGCATGCACGCAGGAAACGCCAGTACGGCGGATCCGCTGAGTCTCGTCTCCACCCGCGAAGCCATTGTCCGTCTCTGCCTGCCCAAAATTGAATTTCCGCAGCGCGACGAACCGCACTTTCAATCCCTCATGCCGCGGACGGCCGTCGTGGTGCGGGACTGGCGTGCGGGCGATCCTGAAACGCGCGGCGAGGAGCGTCAGGGAAATATGAGCGTTCCCAGTGCCGCCACCATCGACATCGACGTGATCAACGGCAATCCCGCGCTTGATCCCGCAACGATCATCGCTCTCATCCGGCAGAACGTCGACCAGGCGCTGCAGAAAAAAAAGATCAGGGATCCCGACGTCGTGACCTATCTCGGCGAACCGGGCAGGTTGACCCAGCCCATCAAGCCGTATCTGGAACATCCCGATCACACCTGGGTCCGGACAGTCGCCCAGTGCATGCAGACCGCCGCCGGCATTGAGCCCGCGATCAAGGCGGGTAAAGGAACAGCGGATGAGGGGGTGCTGGTGAACACCATGCACATTCCGACCGTGATCCTGCCACCCATTTGCGAAGATGAACATAAAGTGCGGGAACGGGTTCGACTGAGCAGCATCGACCGGAATGCCGCGACGTTGCGGGAGCTGGCGCTCGTCGGGCGTCCCCTCACGCACGTCGAGTACCGGTGAGAATAGGCAGGAATGAAGCACACACGGAACAACGGATATGCTAGTCTCTGCGCATGTTCGATCCTGTGGATCCCGACCCTTCGACTCGCTGCGCTCGCTCAGGGCAGGACAGCTCACTCACTCATGTTTGACTCTGTTGATCCAAAGCAACGGCTACCGGAATTAGAGGAAGGCATCCTCCGCTACTGGCAGGAAGAGGACATCTTCAAGCGCAGCCTCCGGCTCCGTTCGGAGGGGACGGGTGACCTCTTAGACGGACCCGTCGGGGGCAAACAGGAAACATTTTCGTTCTACGACGGCCCGCCCTTCGCCACGGGCCTGCCTCACTATGGACACCTGCTGGCCGGCACGATCAAAGACGTCATCCCCCGCTACCAGACGATGTGCGGCAAGTACGTGGAGCGCCGGTTCGGCTGGGACTGCCACGGGCTGCCTGTCGAGAACCTGATCGAAAAGGAGCACAACATCACGTCGCACAAGCAGATCGAAGACATGGGGATCGGGCAGTTCAATGAACTCTGCTGCAGCTCGGTCCAGCGCTACACCAAAGAATGGCGAAACGTGGTGGAACGCATGGGCCGCTTCGTCGACATGGACCATGACTACCGCACCATGGATCCGGAGTACATGGAGTCGATCTGGTGGGTCTTTAGCCAGCTCCATGAGAAGGGACTGATCTATGAGGGGCGAAAAGCCATGCAGATCTGTCCCCGCTGTGAAACACCGCTCAGCAACTTTGAAGTGACACAGGGATACAAAGATATCGATGACACCGCCGTCATCTGGAAATTCAAACTGGAAGGCGAGCAGAACACCTTCGTGCTCGCTTGGACGACGACGCCGTGGAGCACGCTCTCCACGATGGGTCTTTCCATCAGGCCGGATGCCGCTTATGTCCGTGTCCGCACGGGCGACGAAACCCTGATCATGGCGAAGGGGCGTGTCAGTGACATCATGAAGGGAACGGAACACTACGAGATCGGTGAGGAGTTTGCGGGAAAAAAATTGGTCGGCAAAGCCTATGAGCACATCGCAGACTGGTACGGAGAGATCCCGGAGGTTCAAAAGAATTCACGCGCCTATCACATCTTCGCAGGGGACTACGTGGATCCGTTGGAGGGCACGGGGATCGTGACGATCAACGGCTCCTACGGCGAAATCGATATGGAGGCGGCGAAGAAGAACAAGCTCCCCATCATCATGGACGTGCAGATGAACGGACACTTCGGACCGGAAGCCGGACCGTACGCGGGCATGCATGTGGAAGACGGCGAGAAGAAGCTCATCGGGGACTTTCAGAAGAAAGGGCTCGTCTGGCGCAAAGAGACGTACCGGCACAGCTATCCGCACTGCTGGCGCTGCGAAACTCCCCTCCTCAACTACGCCACAAGCTCGTGGTTCGTGAATGTGACGAAAATCAAAGAGGATCTGCTCGCGGCCAATGCCGAAACGGAGTGGGTGCCCGCGCACGTGCGTGACGGACGCTTCGGCAAGTGGCTCACGGGAGCACGCGACTGGGCGATCAGCCGCAACCGCTACTGGGGCACCCCTCTGCCGATCTGGCGCTGCGAAGAAACCAAGGATCTGACGGTCATCCAGAGCCGCGACGAGCTCATGGCGCAGCAGAAACTGCGCTTCACCAAAGTGACGGTTCTGCGGCACGGCGAGAGCGAAGGGAATCTGGTGCCGGTCTATCAGGGCAAGTGCCCGGGCACGCACCTGACGGAACAAGGAAGGAAGCAGGCCGCGGCCGCGGCGGATTACCTGAAGTCGGGTGAGATCGCGGCCATCTACTGCTCGCCCTTAGACCGGACCAAAGAAACCGCGGCCGTGATCGCCAAGGTGACCGGTGCGCCGGTGATCGTCGATGAACGACTGCACGAAGTCATCTTCGGGGACTATGAAGGCAAGACCGTCGATTTCTCGGACCTGACCTTCGTCAAGGCGCGGCGGGCGCACAAGCTCGAAACCAATGCGCCGGAGAGCATCTACCACTTTCCGGGTATGGAGACCTTCGCCGCCGTGCACGAGCGCATCAGCGCGTTCCTCGAAGAAGTCCTCCCCCTGCACCGCGGCGGCCACATCGTTCTCGTCACGCACGCCGATCCCCTGCAAAACATCAAGCATTTTTTCACCGGGGAAGACCCGATGAAGCTGAATCACCGGCCGTACCCCCGCTATGCCGAGCCGATCTCCTTCTTCTGGGACCACCACACCGCAAGCCAGCTGGACCTGCACAAGCACGTCGTGGATGACGTCACATGGGGAGCGTCGTCTGCAAAAGAAAAATCGGTGCATCTGACCTGTGTCCGACACGGAGAAACCGATTGGAACAAACAGCGAAAATTGCAGGGTGGCAACGGAGATATTCCATTGAATGAGAACGGACGGCAGCAGGCCAATGATCTCGCGAAAAAACTCAAGCGGAAAAAATTTGATGCCATCGTCTCTTCGGATCTCTCACGAACCGCGGAAACGGCAAAAATTCTTTCCGCTGAACTGGGCGTTCCTGTTGCTGCTTCGTGGGAAATTCTCCGCGAGAGACATCAGGGAGACTGGAGTGGCCGCTCCACGGACGAAATCCGGCAAGAATTTTCCATGCCTCAGGGTGTCTCAATCTCCTTCCATCCGGGAAGCCCTCCGAACGGAGAAACACGATCCGCTTTCCTTTCGCGCGTTGACCACGCACTCAATGAACTTCTTCGCACTTTTGCGGGCAAGCGCATTCTCCTCATTGGGCATGGGGGCGTTTTCCGTGCCATGCAATCGATCATCGAACATATACCGCCGGAAGAGGCTAAAAAGCTCTCGCAGAATGCAGGGACGTATGAAATGACCTATCGGTCTTCGCCAGACGTCCACTTGACCCTCGTCCGCCACGGCGAGACCGATTACAACAGAGAGGGCAAAGTGAACGGCGGCAACGTCGATACGCTCCTCAACGAAACGGGGAGAGCGCAGGTGCGCGCACTCGCCAAAAAGCTTAAGAAGAAGAAATACGACGTGATCATTTCGTCGGATCTGAAGCGCGCCGTCGAAACGGCCGAAATCCTCAGCGCGGAATTGAACGTCCCCTACAGTGCACGATGGAAGGAACTGCGGGAACGCGACACCGGCGCATGGACCGGCAAGCCCGGAGAGAACTATGTGACGACGCTTGCGACCGGCGAGATCCTCAGTCCGGGGCTCTCGACACTGACCCCTCCGGGCGGCGAAAGCTTCGAATCTTTCCTCAATCGCCTGGAAGCGGCTCTCACACGTATCCGCGCGGAATATCCGGGCAAGCGCGTGCTGGTGGCCTGTCACGGCGGCCCGATCAAATGCCTGCAGGCGCTGGTCGACAATCTCTCCCTTGCGGAGGCGGCTGCGGACGAACCGCAGAACGCCACGGCAATCGAGCTCACACTTTCGCCCCTCATGCGGCGCATTCCGGAGGTGCTGGACTGCTGGTTCGAATCCGGATCGATGCCGTACGCGCAGAACCATTTTCCCTTCGCTTACCGCAATCACAAGAAAAAATTCCCGATCGGTTTCCCCGCGGACTTCATCGCCGAGGGCATGGACCAGACGCGCGGGTGGTTCTACACCCTCATGATCCTGTCGACGGCTCTCTACAAAAAACCCGCCTTTTTGAACTGCATCGTCAACGGCATCGTGCTGGCCGAAGACGGCAAGAAGATGAGCAAGCGCCTCAAGAACTATCCGGAGCCGACCGAGGTGGTGCACCGCCACGGGGCAGATGCCGTGCGCTTCACGCTCATGAGCTCCCCCGCGGTAAAGGGCGAAGACCTGCGCTTCTCGGAAAAACTGGTGGAAGAGACCGTCCGTTCGGTCTTGCTGCCACTCTGGAACGTCTACAGTTTCTTCGTCACCTATGCGAACGCGGCGCACTTCGAACCCGTTTCGAGTCGTCGTCACTCCTCTCACCCTCTGGACCGCTACATCCGCGCCGAAGTGCAGGATCTGGTCAACCGCATCACGCGGGAACTGAACCGTTACGATCTGTCGGCGGCCTGCGCGGAAATCCACGAGAGGATTGATGCACTCACCAACTGGTACGTGCGTCTGTCGCGCCGCCGCTTCGCCGGCAAGGGCGCGGTGGACGAAGAGGATGCGAGCCCCTCGGCCGAACTCTCGACGCACGAAGACGAGCAGATCGAGGCCCTCGCAACACTGGAAGACGTCCTTCTCACCCTCTGTCAGGTGCTGGCCCCGTTCTGCCCCTTCATCACCGATGCGATCTATCTGAATCTCGTGCCCGAGGATCACGGATCGGTCCACCTGACCGACTGGCCGGGCTGCAAGGAACTCACGAATGAAGAGCGTTCCCTCATCGAAAGAAACAGACTCCTTCGGCTCATTGTCTCCCTCGGCCACGGTATCCGCGCAGGGAAGAAGATCAAGGTGCGCCAGCCGCTTCAGCGCGCCGTCGTCGCCCTGCCGCCGGCCCTCGCCAGAGTCGCGCTCACCGCGGAAGACCGTCAACTGCTCATGAGCGAGCTCAATGTGAAGGATATTGAATTCACCGACGATCCCGGCTCGCTCGCCACGCGCATCGCGCAGGTGGACGCCCGCAAAGCGGGCCCGCGCCTCGGCGCCCGTGTGCAGGAGATCATCCGCGCCGGCAAGGCGGGAGACTTCACCGTGCGGGAGGACGGCGCCGTGCTCATTCTGGATGAGGTGCTGTCGCCCGAAGAGGCGGTGATCACGTACCGCGGACGGGAGGGCGAGGATATCGCCGTTGAAAAAGGCGTGGTGGTGAGCATGGATACGACCGTCACCGACGCACTCAGGCGCGAGGGAACCGCCCGTGACCTCATCCGCGCGGTGCAGAAGATCCGCAAAGAAGCGGGATTGCACTTCCTGGACTCTATCGCGTTGCAGATCGACGGCCTTCCGGACGTCCTGCAGGAATTCAGCGATGTGATCACACAGGAGACACATGCCGTGCTGCAGAAGAACGACGGACCGGCGGTCACGGTGGACGTTTCCGGATCCGACGTGACGATCAGAATAAAATTGTCACACGGATAAATGGTTTCATTGTTCGCAAGCGAGCCCGTGCCGAGTGCAATGTCTCACTCCTATCACCATGAAACAATGTAACAATCAGAAAACGTACTCCCCCTCTCCATGGGAGAATCGTGGGCGGGATGGAGAGGGGGTAGGGGGGTGAGGCAGATTCCGACGCGCCTGACGCACACGTGCTACACTGCCGATCATCATGGCCGACTCTTCGGGTTCCCTCCCGCTCAAAATCACCATCAAGGCAATTCTGAATGTCGCGCTCGTCTGGGCGATGGCAACCTACCTCGATCAGTACTTCGCGCTCACCGGAGGATGGCGCGCCATTGTGATCGTGGCCGCACTCCTCACGCTCCTGAATCTGCTCGTCCGCCCGATTCTCGCCGTTCTGACACTGCCTCTGAAACTCTTCGCCACCATTCTCGCCGTGATCGTCGTGAACGGCGTCTTCGTCTGGGTGGTGCACCTGCTCGTGCTCAAGATGGACCCCGCCATCGTCGGGCTCGAGATCTTCGGCGGCGTGTGGGGCTGGATCGTGGTTGCGGCGTCGATCGGATTCGCGAACTGGGTGATGAAGGAAATCCTGCGCTAGGGCAGTTTGCTCACGAAATCGTGCAATGCCCACGTCAGCCCTTTGATGGCGACATTGGAGGGCATTTGACGGTAGGACGCGATGAACCCGAACTCTTTCTCGTCCTGCTTGAACCCGAAGATGATGAAGCTGGGCAGATTGAGGTCTGCAAGAAAGGCCTCGACGCGTTTCTGAAGTTCCTGCTGGTCCATGGATGAGGGGGGAACAGGCCCATGATAACGGATATCGCGAGAAGTCCGTCAAACATTTTGCACCATCAAACGACATCCTTTTGTCCGCCCCATTGTGCATTCTGACGCTCCACAATAACAGTGTGCATCTGACTGATTCTAGATTCACTGAGGTCTAAATATTCTCCAATCTCCTTCATGGTCATTCCTTCGTAGTAGTAAAGCAGCAGTATCAGCCGTTCATTGCGATTGCACCCGCGCAGCGCCAGACGAAGGACATCCATCTTACGCAGTGAGCTCTCCGGATCGGACCCATGCCCGTCCGCCGTCACATCCGCCCACGTGAGTGGACCATCGTCATTCATTCCCTGATGCGCGTCATCGTACAAGCTGAACATGCCGGGAATCGCGTGAGATGATTCCTCATGACCGTCGGAAAGATCTCCGCCCTCTCCGCCGGGCTCCGTGCCGTGCGGTCGGTGCCCGTGCTCAACGAAGAAACGGTCTGCATCATCCCTCGCATGTTTGAATTTCGCGCGCTCCAAACGCGGCACCCAGTCCTCATCGCGAAGAAAATCCATCATCGATCCCCAAATACGGGTCGTGGCGTACGTGCGGAACCGCGCTCCCTTGTGGGGATCAAATCCGTCCAGCGCATCGAAGAGTCCGAATACGCCCGCTTGTTTCAGATCATCCAACTGCACGCAACGGGGTAACGTATAGGACAACTTCTCGGCAATGGTACTCACCAGAGGCATATAGTGATCCGACAGCGCATTCCGTGCTGCCATATTCCGCTTGTCCTGCCCGAAGGTCCTCCACAGCTGCAACACGGCACCGCCTCCGTTCTCGGCCACTTTCTGATCGGGAAAGAACACTCTGTCGGATTCATTCGCCCATTTGAAATACGTTCGGTACGGGACCCGATCGCGACGCAGCAGATGCCGCAAGTGGCTGCCCTCCGCCAGCCGCCCGCGCGTGGTTCGGACGTATTCGCAGCGATAGTCATGATCCGTCGCGTCGGGAATGCGCATCCTCCGCTTTCTCGTCTTCGGCTCGGCCTCCGTCTTGCCAAGCCCGCGCCGGATCGCGGCGATGATGGCGGACCTGCGCATCGAAAGCTGATAGTATTTCCGCAGCGTTGTCCCCGCCCGTCTGCATGCGTCATCAATGAACAAATTGCAGGTGTATCGCAGGTTTTCGACCTTATCGATCAGGGCCAGCTGCTCCTCGTACGTCATTCTCTTTTTCGATTCGGGCTGCTTTCCGCTTTCCGCATTAGAGGCCTTTTGCCCCTTTTCCTCGGGCGGTTCACGAATGGTATCGATCTGACAGAAATAAAATTCCCGCGTCGTCTCGCAGATGGCCAAAATGGAATTGAGCGCATGCCCCTGATCCATTAAATCCACGATTGCGCAGCGAAGACGGTAGCGCTCCGCCTTCGTAAGGCCGACAACCTTGCGACCGGCCAGAACGCCGTCGGCAATGGTGTCCTTGGTAGGCAACTCCTGCATCGCCGTTGTTGAGATTTCTACGGAATTCACAAGGGAGGCACGATAGATAGTTTCTGTCTGCAGTCAATAGTCTGTTGCTCTTTTGCTTCCCGATCGGCAACCGCAGCCTCACAATTTCACGTCTCCCGACCTCCCCATCGTGCTATCATGCTATTCCGGCACCCCCCTGCACCCTCATGTGGAAGCTCCGCTGGATCGTTTCGCTCGCAATAGTCGCCATGGGATTCATTCCTTATGCCGCTGCGGCGAGCGCCTTTTCGGATGTGCCGGACACGCACCCCTACGCCGAAGCCATCGAACTGCTGCGGCAGCGCGAAATCGTGCAGGGATTCATTATCCCCGGCGAGTACCACGTTTTTTGGCCGGATGCATCGGTGACGCGGGCGGAATTCGTGAAGATGATCGTGCAGGCGCTGGCTCCGCAGGTTCTCATCGACGGCTGCCTCGAAGACGCCTCTTCTCTGCAGAAGTACGGCCTCGGCATGCAATTCAGTGACGTAGCCCCGGATGCGTGGTTCGCGCCGCCGGTCTGCGTGGCCTGGTCGTACCGGTTCATTTCCGGCTACGGGGACGGCAGCTTTAAGCCGGATCGCCCCATCACCCTCGCCGAAGCATCAAAAATCCTTGCAATCGCGTTCAGGCTCGCTCCCATTGAAATCCCGGATCTGGCCCTGCTGGGCACCGAATGGTACAAGCCCTATCTGCACTACATGGAGACGGCGGGGGCCATTCCGCCGACGGCACAGGACTACGCGCACCTCCTCACCCGCGGCGAAGTGGCCGAGATGCTGGCCCGGCTTCTGAAGCTCCCCTCCGAACTTCCTCCCGTGCAGCGCATCGCGCTCGACGAAGTGGAAGTGGCGAATCCCGTCACATGGACGGAGACGCAAAACGACACCCTCGGCTACGCGCTCTCCTACCCCGACTCCTGGCCTGCTCCGCATCTCGTCAGCCGCAACACATATGACGGTACGATCCTGCCCAAGCTGCCGGCACCCTGGAGGCTCTTCGTCGGCACCCAGAGAAAATGCCTGGGCGGGAGCATGTGCATCGAACGGGATTTCTCGCTCACGGGTTTTGACCATGACCATGCTGCGGACGCACTGGATGCCCTGCGCGCCGACCCCGATGTGAAAATCCTCTCGGATGAAATTGTGGATCACACATGGACGGTCCTCTTCGAAGAAGCCACCCCCAATTGCACGGTCCGCAGCGCCTTCATCATGACCCCCAAACGGTTTGTACGCTTCACCCTGCACTGCGGCAGCTCGCTTCATAACCCCGAAACGGCCTATATGCGCATGCTGGGCAAGCTGAAAATTCTCGAGAATTGATCACGGAGAGTGTTCATGCCCTGTTGCATTGATGACAAGGAGCGCTCACAATCGCCCCCTTTTCCCCATTGTCCTATGTCTTCCCGTTCACTCTCTGCTCTCCTCGCGTGTGCCCTGCTCCTTCCGCAATTGGCGTCTGCGTACTTTCCCGAAGATGTCACGCTCCCGCCCGTCGCTCCGGTCATGCAAATGGAGGAACCCCTCGTGAAAGCCCTGCCCCCGCCCCTTCCGGCCGTGGAGCCGGTCGCCTACACGTGGAACGCCGATGCCACCATCAGGCGCTCCACCTTCGTGGCCGCAATCGTGCGACGGCTCTTCAAGCCCTCGCAGCGCTGCTTCCCCAAACTTTCGGAATCCGACTATTCGCTGCTCGCCAGTGACGTCGAGAAGGATGCCAGTTACGGCATCGACCTCTGCACGGCCATGCGCGGCGGACTCATGCGCGGCTTCACCGACGGCACGTTCCGCCCGAATGCGCTTGTGACGCGCGCCGAAGCCGCCAAGGCGCTGGCCAAGGCTTTTGAACTGGCGACGGATCCCACCGATCCTTCCGAGCCCTGGTTCGACAACTACGTGAAAGCACTCATCGATGGCGGAGCGTTGTCGGCCGATGCCAGCTTAAACGGCCCGATCACCCGCGGCGAACTGTCGAAGATGCTGTGGACGGTGCGGGCGATGACGAAGGAACAGTAAGATGCACTCGCAAACGAAACGCCACCCGGATCGCGAGAGACGGGTGGTTTTTTCTATGAATGACTTCTCGATACCGCTCAACGAACGCTCAAACTTGAATTTTTGAGAAAAGGTAACTGCCGGCAAAAAGACACAGGAGAGTTGCGAGTGAGAGAAACGAAAGATCCGTCATCAATCCCAGATGCGTCGCGCCGAGGAAGATGCCGCGCAGCGCATCCACCCCGTACGTGAGCGGATCGATGCGGGTGATGACTGCGATGAGCGGCGGCAGGCCCTCCAGTGGAAAGAGCGCCCCCGAGAGGAAGAAGAGCGGCATGACGAGAAAATTCATGACCAGCTGAAAGCCGTGAAAGTCATCCATGACCGAGGCGATCCCCGTGCCGAATGCCGTGAAGAGCAGCGCGATCAGGAACATGACGGGGAGCGCGAACACGACGGAGAGCACGGATTCCGGACGGAAGCCTGCGATGAGGGAAATCAGGAAGACGATGAGCCCCTGAATCGTGGCCACGGTGGCGCCGCCAAGGGTCCGCCCCAGCATGATACTCATGCGCGAGACGGGGGCGACCAGCGTCTCTTTGAGGAACCCGAACTGACGGTCCCAGATGATCTCGATGCCCGTGAAAACGGAGGTGAACAAAATCGCCATGCAAATCACTCCCGGTGCGAGGAACTGGATGTAATCCCCCCCGCCGGACTTCTGGAACATGGGACCGAGGCCGAATCCGAGCGCGAACAGGAACAGGATCGGCTGGCCCAGCGAACCAATGACGCGCGCGCGGGAGCGAACGAAACGCTTGAGTTGGCGGAGCCAGAGAATGTAAAGAATGGAAATCATGATACTAACGGCGCATATTGCGCATGCGCATGCGGAACTGATCGGCGGCATCGAGTTGCTCGTCGCGGATCTGATGACCCGTGAGGGCGAGGAACGCCTCCTCGAGGCTTTTGGTCTGTGTGCTCTGCTGCAGGGAATCGGAGGATCCTCTGGCGACGATTTTTCCGTGATCGATGACAGCGATCTCGTCGGCGACGCGGTCGGCCTCCTCCATGTAGTGCGTGGTCAGGAACACCGTGATGCCCTCCGTTTTGTTGAGAGAAAGGACGTATTCCCACATGTGATTGCGAGTCTGCGGATCGAGCCCGATGGTGGGCTCATCGAGAAAGAGAATCTTGGGGTGGTGCAGGAGCCCGCGCGCGATCTCGAGCCGTCTCTTCATGCCGCCGGAAAATTCGCGGAGAAGGCTATCTTTGCGATCCGAGAGCTCGACGATCCCGAGTAATTGCTCGATGCGCTCGCGCCGGAGCTTCTTGGGGATGCCGTACAGCACGCCGTGGATCTCCATGTTCTCCCATGCCGTCAGCTCGTCATCCACGCTGGGATCCTGAAAGACGATGCCGAACGACTGGCGCGCGGCATTCTGGTCCGTCACCGGATTGTGTCCGTTGATCTCGATCGTCCCGCCCGTGGGCCGAAGCAGGGTCGTAAGCATCTTGATGGTGGTCGTCTTTCCGGCGCCGTTCGGGCCAAGGAAGGCAAAAATCCGCCCGTGTTCCACCTCAAACGAGATGGAATCCACGGCCGTGAAGTCGCGAAATTTCCTGGTGACCCCTGATGCGCTGATGATGGCCGCCATGCGCACAGTCTAGCAGAGGGATGATGCAAAAAGATTAAGGGAAAGAACTGCGCGCGCATGCCAAAAAGGCGTACACTGGCGCTCTCGATCGTTCACAGCATGGGGATTGGCTTCGCCTTTGTGCCCTTCGACTGCGCTCAGGGCACAGTATCTTCGGCCTCACGCTTCGTTCCGCGCATGCGGAACTTGCGTTCGGCTCGAATTCACCTGTGGGGATGAATTGGTATCGACAGCGTGATACTGGCGTGGTTTCGCTTCTGTTCGGGAGGGCAACGGTTCCCGTAGTCATGGAGTCGTGCTCTGCACGTACTCCGTGGCGCACCCACTGTTGCAAACAATATCTGCCACTGCAGATGTACCGGCGGTCTTTAAGAAGGCGTTCGCCAACTTCTCGTTGGTTCCCGCTTTCGCACTGGCTGCCTAAGTCCGCTCCATGCGGACACGTCTCGCCCCCCATTCTCGCTTAAGGGGATGAGGCGCAATCAGCGAGGCAACGCATCCGTCTGATGTCGCGGATGCGCGGTCACTTTAGGCATCATCCCTCGCACCTATCTCTGCTCTTCTCTAAGGGCTGCGAGTATGAGAGGAACATGACAGTACAAGCAGCTGCGCTACACGTTGGACCCGGGTTCGATTCCCGGCATCTCCACCA
>JAQUKV010000013.1 GCA_028718905.1 Candidatus Peribacteraceae bacterium | reverse complement strand
ATGCAAAAAGCCTCAAAAACTGGCGAAATTTAGCCTCGGAAATTCGTGCGCGGATTGAGTACGGGTTCTTGAGCTTCATGGAGCGGAAAGAAGGATATCAACCTTCCCTCAGCTAGTCATGAGCCATTATATATACGTGGAGTTTAATGATTCATCAGGAGCTTATTTTGTTGGCAATACTAGTGCTTCAGTTTCAGTTGGTAATTGGTATACACTTGTTGTCCGATTTGACCGCGATGGCAATGTGACGGTTAGATTAAATAACGCTACGGCTGAAAACGTTGGAAGTATCAGCGGAAAATCAACAAGTGTTGACCCTGGAACGTTTCGGGTTGGTAGAAACGGAGATGGTCCGAGCTGTTACTTCCCCGGCCGCATCAACGGAGCTTTCTACTTAAACCGCCTCACCACAGACGCCGAAGACACGTATTTGTTTAACACAGGCAAATGGCGCAAGTTTTCCGAGCTCGGCATCACAGGCACCAATGGTTCAGCCCTTACCTCCACAGTCATCAAAGGATTTTATGACATGGACACCGCAGGAGCTCTGGGCGCAGACTCCACCACCAACGGGAATACCCTCACCAATAACGCGACGGTGACGCAGGGAACGGGAAACACGCAGTACGCCGGAGGAGCGGAATTCGTCCTCGATCATGCCGGTACCCTCAACCTCGGCTCCTCGACCCTGACGATCATGGACGGCCGCCTCGATCTCGCCGACGTGGGGACAATCGTTCCCGGAACCTCGACCGTCACCTTCGGCGGGATCAGTACGCTCTCCGGCGCAACCGCGCAGTCACTCCACGCGGTGCAGGTCCTCCCGGGCGCCGCCCTCACGCAGGCCGCTGCCACCTCGCTCGACGGCTCCCTCACAGTCTCGGGGAGCTACATCGTCTCCGCCGGAGATCTCTCGGTGGGCGGCAGCCTGTACCTTCCGGGAACCTTCACCCACGGCAACGGCACGGTGACACTGACGGGAGCAGGCAGCCAGGCGATCGATACGGGCGGCAACAGCCTGTACGCCCTCACCCTGAGCGGCGGCGGCGCCTTTGACCTTCTCGACACCCTCACCGTCACCTCCGCCCTCACGCTCGCCGGTTCCAGCATCGTGGACTTGAACGGACAGACGCTCGTCGTTACGGGGGCATCCTTCAGCAACGAGGGAACACTCCGGCTTCAAGGTGGTGAAACGGTGACGGGCATCACGAATGACACGAACTCGGGCATCGTGGAATACGACGGCACCGCTGGGCCCTACACCCTCAAGGATTGGACGTACTACGATCTCGTCCTCAGCGGCGCGGGGGCGACCGTCGCACTCGGCACCAATGCCACGGTGACGCATGCGCTCACGGTCAACGCCGACGCAACTCTTTCACTCGGCAGCTCGACACTCACGGCAACCAACGCAACCATTGCGAACGCCGGAACGATGAACGAAGGCACCGGCAAGATCGCGCACCCCCATTCCTCCCTGCTTCTGGCGGATGCCTCCTACGCGCAAGACGACGCGTTCGCGACGGACGACACGCTCTATGTGACCGTCACCGATGCGGATGCCAACCTTTCGGGCACGGCGGCGGATACGCTCTCGGTTACGGTCACTGCAAGCACGGGGGATTTTGAAGCCGTGACGCTGACGGAGACGACGAATACGTCCGGCATCTTCCGCGGTTCCCTGCTCATGGCCACGCAGATGAACACCGCGGCAATCGTGGCGGATAACGGCTATCTGGAGGCTCCCGCTGACACCACGATCACCCTCGCCTACACCGATGCGCAGGACAGTGCGGATACGGGAACCGATTCCGCAACCCTTGCGCTCGCTTCCTCCACTTCCGCTTCCTCCTCTGCAGCGGAAACCGGTGGAGGGGGAGCCGGCGGAACGCGCGGCAGTCCCGAGCAGATGACGGGGCGCATCACGCAGGCACGCGCAACGATTCTCGCCCGCTTCGAGGGAATCCGGCAGGAAAGCCAGCAGATTGCGGCGCAGGAAGACACGAAGATGGATGAGGAACAGGCCGCGAAGGCGCGCGAAGCCCGCATCGCGGAGCGTATCGCGAAGCACGAAGCAGCTATCGCACTGGCAGAGAAGGAGGAGGAGGAACTGCAGAAAAAATTCGCACTGCACCGCGAGGAGCGTTACGCGAAAGCCCTTGCGCTGCAGGAACAGCGGCTGGCCGCGTCGCAGGCTGCGTTGAAGATGGAGCAGGAGGCGCTCAAGGTTGAGCAGGATGCGAACGCCGCTCGCCGCGCAGAGCGCCTCGCCGAACGCGGGCGGCTCACCGAGCAGCAGACGCTGGCGGAGCGGGAGGCAGAGGCCCGCGACCTGGCCGCCGCGACAAAGAACGCGAAGCTGGAGGAACAGGCCGCGAAGGAGCGGGAAGCCCGCATCGCGGAGCGGATCGCGAAACACGAAGCGACTATCGCCCAGAGTAAGAAGGAGCAGGAGGAACTGCAGAAGATATTCGCACTGCACCGCGAGGAGCGCTATGCACGGGCTTTGCAGCAGGAGCAGGAACACGCTGCCGCGACGGAGGCTGCATTGAAGATGGAGCAGGAGGCGCTCAAGGCGGAACAGGATGCGAACGCCGCTCGCCTCGCAGACCGTTTAGCGGAGCGCGAGAAGCTGGCAGCTGAAGAAGTCAAAGCCCCCAGCCCCACCGTCAAGCCACTCAGCAGTCCTTCTCCCGCAGTCATCGCGGCGCGGCGTGACCTGCTGTTCGCCACCATCGATGAGCAACCTGTCATCTATTCCGACGTGCCGCTCTCAGCGTGGTATGCGCCGTACGTGTCGTACGTCATCGAAGAGAAGATCGCGACGGGCTATGCGGACGACGCAGGCAAACTCAAAGGGGAATTCGGCGTCGAGAATCCCATTACGTACGCCGAGGTGCTGAAGATGGCCCTGCAGGCTTCCGATCAGGCGTTCGATCTCCGGGGCCTACCCCCTCCGCGCAATGGTACCGCCAAAGCTACCTGGGCGGCAGCCTACGTCGCCACGGCCGAGTCTTTGCAGCTCTCGGTGTTCGCTCCATCCCTTGATGTGAACAAGCCGGCGACGCGAGGGGCAGTGATCCAGACGCTCCTTGAGGTGCTGGGGATACCGACCGGTCCGAAAGCCGAGACGTCCTATACGGATGTCCCCTCTTCTCATCCGTATGCGCGGGCCATCGCCATGGCAACGTACCTCGAACTGGTTTCCGGTGATCTTGATGCCTCAGGAAATCCCCTCGGGATTTTCCGTCCCGATGCACCCATCAACCGTGCGGAGGTTGCGAAGATCATTGCCCTCGCCAAAGAGTTATCCAAATAAGGTGTACTTTCATACACCAACAAATTTTCATTAATCTGCAAGCAGATCTTGTTGAGAATGAGATTCCCGAGAGATACCTTGGTGTACGGATTTACACCCTTCGACTCCGCTCAGGGTGAACCTTTCTCCCTTTTCCCCACTCCACTACCATGGCAAAAGCATCCACTTCCAAAGCCGATATGATCTCCCCGACGAAGAACACGACGAGCATCCCGACCAAAAATCCCAAGGAGGAGGCACTCAATGCCGCACTCGCACAGATTGAAAAACAGTACGGCGCCGGTGCCATCATGCGCATGGGTGATGATCATATTGTGAAAATCGAGTGTATCCCCTCGGGGGCGGTTTCTCTCGACATCGCACTGGGCGGCGGTATTCCCCGCGGCCGCGTGATCGAAATCTACGGTCCCGAATCCTCCGGCAAAACCACCCTCGCACTGCACATCATTGCACAGGCACAGAAACGTAAAGGCAAGACCGCCTTCATTGATGCCGAGCACGCACTGGATGTGCAGTACGCAAAGAAGATCGGCGTCGATATCGACTCGCTGCTCGTGTCACAACCGGATGACGGCGAACAGGCGCTCGAAATCACCGAAACGCTTGTCCGCTCCGGCGGCATCGATCTGATCGTCGTGGATTCGGTAGCCGCCCTGACGCCCCGTGCGGAAATCGAAGGCATGATGGGTGACAGCCATATGGGTCTGCAGGCACGGCTGATGAGCCAGGCACTGCGCAAACTGACGGCGATCGTCAGCAAGACGAACTGCTCCATCATCTTCATCAACCAGATCCGCATGAAGATCGGCGTGATGTTCGGCAACCCCGAGACCACCACGGGCGGCAACGCCCTCAAGTTCTACGCATCCGTCCGTTTGGACGTGCGCCGGATCGACAAGATCCTTGAAAAAGGTGAAGGCGATCAGGAGATTGTCGGCAACCGTACGCGCGTCAAAGTCGTGAAGAACAAGATCGCCCCGCCCTTCCGGCAGGCCGAATTCGACATTCTCTACGCCAAAGGGATCAATCGCGAGGGAGATTTACTGGATCTCGGCGTGAAGTACGGCCTCGTTGAAAAGTCGGGCACGCACTTCCGCTACAGCGAAGAAGCGCTCGGACAGGGCCGCGCAACGGCCTGCCTCAATCTGGTCGCACATCCCAAGCTCACGGAACAACTGGAGAAGGAGGTGCGAAAAGCAGCGGAGATCGAATGACGATTCACCTGCAGCGGAAGATCGCGATCTTCCGCTGCAGATTCCGGATGAGAAGGCCTATACTGAGGATCGCATGGTCGATCCTCCCTTTTCATCACAGGAACTCTACGCAGGACACGGATGGCGAATCATCAAGGAAGCGGCTTCCTTGCCCGATGGACGCATCAAAAAAACTGCACGTGCCTACCGGTGCGACAGCGTCCATATTTTGGCTTTCACGGAAAGTGAAACTATCCTTATGATTCGCGAATTTCGACCTTTTTATCACGACTATATTTGGATGGTCCCCAGCGGAAAAATGGACAAGGAACAAGAGCCGCTCGTCGCCGCTCAACGAGAATTGCGTGAAGAAACCGGCTTTGCAGCTGACCATATTGAATTCTACTGCAGCTGTCGGCACTCAGAGATTTTGGAACAGGAGAATCACCTGTTCATCGCAAGGGAGCTCAAGCCTTCTCCGCTTCCACAAGACAAAAACGAGCTTATAGAAGTCCACGAAATGACTGTAGATGAGGCAATTCAACGTGTTCTGGGAAGTTCCACCATCCATACGATGAGTGCATTTGCTGTACTCCGCTACGCCCGCGAAAACGGGCTGTAAGGACTTTCCACATCCCATCCACATTTTCCACGCACAAGGGATGTCATTTTGATCAGGCTTCAAGCGGGTTTGATTGCCCGAAAACCCGCGGACACTACAATCCCAGTCTCATGGTACAGAACCCTTCCGCCTCCGTCGAAACGCAACCCCACTCGGTGGAAGCCGAACGCACCGTTCTGGGTGCGCTCCTCGTTGACCCCGAAGCGATCATCAAGGTGAGTGATTTTCTCATGCCTCCGGACTTCTACGATCCGGTGCTGCGCGAAATCTACCAGGCCATTCACGAACTCTACATGGGCCACGAGCCCATTGATTTCGTGACGGTCACCACCAAGCTCGCAGCCAACGACAGAATTCAGAAAGCCGGCGGCAGCTCATTTCTGGCCGAGCTCGCCTCCGAAGTGCCCACTTCATCGCACGTCTACCAGTACGGCCAGATCGTGAAGACGAAAGCCGTGCACCGCCGCATCATCGCGGCCGGCCAACGCATCTCCGGCCTCGGGTACGAAGAAGACAGGCCGGTGGCAGAGCTTCTGGATCTTGTGGAGAAATCCGTTTTCGAGATCTCGAACATGTACTTGAAGGACAAATTCATCCACATCCGTGACGTGCTCGAGGCACGCTACGAGCGCTTCGCCGAAATGCACGAGGCACAGGATGAAGAGACGGTGAAAGGTGTGCCGACGGGGTACAAGTCTCTCGACATGAAGCTCTCGGGCCTGCAGCCCAGTGACCTCATCGTCATTGCGGCACGCCCCAGCATGGGCAAGACCTCCCTCGCCCTCAACATGGCACAAAACGCCGCCATCCGCGGACGAAAGAACGTGGGGATTTTCTCGCTCGAAATGAGCAAGGAGCAGCTGGTGGACCGCCTGTTCGCCTCCATGCTGGGCGTTGATTCGTGGAAGCTCCAGCGCGGCAAGCTGGACGAAAACGACTTTCAGAACATGGGGCCGATCATGGACGAACTCAACAAAGCCAACATCTTCATCGACGACTCCGTTGCCTCCACCATTCCGGAACTCCGTGCCAAGGCCCGCAGGCTTCAGATGGAGAACGGCCTCGACTTGCTCATCATCGATTACCTGCAGCTCATGAGTACGGGGAATGCCAGTTATGCCGGCAACCGCGTGCAGGAGATCTCGGAAATCTCGCGTGCGCTCAAACAACTCGGCCGCGAACTCCACGTGCCGATTGTCGCCCTTTCGCAGCTCTCGCGCGCCGTTGAAACGCGCCCGGGCAACATACCCCAGCTCTCCGATCTGCGCGACTCGGGCAGTATTGAACAGGATGCCGATGTCGTGCTGATGATGTACCGCGAGGATTACTACGAAGAAGACAGCGATCGCCCCGGCGTGACGGATATCTACATCCGCAAGCACAGAAACGGCCCCATCGGGCGCGTCGAGCTCCTGTTCAAAAAGGAGCAGATGCGGTTCTACGACATCGATAAAGTCCATTCGGCATAGAGCACAGGAAAGCGAGGCAATGCATGAAAGCAAAGAAAGCAACGATCCTCGCTTCCTTCGCTTTCCAGCTTGCCCGACACCAGGAATACTCCTCCGTTCCCAATCCTGATACACTCTCCCTCACATGGATTCCTTCATCCCTGTCCGGCCCGACATTCCTCTCATTGCAATTCTGCTCTATGCGCTGCTCGCCTTCGTGCTCGGCATCGCGGGCACCCCGTGGTACCTCAGATTTTTGCTGCACTTCAAGATGGGCAAGCAACTGAGGAGTGAAACGGTCGACGGCCGGATCGCCCCGATTTTCCAGCGCTTTCACGCCAAGAAGGCGGGAACGCCGACCATGGGCGGAGTGCTCATCTGGGGCTCCATCCTGCTGACCGCACTCCTCTCGCGACTCCTCTCGCTCTTCGGAGTCGTCGAGCAGTCCATTCTCCAGCGAGGTCAGGTGTACCTGCCGCTCTTCATGCTGGTTTCGTTCGGACTTTTGGGAGCACTCGATGATTATCTGAACATCTGCTGCATCGGCAAGAAACGCGGCTTAGACTGGCTCCCGAAACTCCTGACCCTGCTCCTCCTCTCCGCAGCCGGCGGTCTCTGGTTCTACTATAAATTGGGGTACGACTCCATTCACATTCCGTACATCGGCCCTGTGCTCCTCGGCGGGTGGTACATTCCTCTCTTCATTTTCATCATCGTCGGTACGGCGAACGCGGTGAATGTCACCGACGGACTGGATGGTCTCGCGGGTGGGTTACTCACGATCGCATTCCTGGCATTCGCCTTTCTGGCGTACCTCAAAGGCCTCACCGTCCTCGCCGCCTTCTGCGCCGTTTCTGCAGGTGCCACCGCCGCATTCCTGTGGCATAACGTCCCGCCGGCGCTTTTCTTCATGGGCGATACCGGCGCGCTTGCACTTGGCGGCATGCTGGGCGTGATCGCCCTCATGATCGATCAGGTGCTGGTACTTCCGCTCATCGGGTTCGTGTTTCTGATTGAAATGCTCTCCGTCATCATTCAACTGACGAGCAAAAAACTCCGACACGGCAAGAAGGTCTTTCTCGCCGCACCCATCCACCATCACTTCGAGGCTCTGGAGTGGGGCGAGAGCAAGGTGACGATGCGACTATGGATCATCGGCATCTTCTTCGCGATGCTGGGTATTTTCGTCGGAATGTTCGGCTGATGCGTGGAGGAAATTCATGCAATCAAGGAAAGAAAGAAAGAAATAAGATGATATCTTCTTGTGAAGATTCGTTCATAATCCTCGCTTTCTTCGCTTTCATTGCATTCCTCCAAAAACTTTCTATCATGCCTCTATGTTGAGAGTAGCCATCAATGGATACGGACGGATCGGAAGAGTCGTCCACCGCCAGCTGCTCGGGCGGTTTTCGGATGACGTCGAAGTCGTGGCGATCAACGCCTCCAGCGACGCCGCGATGCGCCGCTACCTCCTCAGGTACGACACCCTCCACGGACGATTCGACCGTCCCGTGGAACTCGATGGCGAGCATCTCACGATTGAAGGGAAGCCTGTTCGTGTGATCAAAGAAAAAGATCCGGCCAAATGCCCGTGGAAGGAACTTACGGTGGATATTGTCGTCGAAGCGACGGGTAAATTCCGCACGCGCGAAAAGGCGCAGGCGCACCTTTCTGCCGGCGCAAAAGCCGTCGTCATCACCGCCCCCCCGAAAGACGATACCCCCATGATCGTGCGTGGCGTGAACGATGAGCTGCTGAAGAGCGCGCTGCCGATCGTGAGCGCCGCCTCCTGCACGACCAATTGCATCGCTCCCGTCATCAAGGTTCTGGATACGTGGAAGGGCATCAGGCGCGGTCTCATGTGCACCACCCACTCCTACACGAGCTCCCAGAATCTGCTCGATAACGCGACGGACAGCTCGAAACTCCGCATCGCGCGCGCGGCGTCACTCAACATTATCCCGTCGACAACCGGTGCGGCCAAAGCCGTCGGCAAGGTGTTCCCGCATCTGAAAGGCAAGCTCGACGGCATGGCGCTGCGCATTCCCGTCCCCGACGTTTCCGCCGCCTACCTCGTCCTCGAGATGAAGGCACCCGTCACCGTGGAGGAAATCCACCGGCAGCTCCGTGAGGCGGCGCAGGGCGATCTCACAGGCATTCTGGCAGTCGAAGAGGGATTGCTGGTCTCTTCGGATTACCTCACCGACCCGCACTCGAGCACCGTGGATCTGGATTCCACGAATGTCATCGATGGAACGCTCGTTCAGCTGCTCGCCTGGTACGACAACGAATGGGGCTACTCGATGCGCGTAACGGAATTAGTCGTTTCCATCGGCAAACTTTTGCAGTAATCCCCCTTTCCTGCATGACCCCCTCCCCTTCCGTCCCCGCCGAGCAACGCAGCCTCAACGGCCACCTTTTTCACGTCTCGAAAGCGCCGGACAAGCTCCGTCACCTCATCAACGATATTTCGCGCGCGGCGAAATACATCAGCTACGCCATCAAGACCACGGAAGCCGGTCTCGCCGGATCCGTGAACATGTTCGGTGAGGAGCAGGTGAAGCTGGACATGCTCTCTGACCGTATCATTCAGGAACACCTGAAAGAGAACCGTCTCGTATCCTCCTACGCCTGCGAGGAGCATGACGAAGTGATCGAGCTTTCGCCCGATGCGCCGTACTCCGTGGTCTTTGACCCGCTGGACGGCTCCTCCCTCGTCGATGCCAATCTTGCCATCGGTTCCATCTTCGGGATTTACGAAGGCAGGGACATCATCGGGCATACGCCCCGCGAACAGGTGGCCGCCCTCTATGTTTTGTACGGCCCGCGCACGCTCTTCATCTACTCGACGGGCGGCGGCGTCCACGAATTCCTGCTGAACGACGTAGGCGAATTCATCCTGCTCCGGGAACATCTGGGCATCGGCGACAACGCCAAGAACTTCAGTCCGGGAAATTTACGCGGGATCGACGAGACCGACGGATATCGTGCGGTGGTGGAATCGTGGATGGCCCAACAGATGACCCTGCGGTACTCGGGATGCCTCGTGGCGGACGTGCACCACATCTTCAGTAAAGGGCAGGGCATCTTTACATTCCCCGCCAGTAAAAAGTATCCGGAGGGCAAGCTGAGACATGCCTTTGAATGCGGGCCCTTCGCCTACCTCGCCGATCAGGCGGGAGGAGAGGCATCGGACGGAACACGGAACATCCTCGATATCCCTCTCACCGCTGTGGGACAGCGCTGCCCGCTCATCATCGGATCGAAGAATGAAGTGGCGCGTGTCTGCGCCTCACTCGCGAAAACCTGAAGCTGATCAGTTCCAGTAGGGTTCCTGCAGAGCGCGCTCCATCGCCGCATCGAGTGTCTGCGTGCTTTCTTCGCGTTTACTCTTTCCTTCCAGATTATACAGCCGCTTCAGGGAACGATACGTCCCCCAGATGTAGTACTCCTTGCGGGGTTTGCCACGCCGCCTGCGATCATGACCCTCCTCGGGAATACCGGGTTTCTGCAACGGTTTGACATTACCCGTCTTGGTCCACTCCACAGGCCCGATCACCGCGCGCTTCTCGGTATCGAAATAGAGGAAATCGGTATCGGCGTAGGCAGAAGACATACGGGTGCATTGTAGTCCTGCATCCACCGCTGGTTCTAGTCAAAGGTTGTAAAGGTTTGGGAGGTATTGAAGGTACTGATCATTGGACAACAAATCACCTTCCTTACCTCCCGTACCTTCATTACCTCCGTCACCGGTACATCCTGTGCTCTTCGGGCGGGGGAGGCGGGGGAGGCGGGGGAGGGGGCGGTGCCTCAAAATACTCGGTTTTATCCACCGGTTGCACGTCTTCCTCCGGATGATGAAACAGCTCCTGCACGAACCCCTTGCGTTGCTCCTGAAACCGCAGAAATGACTCGAAGAGGGCGACCAAACTGCCGATGAGCGCCACATAGATGCCGAAGCGGATCTCCATGCGGGCGAGATCGAACGTGACTTTGATAAGCACGGAGAGAGCGGCAAGGATGAGGATCACCGCCTCCGCGGTGGCGCAAAGGCGTACAACCTCGCGGTAGCGCCTGCGGATGAGCACCGGACCACCCGTCAAAGGGATAAACGTGATGAGAAGCACGAACAAATGCAGGGCAAATACACTGATTCCGATGATCGTCGTGTAGAATCCGAATCCGGAGTACGACACCGTCGCTCCGCCGATTTTCTCCCCGCCGATCCACGGCAGGAATACGCCCGCAATGGCAACAAGCGATCCGGCATTGAGGATCTTCTCCTCCAGTTCGAGCCCCATCACCTTGCGGAGAAACTGCGAAGCCATCGCGTGTAGGATAGCACCATTCGACTCGCCCCGCATACGCGGGGTTCGCTCATGGTCTCGCCGCTCTGCGGCTCGACCACTTCATCACACATGAATACCCCGCCGAAGACTCTATCGGCAAGATCGACTGCCTTCGGCTCGCTCAGAGTAGGTTCTGCAAGCTAGACTGACACTATGCGCACGCTTGCCATCGACTGTCGTGAGGCGTTGAGCGAGAAACCCACGGGCAAGGCCCGCTGGGCACACTGTTTTCTGACGGAGCTCCTGACGCGCACGTTGCCCGTTCTGCTGCTCGGCAATCGCGATCTCCCATCCGCATGGCAGGTACCGCATGTCCGGAGCGTCGTGCTCCCTTCCGGCATGCGCTGGCACCTGCACGCCGCCCGATTGCTCAATGCCCGCCACAGGGAACTCACGTATTTCAGTCCGACGAGTTACATCGTCCCTTTTCTTGCAGGCGGTGCTCTGCCGACGATACCGCTCGTCCACGATCTGATTGCATTCCGCGGCGAGCCCCACCAGCGCAAAGCACAGATGATCGAACGGCTCACGCTGCGCCGCGCCCTTGCACAGTCCTGTCATGTATGCACCGTCAGCGAAGCCACCAAACACGATCTGCTGAACCGCTACGGATTTCTGGGGAGCGAGCACATCTCGGTGATCTTCGCAGGACCGTACAGCGAAACCGCTCCGATCCATCGTCCCGACGGACGGACGATTTTGAGCGTCGGGACACTCTGTCCGCGCAAGAATCAGATCCGCCTCATCCGTGCATTCGCCGCTCTTCCCGAAATCGTCCGGAACCGAAGCCGCCTTGTCATTGCCGGCGGCCGGGGCTGGCACGACCGGGAGATCGTTCGTCTGGCCCGCGAAACGCCGGGCGTGGAGTGGCGGGGATACGTCACCGACGCCGAGTACGAGTCGCTGCTTTCCAACGCCACGGTCTTCGCGCTCCCGTCACTGTACGAGGGATTCGGTATGCCCGTCTTAGACGCCCTGCAGCGCGGTATTCCCGTTCTTACGAGCAAACGCGGAAGTCTGCCGGAAGTGGCGGGTGATGCGGCGCTCTTCGTGGACCCCGAAGACCAGATCGCCCTCACACAAGGCCTCAAAACCCTGCTCGGGGATGATGCCGTCCGCATGCGCCTGAGCACCGCCGGGCCGCAGCAAGCCGGCCAATTCAACTGGAAACGCACCGTGGATTTGTTCCTTTCCGGTGTCCAGGCGTTCCTGTAGCACGCTACACTGTGACCATGACGAAGTACCGCCGTATCGGTCTCACCGTCAAATCCGGCTTCGACCACAAAGACGAGGCTGTTGCGCGCATCTTAAAGATCCTCCGGAAGCTCGACTGCGTCACCGTGGTGGATCCCACGCGCATGCACGATCTGCCCTGTGTGCGGGAATGTGAGCCGATGAATCCCAAGAAGAAAATTGACCTGCTCCTCGTGATCGGAGGCGACGGCACTGTGCTGCGCGCGGTGCGCGAAATGCGGGATTTCTCGGTGCCCATCTTAAGCGTAAACCGCGGGACACTCGGATTCCTCGCGGAAATCGAGCTGGACGAAGCCGACCACATCCTCCCCGCTCTGCTGTTCGGCAAAGGAATGATCGATGCACGCGGTTTGTTACAAATCGAAGCGGTGCGCGGGCGCAAGGCGTTCTTCTCCGGCCACGCCCTGAACGAAGCGGTGATTGCGCAGGGCACCATCGCCCGTCTCATCGATCTGGAAACAACCGTGAACGGCGATGCGCTCACCACGTACCGCGCCGACGGACTGATCGTCGCGACACCCACGGGATCCACGGCCTACTCACTCGCCGCGGGCGGCCCCATCGTGCATCCCGCATTTGATTCGGCACTCATCCTGACCCCCATCAATCCCTACAGTTTCTCGCAAAAACCGGTGATCATCAGCGGCGAGAGCAGGGTGGACGTGAGCGTACACATGAAAGTCCGGAAGTTTGCCGATGTGGATGTGAACCTGACGATCGACGGCCAGATGTACGTTCCCCTGCAGGACGGCGACCATGTCCGCTGCTCCGTCTCCAAAGAGACGGCAAAATTCCTCCGGCGGAAGCAGGATACGTTCCTGCGCACTCTGAGGACGAAACTGAAATGGGGGGAGTGATTTTCATGAGGGGCAAACCTTCAGCCTTCGCCCTTCGGGCTACGGCCGACAGGCGGTTTTCCCCTCGCCCCTCGACTTCGCTCGGGGTGACAACTTGAGATAGGAGTGTTAAGGTTATGAGTGACTCTGAGCGGAGTCGAATGGGTCATGGACACCTCTTTCCCTTTAATGGTGCGGCTCCAGCGCGGAACTCGCGTCCTTCGACTGCATTCAGGGGCGCTCTGAATGACGAGTCGAGCAGAGCGAAACGAGGAATCGAAAGGGCAAGACCCGCGCTTCGCCGCATAGTTTTCTATACGGGTATGCTTCTGAAGTCCTCACAATGAACTTTCATAACAATGGTATTTCATCATGAAGGGAAATTTCAACATAATCAAAGAAGTCGTGTCGAAGGCGGGCTTTGCCCGCCTGGAGACACACCACTGATGGAAAGGTGGGTCCATGGGAGGGACACCGCTCGCCCTGAGCGAAGCCGAAGGGTAGGTGGCCCTTCCATGACTATCGCACGATCATCTGCTCCCGTCCCGGGCCCGTGCCGATGAGCCATGCAGGAACGCCCGTTTCCTGCTCGATAAACTGCAGGTACTCCTGCGCCTCTTTGGGGAGCTTCGCGAATGCCGTGATACCGACCGTCGATGTCTTCCAACCGGGAAGTTTCTTCCATTCGGCTTTTCCATCGGAAGCAATGCCCATGCAGACGGGGATCTCCGCCTCTTCGTCCAGCACATCGAGCTTGGTGATGTTCCAGTGTGTGAAACCGTTGATCATCGCCGAGCGCCTGAGATCGGGAATACTCAGCCATCCGCAACGCCTCGGCCGGCCCGTCGTGGAACCGTACTCCCCTCCCCGCTCGCGCAATCTGTCCCCCGCCTGTCCTGTGACCTCCGATGCAAACTCCCCCTCACCGACGCGCGTGCAGTACGCCTTGGCCACCCCGATACAGGAAGTGAGCGCCTGCGGCGGCAACCCCAGCCCCTGAAGCGCACCTGCAAGCGTTGTTGCGCTGCTGGTGACGTACGGGTACGTGCCGTGATCGAGATCGAGCAGACTCGCCTGCGCCCCCTCAATGAGGATCTTCTTGTCCTTTTGCAGACGCTCATGGAGCATGCCCACCGTGTCGGTGATACGCTCCGCAAGCAGTGCACGCGCCTCCTCGAGATTCTTCAGTTCTTTTGCCTGGTCCACCGTGACGCCATAGAGACGTTGCACACGTTCGGCGTGACGTGCGAGGACGGGTGTGAGGGCACCGCGCAGACTCTCCATACGTGTGCCGGAGCGCGCGGCCTTGTCCATGTATGCCGGCCCGATGCCCCGCTTGGTCGTGCCGATCCCCTTTCCTTCCCGGACCTTGCGCTGCTCCTCGAGCGCGGCATCGATGTCTTTGTGAAAGTCGAAAAGAATGTGTGCCTCCTCCGAGATGAAGAGTCGGGGCAGAACGTCGATGCCTGCATCTTTCAAGGTGCGAATTTCCTCCAGCAGGGTCGGAAGATGCAATACCAGACCCGAACCGATCACCACAGTGGTGTTGGAATGGAGCGCGCCGGACGGCAGCAGGTGAAACACGTGCTTTTTGCCTTTCACCACGATCGTGTGGCCGGCATTGGCTCCGCCACACGCACGCGCAACAATGTCGAAGCGCTCCGCCAGAAGATCGATGACTTTACCTTTTCCTTCATCACCCCACTGGGCGCCGATGACGGCGCAGACGTGGCCGAGAGACGCAAAGGGGTTCTGCACGGCACTACAGTATCAATCTTCCCTGCCCTTGAGAAGGTGACTCAACGGTTCTCCGGAACCCAGCATCTCTCGAATGCGCACGATCATAGGATCATTTGCCACGTCCGGATCCTCTTCGATCGCCTGCGGATCGCGTTGTTGCAACCGGAACCGTGACTGCTCTGCGGGCACATCGTCTTGGCATTCCTCGTTCGACATCCACCCCTACCCTACTGCGACATTCACGCTTGGTTAAACCAAATACTCTGGTTTGTTTGACACTCGCACACGATACCTGCACAGAACGGATGTTCACGTGCTTGCCGCAACAATATGCGTAGCACATCACCACCGTCGCTTCCGGCAAAGAGCGCGGCGTGCGGCTCGTAGTCGGCAACCTGATGTTCAAGCACCGTACCATCGGGAATGTACGGCGGATTCGCAACCAAGAGGAACGGCTCTTGCAGATCCCGCACAGGTTCGAGATCTGTGCCCTGAAAAAATCGTACACGATCATCAACATGATGCAGAGTTGCATTTTCACGCGCGATGTTCAGCGCCTCTGCACTCACATCAGTGGCAATGACCTTCAACTCCGGACATTCCAGTGCCAGCGTGACCGCGATGCAGCCGGATCCCGTGCCGACATCCACAATCCGTTGAGGCAGGAACGATGGTCGCAGCACGCGGGACACAATGACAATGCCGGCATCGGCCTCGCGGATGAACGGCTGCGGATGATCGAGGAACTCGCGTGCGCTTCGCACGAGCTCTTCCGTCGACGGTCTGGGAATCATGACCGCCGGAGTCACGCGAAACGTGCGGCCGAAGAACTCCCGTTCCCCCGTGATGTAGGCGACGGGTTCGCCCTTCAGCCTTCGCGTACACCAGTCCTCAATCACCTCCCGATCGTGTCCACGCACTTCCTCATCACCATGAGCAAGAAGCCACGTGCGATCCCTGTTGAGTGCGCGGCTCATCAGCACTTCCGCCTCGAGGCGCGGCAAATCACTCGCATGCATGAGCGCATCGATGGTCATGACGACAGAAGTGACGAACACAACGCAAGAACCTCCTGCTGCAGACGATCCGGATGGTACTGCGTCTCCACATGCTTCCGTGCCTCCCGTGCGCGCTCCCCCCACGCTCCGCGATGCCCAAAGAATTCCCGCAGTGCGGCAGCGATGGCCGATGCATCCGCCCCGACCACCTGCGCCACCCTGCCGCTGTCCGCAAGACCCGGCAGCGCACCACGATCGGTTACGATGAGCGGACGAGCGCGCGCCATCGCTTCGAGCACCGTAAGGCCGAATGGTTCCTCCCAGACCGAGGGAACAACAACAAGATCAGACCCATCATAGAGAGACGGCATCGCTTCCTTCCAGTGCGTCACGTGAATCCGATCCGGCAGGCTCTTTGACGCAGTCACAAGTTCCGCTGCCACTTCCCTCCCCTGCATCTCGAAGAGCGGCGCACCCGCGAACACGAAGTGACAGGGAACATCCGAGAGAAGATGTGACGCTTCCAACACAAGCCGCTGGCCTTTGTTGGGCGAGAAACGACCGGGCACCAGTACGATCGGATGTACATCGGTGATGCCGAGCACTTGTCGCACGTGTGCCGTGTCCTCCGGCGCCTCCAGAAATTCCCTCGACACCCAGTTGCTGATCCGGTGCACATTGGACAGGCCGGAAAAAGGAGCCGCCACCCATGCCGACGGAGCAACAGCCGCCGTGTTGGGAAGTGCGAGGAACGAACGGATGATCATGTTCTCCAGCCGACCGTACACGCCGTGCAGGTACAGCAACGCCGGCTTCCCTAATTTCCGCACCCACGGGCGCGCAATCGCAAGCGTGCGGGGACCGTTCACCACGACCAGATCGCACCGCTCTGCAAGCGCACTGTGCTCTTGTGCAATTTTGTGGGAAGCATATGCCGCCCTCATGAGCGCCCACGGGGATTTCGGCCCGGAGCGCATGGGCGGAACGTGCAGCGCATGAACCTTTGCACCGGCAGCATGTGCAGCATCCGCGAGCGGCCCCGATGGACAGAGCACGTCAACCATCCATCCCCGCGCATGCACAGCGGAAACCAGATCCAAAAGGATTCGTTGCCCCCCGCCGATCTGCCCGTACTGGTCGAGGAAGAGCAAGTGCAATGTGCGATCCGCCATAGCCAGACCATCCTACCCCGAGGTAGACTGAGAGTCCCTCCCCTTTCTTCATGGATCGCCTCAGCCAGATTCTGCCAAAAGTTCTGCAATCCAGAGGGATCAAGCAACATGCCGATGCGGCCCTTGTCCTCCATCGTGCACAGGCATGGATTGCGGAGAATCTTTCCAATCTGCGCACATCCGTGTTTCCGCAATCCTTGCAGGAGGACGGTACCCTGCTCATCGAGTGCAAAGACTCTGCAGCCGCCCAGGAATGCCTGTCCGCCCTGCCCCACCTCAAGGTCTTTTTGCGTGAGGAATGCGGATTCCTTCCTGTTCGCACAATCCGTCTCGTCCGGACAAGCAAGCGCGCATGAGCCGAAAATTCCTCCAGAAAGCTGCATTCCCGCTTGCACGCGGGCAGCGGCTCTCTTAGACTCCATGGCACCTGATTCCATGCTCATCATCCGCTTACAGCGCACCGGCCGTGAAAATCTGCCCACCTACCGCCTCGTCGTCGCCGAGAAGACGCGACCGGTGAAAGGCAAATTTCTCGAAATCCTCGGGCACTTTCTGCCCGCCCGCAAACCCGCCGTCCTCGAAGTGAAGAAGGATCGGGTTGAATTCTGGATGAAACGCGGCGCCGCCGTGAGCAACACCGCCGCACGGCTCTTCGCGAAGGAGGGCATGCAGGGAATGGAGCAGTACATCGAGCGCTACACCAAGAAGAAATCCAAAGGCGAGGCTCCTGCCGAATCCGTACCGGTTGCAGCTCCTGCGGCTTCAGCGCCTCCGCCACAGGAAGCCGCCCCGGCGCCCGCGGCCTAAAGGCGCTTTCCATCCATAACAAAACCGGTTACACTGGCCCACATGTCAGAAGACACAGCAACACTCCCGGGCTACGCCTTTCTCTCGTACGTTCTTGAAGCCCTCTGCGAGGATAAAGACCAGCTTTCCATCGACGGGAAAAAAGATGAGCTCGGCATTCTTCTCACCATCCGCGTGAGCGAGCGCGATATGGGGAAACTGATCGGCAAGGGAGGACAGACCGTCAAGGCGCTGCGCACACTGCTTCGGATCATCGGCGGCAACGCCTCGGAACGCGTGAATCTGAAGATTCTTGAACCTGACTCGGCGGTGAGCACCGTCTGAGGTTTTTTCTTTTCCCCAATCCACGATGCTCCGCGATCTCCTCGAAGGCGGCAACGCCATGCAAATCATCTCCGTCTTCATCGCACTCGGCCTTATCGCCGCCACGATCCTCTGCCTCATGTTTATCATTATCGGAGGCATCTCCTTCATCCTCTCCGCGGGCAACGAAGACAAGATCAAGAAAGCCGTGCACACCATCCGCTACTCCATTGTCGGACTCATCGTGGCCTTCATCGCCTACTTCCTCGTGCTCTTCTTGGCCCGGCTGCTCGACATCCCCTTTGAGCTTTCCTTCTCGGATATCATCGATCTGATGCAGCAGATTCTGTCCGCCATGAGCGGCAGCTGAACACTGCATTTTCATGCTGAAAATAATACGCCCCGCATCCGCGGGGCGTTTTGTTCAACGGAATGATCACACTCACGCGAAGCGCCTCTTCAGCAGGATCGTCTGCATGAAGCCTGCAACGCCCGACAGCAGGAGGAAGATCGCATCGAACGCCGCACCCGTGGGCGGCAGTCCGCGCACCACACCCAGACGGCTGGTGTATACCTTCTCGGTCAGCGAAACCGTCTCTAAACCTTCGCCGGATGCCAGCACGACGTTGTCGATCTCGAACCCGTGCGGCGCCTTCGAGGAAATTTCCACACTGTAACGGACCGTCCAGATCTGTCCGGGATTGAGCTCCGGAATGCCCCAGACCAGCTGTCCGTTCTGCATCTGGCCGCGCTCCGCACCCAGCACCGTCATAAAGCGGCTGTCGAGCCGGTCTTCCACGCGCACGGCACGGAACGGATGGTCGGTCGTATTGCGCAACGTAATGGTGTAAGTCACGGTATCGCCCGGCTTCACTTCGCTGCGATCTGCCGTCTTCGAAAGGAGGGCCTCGGGTCGATCACCGCGCGACGGGGCTCCCGACACCACCTGTGTGATGTCGACCGCCACCAGTCCCTGCGTTTCCGCGGTCATGCGCAAGGCCGCACCGGCAGGAGCATCCGTCCGCACATGGGCGATGATCGTCAGCATACGATCGCCATGGGGACTGACGGTCAGATTCTCCCAACGGACGTTATTCCCCGTCCACACACCTCCGTTCGATGCCTCCATGAACTCCGCATACACCGGCAGCGCCGCACTCACGGAAAGGCCCGTTGCAAGAATGTCATCATTGTTCTGCAGATGGATCTGGTACGTCACCTCCGAAGCCGGTGTCACTTTGTTCAGGTTGTCCGACGCCGTAATACTGAATCCCTCGATCACCGGCTGCCGCTGCACGACCGTCGTATCGCCGGCCGGGATGCCGTCCACCGCGGCCTTAAAGACGATATTCGTGAAATCCACGACATCGTGCTGCACCGCAGCCATCACCTCGAACGTGCGCATATCACCGGCACGGATCAGCTGATCGGTCCAACGGATCGATCCGTCCTGCTCCTGGTACTGCCCCGTGGCCGCAAGGAATGAAAGCTGAGCAGGCAGCTCACCCCGCAGATCAAAGACACGGTCGACATCGGAAATATTTTCGACCGTGAGAACGTAGCGCAGCTCCTCATCCGGACCCGCATATTCCTTTCCGTCACTGATGCGCAGTCTCAGTTCCGGAGGAACCGGTACCACACGCGAACCCAGAACGGCAGTCATGTCCGCTGCACGCTCACCTTCACACGTGGCTTCGGCTGTCATCGTCGCGCCGATCTGCGCGAGGGGATCAACCGAGACGCTGGCGACAAGACGCCGGCCGGTGACCGGACTCACGGCAACGTTGCTCCACACGATGGTATTGCCCACACGTTGACCTGCATCACTCGCTTCCACAAGGTTGGCATAGGCGGGAAGGGTGAGAGTGACTTCCGTGACCTCCACGTTCTGGGAATCCGTTCGCACCGTCACGACGTAATTGAGCGATCCACCCGGCCCCACGCTGTCCGCACCATCCGTGAGCGTGAGGAAGATGTGCCGATCCGCAGTGTTTGCCAGTGCGGCAGGCGACGGAACGGAAACGACGAGAGAATGCACTCCCACCACAAGCCCTGCAATCAGGCTCAGGCTGGCGAGAATCTGCATTCGGCGAGTTGTACGCATGACGGAAGGTGGGAAAACAAAATGGCGATTACTTTAAGTGTAAATCACCTATTTGTCAATGCTTTTCTGAAACGTCTCAGAAGGCGATTCCCAAAGAATATCAACAATAATAGACGATTTGGACAGAACGTTCCTCGGCTCTTCCTCGACAAGCTCGGGATCGATCGGCTCACTCTGCTCTATCAAAAACGTGGCCGGAGGCACGAAGTGCCGAAGACCACGAGCGAGCCCCAAAGGCGCGAGTCGAGTGGTGGGTGGTACAGGAATCGAACCTGTGACCTTCTGGGTGTAAACCAGACGCTCTAAACCAACTGAGCTAACCACCCTGCAATGCAGAACGCAGTATGCAGTACGCAGTATGTAGCGCAAGTACACAACCGTGATCAAAAAGTATCGCAATGATTGCCGGAATCCCACCAATCTTCTACACTGGCTTCGATGACGATCATCCATACGATCCTCGTGATCGTGAGCCTTCTTCTCTCGCTCACGATCCTCCTCCAGCACCGTGCAGCCGGTCTCTCCGCAACATTCGGAGGCATCGGTACGAGCTACGTGCAGCGGCGCGGCGGCGAGAAACTGGTGTATCAGATGAGCATCTGGCTCAGCATCATCTTCTTCGCCCTTTCGGTGCTGCAGTGGTACGTGTAACGGACCGTTTCCGCTCCCCTTCCCTCTTTCGTGGTGTCTGACCCGCGCCAATTGTTCCGGTTTGTGTTCCACTTTCAACGGTGGGCTCTGCGCTTTCTTGCTCTGGTCTTTGTTCTTGCGCTCCTGTTACTTTTGCGCCGTTTCTACAGAGCAAATACGGATCTCGTCCCCGAGCGCGGAGGAACGTACATCGAAGGGTCCGTCAGCCAGTTCCAGCCGCTCAACCCGTGGTTCACCGTCACGAATAATGTCAATCGGGACATCGTCTCCCTCGTCTTCTCGGGCCTCCTCAAGTACAACCCCGAAACGAAGAGAATCGAAGATGACCTCGCGACACTCGCCATCAGCCGCGACGGCCGCGTGTACACGCTCACGCTCAAAGACAACATCCTGTGGCATGACTCCACTCCGGATGCGCCGCATCCGGTGACCATTGAAGACGTGCTCTTCACCTTCCAGACCATTCAGAATCCCGATTTTCCGAACTCACTTCTGCGCGAAAACTTTCGCGGCGTGAACGTGGAAAAAATCGATGCGCGCACCGTGCACTTCGTCCTGGACGAGCCGTACAGTTTTTTCGCATCCAATCTCACACTGGGTCTGCTGCCCAAACGCTCCTTCGAGGGTGTTCCGGTCCGCAAGATCGACCAAGCGCTCGATTTCGGCCTCAAGCCCGTCGGGGCCGGCCCGTACGCATTCAAAAGCCTCGTACAGACCGACCTGTCGACCGAGGTGACGCTGGAACGCTTCCCCCGACCCATCGATCCGGATTACTTCATCAAGCGCATCGTCTTCCGCATCTTCCCCGATTACTCCACACTGCTCGCCGATATCCGCAACTTGGACGGCGTCCGTCTGGTTCCGCGCAATAACAAAAGCGAGCCGATCGTTCCGCGCCGCTTCGTCGCCATCAATTACACTCTCCCGCAGTACGTGGCGCTGTTCTTCAACCTCGGTCATTCCGTTCTGCAGGATCCCAAGCTGCGGTTGGGTCTGCAGCTGGGAACGGACAAGCAGGCCATCGTGAACGCCCTTGGCGAGAGCGTCATCGTGGATACCCCTCTGCTCGAACTCGATACCGCCAACTGGCGGTATAACTTTGATGCCACGGCGGCGCAGGGCGCCCTCTTTGAATCGAAGTGGAATTTACCCGAAAAGGTGCGCTTGCAGCGTCTTCTGGAAATCCGCGAAACCAACCAGACCGGCCTGCTCCACGCAGATCCCATCGTCCTGCTCGATACGGGCGCCGCCCTAACCCTCACGGGATCGCTGGCCACAGCGCCACTGGGAACGACGGTGAATGGCATCCCGATCCAGCAGAACCCTTCGGCTTCCGGCAGCTGGATTTTAGCTCTGCCCACCGTCGGCGGAACCGGCTCCCTCAAGATCGGACAGAACCTCGTCCAATTGCTGGATCCGAAAGGAAAAGTCATCGACACGACGTACGTCTGGCGCACGACGAGCACGAAGGAATACCGGCGCGCTTCGGCGGAACAGCTGCTGGTGCGGCAATTCATCGACTCCCGCTCCGGCTCTCTCCCTCCCGATCAACGTATCACCGTACAGGATCTTGCAGTCGAGCAGGGCATGCTGCGGCGTCGACTCGAGAACGACAAGACGGATATCCGCGTCAATGACCGAAACGAGCGACTCACCCTGCGTCTGCTCACCAGTGCATCGCCCTCCACCTACCGCAAGACGGCTGAATTGATCCGTGATCAATGGGCTCAACTGGGCGTCGAGATCATCCTCGATATTCCAGAAACGCGTGCAGCCTTCGAGAAGAAACTCATCGGACGCGATTACGACATTCTCCTGTTCGGCCAATCGCTGCTCGATAACCTCGACAGCTATCCCTACTGGCACAGTGACGGCATCCAGCATCTGGAGGAAGCCCCCACCGGTTTGCGACTCGATGCCTACAATTTCTCGCAGTATTCTTCCTTCAAGGCCGATACGCTCCTCACCCAGATCCGTCAGACATTCAGCGAAGAGGAGCGACAGGAGGCTCTGGGTGAGCTGCGCAAGGTACTCGCTGAGGATGTGCCCGCCGTCTTCCTCTATTCCCCGCTCTACACCTTTGCATACCATCAGGACGTGCATAATGTCTCCATCGGCCATCCCTCCCTGCATTCCGACCGTTTCCTGACATTACACAAGTGGTATATCCTTCAGGAACGGCAATTCAGGCCTGGCAAGAGCTGGTGGTCATTCATTCCATGGCTTCTCTCGGGCAGTTAATTGCATTTCTTGTGATTTCTGATCTCAAGGCGCCTCTTGACAGAGGAGGCAACGATCCGTAGACTCTCGCGGCTTTGTGAACTCAAGTTCACCCATGGAAATCCTCCTCCTCCAAGACGTCCCCGGCATCGGAAAGAAGAACGACCTGCTGGTCGTGGGCGACGGCTTTGCCCTGAATTGCCTTCTGCCCGACCGCCGCGCCCTCGTGGCGACCCCGACGGTGCGCCGCCGCTACGCCGAAGAGATCAAACGCCGCGCAGAGGAGAAGCAACTTGAGATGGCACTGCGCTCCAGCACCGCCGGCAAGGTTGCGGGCAAGGAGCTTACGTTCCGTCGCAAGATCACCAAAACCGGCAAGCTCTATGCCGCGATCACCGAGAAACACATCGCCGATGCGCTCGCGGAACAACTGCAGGTACAGGCGGATGCATCGGCCATTGTCCTGCCCGAGCACATCAAATCGACCGGCAGCTTCGAGGCGACGCTCAAGGCGGGGGAATTCGAACAGAAGTTCAACGTAAAAGTGGAGGCGGAGAAGTAAGAACCACGGATTCCGCACAAGCAACACGCTGTTTCGTCCGCGCGGAATTGGAGAAAGGAGAAACGGGTCACTCCCCCAACTTCAACATGGCATTGCGGACGATCTTGGACGTCTCTGCCCTGTTAATGGGTGCATTAGGACGGAACGTGGACCGTCCGTCATCGCCGGACACGATTCCCGCTTCCGTGGCGGACTCAATGGCGCCTGCATGCGGAATATCCGTCGCCACGTCGCTATACACCCCTCCCCGGGCATCCGGGATCGTCTGACCGTACGTTTCCAGAATGATTTGGAGAACCGCACCACGGGGGGCAGGAGCATTCACATTGAGGCTCGGCGACGTGAAGACCGATACGCCGACGTCCTCGAGCGCTGCAATGTACCCGGCGGACCACTGGCCGCGCGCCGAGCGGGTGTCGGGCGTCTTGTTGAGCGGCGCAAGTCCGGCGGCCTCCACGGCCATCTTCGCGATTTCGGCATAGGTGACGCTGTTCCCCGGCTTGAATTCCCCCGTGGGATTCCCCGCCGCGTCCCGGTACCCGTTAATGACTCCCGACTGCACGAGTGCAAGGACGAAGGGAGCGTACCACTGCGTCACGGGCACATCGCGCATCACGACGGTTTTACCGTTGATCACGACAGCGAGATTGCCGCGCACCTCCGGCAGTGCTCCTCCCTCTGCAGCAGATTCGCCAGAAGCCTGCGTGGCACCGGTCGTGCCGGACGTAACGGTGCTGCCACCCCCTCCGCCGCGGCGCCCCCCTCCCGATTGGCCGCTCGTGGACGTGGCAGTCGTCGAGGAGGACGCGAGCACGAGACCTGCACTGTCCGAATCGGTATCGACGCTATCCTGCGCATCGGTGTAGCGCAGAGAGATGGTCGTATTGCTTGCAGTCTCGAGGTAACCGTTATCCTGCACAATCGCTGCCTCATTCAATTGCGTGGCTGACAGAATGGAGCCGCGGAAGACCCCGGACGTCTTGGATGTCTCTGTCAGCGTCACCGTTTCGGAATCACCGGAACCGAGCGTTACAGTGACAGCAAGCGTGTCCGCAGCGGTACCATCGATATTTTCGTCACTGTCCGTGACCGTGAAATACACTGCATCGCCTGTTGTGAAGCTGGATGTCTCGGTATAGGCCGAGTTCGTGATTTTCACGGTGGAAGAACTGTGCCGCAGCATACCTGTCCCCTCCGTCAGGGTGCCGTAGTTGATGAATGTGGCGCCGGTCGCGAAAATGTTGTAACTGTCGAGAGCCACAGTCGCTCCCGTGTTGATCTGAAGGATGCCGGTGATCGCACTCACATCGCTCAAGAGCGTGATCGTTCCCGTTGACGCAGCGGTGAAGTTCTTGAAGGAGGCACGATACTGCGCATTGAGATTCTGATTTCCTCCGTCAAGCACCACCGTCCCTGTGGAGGTGAAAGCCGTGCTCGCCCCCGTGACGACGAAACTGCCGGAAACCGTCAATGTCCCCCCCATGCGCACGGTTCCTCCTGTCTGTGTGAAACCGCCCCGAACCGCAACTGAATCCGTTGATCTGCCGCCGATAAGGGTACCGTTCCCCATCCGCACGCCGTTCCATCCCACGGTCAGCGCTCCCGTCCCGAGCAGAATGGTTCCGGTCATGTTCTGATGGATCACCACTCCATTGACATTGGCATTGCTCTTGATCCAGACGTTTTTTCCGGCAAGTGTGGCACCCGAGTGGCTATCCATAAAACGAACGGTGTCGTCTCCGCCGACAGGCCCTTCGGTGTCGACGGGCCCCCCCGGCCAGGAGGTCAACCAGTTCGAGGGATTCTCAAACTGACTGCTGGAATTATCTCCTCCGCGCCAGTACAGGCTCAAAGCCGTGGCGGACACGAGCGTCGGCGCTACTATGGAGAAAAGTAACACAAAAAAAGCCGAGACGGCGAACCGCCTCTTGACCTCAGCATGCGAATGCCTCATAGATTAAATTGGAAAGTGAGCGTATTCTCTCTCATTTCCGATCTGTAGTACAAATCACATTGACTTGCGCTCGTACAGAATAGTGACAGCACAGCGAGTGAAGTGTGGTAAGGAAGGGGGTAACGGTTACACGAATAGCCCGGCTTCGCCTGCGGGCTACGCCGCGGCATCCGGCTGTAGATATCGTCGTGTACATGGACAGACATCGCGGCGTAGTTCCGAAGGAACGAAGCCGGATGGTGGTGCGCCTTCGAAAAAATCCGAACCGATTTTCAGTCTTCGCTCCGCTGATGCGGAGCTACGCCCGCGCCGCGCAGTTGCAGGCATGCCCCGCATCGAAGCAAAACTTCTGGTGCGGGGACGATTTCCAACTGTTCGTTTGTGAATGTAAACTCATTTCGTCAACTCCTTCGCAAGCGCGATGATTTTCGCTACTTCCGCACGATTAATCGGATCGTCGGGGCGGAAGCGGTTGAGGGGTTTGCCGTCCGCATCGAGGTCGCCCTGCACGAGCCCGAAGAACGTCGCGGCGGCGATTGCGGGGGAATAGGAATGGTTTTTCGGCACGTCGTCGTAGCTCGTCGGCGTATTCCCGATCGTGATGCCGAGGACTTCGAGCAGCGTCTGGATCACCGCCCCCCGCGTCGCCGGCTTGTTCACATCAAGGGATGGAGCGAACACCGAGAGCTGCAAAGATTCGGCCTTGGATACGTATGGGGCGGACCACAGGCCCTGCGCGGATTTGTTCCGGGCAGGGGGCAGGCCCCGGAGGTCGAACGCCTGATCGGAAGCCTGCATGGCCATCTTCAGCACCTCGGCGTACGTAATGGGATTCTCGACGCCGAATTCCCCTTTGAGTTTGCCTGCGTCGTCCGCATAGCCCGTCGCGATCTTCTCTTCGATGACGTACGACACGTACGGCGCATACCACGCTGAGAGCGGCACGTCGGAATAGATGACGGGTTGCTCATCGATGGTGGCGAACAGCAGGTCACGCCGCGCCGCGATGACCTCGAGTTTGGAGGATAAGGACAATGGCGCGGCGGCTTTCAGTGCTTTCTGGTCCATGGCCACGCGCTCGGCGAGTCTCTCATCTTTCCTCTGGGCGTTCGCTGCCTGTTCCGCCTTCAGTTCCTGCTGCGCCAATGCGAGCGCGGCTTGCGCTTGCGCCGCACGATTCTCCTCCTCCTCGAGCGCCCGCGCGAACCGCTCCTCGCGATGCTGGGCATACTTCTTTTGCAGCTCTTCCTGTTCCTGCTTGTTCTGGGCGAGAGCGGTTTCGTGCTCGGCGATTCGCTCGGCGATACGCGCTTCACGTTCGTTGGCCGCCTGCTCCTCGTGCTGCTCCTCTTCTTTCAGCGCGAGTTCCTGTTCCTGCGTCAGACGGGATCGCTCTGTCAGCCGCTCTTGCCGTCTTTGGGCGTTCGCTGCCTGTTCCGCCTTCAGTTCCTCCTGCTCCGCAAGCAGGGCGCTTTTGGCCTCGGCAAGTTGCTGCTCCTGAAGCGCGAGCGCCTTGGCATAGCGTTCCTCACGATGCAGGTCATATTTCTTCTGCAGTTCCTCCTTTCCTTTCTGCGCCAGTGCGACTGCGGTTTCGTGCTCAGCGATGCGCTTGGCGATGCGATCCTCCCTCTCGCTGGCTGCCAGCTCTTCGTCGGCTGCCTTGTTCTCCTGCTTCACGACCTCTTGGCTCTTCTGGCGCTTTCCTTCGAAGCGGGCGAGAATCGTGGTACTGGCCTGTGCGATGCGTGCCGCCATCTGCGCGGGACTGCCCCGGTGGCCGCCTGCGCTTCCTCCTGCCTCTGCCTGCGCGCTTGAAGACGACGACGTAGCCCGCGCCGATGCCGGCCGCCAGTCCGTGATGATCCGGTAGTCCACCGACTCGCACGATGCCGTCGCCCCGCACTTGAAGACGATCCACCCCGTCGTATCGTTCCAGGCATACCCCTCAAACTCACCGCCGGATGCGATGGTCACCCCGCCATTCGCCGGAGCAAACTGAATCCACCCCACGTTCTCGCTCCAGGCATGCCCGCCCAGCGTCCCCTCCCCGTCGTTCGTGACCTTGAAGTCGACGGTGGCGCACGATTCGGTGTTGCTGCAGTTGAGCGATATCCACCCCGCGTCCTCTCCCCACGCGTAACCCGAGAGCGCGGTATCCGTGACATGAACATTCCCCTCCGTCGAGCCGAAATCGATCCAGCCCGCGTTTTCGCTCCACGCGTAGCGGCTCGTCGCGTCGATGGTGCCGTCCGTGGCGGATGCGAAGACTTGCGATGGAAGCGGCAATGCCGCGAGAGACAGCGCCGCAAGAGACAAGGTGTATCGCAAGAGGTTCCGCTTCCCACGCATGATGGGTACTCTACCCCGCCCATTCTTCCACTGGCAAACTCGATGGCACGATTGCCATGACTCACTTGACTGGAAATAGAATGGGCAAGATGGAATTCTCCAGACCATCGCTGCCCGGTACTCGAGAGAGAGAGAGAGAGAGAGAGAGAGAGAGAGAGAGAGAGAGAGAGAGAGAGAGTCGGAGCGGCTATCTTCTCCTTCCAGCAGCTCCACGCGGCATACCTCGCCTGCCGGAAGCGCAAGAGAGCGAGCGAGCAGGCGGCACTGCTGGAAGCGAACCTGGAACCGGAGCTGATCCGGCTGGAGGAAGAACTCGTGCATCACCGGTGGAAGCCGTCCCCCTCCACGGCATTCGTCGTCACGAAACCGAAGATCCGGGAAATTTTCGCCGCGCCGTTTCGGGACCGCATCGTCCATCATCTGCTCTATAACCATCTCGTGCCCGTCTGGGAACCGAAGTTCGTCTTCGATTCCTACGCGTGCAGGACCGGCAAAGGAACGCACCGCGCGAGCGTGGAACGCCTGCCGCGATTCCTGCGGAAGGCGTCGGCGAATGGACGAAAAAACGTCTTCTGCTTCCAGGGCGATATCCAGAGTTTTTTCACGTCCATGAGCCAGGACGTTCTCTACCGCCTGATCGAAAAGCATGTGCGGCACCCCGACATTCTCTGGCTCGCGAACACCATCATCTTCGCCGATGCGGCGAAGGATCATATCAAGCACGGCCAGCTCAGCCTCTTCCGCGAAGTGCCTCCGGAAAAATCCCTCTTCCATGCGCCGCGCGGCAAGGGGCTTCCCATCGGCAACATCACCAGCCAGTTCTTCGCGAACGTGTACTTGAACGAGCTGGACCAGTTCGTGAAGCACCGGCTCAAGGCGAAGTATTACCTCCGGTATGTCGACGATTTCCTGCTTCTCCACGAGGATGCCGTCGTCCTCAACCGCTGGCGGGAGCAGATCGCCGTATTCCTCCGGGAGCGGCTGTCTCTCACGCTCCACCCGCGTAAGCAGCGGATTTTCCCGGTGCGCCAGGGCATCGACTTTCTCGGCTACGTCGTGTGGCCAAGCCATGTCGCCAGCCGACGGCGCGTGGTACATGCGCTCAAGAACAAGCTTTGGCACTTCAACCGGCGCATCGCGCGCATGGACATGGAGCATCCGACGACGCTCTGGACGCCGGAACTGTGCGCGGAATTCCGCCACATCTTCGCCGCCGTCAACTCGTACTTCGGCCTCTTTAAGCATGCCGATACGTTCCGCTTGCGACGCCACATCTACGAAAAGCATTTCGGCGTTCTGCAAGCGTACCTGCTGCCGGCGGACGCCGGATACAGTCACTTCGCCTGGAACGAAGGATGAAGCCCCGCCCTTCTTTTTCTCCAAGCCTTGTGGCAGTTAACGTGACCGGAGAGAGAATGGGCGGGGTGAAGGAGGAGACGACCAGGGGCGGAACACGGCGCGAAACCTGTTGTCGTTGTTGACGTTGTTGTTATTGAAGTTCGAGCAGGCGTTGTTCCCGGCGATCCGCGCGTTATTGTTGTTGTTCTGCTCGGAAAGCCACTCACTACCCGTCGAAGCCATCCACTTGGCGATGCTCCGGACGCCGATCCGCGCCGGAGCGCGGTACGGCATCCTGACGGAAGATCCATGGCGCAGCGCGTCACGGGGGATGACCGTCGTCTCACGAATGGCGCGCTCCCGCAAGGCGATGCCCCGCGGAATTCCGGCCAGCCGTCATGACTTCATCCAGCCGCCGATCATGCGGCCGATTTCGTCGCTGTGCTTGGAAAGAACCTCGTACTTCTTCATGCCGATGACCTTGAGATCGTACGCGAGGCGCGTGTACACACGCAACCGTTCAAGGCACGCGCTCGCACGTTCCAGCGCCGGTTTCTTGTCTACGGCCGCATTGGCCTCGATGATCGCATCCAGCATCGCCAGACAGGCATCCTTCATCTGCTGCCCGAGGCTGAACTTGTGCTCGCGCGGGAATTCGTGCGTTTCGCGGAAAAAGCGAAGCGTAAGGTCGTAGGCTTTCTGGAAGATGATCAGGTGGGCGTACCGGGACATGCGCCATAGACTACCACATCACTTGTACACGTCTTTCCTGTGTCCTATTTTGACCACGGTCACGGTGATGATGCTGTGGTCTATGGCATAGATGATGCGGTATGGCCACGCCCGGAGGGAACGGAAGCCTTTGTACTTTCCTTCCAGTTTCTTCCCTGCGGCAGGGTTCTCCCTGAGAACGTCGAAAACCGCAAGCACTCGCTGCTGATCTTTCTTTGGGAGCGACTCCAGCTGTTTTTGCGCCTTCGTTTTTACTTCAAGGGCGTACATATCACAGCTTCAGCCTCTTTTTCACCTCTTCAAGGCTGATAGTGTCCTTGTGGAGCTTCCCGGCCTTCATGTCCTTCACCGCTTCTGTGAGTTCCTTATCCAGCTCAGGATCAGCCATGATTTCCATCGTCTCCTGCCATCCTTCGAATTCCTCGAAGGACATCACGACGACCTTGGGAATTCCCTCGTGCGTGATTACCACGGACACGCCCGGATGCTCCGCCGCGTCGATCAAGGCATAGAACCTTTTCCTGGCCTCTGTTGCAGTGATGCACTTATTCATACGTACATTGTAGCGTACGCATTAGGGAAAGGCAAGAAAAAAATTTCGCGCGGCCCGCGCCCGAGGCGCGGGAAGATCATCAGATCATCCAAAGACTCAGATCGTCAGGAGACGACCTCAGGGGCGGAACACGGCGCGAAACCTGCGGTCGCTGTAGACGCTGCCGTAATGGAAGTTCGAGCAGGCGGCGTTCCCGGCGAGCCGCGCGTTAGTGTAGTTGCCCTGCTCGGAAAGCCACTCCCATGCTCCGCTATCACTGAGATCGAGGCACTCGCCCGTCCTGCCGACCATGCCGCCGTAGCCACCGTACAGAACATCCGAAGAGCAGGAAGTGGAGTAGTTGTCCCCCGCGATAAATCCGTCCTTGCGCCCGCAGAACCCGAAGAAGTCGTTGCTGGCCGGCAGCCTCGTCCCTTTCCAGTTCTTGAGCACTTCCGGGGTTACGGGTCCGTTGATCCCGTCGCTGGCGTACTTCGGCCTGGTGTACCCGCCCTGGCCGGGCAGGTCCTTCTTGCCGTCGTAGCAGTCGGCCTGGCAGAGCGCGCAGTCCCCGGCGTTCCACGTGGTGTCGGCCACGCCCGCGCCGGTGCCGCTGTAGGTGGCGACAGTTCCGTTTGGGAAATTTCCGCTGCAGGTGTAGTCGGCGATGTACGAGTTGTCGTACTGCGTCGCGGAATCGTCGCCGTTCCAGCTGCCTGCGGCAGCCTGGTGCGTGCCCTGCACGCAGACGCCGTCCTCGGGGTCGGTCGCGTCACCGTCGCCATTGCCGTCCTCAAACCAGTACCAGCCGGAAGCCGCCGCGCAGTTGGCCTGGTTGAGGGGCGTGGAGCCGTCGCCGCTGCCGTTCGGCGTCCAGCCGGTGCCGGGGTAGCCGACGTAGCTTCCCGTCATGCCGAAGACCTGCGTGTTGCTCTTGATGTTTCCGGCGGCGAGGTCAGAATCAACGGCGGAGAGCGTGGTCGCGGCGTAGTACCCGGCGGCGACCGTATCATTGGCGGCGGAGAGCGTGCGGGACGAGATCGAGCCGGCGACGCCAAGGTACGTGGTACCCGAGAGGACTTTCGAGGCATCGATCGTCGGGATCGCCTCGTAGATCTGCTTCAGGGTGTAGAGCGAAGCCGCTGGCGCGCCGGACGGAGCGAACGCATGGCCGGCCTCGGTCGCCGTCGCATTCGTCGTCAGCCGCGTGTAGATGTCGGCGAGCGTATAGAACGTCGCGGCGGGAGAGGCGGACGGTGAGAGCGAACCGGCGTAGACGACGCCGACGAGTAACACGGTGAAGAGCGAACACGCGGATACGGCGGCGATGAATTTGACGCGGAACATGGGGATGCGGGAAACGGTCGGAATAGTAGCACTGTCTGGTTCGTATAGTCGAGCGTCAGAAAAACCCGTCGCTGGCGGCGGAAGGGAACACGGTGCGGTGGGGAAGTGTGGTGGGCGAGGGTGGAATTGAACCACCGACCGCGGGCTTATAAGTCCCGTGCTCTGACCAACTGAGCTACTCGCCCAATACGAGTGTGACACAAGATATCCGAAGGGAAGTATAGCGCGAAGCCCTGAGCTTGCCGAACGGGCTGAGCTACTCGCCCGTGATGTGAAGTATCGGAATTCCACGGAAACCAACTGCCTGCCCTCCGAAGCTCCGAGCGGAGCGAGGAGCGAAGGAGGGAGCGACTCACCCGATTGATGCGCACTATACCATCTTCTGAATGAACTCCCGTGCCTCGCTCTTCTTCGTCACCTCCCCGCGGATCTGCGCCTCATGCAGAGACTGAATAACTTGTCCGACCTTCTCGCCGGGAGCGAGCGCAAGAATCTCCATGATCTCCTCGCCTGAGAGAAGCTGCTTGGGCGGACGGGGGTGTGCGTCCAAGAACCGGTGATAGTCCTGCAGGATTTCCCCGTAGAGCGAGAAGTCCTGCGGATCCGTGCCGGCGATATCGAGCCAGAAGAGCTCCGTAAGTTCGTGGAACCACGGATGAAAATACCAGTGAGACTTGCGCTCGGCATTCATGCCCGCGAAGAATCCCATGATCATGTGATGGGCGATGAGCCAATGAATCTTGCGGATACGGTGTCCGGTGGCCTGCAGACGATGGAGTACGTTGTCCGAAAGATCCGCCGAGACCGGCGCGTGTTCATCAAAGCGGATCCGTTCCTTCGTCTGGAAGGTCGTCGCCTTGCCGCAATCATGAAAGAGAGTCGCGAAACGCACATCCGCACCGTGCTCGGGCAGAAACGCTCGAAGCGCCATCATGGTGTGATCCCACACGTCCCCTTCGTGGTGATAGTCCTTGGGCTGCGCGATCCCCTTGCAGGCATAGAGCTCCGGGATGAGATACTGCAGAATCCTGGTCTCCCACAGATCCTCGAACGCGCGGTCGGGGTGCGGCCCCGTGAGCATTTTCTCGAGCTCATGGAGGCACCGGCTGCCGGAGAGCACCTCGATATCCTGGGCATGTTCCTGCAAGGCCCGATACGTCTCCGGATGGTACTGACCGCTCAAGAGCGCGCGGAACCGGATCACGCGCAGCATCCGCAATGCGTCGTGCTTGATCCGCACGCCGGGCTCCCCGATGAAGCGGATGAGCCGTTCCTTCAGATCCGCCTCGCCGTTGAAGGGATCGTAGAGCTCTTGTGAAATGGGATGGAAATAGAGCGCGTTGATGGTGATGTCGCGCCGCTTGGCATCCTGCGTTCTCTTGCCGAAGACCACGGACTCGGGATGGCGCCCGTCGGAAACTTCATCATCCTCGCGGAAGGTCGTCACCTCCATATTGAGTCCGCGGATGCGCACGATCACGCTGCCAAATTGCTCGCCGGTGGAACCGACGGTATTCGTGAAAATCTTGCGCACCTGATCGGGCAGAGCTTCGGTCGCGATATCGATATCCAGCGGGAATCCGCCCAAGATCATGTCACGCACGGCACCTCCCACCCACCACGTGTCGAAACCGGCATCCGTGAGTTTTTCCACGATGTGATATGCCACTTCGCCCTGCTTCGTTGCGAGCGTATTCGTGATGATGTCTTTGGAGAGAGACATGACAATAGTATTACGCAGTACGCAGTACGCAGTAAGATCCTTGTACTTGCAATATCCGCAAGCTTACTGCTTACTGCTCACTGCTCGCCGATGCTGCATTTCGCCGTCGCCCATTCGACTCCGCTCCCCTCGACTTCGCTCGGGGCAGGCAGGGCGACTCGTAGAATGCATTGAAGGGAAGAAGTATGATTCCAAAACTTCTTTTTGCCGTCGCAGGCTCACCGCACTCCACTCCCGCACCGGGCGGCACCGTGGCAGGATTGCAGCGGGCGAAGAAACTCGGGATCGCCGCCATGGAGATCGAATGGGTGCAGAACGTGCCAAAGAACCCTGAGCGCATGGCGGAGATCCGCGAAACGGCGGAGGAATTGAACATCATGCTCACCGTGCACGCCCCCTACTTCGTAAACTTGAACTCGCCCGACCGCGCCAAGCTGGCCGCGAGCAAGAGACGGGTGTTGGACGCGCTCAGCATGGCGGAGCTGTGCGGAGCCCGCTCGGTTTGCGTGCATGCCGCGTTCAACTTGGGGCAGGAACCGGAGAAGGTGTACCGGAATGTCCGTGCAGCCACGGCAGACATCATGCAACACAAACGATCCCTCTTTCCGCATGTGAATCTCGCCTACGAGACGATGGGCAAACAATCCCAATTCGGCACGCTGGAGGAGGTTTTGAAGATCAGCAAGGAATTCGGCAATTATCCCTGCGTGGACCCGGCCCACATGCACGCGCGTGAGAACGGCAAAATCAATTCCACAAAGGAGTGGAACGACATGTTCGATCTGTACGAAAAGTATTTGGGAAAGAAAGCATTGAAATCCGTGCACATGCACTACTCCGGCATCGCCTACACAGCGAAAGGCGAACGCAACCACCTGCCACTCATGAAGAGCGATGCCAAGTGGAAAGACTTTCTGAAGGTGCTCAAGAAACGCAAAATCGCAGGCGTGGTGGTGTGCGAGTCACCATTATTGGAGAAGGATACATTGCTGATGCAGCAGTTTTTTGAAAAGATGTAAGATAGAAGACGTAGGATAGAAGTTTCGTGCTTACGTCTTACATCTTATGTCTTACCACTCTTCTCTATGAACATCGCCATCAACGGTTTCGGACGGATCGGACGCCAGGCGCTGCACCTGATCCTCGAGAAACATCCTGACCTGAACGTCGTGCTCATCAATGATCCGGGCGACGGTGCGACCCTCGCGCACCTGCTGGAGTTTGACAGTAACTATGGACACTACGACTGCGACGCATCCTGCACAGACGGCGTCCTGACGGTCAAAGGGAAGAAAATCACCGTCACGCAGACCAAGGATCCCTCCGCACTCCCACACAAGGAGCTCAAGGTCGACGTCGTCCTCGAATGCACCGGCAAGTTCTGCAAGAAAGAAGATGCTTCCCTGCACCTGAAGGCCGGGGCGAAGAAGGTGATTCTTTCGGCTCCGGGCAAGGATGAAATCGACGGGACATTCGTGCTGGGCGTGAACGAAGGAACGTACGATGCGAAGAAGATGCACATCATCAGTAACGCCTCCTGCACAACGAACTCGCTCGCTCCGGTGGCCAAGGTTCTGGATGACTCGTTCGGCATCGCCTTTGGCCTCATGACCACCATCCACAGCTACACGAACGATCAGGTGATCCTCGATATCGCGCACAAGGACCTTCGGCGCGCCCGGGCCGCCGCCCTCAACATGATCCCGACGACGACGGGAGCCGCCAAGGCCGTGGGTCTCGTTCTGCCGCAACTCAAAGGCAAGCTCAACGGCATTTCGGTGCGCGTGCCCACCCCGACGGTCAGCCTCACGGATCTCACGGTAGTACTGAAGAAGAAAGCCACGGCGGAAGAAATCAACGCCGCGTTCGAAAAAGCGGCCACCGGAAAAATGAAAGGCATTCTGGGCACGGAGAAACGGCCGCTCGTGAGCATGGACTATAAGAAAGATCCCCGCTCGAGCATCGTCGATACCCCCTCGACGCAGGTGATCGGCGATGGTTCGACTTCGCTCACCACAGGCACCCTCGCCAAGGTCCTCGCGTGGTACGACAACGAGTGGGGGTACAGCTGCCGGCTTGTGGAGCTGGCCGAATACGTCGGGAAGAGGCTGTAGTGCCTGGAATGTGACCCCCTCTCCCCGAACCCTCCCCCGCTGGGGGAGGGGGATGCCAATCATGCTTTCGTGCCTGACTCGATAAAGACAGACCTTCTTCAAGACGCAGAGCCTTCCCTCTCCCCTTGGGAGAGGGGCAGGGAGAGGGGGGTCTGCACGTTGAGACATGCTATGCTTTCAGCATGCAATTCTCTGTTTCCCCCTCCGTCTCCGATCTTTTGCCTGCGCTCCGCGTCGGGATCCTGCTCGTGCACGGAGCGGAGAACAAGAAAGCGCATCCTGAAGTCGCGCAGCTCCTGCGTGATTCCGAGAACGGATTGCGATCACGCTACACGGACGAGACCTTCAAGGACGCCCCGCACATCGTGCAATTCTTCGCGGCGCACCGCGCATTCGGCTGTAATCCCAAACGGTACTACCCTTCCCACTTCGCGCTCGCCAAACGAGTGCTGAAGGGCGGAACACTTCCTTCGATCAACACCTTCGTCGACCTCTACAACGTCCTCTCACTCCGGCATCTCCTTCCGGTTGGCGGAGAAGATCTCGACCGCTGCACGGGAGACATCGTGCTCGACCGGGCAACCGGCACAGAACATTTCATCGCGCTCGGCGAAACGCAGAATGATCCTCCGGAAGCGGGTGAACTCGTATACAAAGATCAGGAAGGTGTTCTCTGCCGCAGGATGAACTGGCGCGAGGCGGACCGCACGAAGCTGACACAGGAAACCGTAAACGCCGTCCTTGTCATCGAGAGTCTGGATTCCGCTGATCCTCTTGCAGAAATCCTTGCAGAACTGCAGGCGCTGGTGATGCAATTCTGCGGCGGAACATGCGAAACATTCCTGCTCGATAGAGAACACGCCTCTCGAGAACCCTGAATCATGCTCCCCCTACGGGCATGTCCGATGATGGGTTCTGTCGTTCATCCTCTTCAAGCGGAAAGCTCAGCGTGAATCGTATCTGCTTCCTTGTGCGATTGTCGTGCCCGACGAGCACCAGACAAGTCGGATCCACAGTCTGTTGCTCCGTAAGTTGCCCTGCGCTCTGAGCATCTCGGCAGAGAGCTGCGAAGAGTGCTCTCGCATCTGCAATCCTCTGTCGCTTCAGCGCTTCAGCTTGACGCGTCAGCATCTCGCCAACAAGACGCTCGCCTTCTTCTGGATGATCGAGGAGCCACTGTGCGCGGGTGAATACGTCTTCGCCTTGCGTGCCTGCAGTTTCACTTCCATCAGTCGACATTGGAAGCTAGTTTCCACTGCGTAAAATATCTGTCAAGCTGGTGGCCTTATTTCTTCCTGTCTTCATCCACGACTTCCGCGTCTACCCCACTACGTCCCCATGCGCGGGGCAAGCCACCTATTCTTTCTTCTGGCCTTTCTCATCCACCACTTCTGCATCAACCACTTTTCCTTTCTTCCCTTCCTTCCCTTCATTACCTCCCTCACCTCCCTTACCTTCTTTACCCTTATTTTTCGCCTCCTCGTACACAATCTTCCCGATCTCCATCGCCTCGGTTGAGAGAGCTTCGGCCGCCTTCTTGATCTCGTCGACGGTCGCGTTCTCCTTCTTGAGCACGTCCTTCACCTCGCTCAAGCGGGTGTTCACCTTCTTCTTGAGGTCATCGGGAATCTTGCTGTCATGCTCGCGCATCTGTTTCTCCAGATTGAAGACGAGCGCATCCGCCTGATTCCTTTGATCGATGAGCTCGCGCTTCTTCTTGTCATCCTCGGCGTGCACCTCGGCATCCTTCTTCATCTGCTCCACTTCGTCTTTGCTGAGTCCCGTGGAGCCCTTGATCTGAATGTGCTGCTCTTTGCTCGTACCCAGATCCTTGGCCGTCACGTGCATGATGCCGTTCGTATCGATATCGAACGTGACCTCAATCTGCGGCACGCCGCGGGGAGCCGGCGGGATGCCGTCCAAGATGAAACGGCCAAGCGACTTGTTGTCCGTCGCCATCTCGCGCTCGCCCTGCACAACGTGAATTTCGACGGACGGCTGATGGTCCGCGGCCGTGGAGAAGATCTGGCTCTTCTTCGTCGGGATCTTGGTATTGCGCTCGATCAGTTTCGTGGCGACCCCGCCCAGCGTCTCCAGCCCGAGTGAGAGCGGTGTCACGTCCACGAGGACGATATCCTTGTGAATATCGCCACCGAGCACTCCTCCCTGCACCGCGGCGCCGATCGCCACGACCTCGTCCGGATTGACTCCCATGTGGGGATCGCGGCCGAAGAGCTCCTTCACCTTGGCCTGCACAGAGGGCATGCGCGTCATGCCGCCGACCAGCACCACCTCTTGGATTTCGGATTTCTTGAGTTTGGCATCTTTCAGTGCCGCCTCACAGGGCGACACCGTCCGCTCGATCAGATCCGCGACGAGCGACTCCAGTTTTGCGCGCGAAAGCTTGAGCGACAGATGCTTGGGGCCACCGCTATCCGCCGTGATGAACGGCAGGCTGATCTCGGTCTGCGTGGCGGACGAGAGCTCGATCTTGGCCTTTTCGGCCGCCTCGCGCACGCGCTGGATGGCGATGGGATCTTTCTTCAGATCAATGCCCTGCTCCTTCTTGAATTCCGCAAGCATCCACTCCACCACGACCTGGTCGAAATCATCCCCGCCCAAGTGCGTGTCACCATTGGTGGACACCACCTCAAAGACTCCATCGCCAAGCGAGAGCACCGAGACGTCAAAGGTGCCTCCGCCGAGATCATAGACGATGATCGTGTGCTCGTGTCCTTTATCAAGACCGTACGCGAGTGCAGCGGCCGTCGGCTCATTAATGATGCGCACCACCTCCAGCCCCGCGATCTCCCCCGCCTCCTTGGTGGCCTGACGCTGCGAGTCGTCGAAGTACGCCGGCACGGTGATCACCGCCTTCTCCACCTTCGTACCGAGGTACGCCTCGGCATCGCGCTTGAGCTTGCCCAGCACCTGCGCACTCACTTCCTGCGGCAGGAGCTTCTTGCCGTTGATTTCGATCATCGCTCTGCCCTCCTTGCCCGAAATTACGGAGAATGACATGCGTTTCGCTTCCGTTTCCACCTCTTCGTAGCGTCGTCCCACGAATCGTTTGGCGGAGTAGACGGTATTCTTGGGGTTCGTCACGGACTGGCGCTTGGCAGTCACACCGACGAGGATCTCGCCGTCATCCTTGTACGTGACGACGGAGGGCGTGGTGCGGTTCCCCTCCGCGTTGGCAATCACGACGGGTTCTCCGCCTTCGACGACTGCGACGCAGGAATTGGTGGTACCGAGGTCGATTCCGATGATCTTGGACATAGAAAAGTGGGTTAGCACTCGAAAGTGTAGAGTGCCAACCAAGAGCGGTCAAGTATGAACTGCTTCCTCCGGCACCGGATGCGCTTCGAGAATCATCCGCATTCTATTTGCGAAGACGGGATCCGTCAAACCATCGATGGCTTCCTGTAAACCTGTGGGGTTCGCCTCATGGAGGTGACAAATGGCCCTCCGCACTGCATCAGCCAATTCGCTTACACCCCTCCTAAAACCCAACTCTTCTCCGAAACAGATTCTTAGCGTCAAATCCACATCGGCATCTTCTGATGTTGCCACGACCTGGTCAAAGACCTTACGCTGTTCAGGATTCAAAGGAGTCATGATCTTGGCTTACACCCGAAGATTTTTTCTGTCAATATCTCCTCATGTTCCTCGACGAAGCCACAATTTCCGTCACGGGCGGAAACGGCGGAAACGGCTGCGTTTCATGGCGGCACGAAAAGTACATTCCCATGGGCGGACCCGAAGGCGGTGACGGAGGTTACGGGGGCAACGTGATCATCGAGGCAAATGCGAACACCGATACCTTGAGCGACTTCGCCGCGAAGAAGCGCTTCGCTGCCGAACCGGGCGGCCCGGGACGCGGAAGAAAGTGCCATGGAAAAGATGGAGCGGATCTGATTCTCTTCGTCCCGCCCGGGACGATCGTCACCGATGCCCTCTCGAAAGAAATTATGGCGGATCTGTCAGCCCCCGGCGATCGTGTCACGGTCGCGGAGGGAGGACGCGGCGGCTACGGAAACGCGCATTTCAAGAGCTCCGTGCGACGCAAACCGGACTTCGCCGAGAAGGGCGAGCCGGGCAAGAAACGGGAAGTGAAACTCGATCTGAAACTCGTGGCCGACGCGGGCATCATCGGATACCCCAGCGTGGGCAAATCCACCCTGATTTCGGTGGTGAGCTCCGCGCGGCCCAAGATCGCCCCCTATCCCTTCACGACGCTGATTCCCAATCTCGGCGTCGTCACGGTGAAAGGACGCCAGTTCGTACTGTGCGACGTACCGGGGCTCATCGAAGGTGCGAGCGAAGGCAAAGGCCTCGGCGATCAGTTTCTGCGACATATCGAACGCTGCGGAATCCTCATTCATCTGCTGGACATCTCGCGCGCGCTTGAACCGGACGGGACGATCAATCCCAAGGCGCTCATTGCAGACTACCGTGCCATCCGCCGGGAACTCACATCCTTCGCTCCTGCCCTCGCAAAGAAGAAAGAGCTCGTTGTTCTCAATAAATCGGATCTGACCTCTGCACCGCTGACGACTCTGCTCACCGCTCTCAAGAAAGCCCGGATCGCGATTCATGCGACCGTTTCTGCAGCGACACGGCAGGGTACCGACGCCCTCATGGTGAGTCTTTTGCCCCTCATCCTGAAGGAACGCACGCTGCGGCCGGACACGAAGCCTGCGTCAAAGGCTTCTCTCCCGACCCTGCACCCCCACATCGCCGAGGAAGGTATGCGCAACTTCTCCGTGGAGGAGAAGAAAGGGAAAATTGTCATTTCGGGAAAGCGGCTGGAACAGCTCACGGAGATGACGAACTTCGAGCATCCGGGGGGAGTGCGAAGATTCCGCGACGTACTGCGGAAGATCGGACTTTTTTCCACTGTCGAACGTGCCAGAAGAAAAGGGATCCCCGCTTACATCGGCCGGATACGGGTCGATCAACATCTGTAGAAATTGCAATCCTCTGTGATTTTTTCAAGACCTTCTCAAATTTGGCGCGTTTGTCTGTTGTAGAATAGGGAAAATTCTCCACCTATGATGCGTCAACACTCTCTCATTGATCTTTCTCTCGGAGTTTTTGCTGTGGTTGTCGTTTGTGCACTCGCATGGTCACTCCACGCCCGAAACGCCTCCATACCCAAAGTGCTCGCGCAGTCTTCCCGGTGTCCTGCCGGATCCTGCACGCCGGGGTCCACGAGAAGAGTTTCGGAGGGCGGATATTCCTTTGATGAGACCTGTAACGGATACCCCCAGTGCGGCTGGAATCGTCCGACCGTCGACCCCATCATCAACTCGAATGACAGTTACTGCTGCTTTTCGACCGGGCACTCGGCACGGTGCGACCGCATCCGCGCAGGCGTGGCGTGTCAGGCCTCATTATTCGAGCCGGATGTACGGTCATTCACCTCCGAGCCCGATAACCAGTGGGCCTGCGAAGTGCAACGTGTCTTGGGCGTTTGCAATGGCTCACCATCCTCCAGCTCCAGCTCTTCGGCTGCCTCGTGCGGCAACAACGTCGTGGAGACGTCGAACGGCGAAGAGTGTGATTGGGGCGGAAACAACAGCGATACTCTGCCAAACCGCTGCCGCAAGAACTGCAAATTCCCTTCCTGCGGAGACAAGATGGTGGATGACAACTTCTCCGATCCCGCCTCCGGAACGGTGATTTCCGAGGAATGTGACAATATTGAGTATCTGATTGATGGCAAAGATTACCCCGCAGTTTCGTCAACACAATGGACATGGAATGCTCATGGCTATTGTAATAGCGACTGTACTGTGAAGCAGCCAACGGTGAATCCTCTGTTCTTCATGTTCCCCAGTGCCATAGAGAATCCCCTGTATGTCGTCCGCAACGTCTTCGACTGGAACTCCATCTTCTTCCCGTTGTCGTCGCTGGGGTTTTAGCAGGAACGCTCCAGGAACGATTTGCTGATCACGGAGTGCCGCAACTGCCTGATCCGGTTGCATTGCCTGCGCAAAATTGCCCGTCACAAAGACAGGCAGCTTCATGGGAGGACTGGTGGCACGGGCTCTTTGATGTTCGCACCGAGATTCTGGAGACGTTCAATGCCATGCAGAGGGCTTTTGCATCGCTTCAGGCTGGGCTCTTGGGCTAGTTCCGGTCCCCCTCAACTCCAACGATGACATGAAGGGTGCCATGGTGAAGAGCTGTCGCCGAGGGGGCCTGGGGGAGCGGCAGGGAGGAGGGGGCTGAAGTCGTGAGACCGAAACGGAGCCCCCGCCCGTCCATGGAACTCCCGTACGGTGAGCCTTCTTAGGACTTCCGTGCGCTCCAGCCCCCACGCCATTGCCTCCCTTCTTGCCCCTCGCGCGCTTTGCGCTACTCTACCTCCTAGGATGCCATCCCCCCGCCGCTCGCTCTACCTCTTTGGCATCGCTATCCTGCTAGCGAGCCACCTTCTCATTCCGCTGCCTGCCTACGCGTACCCCGCATTCACCGCCAACTCCGATCTCGTAATCGTCGGGCCATACGACACCGCAACATCTGGGAATGGGAACTGGGGGCCTGGAGCCAACACAATGGACTTCGTGAGCGTCGGTCATAAGTACCGCATTCGGCAGAACGGGAGTATCACTCGTGTCCGTCTCTACACGAAATTGACAGCGAGTATGACAGGTTTCTACATCAGAATATGGCGAAAGGACGGAGCCACATACGATCTTGTCGGCACAAGCAACAACATAGCAAGTCAACTCGCCGCTGATCAGTATTCCACCATCGACCTCTCCACCCCCATCACCGGAGTACAAGAGGGAGACTATTACGGCTACCGCATCGAGGCCGGCGGAGCATTCTATGCCAGGACCAGTCAGACCGGTGTCACCACCTATGCGATTACCAACAGCACGCCTTCCGACACGGACTTCGACTGGGAGGGACAAACAGCGTTCGCTGGAACCGTGTTGCCCATCGAGCTTTACATGCAGGCCCCACAAATCGTTGGTATCGGGGATTCCATCATGTCTGGCGCCCCAAATCATGCCGCCTACCTTGTTTCGTCTCTCACAACCAGCAACCCGTCCACTACTATTCTCGCGAACTTATCGACCCTCACGGGTTACACGTATCAGAATATGGGAGTTGGCGGCCAGACAACCACCTCTATCGCATCACGTTTCAGTGCGGATGTCCTCAATCTGAAGCCCCGTGTCGTGGTGAGTGAGGGAGGAGTCAACGATATCAACGGCGGCGGGTCCAAGACGACTTTCATCAACAACTGGACGGCGATGCTAGACGCCGCGGAGGCCGATAGTGCCGTCACGAGAGTTCTCGTCCTAAAAATACTCCCCTGGACAAACGGCACCACGACGCAAATGCAGACTCTGGATGACTGGAATGCGTCGCTCGCAACCCTCGCCGCAGGCTATTCAAAGGCCGTCGTTGTGGACGTAAGTAGCTACGTCGGTCAGTTCCGCGTCGGTGGTGACCCAGGCAATCTGTGGGATATACAGGCTGCGTACGATGCGGACGGTGTCCACTTCACTGCCGCCGGATATGCGCAGATCGCGCAAGCACTTGCTGACGCGATTGTTAACCTGCCGCCGGAGATCGCTACTCTTTCCCCTCTCGATGGCGCGAACTCCGTCGCTGTGGACGCGAATCTCTCCATCACCTTCGATAAGGAGGTCATCCCTCAGTCGGGAGCTCTCAATGACATCATTATCAAGCGGAGTAGCGATGATTCTATCGTGGAAACCATCGATGCGCAGAGCGCACAAGTAGCCGGTAGCGGGACGACGACGATCACGATCAACCCCACCGCTGATTTTGCCGCATTCACCAACTACTACGTCCAGATCGGGGCAAATGCCTTCGACGACACGAGCGGCAATAGCTTCGCAGGCATCAGCGATACCACGACGTGGAACTTCCAGACAGTCGATTCCGTCGGCGAATACCCGTACCGCAAGGAAATCACGATCAACCACACGAACGTCGATTCCGATCTCGCCGACTTCCCGCTCTACGTAAACATCGCGAACGATGCAGATTTGGGTGGCCACGCGCGTAGCGATGGCTACGACATCCGCTTCGCGACGAGTACTGGCGTGGTCATCCCCTACGAGCGCGAGGACTTTCATGTGCGCAGCGGTTCCGGCTCCGGTGATTTCTGGGTAAAGGTACCGACGATCTCCTCAACTGCGGACACCGTAGTCTACTTGTACTATGGGGAACAGAATGCCGAAGATGGCGAAAATGCTTCGGGTGCCTGGAATTCTGACTTCGCAGGTGTGTGGCATTTGGACGAGGATGTGACTGATGAGGACACGTCAACGGGAGCGCATCTGGATTCTACCTCCAATGCCCACAACGGGACGCAGAATGGCAACGTCGAAACAGCGGGGACGATCTATAACGGTCAGGATTTCGATGGAGTCGATGACAATATCACGATCGCGTCACAGTACTCCAGCCAGGGTATCACCGTTTCCTGGTGGTCGAACTGCGCCATTGTGTCACCAACTGCTGAAGGAATCTTTAGTGTCTATCGCGGAGCGGGTAGCGATCGTCTTTGGGGATATCATTGGAACAACAGCGGAACCAATGGCCTATACGTTACTTATTACGACGCAAGCACAGCAACCTATAACAACAGACTCCTCGACGCTTCGATAACACAATCTGACTGGCATTACTACACTGCTGTCTGGGACGAGGCTTCAACAACGTTCAGCTTGTACAAAGACGGTGGTCTGCAAACTACGGCTGACGCCGTCGGAGAGCCTACCAAGCCAACGGAGACAACAACACGATTGGGTGTCGGAGCGGCAGCATACCCAGGTGACGTGAACATTGATGAATTCCGCATATCATCGATTGCGCGGTCAGCTTCATGGATCAAATTCGACTATGCAAACATGGATGAATTAGATCATGGGCTCGCTGTCGGTTCGCAGCAGGCGTTGGCGGTTGCAGCTTCTCCCCATGGCGCTGCCGCCGCCAACCGGGCCCGCGAAGAGTGGTGGCAGGAGTACGTGGAGGAACTTAAACGGCAGGCTGCCGCACGCGCAGGGGGTGCTGCGCAGAGCTCCTCCGTTTCATCCGTCGCTTCCAGTTCCTCATCATCCTCTTCCGATCCGTATCGTCTCCTCCACACTCCACAGAGCAACTCCTCGTCCGCTCCCTCCGAGGGCGCATTCTCCTCGTCTGCCGCCTCTGCGCACCCCCCATCCCGCACTGAACGCATCTGTGCCCGCGTGAACCGGTGGATTCCTCCGAAGTCCCCACGTCGCGTTGCCGTCCTCAGGCGGCTGGAGAAGTGGCTCGGGATTACGTGCGCGGGCTGAAAGCCGCTTTTTCAGAACACCTGCGTCGTTCGACGGCTGGCGTAGTGTTTGTCCCGAGGTGTCGGAGTGAGCCAGAATTGACATTCCCCGGAGGGAGGAACACACTCCCTTGCCGCGATGGCATCCTCCGTGCTTCAGAAGAGATTATTTTCTGCGTCGTTTCTTGTTATTCATGAGCCGCTTTGCCCGCATCGCTTTCAGCGTGTTGCCGACCGCCGATGATTTCTTGATTTCATCTTTCGCAATGAGGCCAAGCAACAGGAGTTCACGAAGGTTGTTTCCCTTTCGATGCCATCGAAGCCGATTACATCGTACGCACGCAGGAAGACAGTTCTCCGCCTCTTTCTTGCCACCTTTGCCGCGTTGAATCACGTGGTCTGCCTCCCATGCCCCTCCGAGATCGTTGATGTCCTTGCACCCGTATTTATGTAAGCGCAGTGGGTCCCCACAGAAGTGGCAGTGCCCCTCTGTTTTCTGAAAGATGATGAGAAGGGATTTCGAGCCAAACATAATCAAAGGTAAGTCGGGTGCGGCCATCTGCAGCGAACAATCCGAACGAATCGAGTATCTGCTCTAGCAGTGCGCATAAGGATGCCCACTTCTCTTTGTTAACAAAGCTACACGGGGCACACTTCGTTTAATTCATAATGGAGACGGCGCACCACGCGAAGCTCTTCTCGCAGAGAAGAGCGAAGGCTGGTGGCCCAGACCAGGATCCCTGCCTGCCGGCAGGCAGGGAACTGGTGACACTCATGCAAGGAAAGCACTCCTCGCCTCCCTGCCCGAGCCGCTTTTCCAATACTTCTCCCGCTCTCGAGCAACTGCCCGGTTGGGACATTCTTCTGCGTGAACCAACTTCCATGGACAATGCCCAGACGAATACTTCATGATGCCCGCCTGATGCTCCCGCAGCCTCCTTGCAAGATGAGCGGTCATTCCTGTGTAGAACGACTGATCTGATTCGCTGCGCAAAATATAAACCCAATATGACATACGTGGTGGCCCAGACCAGGATCGAACTGGTGACACCTCGCTCTTCAGGCGAGTGCTCTACCAACTGAGCTACCGGGCCACTGCGGAAGCACCTGTACTGTATCAGGGCTTTCCGAAGGTGAGAAGGGGT
>JAQUKV010000012.1 GCA_028718905.1 Candidatus Peribacteraceae bacterium | reverse complement strand
ACGCCGGAACGGTAAAACCTAGGGGTGTCTCACCGGCAGAGCCGGTGGCCTATATATTTCATCGTTAGGAGGGTAAAGGGGTGTGGGGGCTTAGGGAACCGAACAAGGTGCCCTAGCCCCCACGAAAAAACATCTTCACGCATACTCAAACGAGGAAATGATCCCTCATGATTCCTCAAATAGTCTTCGATACTCCTCCCCCACTTTCTTCCAATCGAATACCTCTTCAATCCGCTTCCGTGCCGCAAGCCCGAGCGAGCAGCGCTTCGCAGGATCTTCGAACAGTCTGCGCAGATGCGACTTGAGCGCCTCGCGATCCCCTGCCGGGAAAAGAAGACCCGAAATCCCGTTCCGGATGAGATACCGGTTACCGCCTGTGTCGCTCGCGATGCACGCACATCCGCTCGCCATCGCCTCCTGCAGGGCATTGCTGAGTCCCTCGCTGTAGCTGGGCAGCACGAAAATATCCGTGGATTTCAGAATCTCCGCAATATCGTGCCGGAGCCCCGTAAACATCACACGATCCTGATACTGCGCGACGAGCGGATGATCCGGCTTGAACCAGCCGACCACCTGCACCTTCGTTTCGGGAAAATCCCGAAGAACCGAAACCGCCGCCGCGAGAAAGTCCTCCACTCCCTTTACGGACTCCAAACGGCCAACGTACGTCAGCGTCACAACATCGCGTACTGCGTACTGCGTACTGCGTACTACTCGTCCGCCGAAGGCGGACGAATCGATCCCCGTCGGAATCACCTGTGTCTTGTGCGCGATGCGGAGTCGCTTCAGCAGTGACTCCGGCTGCGGATGGAAGAGGACGACGCGCCTGGCGCAGAGCAGGATGAGCCAGCCGAGTGTCCACGCATAGATTGCCGCCCCGATGCGGGGAAGGAGCCCCCGCGGCCACCATGTGATCCCGACGAACGTATCGGTGAGGACGATCGGACGCCTGCCGGAAAACGCGAGGGGAATCGCCGAGAGCGACGTCCAGAAGAGAAGCTTGTTGATGACAATGGTGTCTGGCTTCTCGTCACGGATGATCCGCCGGACCAGAGAGAAGAATCCGAACGCGATCCCGTAGTTCCACGGATCGGGCAGAAAGAAATCCTTCCTTCGATAAATCGTGAGCGTCGGACTGATTGCCTCGACTCCGTCTGAAGGTCCCATACAGGCTACGACAACCCGATACCCCAACCGCTGCCACAGTTCCGCCAGCTTCACCGTACTCACCATCCAGCGGTGCTCTTCTTTCCAATACGGTGAAAGGAGAAGAATGGTCTTCATAGAAAGGAGAAAAAACCGTGGCGAAGTCGGGCTTTACCTGACTGGAGCCACTCCATCAAAGGGAAAGGATGGTCCATGCCCATTCGGCTATCGCTCAGGGCACCCTGAGCTTGTCGAAGGGTGGAAGGAAAACCGCTAGGTTTGCCTTCCATGAAAGTCCTCACCATCCAGCGGTGCTCTTCTTTCCAATACGGTGAAAGGAGAAGAATGGTTCGCACCGTGAAAGTATGCAACACAACAGGGGAAGACCCAAGCCTCGAATGCATCAATTGGAGGTGTTTTTCCCGACGATTCCTTCGTCGTTCTCCTTCCCTTTATCCAGCCCGGCGTCCCGCAGCGCCATGGAACGTGTCAGTCTCGTCTGCCGCTGCTCCAATTCCTCGATACGGACAATGAGCCCGAAGATGATGAACGAGAGAATGCCGAGAAAGGTAATGAGGAGCGCGTTCTGGCGGTCTTTAAACCCCGTGGCGAACGTCAGGAAATCGAGTACGTACGGAAAGATCGCAATGACGGCGATCGCCAGCCAGAAACCCGTCCACAGCGCCCCCTCCCAGATCGTCTTCTTCTGACGAAAGACCAGCCCCCACGCATACACGATGGCGACGAGGGAGATGACGGGCGCGATGACCTGATAAGGTGTGATCTGCATCGGGAGAGAAGTTTAGCGCAGAAACGAACGCAGGAGAATTCGCAGCGCCGTTCTGATCCCGTTGGCGAACGACTGTCCTTTGGCCAACGTGTACTGCGAGTAGAGGACTTTGATCGGCAGCTCCTCGATGCGCCATTTGTGCTGTACCGATTCACGAACGAGTTCCGTACAGAACTCATACCCGCTCATGCGGATCGAGACCTCGCGAACCGCCCGCGGCCCGAATATCTTGAAACCGCACTGACTGTCGTTGACCCAGCGTCCGGTTGTTGCAAACGTCACCAGATTCCCGATGGCATTGAAGAAGCGGCGGATCAAAGGGATGCGGTTCTTCTGGCCGAACCGGTTGGCGAAGATGACGTCGGCACGGCCGGCCAGAATCGGCTGCAAAAGGGACGGGATATCGCGCGGATCATGCTGCTCATCCGCATCGAGCGTGACGATCGCATCCGCATGGAGCGCACGCGCCGCCTCGATGCCGGTCATCGTCGCCGCCCCCGCGCCGCAATTCTGTGAATGTGAAACGACGGTTGCTCCTGCCTGACGGGCACTGCTCGCCGTTGCATCTGTGGAACCGTCATCCGCCACCACCACAATGTCAACGAACTTACGGGTGTGTTCGACGACACCGGCAATGCGGTTTGCTTCGTTGTAGGCCGGAATGACCGCAATGATCCGCATGTTCAGGGGAGCAGAACGAATGCAATGCCGCCGTCGGGGTCATTGACCTGAGGAACGATGCCGAGGGACCGGGCATTGACGAACTCGAGAAAGGCATTGACCTTCTGGTGCAACGAGCCGTTGGCATCTTTCTCGATGGTCGCGGTATTCGTATCGAAGACGATGCTGTTAAAACCGAGCACCTGCAGACGTTTGAGTGTCAGTTCCGGATTGCGCTCGGAGAAAATACAATTGAAAAAATCGAGCTGATGATCCGAAATGCCGATGATCTCCAGATTCCTCGGAATGAAATAAGGAATGAATGTGCCGATGCGATAGAGGTACGGTCGATCGGGCATCGTCTGTTTGCGGCTGATGACGGCAGCCGCTATATCGTCGTAGTGCGAAACTGTGCGCTCCTGCAGCGCCTCGGCGGATATTTTTCCGAATGCGTACTCCAACATGTTGCGCTGCACCTCGAACTGCCACAGCCGCTGACCGAAAGAGCAGAAGAGCGCAATCACAATCAGGATCCCTGCGATGGTACGGCTAAAGATATCGGGAGCATAAGTATACAGAGCCTCGATGCAAACCGTGAGCCCGAGGAACATGCCGATGCCGTACCACGGCACGCCGTTGGCAAGGAACACCCATTGAACAATCAGAAAAGCAGTCGCAGCCCACAGCCACCGGAGCCACCGGCCACGCCGCATCCAGAAGAAAGGAAGCAACAGAAGAAGCGGGAACAGAAAGAGAATGGGCGACGTTGTGACGTAATATCCGGCGGAATCCAGATTCAGCACCGATCTCCATGGGAGGAAAAGATAGTGACCGAGCCCGATGCGATAGCCCCAGTAGCGTCCCAATTCTTCGGTGCTTCCGGTTGATTTGCAGGCGGGCAGACTCTTGTCCACTTGCAATTCCTTGGGCAGCAGTCTGTAGTCACGACCTCCGCCTCCGCTCCCCGAACCGTCGATATCGAAATCCGGACTGCTGGAATTAGGAACGCCCAGTTCAAGGTTGGTCGGAATGATGCGTCCGCGCAGGAAGTTGTTGTGATACACCCACGGAAAAATGGCTGCGGCAACAAGCGCGACGAAGAGGAGTACCGAAAGGGCGGCTGTCTTCAGGCGCGCCGGCCGTAGCAGAGCGGCAACCAGAAGTAACGCGCATCCCAGAACGATAAAAATAGTGAGAGGAACGGCGGACGAGGTCAGGACAACGCCGGATATACGCTGAACGATTCCCGGAACATCCAACGCATGTTGGGCAATGAATGCGGCAATCGCGAGGCTGACGGCCCCGAAGAAACCAACCCAGTGCAGCGAAACACCAAGCAGGACCGCAAAGGTGGCCATCAACACCATGACCGCGGTCGGTTTCATTGAAAATGCGAAACCGGCGAACAGACCGGAGAGGACAAACCACCGCCACTGCATGCCGAAGGACACTGTTTCTTCCTCTCCACGGGGAAAGAGTGCGAAAAACGCAGCGAACATGGTCAGTGCCCCCATTGCGAAGATCGCATTATCGATCTTCATGTCCGCGAAGGAGAAATGACCGATGAGCGGCAGGGTGTAGAACAGCAGGGCGGAAAGAAGACCGGCGCGTTGCCCCAGAAAGTGCCGCGCAAAACTGGCAACCGCCAGAATCGCCAGTACTCCGGCGGTCCAGTTCACCGCCATCGACGTGGTCGCGCCGAAAACGCTGTCGTACCCGAAGAGCGCGAATCCGAACGATGTCAGATACTCCCACTGAAAAGGCGCCATCGAAAAAATGAAGTGTCCGTAGCTCACCATGAGTCGCGGCCGGTTTAAGTAGCTCCCCAGATCATCCCATCCGATGGGGAACGGACGGATGATCGTCAGAAAATTGAGAGCCAGATAGCTCAAGAGAAGCCACATCAGCACCATTTCCAGACTCACCCAAGCCACATCGCGCTCACCGTGTGGCCGGATAAACGTCCGCAACCAGTAGAGGGAATCCTTGTAGGCAAGCGCAGGCACCATCAGAACGAGAGCCCATACCGCGGGTGAAACGATGAGACCCACGACCGCCAGAAACCAGAGGATCGCTATCCACGCGCAGGCACCCACGCCCGCACTCACAGTGACATCGGTGAGAAGTGAAAGAGCCGGAAACCTGAACAGTCGCAGAAACATTTTTCCCAGCACGAGGAATTCGAAGAAGAGAGCCACCACGAAAAAGAAGACAGGCAGCACGCGTGTGATGAAGGATTGCTGCATGCAACGCAGCGTGATCTCATACGCCTTGGCCCCGTTGTCGTATGTGCCGATTTGTTGCAGACATCCGCGCTGATCGAGCTCGTTGAAATTATCCTTGAGTGCCTGCAACACCGAAGGGGACACATCGGTATAGACCAGAGGACTTGGTTCGGCGATCTGCCTGAACGACACCCCTCCCGACAGCGACTGGCTCAGTGTGGTAAAGAGGAGCCAGACAAGGACAAGGAAACCGAGAAGAAGATGCACCGGCCTGCCCTTCGCACGAAAGGTGCGCCAGGTTCCCGTCTTCAGGGAGAGCACTCCCCAACCGAGAAAGAGAAGGACAACACAGGCAATGGCATACCCGAAGAAATTGCCCGCACGTCCGATGGTGAAGAACACAGTGGAAAGAAGGCTCTGAACCCCGCAGAAAAACGGCGCGTTCGTGCAATCCTGTTGGCGGAGAACATCCTTGGCCGCATTGTCCAGGAGCACGGCACCGTGTACGGGGACCCCAAGATAGACGAATGTGCTGTAACCGCCCCAGAGCATGAGGCCGAGCAACAGTACAACGGAGAGAATCTGAATCGTGCGCTTCTGCATACAGAGACCGAGCCTACCAGAAAGGAACCCGAAAGGCAGCGAAAGCTCCGGATTCTTCCTGCCGGCTGCTATGCTGCCCTTCTGCATGGCACTGGATTCCGCGGCCATCCGACGGCAGTTCCCTTGCCTGCAAGCGCGGGAACGCCTGACCTATCTGGACAGTGCCGCCTCCGCGCAGAAACCGGAATCCGTTCTGCAGACGATGGATGCATTTGCGCGACGGGAATATGCCAGCGTCCACCGCGGACTCTATCCCCTCTCGGAAGGAGCCACGGATGCGTACGAACAGGCACGCGAGACTGTCCGCGCATTCATCGGGGCGGAGCACCGCGATGAGATCATCTTCACCAAGAGCACAACGGAATCCCTGAACCTGCTTGCGAAGAGCTGGGGACACGCCACGCTGAAGAAAGGCGATGCCGTGGCGCTTACGCTGCTCGAGCACCACAGTAATATTGTCCCGTGGCTGCAGCTGAAAGAGGAAAAGGGAATCGAGATGGTCTGGATCGACATCGACGACGAGGGCAGGCTGAAACAAGATGAACTGACGCGCGCACTGAAGAAAGGAAACGTAAAACTTGTGAGCGTGACAGGGCTCAGCAACGTGCTCGGCGTGCGGCCTCCGGTGAAAGATATGATTGCCGCCGCTCATCAATCCGGAGCACTCGTTGCCGTCGACGCGGCCCAACTCGTCGGCCATCATCCGATCTCCGTACGGGAACTGGACTGTGACTTCCTCGCGTTCTCCGGACACAAGCCCTATGGGCCCACCGGCATCGGCGTGCTCTATGCCAAGCGGAGTCTGCTCCGTGCCATGCCGCCCTTCCTCGGCGGAGGCATGATGATCCGCGAAGTGCATCGGGATGGATTTACTCCTGCGGACGCCCCGCAGAAATTCGAGGCCGGCACGCCGCCGATCACGGAGGCAATCGGGCTCAAAGCCGCACTGGAATGGTTGGGGTCGATCGGATGGAAGGACATCGAAACATATGAAGCGAAACTGATGGAAACCGCTTACGAAACACTGAAGAGTATTCCGGGGCTGCACATCCTCGGCCACAAGGATCCGGCCGGTGTTTCGGGGTGCGTGAGTTTCGTGTTGGAAGGAATACACCCGCACGACCTTACCGATCTGCTCGGGCAGGAAGAATTCTGCCTTCGCGCGGGCCATCACTGCACACAAACACTTCATGAGCGGTTGGGTATTACAGCTTCCACCCGGCTCTCCATCGGCCTCTACAACACGGAGGAGGAAATCCGCGCCCTCGGCCTCGCCGTCACGCGAGCCATAAAAGTGCTCGCAACATGACCCTACGCCCTACGCCCTAACCCTAACTCTACAATGGATCTCTACGCCGAAAATATCCTCGAGCATCACCGCCACCCGCGCTGCAAGACACCCGTCACAAAACCGACGGTCACCCATGCCGAACAGAACCCGGCATGCGGCGATGCGGTCACACTTGAACTTACGATCAAAAATGGAACCATCTCTGCGGCAGGCTGGAACGGCGGAGGGTGTGTTTTAAGTCAGGCAGGAATTTCGATGCTTCTGGAAAAAATTTCAGGCATGAGCGTGAAGGATGCCGCGGCATTCTCACCGAAAGACATGCGCGCGCTCCTCGGTGTGCCCCTCACCACCCGCCGCCTGCAGTGCGCGTTCCTGCCGCTCCTTGCACTGCGCAATGCGACCAGAAAACATCGGGACGAACCGCCGCTGACGTGGGCGGAGCTTCTCGAAGAGGATTCGCAGTAACCTGCCTTGTCGCCGCATCGAAGAACCTTATACACTCTCACCGCTTCAAGCCGCCCTAGCTCAGTGGTAGAGCACCTCCATGGTAAGGAGGGGGTCACGAGTTCAATCCTCGTGGGCGGCTCCATTGTGCTTCCCAAGCCGCCCTAGCTCAGTGCCAAGCCCCGCGCAGCGGCATATCCGTGGTAAGGAGGGGGCCGAAGAGTTCCCTGTCCGCCGAAGCTCCGCAGAGCGAAGATGGAAATCCTCGTGGGCGGCTCCATTCGACTCAGCCTCACTTTGTTCGGCTTCGCTCATGGTCCCCGGCGCTCCGCGCCTACGACCATTCATTCCTTGAGCAGAATGCCCTGAGCGAGGAGTGAAGCGACAAGTCGAAGGGCATCCTATTTAACGAAGAACCCGCTTGACCTACCCTTCTCGGGAGCCCTACAGTTTCCCCGCGATTTCTGATTCCCATGGAACGGGAATCACCCTGAGCGAGTCCCGCACATGCGGGACGAGCCGAAGGGCGATTTCCTTCCACTGCGAAATCGGTTTTACCCACAAGTCGTATGACATCCCTCGTACCCACATCGGAAGACACGGTCATCTACGAATTCTGTGTCCTCTACCCGAGCAATCTCTCGCAGAAAGAAGAGCAGATCCTTTTGAAGGGGATCGACGAGATTTTTGCAGAAGCGGAAGGCAAACAAATCGCCAAAGATGCGTGGGGCAGGCGCGGTCTTGCCTATCCCATCAAGAAACACACCGAAGGCAATTTTATCGTCCTTTACTACGAAATGGATCCGGCCAAGATGAAAGAGGTGGACCGGCAACTCAGGATCCTCCCGAATGTCCTGCGACATCTCATGGTCAAACCTCCCAAAGGCTATGAAATGGTGAAGTACTCGCAGGCCTTCGAACAGTGGCAGAAAGACAAGGTGACGGCCGTGGAGACGAAGCGCAAAGAGGAGGAGACGAAGCTGCAACGCAAGGTGGTGGAGAAGGCCAAGCGCGATGCCAAGCGCACAGAGGTAAAGAAGGAGGCGAAAAAGAAGGAAGTCACGTCCACACTCGAAGAAGCCGACTTGTCGAAGAAACTGGACGAACTGATCTCTGACGATACCCTCGGCCTCTGATCCTACGCCCTACCCCCTATTCCTAACCCTCGCTTCAAATGGACCATCGCAAGCAGCAACAGCAACAGCGCTCCGACCCGCGCCTGAAGAAATGCCCTTTCTGTCTGAAAGAGACAAAGTACTTGGACTACAAGGATTACCCGACGATCAAGCCATTCCTCGATTACTTCGGCAACATCATGAAGCGTTACTACACGGGGCTGTGCCTCAAGCACCAGAAGATGCTCAAAAACGCGATTGAGAGAGCGCGCTTCATGGGCATGGTTTCCTACCGGAAATAAGTTTACCGGTTTGGCAGTTTGATGGTTTACTGGTGCAGATGACAACATTCCATTCGTTCGAGGAGATCGAGGCTTGGAAAGAAGCACGTGCCCTGACGAAGAAAATCCGCGCCATCTGTCGTCGAGATCACGTGAGGAAGGATTTTGCATTCATCGATCAAATTACCCGGTCTGTCCGTTCGATTGGGGCAAATATCGCAGAGGGATTCGAAGCATCGAATGTTTTGGAATTCGCGGCCTTCCTGGGTATTGCAAAACGGTCCGCCGGAGAAACAAGGGCACACATGTACGATGCTCTTGATGAGGACTATGTCACTGCAGAAGAATTCCGAGATATTGCCGATCATGCGATCTGTATCAGCAAAATGCTTGCGAACTTGGAAGCGTATTTGCGTTCCCCCGGAGTGGCACAAGAAAAGAAGCGTACAAAGAAATATGTGCCACAAACTGGTAAACTTTTAAACAGGTAAACTTCCAAACTCTTCTATGTCTGGACACTCCAAATGGGCCAACATCAAGGTGCGCAAGACTGCACAGGATCAAAAACGCGGCAAGATCTACACGCGTCATGCGCGTCTGGTCGAAATGGCGGCGCGCGGCGGACCGGATCCGGTCATGAATCCGTCACTCCGAACGGCGATTGACAATGCCAAAGCCGACGGCGTGCCGAACGCGAACATTGATCGCGCGATCAAGAAGGGATCGGGCGAACTCAAGGGGGAACAGATGGCCGTAGAAATGTACGCCGCCTACGGTCCCGGCAATGTCGCCATGGTAATCGAGTGTCTCACCGATAACAAGAACAGGACACTGGGTTCCGTGCGGTCGATTCTGGAGCGGCGCGGTGGGCGGTGGACGGAGTCCGGATCGGTACTCTGGATGTTCCAGCAGAAAGGGGTGGTCATCGGCAAAAAATCTGGCCTGCGAAGCTCCGAGGATCTGGAGCTCCGGCTCATCGATGCGGGAGCCGAGGATATCGAGTGGTCCGCCGACACGGTCGAAGTGGTCACGAGCGCTCTGCAATGGCCGAAAGTACGGGACATCTTGAAGGCTGCCGGCTGCGAAGTGCCTCTGTCCGGCCTCAAATTCGTGCCCACGCAGAAAGTGGCGGTGACGGACCTCGCCACCGCGCAGAATTTAATGAACCTCATCGGGGCAATCGAGGAGGATGAAGATGTTTCTGAAGTGCACACGAATGCGGAAATCGCGGATGAGGTCGCTGCAAAGTTCTGATCCGGCTGTGGTACAAAACATAACTGTCTTTCACTGCGTGAGTGACGCCCGAAGAAGGAGCTGTTGAGCAACAGGCGCGTGCTGCATCAATGTGTATGCATTGCAAATTTCATTGAGCTCTGCATCTGGCTCGAAAAGTAGCACCCAAGCGGCATTGAGCGGAGTTGCGGCACAGCGCTCGAGAGGGACGACCTGCTGGATGAGTGGCAGATTTGATGCCGTTTCTCTGGAGGTGTAGAGAACGACAATTTTTCTTCCGTTCCGATGGGCCAAGTCCTGCAGTGCCCTGATTCGCGCCTCGTCTTTGAGCCCCCACTCAAAGAGGACGCTCTTCTTCGATGAGCCGAAGAGGCCTGAGTAGTAGAACATGCCCCAATCCACTACAAGAACCATGGTGCGATCGGGGATTGAGCCGGTATTGATCATCGTGTGAACGAGGAATTTTTCGGGATCGTCATGGAAACGATAGGGTTGAGTGGGGAATTTGATGCAGAATATCAAATTGACGATAACGTACGCTGCAAGCCATACGATGAGAATCCAGCGCAACCATGTACGGGAAGAATGCGCAACAGCATCGAGAAGGCATCGAATGGTTGCGAGCGTAGCCAAAATAAGAAAAGGATAACTCAGAATTGCATGATGCATGGCTCCTGCCCCTTTCGTTCGTGCAATCATGACGACTGTAAGAAAGAAGGCGACCATGAGTGCCGCTGGTACGAGAAGATGTTTTCGGTCGATGAATTTTCTTTCAGTCAGTAACAGGATAAACAGGATCAAAGGAACCGAAAGGTAAATGACAACCGAATACAGAAGAGAAGGAACATTTGCAGGAATAACCTCAAACACTCTCTGAGTGGCTTCCAGGGGATGGATGAGCGCGGTCACGACTGGCGAATGCCACCATACGCCGTGGAGAAGTTCCGAAAACGAAAGGGCGTCGCTATGAATGATGGTATCGAGGAAAGGTTTGAATGCAGGATTATCCGGCGCCGTCGACAACAGCAGTGACCCGACAAGAATGAGAAGAACAAGAAGGGCACTTGCGGACTGCCCGAGAAAGAGAGCCAAATGTCTTCCTGTGAAGAGAAAACGACGGTGACGAATGGAGTGAATGAGCAGAAAAACGGCGAACCCTGGTACGTACCAAAAATACGCAAACTTCGTCCAAATCCCGCAGAAGAGGAGCAGTGTGATGGCGCAGATGTAGCGAGTCTTCAGGGTGGAACACCAGCGATCCAAAAGGGCATAAATGAGAAAAACACTGAGAATGTGGAAGCCAATAGGGCCCGTATCTACCAAGTGCTGAAAGAGATAGGGAAAAAGAGCCCCAAGTCCAAGAAATACATGCAAAGGTTTGAATCTGAACATGCGTGCGGCGATCAATCCTCCGAGAAGCATAAAAACCATCCCCAGACTGCGTGCAGCGAGCGGACTGCTCCACAACAGGATGATGGGGAGAAAGTAAACCGACGGAAAACTGCCTGAGTAGTGATAAGCCCGAAGCGGAAGGATGAACCCGGTATTGAGAAAATTGAGCTTAAATGGATCACAGGTTCCGTGGAGGTTGTTACCGGGATAGAGGTAACAGAGAATGGTGTCGTAATGGATGAATTCATCCATGTTGTACGGAACGATCGTGGAAAACAGAACGACGAACGCGAATGCGAATATGAGAATGACCAGCACATTCCACCCCTGATAAAGGTGATATTTGGTTCTGCCGCGCCGGAAAAGAAAATGCAGTATGTGTTTGTTTGAGAAAATCCAATAATTATAGCAGTTTTAGCCATATTCGACAAAGCGACGCGTCCTGGGCGAACAGGAGAGATATCCGGCTGCATCACTGCTTCGCCGTGACCGTAAGGGAGAGGGAGTCTTCCGTGGTTTTGCCGGTGAGGTCCGTTGCCACGGCACGCAGACGATACGTGCCCGGGCTGACTGTCACTCCGTAGGTGAGTGCAAAGGGTTCCTTGGGTTTGGTGGTGAGCAGCAGATCATCGAGATAAAACTGCACGTACTTGAGCGCGCCGTCCTGATCCCGTACATCCGCACGCATGGAAAGCGACTCACCCAATGCGATTGATGTGTCTCCGCCGGGTTCCGAGAAGGTAATGGAAATACCCGTTCCTCCCTCACCGAAGCGGAAAGAGACGGTGCTGGTGACAGTGTTGTAATACTCATCAATGAGCGTGACTTCAAACCGGTGCAGACCGTCCTCATTGATCGATCGCGGAACGCGCAGAGGCTCATCGAATGGCGCCGCTGTCCGCACGGCCACGCGTTTACCGTCGATGGCGAAGCGGATCTCGCGGACGGGCGATCCGACGCGGTAGCTCAGGCGGGGACGGAAAGCGGGATACGTCACGGACCCGTTCTGGTCAGGCGAGAGGATGGTGAGTGTCGGCTGGTCCAGCCGTCCGGGCGTGAGGGAAGGATCACATTTCGCGGTGGGCGCGACGGGCAGCGGCAGAATGGAACCTGAATGATCCGGCGTGGCATACCACAGATCCATCTGCTGCCGCACCCACGTCTGAACGCCCTCCTCCCACGTCGGCCAGCGGTCTGCGAGAATGCTCTTGGCAACAAGGAAACTGCCGGACTCCTGCGCCTCCTGCGGACAGGCATCCGAAGCAAGAAGATGCGTGACCTTATCCACCACCAGTTGTGCGCAGGCGGGATCCTGCAGGAGAGGCGGACGTTCCTCGAGAAAGACATCCGCGCGTCTGAACTGAATGGGCGTGCAGGCCGTGGGGAGCTCGCCCGAAAGCATGGAAATCTGTGGCTGAATGATGCCCGGAGGCGGCATGAATTCTTTCTGCGCAGGGACAAGAATACGGTGTGCGCGGTCCATGAATTCTTTCCAGACGGGGCTCGACGTGTTGAGCCCGCCCCCGTTCTCGTACATGGCCGAGCTGTTGGCATTTCCGGACCACACGCCCGCCACCAGACCCGGGGTATACCCGAGCACCCATGCGTTATCCGGCTTGCGGAGCTTGCACGTATTTTTGTCCTGCCACTCCAGACATTTATTGCTCGTACCCGTCTTGGCTGCAGACGCGTAACCGGCAACGGAGAGCTGCGTCTTCCAGTAATCCGACGGACGAACCGAAACATCGCTCAGAATCGACGTGATTTGATATGCAATGCGCGGATCGAGCACCTGTCGTTCGTCCTTGCCGCGTTCGGGCGCATAGAGCAGTGCCCCCTTCCGGTCTTCCACCTTGAGAATACTCACAACAGGTTTGTACATTCCTCCATCACCGATCGACGCGTACGCCTCCGCCATCTCCATAAGCGGCGTCTCGGCGGCACCGAGTGCAAGCGGCCATCCGTACTCGAAACTCCCGGACCCGGAGGGTGCAGCGAGGGCATTGCGCCGCTGCAGCGGCGCCGGCGCTCCGAGATCACGCGCGAGCTCCAGGATCGGCTGCTCCCCTCCCGCGAGAAAGAACGCCTTTGCGGCGGGGATGTTGCGCGATGCACCCAGCGCCTGACGGATCGTCAGAAGCCCCATTTCTTTGCCGTCAAAATCCTGCGGCTGGTCATCACCGATCTTGGTCGTCACGTCGTAGAGGATCGTCGCGGGCGTGTATCCCTGCTGGAATGCGGCGGCATACACGATCGGCTTGAAACTCGAGCCGGGCTGGCGGGGAGCCTGCACCATGTCGATCTTGCCGCCGTCCTTCTCGTCGCTGTAATCGGTATTGCCGACATACGCCAGCACGTCACGCGTTTGGGGATCGAGAGCGACGAGAGCGATGTTATGCGCGCCGAAACGGTTGAGAATGTCTTCACGATGATTCGCGACGATCTTCTCGGCGATTTCCTGCAATCTCCAGTCGAGCGTCGTAGTCACCTTGAGACCGCCACGCTCCAAGATGCCCTTCTCCGATTGCCCACCCAGCAGCTGCTCGACCTGGTCACGCACCCAGAGAACGAAGTGCGGGGCACGGATGGTATCGCGCATGGGTTGGAACGTGAGCGTTTCCAGATCATCCAGCGCCTGCAGTTGCTGCTGCTCCGTGATCATCGAGAGCTCCTGCATGCGCTTGAGAACGGCATCCGCACGACCGCCTATGTAGATGGTCGTCGCCCCCGTGCCGATATGCGCACCCAGTAACCCGATCGTCACATCCTCGTCGGGGATAGCGGCAGCGGATGTGATGGTGCCATCCAGGATCTTGCGCACGATCTCGCCGCTGACTTTCGTATGCACATGGGATCCGTACGGATTGAAATAGGAAGGCCGTTGCGGGAGGGCGGCCAGAACGGCGGACTGTGCCAGTGTCAGCCCCGAAGCGGAACGTGCGAAATAGGTGCGGCTGGCCTGCTCGATGCCATACGCGTTCTGTCCGAACGGGATCCAGTTCAGATAGAGCTCCAGCAGTTGGTTCTTGCTGAACTTGGACTCCATCTGGCAGCCCAGAATCACCTCTTTGAATTTACGGCTGACGATATTCTCCTGTTTGAGATCGAGCGCGTTGCGTGCGAGCTGCCTCGTGAGTGTGGAGCCGCCTCCCGCCTGACCCAGTTGGACGACGACGCGGACCATGGCGCGAACATCCAGACACCCGCGGTCATAGAAACGCTGATCCTCGATCGCAATGATCGCGTTCTTCATGGAATCGGGAATCTGCGCTCCGGGAACGAACGTGCGATCCTGCTCGTTGAAAAGCCGATAGAGCTCGATACCGTTGCGGTCGGTGATGACCGTGCTCTGCGGGGCGAAGAGGCTCTTGGGATCGCTGATGTCGGGAAGCGTGAACCAGAGATACGTCAGGTAGAGCACACCCGCGATAACAAAAAACAAGCCGGCACGCAGAACGAACCGCCTGAAGCGTTTATGCGTTCCGGAAGGCGGAAGAAAAATACGGAGAAGACCGCGGAAAAAACGCAGGGGTGCACCGAGGAATCCCCCGCCAGAAGCGGAGGGCAAACGGCGCGCCGAAGGCCGTGAGGCCGCCCGTCCATTTGAAAGCGACCGGAGCTCAAACTCAGGAACCATAAGAGAATCGAGTGTAGGACTCCGGCTTCTGTACCGCAAATGGGTCTGCAGAAGAATGCATTCTGTGCTATAATGGTCAGATGTTCGTCTTCAGGGCTATCGGCGAGTGGTTGATCCCGGTCGTACGCGCCCAGGGACAGGCTTTCGGGTCTTTCACTGTTACATCCTGGGCCTACGGGGACCGTACATGGCAGAGCATCCTCGGCAGCATCGTGAACATGCTCAAAAGCACGATCACTATGGCCTCGGTGGCCGTCTTCGTGACAGGCGCTTTCATGTTCACCATCTCCGCAGGGGATGAGAAGCGTAAATCCAACGGAAAGAACATGATGATCGGTGCGCTCTGGGCACTGGGCATCGTCGTGGGAGCGCAGGCGATTCTGCGCACCGCCTCCTACTTCATTTGGGGATAGAAATTCGAATCGGATCATCACTCCTTTGTGTATCACAGGGAGGCGCCGGCTGTTCGCCTGAAACAAATACGATCGAATAGGCCTGTGGGTGAGCCTGTTTCTCACGCATGAAAAAAACTCGGGAAAAATTGAGCGGATGCACTCAACATGTACAATGAGCTCCCTTATGCACGCACCCCACTCTTCCGACACGCTGGAACGACTCGAGTGCGCAGAGCAGCTGAAACTCACGGGTAAACACGAAGAAGCCCTGAAGATTCTGGAAGCGCTGCTCATGGAAGATCCCGAAAATGTCCCCGCGCTCGAGGAAGTTGCGGACAATGAGTTGAGTCTGGGGCATTTCGCACGGGCGGAACGGGCCGCCAGACGGGCCGTCACCATCGGGAACAAGAGTTACACCGGGCATTATATTCTCGGCTTCGTGCGTTCTCATGAGGAGAAATGGGATCTCGCCCTGAAAGAACTCAAAGTGGCCAATACTTTAAGCCCGAACAACGCGGAAATCCTGCGCTGTCTGGGATGGGCGCTCTTCAACGCAGGCCAGCGGGCACAGGGTATTGTCACATTGGAACGGGCGCTCAATCTGGATCAGGAAAATCCGCTTACACTTTGCGATCTGGGCTCCTCCTACCTGCAGGTGCAGAATCTGCGCAAGGCGCGGATGCTCTTTCAGCGGGCGCTGGAGATCGATCCGGAGAATGACCGGGCCAAGGAATGCGTACTCATGGCGGAACGACTCCTCCGGACAGTGGAGAAACGATAAGGAACGCCGTATACTCCGGGCCAGTCCTCCGTCGCGTTTCATGCATCTGACTGTCCTTCGTTTAAGTTTTCGTCGCGCACTCTCTGCCCTCTGGCGCGAAGGCGGATGGCGAATGAGCTTCGGTTCCCTGCTGGGGATCTGCACACTCTTCCAGTTCCTGCTGCTGGGGCTCTTGGCGGCGGCAGCGATGCAGTCTCTGCTGCTGTCACACTCCGACATCAAGCTCTCGCTCCGACCCGAAGCCCCCCGCGGAGAGGTTCAGCAGTTCCTGCCCGTTCTGCAGCAACTTCCGTACGTCGAGCGGGCCGTGTACATCACCCGTGAACAGGCGCTCGCCCGCATCAAAACGGAGGATCCCTCCCTCGCCGCGTTCTTCGAAACATTCCAGGTCGATAATCCCTTTCCCGATACCATCGGTGTCACACTCACATCCCTCGCCGATTATCCGGTGTTCTCGACATTTCTCTCGGATGCCCGCTGGCAGCAATTGATCGACCCCACACTGCTTTCGACCATCACGCATCAGGAGGAACGCGTGCATGAGCTCTTGCGTGTGGCGAACGGCGGGCGAAACCTCGCCGCCATTCTGCTCCTGCTTGCCTGCGCAATTCTGCTCTCCACCGTGGTCGAATTCACGCGCAGAAACGCCCTGAGTCGCTCCGCAGAAGTCCTTGTCGAGCGGCTGATGGGGGCCGATGGACAACTGCTTGTGCTGCCTTTCGTCTGGGAAGCCACGCTGCTGCTGTGGGGCAGCATTGTCATGAGCGCTCTCGTGCTCGGATTATTCCTGATCATCCTTCCGACGCTCGTTCCGGCATTGAGCAGTGGCGGCGCGCTGGCCCCGCTCTTCACGGCCGCGGTGCCCATTGTTTCGTTCGCACTGCCCGTCTCCCTCGTCCTCGAACTCCTGTGTGCCCCTCTTCTGGCGATGACCGGCGTCTGGCTGGGCATCCGCCCGTCTTTCAAAGAGGCATCGCTCGGACACGTCTGAAAACGCTAGAATGGACCCATGCCCCACGCCCGGACGTTCGACTGCATCGTGCTCGCCTCCTACGACGTGGGCGAGGCGGACCGCTTCGTGATCCTGCTCACCCGTGAAGCCGGGCGGCTGGCCGCACGGGTACCCGGTGCCCGGCGCCTCAAAAGCCGTTTGGCTGCGCTGCTTCCGCTGACTCACTGCTCCGTGGAGCTGAAAGAAACAAGGGGAAACTTCATCGTCAGCGGCATCGCCATGTCTGTGCGTTCGGCGGACCCCGCGCATCTGCAGAACTTCCTCGCGCGCACGCAGATGAGTGAAGTCCTGCTGGCCCTGCTCTCGGACGGAGAGCCCGTCTCTGAAATTTTCGAGGCGCTGTCGAAGCTGCTCCATCAGGAACATTGCTGTCCATTGGACTTCCTCGCGTTCACCTTTCGCGTGCTGGCCCTGCTCGGTGTCCTGCCGGAAACAACGCACCACCTCTTCGCCGCGCTGTCTCCGGAGGAACGCGTTTTTGTGCAGGCGAGCATGCATGGAAAACCCGTAAACGAAGCTGTTTCCTGTACCCAGTTGAGAGCCCTCTCCATGCGGCTTCTGCAGGAACACTGCACGCGGCCGCTGCGTTCCGCAGATATCGCCGCGGCCTGCAGCGCCGCCTAGCGGGAACGGGAAGACGGGACGCTCGCGGCCGACGTGCTGCTGCCGGAGGAAGGGAGCAGTAATGATGAGGTCGCCTCCACCCCGATCTGATCGAACCGCGGACGCGCCTCGTAGACGGAGTAGACCGACTCCTCCGTTTCCGTGTCTCCGCGTGAAACGAGACGCCACCACATGGCTTTCATGCCCGGAACGCGCTCCCCCACCTTGCGTGTCGTACCCGCGGGAATCTCGGTCGTATATTCGATCTTATCGGGCGGCGGAGCGGCATATCCCCATGTGTACGGCCCGATCACTTCGCTCTGCCGGTCATCCCGTGTGCCGTAGTAGATGAAATAAGCGTGATCGTTTTCGACGAACGTCTGAATGAGGAGCGCTCCGGGGGAATCGTTGAGAAATTTGATATCCGTATACGGCGGGTAGATGGTGGCATCCGTCCCCTGCGGGCTGTAGTAGTGCACGGCAAAACTGTGATTCCTGCGCGCGAGAATGGGGAACCCGTACTCCCAGACCCCGCGATAGAACGTCGTACCGACCTGACAGAGCCCCCCGCCGTAATCCGGAAGCGTCTTGTCGCCCATGATGACAAGCTCCTTGAGGTACCCGGTGGCCGCGTTGACGGGCCCCAGTGTTTCGTCAAAAGAGAAAGCCGCGCCCTGCGGCACAAGAACGCCATTGAACTTCGCAAGCCCGACCTGGATATTGTGACGTCGTGCGCCGGTCGATCCGCTGAAATCCGATTCGCCGATACTCACGACCTCACGGATTCCCTGCGTCGCAAGTGTAGGATCCTGAACGGTGATAGCCGGCTGCGTTTCAATGACCGGAAGCGTGATATCCGTGATCCCCGCTTCGAGGGCGCTCACCGTAAGCGTGACGGCACGCTCCAGATCCACGCGACGCCCCGGCAGCCCGACACCTTCAAACGTGATGGATCCGGTTCCGCCACGCATGACCACGGATCCGGGCGGGCGGTCAAAAACCGCGGCAATCTGCTGCTTGAGAGCCGCACGGATTGCATCATGATTCCACGTCGTAACTTCCGAACGTGCAAAACCGGACGGCAGCGCCGGCACGTGATCGCCGTCCACGCGGAAGATCGCAGGCACCTTCGCCGGTTGCCCCTCATACGTCCACACCTCTTTGGGCTCCTGCCACTCTTTGCCGACGGCAATGGTGAAGAGGTGGTGCTGGTAACGATAGGTCAGAGACGCAGCGGATGCCACGGAAGGGAAAAATGCGCCGAGGAGAAGGCTGATGAAGATGGCGAACCGTCGCATGCACGGATGGTAACGGCGGATCAGGAAATAGGGAAATCGGGAAATCAAAAAATAAAAGCATAAGGGATATCGGTCTTTCCTCTTTCTTTACAGGCTTATACTAGCGTATTCCCATCAGTACATTCATAACTGTGCTCCCCTTTGTCATACATCAAGATGCCAATTGCAAAATTATGATTGGGGAGTGGGGCATCCGTGTGGAAGGAAAAAACATGTGGGTATCTTTGGCCATCGTATGTTCCGCAGTAACCACTATTCGGGGTTGCCCGTGTGATTGTTGGGGAGAGTTTCTGTAGTTCCTTCAGATCAGCACTGGTGAATGTAAAATATAAATAGAGTGTTTGGAGGGTATGAATGAGTGTCCGTCTCTCCTCTGTCGTGAGATCTTCCGGAAGAGTCGTTGCATCTGCCAGTTGATTGCAACTCAACGCTCGCTCAGTGGCCTCTCGCATCGACCGCTGCAATTCAGCTTGAAACTTCTCATGATCATTTGGATCATGCTCTCGCGGTGCTTCGCCACACCGATTCGTGTGGAATTGATCCACGATGGTTTGATCGACGGAATAACGAGTCTCTGTGGAATCCATAGAATTGAGGAAAGGGGAGGAACTGTACATCTATCAATAAGACAGTCAAACATCTATTCTGCACTTTCAGCTTATCCAAAGACTACTTTCCTATCCCCCGAAATTTCGGAGAGGGATGCTCGTCGAGCGCCCTGTTCACCAGCGCATCAGCGCGGAAATTGTCGGAGCGGGGGATGTGTTTGAACGTGACGGAACGGAAGGAGCGCGCGAGTGCCTGAATCTCCTCTACGAAAGGCTTTAAGTGCACCATGCGCACCTGATACTGGCCGTTGAGCTGCCGCACGATGAGCTCGGAATCGAGATGACAGATCAGCTTGTTCGGCTGATAGTGCTTGGCAAGCTTCAGCCCTTCAATGAGCGCCCGGTACTCCGCGACATTATTGGTCTCGATGCCGATGCGTTCCATGTGCTCCTTGAGCGTCACTCCGCGTGCGGGATCCTCGAGAATGCAACCGATGGCCGCCTGTCCCGGGTTCCCGCGCGATCCGCCGTCGGTGAAGAGGTGCAGCGTCCCCCCGACGGACCGTGGCTGGTCCTCCAGTGGCAGCGTAAGGGGGCTGTCGAGCTCGCGTGAGATAATTTCCGCCACAAACTGCTCCCGCTCCTTTACGCGGGGGAAGAGTTGCTGAAGTCTGCGCTCGAGGGCTGCGGGAATGCGCGTCACGGAAGGTCAGTGTACAGGAGCAGGAGAACGATTTGAATTTGCGATTTGCCCGTTGCAGCCGCCTTTCCGGAAATGAACATTAAGAATGTTCACTGAAATGTCCAAACTGCACAGAGTTCTGTATCATGATCCCACACATGAAGCGTGCTTTCCGCATCGGCATCGTCGTTCTGCTGCCCCTCATCACCCTGTCGCTCGGTTGGGGACTGGGCATGCGTTACGCCCGGCAGCAGGTGGCCGACACCATGAGCCAGCTGGAATTCCTGTACCAGGGCAAGACCGCGAGCGGAACGCTGGTGCACGATCCGGAAAAGGAGGTGAACCTGGCCCTGCTCTGGGGCGTGTGGCGGTTGCTGCAGCAGCACTATATCGCCCCTGAAAAGCTGGAAACCACCAACATGCTCTTCGGCGCCACGGCAGGCCTCGTACGCGCACTCGATGATCCCTACACCACCTTCATGACCCCGCACGAAAATACGGACTTCAAGGAGGGTCTGGGCGGTAAATTGCATGGCATCGGAGCCGAGCTCACGATGAAAGACGGCAGCATCGTCGTGGTGGCGCCGCTGAAGGGTTCCCCGGCGCAGGAAGCCGGCCTGCTTCCGGAAGATATCATTCTCAAGGTGGATGGAAACGACATCAGCAATGAAACCCTCACGAATGTGGTGCAGCGCATCCGCGGCCCCAAGGGATCAACCGTCAAACTCGAAATTCTGCGCAAGAGTCAGACGGAACCAATGGAACTCACAATCAAGCGTGATGACATCACCATTCCGAGCGTGGAATCCGAGGTGAAGAAGACCGAGAGCGGCTCCATCGGTGTCATCGCACTGAATCAATTCGGCGACGAAACCATCCGTGAGGTCGAAACGGCCTTGCGGGACTTTCAGCGGGAACAGGAGCCCGTACGCGGCATCGTGATCGATCTGCGCTTCAACGGCGGCGGGTACCTTGATGGAGCCGTCGAGCTCGCATCGCTCTTCGTCAAGCAGGGCAAAGTCGTCACGGTGCAGCGCCGCGAAGGGGAACCGGTTTCGCACTATGTGAACGGACGCCCGCTCGATCCGGATCTGCCGCTGGCCGTGATCATCAACGCAGGCTCCGCTTCGGCTTCCGAGATCTTTGCGGGGGCGATTCAGGACCACAAACGCGGCATCATCGTCGGCAAGACCAGTTTCGGCAAGGGAACGGTGCAGGAGGTCTTCGATCTTCCGGGCGGCAGCAGCCTGCGCGTGACCGTCGCCCGCTGGCTCACGCCGGGCGGCAAGGACTTGAGCAAGGAAGGCATCCATCCGGATATCGAAGTGGACCGCACGCCGGAGGAAACCGCATCCAAATTGGATCCGCAACTGGATGCAGCCGTGCAGTGGCTCTTCAGCCACGAGGAGCCCGGCGTTCCCGTCGTCAAACCGGCTGTACAGCCCCCGCTGAAGCAGAAAGTCGGCAAGGAAATTGACACGGTGCAGTGAGCTTCTTAGGTTGTAGCTTGTTAGCTTCTTAGGATGCAAAAGAAATATTTTTCTGGCATAGGTGATTCTCTCTATGGTTTCTCTGGAGTCGAATCGCACAAACCTCAGCGCTGCTACAACGGCATCCTAAAAAGCTACTCAGCTAAGAAGCTCTCTAATATTCGAACAATTCCCCCTCCGCGAAAAACCTCCGCACCTCTTTTTCTGCGGTCTCGGGGCTGTCGGAGGCATGCGCCACGTTCACCATCTGATCCTTGCCATACTCCGCACGGATCGTTCCGGGGGCCGCTTTGCGACTGTCGGTGACGCCCAGCATCTCACGCACCTTGGCCACGGCTTCCGCTCCCTCCATGACCATGGCGATCACGGGGACGGAGCTCATAAACTCCTCGACCTCGGGATAGAAAGGTTTGTCGGCGATGTGCGCGTAGTGCTCGCGCAGCAGGTCCGGCTGAAGGCGGATCATCTTGATGCCGCGAATCGTGAGGCCGGCTTCTTCGAAACGTGCAATGACTTTGCCGCAGATTTTCTGCGAGACGGCGTCGGGTTTAAGGAGGATGAGAGTGCGTTGCATAAGCAATACGCAGTATGCAGCACGCAGTATGCAGCGTACAAGAACTATTCGTTCAAATTAAAAAAACATCGGCATCAGGCGATCAACTGCTCCAGCTTTCCTTTGTTTTCCTCCTGCCCGATGACCACAAGCCGCAACGCCTTGTGCGTAAGGAGCCGTTTGGCGAGCGCATCCACCTGCGTCTTGGTGACGGCATTGATCTCTTTGAAATACTGTCCAAGGTCACGCACTTTGGGATACAAGAGCTGCTGCTTGCCATAGAAGTGTGCACGTTCCTCGGTATCCTCCAGCGAGAGCGTGACACGGCCGGTGAAGTAATCTTTGGCGCGCGTGAGCTCCTCGTCGGTCACTCCGCCTTTCGCACATTCGTCATATTCGTGGATGATGAGCGATATGGCTTCATGCAGACGCGACTGATCGATACCGGCGCGCGTGGAGAGGGAGCCGGTATCCAGATAACTGTCCACTTCCGTCGAGATGTAGTAACACAGACCCTTGGCCTCGCGGATATTCAGGAACATGCGCGAGCTCATGTTGCCGCCGAGGATGATGGCCAGCAGTTTCACGGCGAAATGGTCTTTGTCGAGCGCGCCCACCCCCGGCATACCCAAAACGAGATGCGCCTGTTCCGTCTTCTTGGTCCGCAGATACACATGATCGGAACCGAAGACGGAGAACGCATCAAATTTGTTCTGCTTCTTGCCTGCAATCGCTGTGAAATACCGCTCCGCAAGGCTGCGCGCCTGAGCCGCATCCACCTTGCCCGCGAACGCCAGCACCAGATTGTCGGGCGTGTAGAGCGCTTCTTTGTGGCGCAGAAAATCCTTTGTCTTAACCGACCGGATCACCTCTTCGGTGCCGATGGTGTCCCATCCCAACGGATGGTCGCCATAGAGCAGCTGCTCGAAATCCCATCCCGCTCGGTACATGGGGGTGTCCTGATACATGCGTTCCTCCTCCATGATGACGCCGCGCTCCTTCTCGATCTCCTCTAAGGGAAACCTGGCATGCAGGAGCATGTCGCTGAGCACATCACAGGAGAGGTCGAGATGCTTGGCTGCGGCCTTCACGTAGTATCCGGCATACTCCTTGCCGGTGAACGCATTGAAATCGCCTCCCACCCCCTCGATGGCCGCGCTCACGTCCTTGGTCGTCAGGTACTTGTCGCCGCCCTTGAAGAACATGTGCTCCAGAAAGTGGCTGATGCCGCGATTCTTCTGCTCTTCGTAGCGCGACCCCGCACCGGCAAACACCATGACCGTGGCCGACTCCACCCCGTCACTGGGGGCGGTGAGCACGGGAAGTCCGGAGGAAAGGCGTTCAAGGGTATACATCGCAGGAAGTCTAGGGAGGAACCGTTCCAAAGAAAAGCGATCGTATCTCGCAAGAAAACACTCACAGAAACATAGACAAAACAAAAAAACCGATCAGGCACAAGGGATTCCTGCCTCACCCCCTTGCCCCCTCTCCGTGCCGACCAACGCCAACCAGAGAGGGGGAATAGAAAAGCATAAACAACAAACACCCCCCTCTCCCCGCAAGGAACGTGGCAGGGAGGGAGAGGGGCTGGGGGTGAGGCAGAAACAAAAAAACAACACAAAAATTCCAGGAAACCGCCGTTAATGAGCCCAGTATATTTCTTGACCGCCTGTAAGCCGCTCTGTAGGCTTTCTCAGCTTCAAAACCCCCTATGCAAGGAAAACTCAGATGGCGTCGGCGCATGCGCAAACACGGCTTCCTCAAGCGGATGCAGAAGCGTGATGGCCAGAAAGTGATCGCCCGCCGCAGACGGAAAGGCCGCGTACGCCTCGTGGTGCAACGGAAAGGAAAGAAGTAGGATAGGTGCCATGTCCGCTTTTCTTCATCGTCTTTCGGCCATCCTCTTCTACCTGCTCGCCGGAAGTTTCTTCGTGAGCTATCTGCTCCTGCGAAACGGAATCGGACTTGCCTGGCCCCAGTGGTGGATGAATATCGCCGATCTGCCGTTGGCACTCGTCGCCGCACTCTACGGAGGCTCAAGTCTCTACCGCAGCGTGAAGCGGACTGAAGGAGTATCGAAGCCGCTTTTGATTGTGATCAGCATACCGCTCCTCGCGTTTTTCACATTGCTGATCGTCCTCAACTTCTGGAACGTGCTGGGGCTGCCGCAGGGACCCGCTCTCTAAACTTCAATTTCGATTCGTTCTTCTTCGCGATTTGCCATGCGCGCGGCGAGAAAGAGGCAGTCGCTCAAACGGTTCAAGTAAACCCGCACTTCGGGATTCACGCGTTCTTCTTGCGAGAGCGCAACGACCCATCTTTCCGCGCGCCGGCAAACGGCGCGCGCCTGATGCAGAAGCGCGGCGATGCGGGATCCTCCGGGAAGAAGAAAATGCGAAAGCTTCGGTAGAGACGACTCCATGGAAAGTCCCCACTGTTCCAGCTCCCCGATAAAGACCGCCGAAAGTCGATGCCTCTGCTCGCCCGACGCAGCGATATCCGCACCCACATTGAAGAGCGCGCGTTGCACGTGTTCGATCGGCAGCCGCAGCTCCTCCGGTAAACCGTTTTCGGAGAGCACAACCCCGAGGATGGAATTCAGTTCATCAATCGTCCCAAGGGCATGGATGCGCAGCGCGGATTTCGATACGCGCTCCCCTCGGAGCAGCCCCGTCGTTCCGTCGTCGCCCGTGCCAGTGGAAATGCGCGGCCTCGCCATATGGAGAATGCTCATTCTACTCTTCACCTCTGCTATTCCCCTAGTTCCCTACGCCCTACCCCCTATTCCTAACCCTATCTTCTCATGTTCCCTCTTCACCTCCTCCTCGGTCAGCGTGCGATCGGACGCGCGGTACGTGCACCGCACGGTCAGGTTGTACGCCCCCTTCGGGAGCTGCTTTCCCTCGAAGAGATCGATAACGGAGACATCGGCAAGCAGCGGAGAGCTCTTGCGCACCTTGGTGATGAAGTCGGCACTCTTCTGCGAGGCATCCAGCGTCACTGTCAGATCGTACGAAATGGATGGATACTGCGGAATGGGCGAAAAAATAACCGGCTGCGACGGAAGGGCCAGCATCTGCGTGAGATCGAGCAGAACAACGGCTGCCCGACCCGGAAGATCGAATGCCGAACAGACGGCTGGCTTGAGCTCGCAGACCAAACCGACCACTTTCCCTTCCACAAGAAACTCCGCACTGCGGCCGGGGTGGGCGAACGGGGGAGTTGTCGCGGCTTCCCGAAGCTCAAGCGTGACGCCGCTACCCGTCAACTGATCGCCGACGAGTTGCTTCATGGCCAGAAATGGCGTTGCGGAGAGCGGCAATGCCCTGCGCTCCGCGATCAGAATGCCGCACTCCAGCCATTCTCCTTCGCGCCGGTTGAACACGTGCGCACAGGTGAACGTGCGAACGGCATCCGAAACCTGCAGAAGATTCTGCGAAGCGTGCTCCAGCAGGCGCGGCAATGTGGAGGTCTGGAGCAAACTCAACTCCTCGCCCAGAGCATTTTCCACCTGACAGGCTTCCGATGCCTGCAATCCGCACTTCGCCAGAAGGTCGGGGCCGACCAGTGAGAGCGGAACGACTTCGGTAAAGCCCTGCTCCTTGAGACTGTCGCGCAGTTGATGAACGCGGCGTTCCCGCGGAGGAAGGCGGACGGACGCAACGGGGAGTGCGGGTGTGATCCGGTCATAGCCCATGATCCGGCCGATTTCTTCGGCAAGATCGTGCGGACCGGCGATGTCTTTGATACGCCAGAGCGGCGGCGTCACCGTTCCGCGACCGACTTTGAATCCCAGATCGATGAGAATCTTCTTCGTAGTTTTCTCGGGTATCGTCGTGCCGAGGATTCGCTCCGCCTGCTTGGCAGAAAACTTGATGGGCTTGGGCGCGCCATCCGTGCCCCATGAAACCAATTTCGACGTGATCGCCGCCCCCGGAACGAGAGTCAGGAAGAGTTCAAGTGCACGGAAGAACGCTTCCTTCGCGCGGATGGGCGGGATGCCTTTTTCGGAAATCGTCGCCGCCTCCGTTCTGAGCCCCGTCCCGATGATCCCAGTACGCACGGCAACAGGGTCGGCGGAAACACTCTGAAGGTAGATATGACGGGTCGTCGGCTTGGTGGAACTTCTGAGTCCTCCCATGATCGGCAGGAGGTCGAAGATGCCTCGATCATCGTGAATCACGATGGCTCCCGCCGGCAGCGTTCGCTTCACCTCATCGAGGGTGGTAATCGTATCCCCTTCTGTCGAAGAACGGACATGTACATCTCCGGCGAGGTCGTCCGCATCGAAGCTATGCAGCGGCACGCCGTACTCCATCATCACGTAGTTGGTGATGTCGATGGGGAGGCTGAGGGAACGCGAACCGAGTGATTCGAGACGCCGTTTCATCCAAGGGGGAGTTTCTCCGGGGGCGCCGATCGTGATGCCACAACCGAGGTAGCGGGGAAGGAGCGACTTCTGCTCGAGAACGATATCGAAGGGAAGAGAGATTTTCGGAAAGACGGGAGATTTCGACGGTATTGCCTTCTTCCATGTCGCGAGCCCCAGCGTCACGCACTCGCGGGCGACGCCGACGTGCGAGAAGAGATCGGGACGATTGGTGATCGCATGATTGTCGATGTGGAAAATCACATCGTTGAGACCGAGATATTCAGCGAGTGGCCGCCCCACGCCGTCATTGCCGTCTCCCAGATCAATGACCGGACGACTGCCCTGTTCAGGCTTCATGGGAAAACGATCTGTAAGTTTTAATTCGGGAGAGGAACAAATCATCCCGTCGCTGTCTTCCCCACGAATTTTGGCCTTTTGAAGGAGAAATGACTTGCCATCGGGTCCCGCAACCACCGTCCCCACGTGCGCGAACGCCACGTGCATGCCGAGACGCAGATTCGTCCCGCCGCAGACCACGTGCTTCTTGCCCTGATCGGTCTGCACATCACAAACAGAAAGACGGTCCGCATTGGGATGTTTGGCAAGCGAAAGGACTTTGCCGACGCAGCATCCTTTCAATTGCGCCCCCTGCGCATCGATTTCCTCCACCTCGCCCGTGGAAGCGGTGAGGCGTTCCGCGATCACGTGCGGATCCTTTTCCTTCCAAGTGACGAAATCCGCCAGCCATTCGAGTGATACTTTCATGGCGGAAGCATAGCGCACAGGGAATCCCGAGCGAAACACCGATGGAACACAATTGCCGGATGGCCGGAATTGTCAACGGAATGCGACATTGGTAGGGTGACCGGGTTCCCCTTTCTTCCATGAAAAACTATTCCTGCTCCGGCGCCTGTGTCGCACTGAACTGGATCATCTGTCTGCTGTTCTTCCTGGTCACCGTCATCTCTCTCGTCGGGGTGTACCGCACGCATTTCGGCCTGAATGGAATGATGTTCGGAAGCAGCAACGGTTCTTTTGCCTTGCTGGCCTTTGTCGCAGCACTGACCATGTGGTCCAAAACAATGTGCCGGTGCCTGTGCAGCAAAGAATGATCCAAATGCTTTCTCCGTTTCTCGAGACCTGAGAAAGGATGCAGGAATGAGTGTGCAGTATGCGGTCTTCAAAAAGGAATCGCATCTCCGCTGCATACAGCATACTGAATACTTCTTCGCCGATCCGTCTTTCTCCGCTCATCTCCCGTTGCTACAGTAGTCGCTGTGGAGAGGTCGCATAGTGGCCTAGTGCGCGCGCTTGGAAAGCGCGTAGACCTGAAAGGGTCTCGGGGGTTCGAATCCCCCCCTCTCCGCCATGTAGTAGAGCTCGCTTGACTCGCTCACTACATGGCAAGCCACTTGGATCCAAGTGAAAGCAGCCGTAAGCTCTTACTACATGGTCCGCCACAGTTGAATGCGAGCTGAGCGCAAGTCCGAAGGACGCAGCGTAAAGCCGAAGATCCAATGTCCCGCATCGAACGAGCGAAGCGAGTTCTGGTGCGGGACACCCCCTCCTGCTTCCCCCCCCCCCCCCCCCCCCCCCCCCCCACCCCCCCCCCCCCCCCCCCCCCCCCCCCCCCCGTTTCCATGAAACGCATCCTCCCCCTCCTGATCGTCTGTTCGCTGATTGCAGCCTGCTCTGCCACTCCCGCTCCGGCATCCCCGTCTCCTGCTCCTGCCATCGTCGGAGGTGACCGCGATGCGCACGGCTGCCTCCCCTCTGCCGGATATCAGTGGTGCGAGCCGAAGCAGAAGTGCCTGCGTATGTGGGAGGAAGCCTGCTTCTCGTCAGCCTTCGAGGCAATTGCATGGGAGCTGGCCCAGCGCCACGGCGACACACAAGAGAAAATTTCGCTGACGATGGAAAAGCAGACGGACACCCATGCGAGAGCAAGTGTGCGCTTCGGTCCGAAGGGAACACCCGGAGGCCTCGTCCTTGCTGCCAACAAAGACGGCATCTGGCGTATTGTCTACGAAGGGAACGGATCGGTGGATTGCCCCGCGCTCAAGGCCGATGCATTCCCGCAGGAAATGCTCGTTGGGATTTGCGATTGATTGGGCTATGCTTGGCCTCATGAAGAACATCATCAACTTCCGGATCATAACGTTGGCGATTATGGTTGCAGGAGTGGTCGGCCTCGCTCTCTGGCTCAGGGCCGCCTCCGGCGAAGACGCGTGGCTCTGCGTGAACGGCCAGTGGATCAAGCACGGAAACCCGTCCGCAGCCATGCCGGAATTGCCTTGTACCCAGGCCAACATCCCCGCATCCCAACCTGCCAAAATCCCGCCGACCGTCCCTGTCGATCAACCGGTAAAACCGTACACGGACTCTGACATCTCGTTCTCGTATCCGGATTGGCCCGTGATGGACCAGAAAATGGTTTTGGAACCGGAACGAACAAAAATCGCCGTGAGCAATGCCGGTTGTGCACTGGTCGTGACCGTCCGCATGCTCCCTTTCGACGCGGATTTTCAGACTTCCATTGAGAAACTCTTGAGCGAGCAAATCTCGCAGGCAAACGTACGCATCATCCAGAAGGATATTTCGAAGACTATGAGCCACATCGAAGGAGAATTTCGCATTGAAAACCGTGATATTCGCTCAAGCCAGTACGGCTATGTGACGAGCAGAAACCAGTTCTACTCCGTTGTCTTCGCATCGGAAAAATCCGCTTTCGAAACGGCCTGCAAACCGGTGATCGCGGGTACGGTCAAAAGCGTGAACGTGCGATAAGGGTGGCACAATCGTTTATGACAAAACCTCGGTTCGCTGCTGCGGTTCCACATACGGATGTCCGAGTGCTTTATAAATATCTTCCTCCTCGCGGGAGGCGATGATTTTCTGGCCTGAAAAGAGGCCGTATTCGTTCAGTTTCCATCCATGTTGGATAGCTTTTTTGCGAAGCGCGATGTTGTGCTCTTTGGAACCTGTGAAATACAGAAGTGCCGCCCCCCACTGGTCGCGCGCAACGAAGCGGATATCCACGCGAAGACCCGATTTCAAATCGAAGGAGAGTTTTTTGCCGCCGTGTGCCACGACATCACGGACAATCGAAAGCTTGGCAATGGCGTCACTGACCTTCTGCGCCGACTTGGTGACGACGAGCACGTCTAAATCCCCCACGGTCTCCTTCTCACGCCGGAACGAACCTGCGACTGCGCACCGTTCCACGCCCCCAACGCCGCGAATTTTCTTTATAAGCGCAGCCACATCGTCCTTCACCTCTGCACGCATAAAGCGCCGGACGCGCTCCTTCACCCGTTTCGCATTCGTAAGCAATTTCGCCTGCATCGTTTCGGAAAAACCGGGCAGCCCGTTGAGTTTCCCCTGTTCGGCGGCCTTGATGAGGTCGGCAACTGTCTGAATGCCGAGAGCCGACTGCAGCTGCCGCGCACGCTTGGGGCCGAGGCCTTCCACCTCCATGAGCGCGGGAGGAATACCTTCCTGCATGCCGAGGAGCTTGTCGAGCGCCGCGATGCTTTTGGTCTTGAGGTACTCCTGAATCTTCTTGGCAATACTCTCGCCGATGCCCGGCAACGCCTCCAGCTCCTTGAGATCCTTGAAACTGGAAACATCCCGCTCAAGTTCATCGAGTACTTTGGCCGCGTGACGGTATGCCGCCGGCTTGAAGGCTACTCCCTGCTCTTCGAGAAGCGCGGCGATCTGGCGCAGGAGCACTGCGATCTTCCGATTATTCTCCATGTGCCTATTCTACCGTACAGGCTGTTCTATATGATGACAGAACGTCTAAAACCGCATAAGGAAGCCATGATCTAAATACTTACCTCGCCGAGGTGCTTCCAGGGTATTTCGTCGAAAACCTCAACGATCCACCATGGAGGCATGAATCTCTTCAGGGGAACCTATCGCACCGTATCCAACCGTCAACATGGTCGGGATTACGGTGCCCCAGGACGGTATTTCGCCACGATATGTACGGAAGGCCGTCATTCGTGGTTTGGAACCATCCGACACGGCATCGTGGGGTTGAATGACGCGGGATGCGTGGTCGCAGACGAAATCCAACGCACCCCGATGGTGCGACCGTACGTTACCATCGATGGTTGGGTCATCATGCCCGACCACGTGCATATGATCGTGACGATTCATGGACCACCGCGCCACGGACGAACCGCCGTAACCGCCGTAGAGACGTCCCTGCGGGACGTCTCTACCAACGTCGCCACGTTGATACCGTTATGCCGATTCCGTCCACGGACATTGGGCGCGGTGATCAACCACATCAAATCCGCATGCACCAAACGCATTCATGCCATGGAGTGCGTGGATTTCGCCTGGCAAACGAATTACCACGACCGCATCATCCGATCATCCGGGGAAATGCGCCGCATCCGCCACTACATCCAACAAAATCCTCGTCGGTGGGAACGCGAGCATTGAGGATCGATGCCCTGCCTCTTTAAGGTTGCCGGTCCCCACATTCAGATGGACATGAGGGACCGGCGCGCTGACAGACGAGGAGCCCCTTACGAGGGGTCCGCGAATTGGAGGGAGCCGTTAACGAGCACGACATTCCCGTTTCGTACGCAAAGGTGCGATTTGGCGCGTTTGCGCTTCATCGCACCACCGCACTTGGGACAGATGACCTGCTTGTTGCCGATCAACTTGCCCGCTTCCGACTCCCTCTCGCGGAAAACAACTTCTGACATGTCAATCACTCCTCAAGCGCTGCCAGATTTCTGTCTCTCGATCCGTTCATGCCTTGCAGCATGGACCCTCTTTCAAGAGGGTCTAAGAGACAGAACATCGATCATCGAAAATATAAAAGACCAATGACGAGAAATCTGCTTCTGAATGTAAACGATGACCGGAAGCGCGAGTGGGGAACCCACGCCTCCGGTCTGTTACGCACTGAATGTGCGTGGTGAGGCTTAGTCTGGGCTAAGCCTCGACAAGTTCATCCACGGAGGCCTCCTCAGTGTCCGCATCGGGCGAATCGGGGCGAAATTCCCGCGTTGGCGTTGCGTGTCCAACGGCGAGTTGGCTTCCGAACTCGCCCAGATCATCGAGCCAATGCTCTGAATGATCGGGTTCATCCCTGCCATCTTCCGCGACACTCTTCCTTGGGCGGGGAATAGCTCCCCATCCACCACGCCATCCGCCTTGCGGTCCTAGAATGACCATGATCAAATCCTCCGGGAGAAACATTCCGCAACTTCATTATCGATGTCTCAGATGGTTCCAACCATCTTATTAATCCTTAGACAAAGACAGAGGAGAAGCGGATTTCTCATTACTGCAATCGGTGGTGCAAAGGAACGGGCGTGATCTCTGATCTGCTTTTTGAGAGGGTGAGGGACTGTCGTCGCGCGGGCGGCAGTCCCTCGAAAAAGGGTCGAAGCCGAGGAATTCAGCGGGAACCGCATCTGCGTGTGCGCCTTCGGGTAGTCACAGCGGGGCCACCCGGACAGTTGCACTGAGACAACTTACGCTTGCAGCGCGAGCACCTTAACTTCTCGTGCTTCTGACGACTGTGCTTCGACATATCGACTCCTTTCTCCTGCTACGTGATGAGCAGGTCAGAGATCACGGTGGAGAGAAAGAGCAATGCAAGAACCCTTGTCTGGAGAGAGAAGGGTGCGATTCATTCATCTGGAGACTCTCCTCACGCACACTTCTCTGCCTTGCGAAGGCAGGGAATAGAGAACGGACGGAGGACGTACTGCTGTGGCATGACGCAAAGTAATGTAAACATTACATACCCGCTTGTCAAGAATGCCTTAAATAAGCTGCCGGAACAAACCTTCTGTGGCTCAGTAAAGAAAAAACGCATAGATACAAAACCGGTTTGTAACAAAACAACATACAAAAAACAATCATCGCGAAGTGGTGGGTGACTTCGCCGGGGCCCACCACTGGAGCGATACCACTGAAGGGAAAAGAGAGCCCATGAGAGAAAAACCGTAGGTTTGTCTCTCATGAACTACGTCCCCTCCTCCCAGCTTGCCAGATACTTCACCTGCTCCGGAGTAAGGGTATCTATCTCAAGCCCCATCGCGGTAAGCTGGAGTGCCGCGATCTCCTGATCGATTGCGTCCGGCAACGTGATCACTTCATTCGGAAGCTTGCCGCGGTTTTTCACCAGGTACTCGCAGGCCAATGACTGCCCGCAGAAACTTAAACTCATCACTTCGCTCGGGTGCCCCTCGGCCGAAGCCAGATTTACCAGCCGCCCCTCACCCGCAACGAAGACAACCCTGCCGGATTTGAGCAGGTACTCATCCAAATAGTGGCGGACACGTCGCTTGCGCTTGGCCGCCTTTTCGAGAGCGGCGACGTCGATCTCGTGATCGAAGTGCCCGGAGTTCGCCAGCACCGCACCGTCTTTCATGCGCTCGATATGCTCCATACGGATGACGTGAATATCGCCCGTGACAGTCACAAAGAGATCGCCCAGAGAAGCGGCATCGGCCATCGGCAGCACCCGGAATCCGTCCATAGCCGCCTGCAGCGCAGGAACGGTGGCCACCTCGGTGACGATCACATTCGAGCCGAGTGCACGTGCGCGCAGGGCCACCCCTTTGCCGCAGCTGCCGTAGCCGACCACGACCACCGTCTTGCCGGCAAAGAGCAGGTTTGTCGAACGCAGAATACCATCCAATGTGGATTGCCCGGTGCCGTAGTAGTTATCGAAGAGGTGCTTGGTCTTGTTATCGTTCACTGCGATCACCGGCATCTTCAGGGCTTTGTCTTTCGTCATGGCGCGCAGACGATTGACGCCGGTCGTCGTTTCCTCGCAGCCGCCGATGATCTTCTCGAGCAGATGCGGATACTCCTTGTGAATGAGAGAAATCAAATCACATCCGTCATCGATGGTGAGATCCGGCTCGGCCTCGAGCACCGCATGAAGAAACTTGTAGTAGTCTTCGTTGCTCTCGCCCTTGTAAGCCCACACCAGCACGCCCTCCTCCGCCAGCGCGGCCGCCACGTCATCCTGCGTACTTAAAGGATTGCATCCGGTGATGGCTACTTTGGCGCCGCCGGCCACGAACGTGCGCACCAGCACGCCGGTCTCTTTGGTGACATGCAGCGCCATGCCGATCGTGAGCCCTTTGAACGGCTGCGATTTCTTGAAGCGTTCACGCACCGTGAGAAGTGCGCCCATATTGCGCTCGGCAATCTCAAGGTTCATGCGACCTTGGGCCGCGAGGGAGGGATCTTTGACGTGGGACATGGTCAGAGAATATCAGCCAAAGAGCTGTAAGAGAAGGCAGGAAGCAGGCTTTGGGAAGCGAGCCAATAGCATTGACTCATGGGACGTTATGTTTAGATTGTGCGCATGGAACACATCCGATTCGACGAGCCCGCACATCGCGAAACCTTCGAGGAGCTGCATGCTCTACAGCAGGATCTTCTGGACGCAGATCTGGATGACCCGCGTTTTCTCGATGCAGTCCCCGGTTCGGTAGAAGACGTGACGGAACAAATGCGCCAGTTGTGTGGCGGGACTCTCCCTTCGAATGTACACGTGATCGGTGCTTCGTCCTTTGAGGACTTAACCCATCAATTTGCGGGCCTCATCAAAGGTCAACGGCAGCAGGATGGAACGGACCGATAGTTGAAATAGGGGCTGCACACCGTCGTATGCAGCCCCAGAAAATCCCCTGTTGGAACGACACAAAAGACTAAGCGACATCGATCTGTGCGAGAGGCTCGCTCCGCGATGCGTGGAGAAGCCGTCCCAGTGAGTCGATGAATACGCAGTTGTCCGGGAGCTGGAAGAAACCCACAAAACACTGACGAAGGAAGAGATGGTGCGGCCGCTTTTTGAAGCGACGCGTGTTGCGCTCAATCCGCTTGCACCACAGCCGGAAGCGCTCCGGCATCGGTAATGGCGGATAGTCACGCGGGTTGCGCGGGCATTTGTCGAGCGAGCAGGTAAATGGGTTCACGCTGGCCTCCTTTCAGGAATTGAAGTCGTTCCAACAGGGGGGCTGAAGACGTGCGATGTCTACAGACCGCCCTTTTAGAAGGGGAGAAATGTGAAAGAACAAAAAAACGCCTCCGGCTCGGGGAGGCGGAGAGCTTCGAAGGAAAAATCACATCAGCTCACAGACCTCCGCATCGACTTACGGACGATGACGATATAGAGGACGGCCGAGAGCATTGCGATACTGAGCATGACACCTATACAAACGGAGTGGTGACCTGTTTGTTACAGTCCCAAAGCCATAAAATTGCCTCACCCCCCAACCCCCTCTCCCCACCACCCAACGCCAACGGGAGAGGGGGCGCACTCTTTTCTGTGTTGCAGCCTTTTTCATGGACAGCGTGTGCCCCCTCTCCGTGCAGGAATCGCGGCAGGGACGGAGGGGGGATAGGGGGGTGAGGCAGAAACACAAACGCATAACACCCCAACCCGATTATCCCTCGCTATCGGGCAAAGTCTGTCCATACGCCCGCTCCGCCCGCGCCCAGATCTCTTCAACATCAATGGAATCCATCAGTGTTCCTTCCTGCTCGATCACTTTGGACCCCATGGCCGCACCAAGCCGACAGGCGGCGATGTGATCCCAGCCTCGCGACAGTCCGTAGAGCAACCCGCCGCGGAATGCGTCGCCCGCACCGGTGGGATCAACAACCTGGTCGGGCTTGCAGGCAGGAAGGGTGAATGTTCCATCTGCAGAAATAATCGATACTCCTTTTTCGCCGTGCGTGACGATGGCCAGCGGCGTGAGTGCGGAAATAGTTTTCTCGGCTGTCTTCACGGCTGCATGGAGCAACCCCCATTCATAATCATTCACGATCACACCGGAACTCATCTGCGTGAGACGCTTCAGTTCATCGGCGCTGAAGGCGATGATCTGCTGCCCGGGATCGAAGAAAACCGGCATTTTCTGCTGCGCGCACCACTGCATGCCCGCCGTCATCTGCCGCGTGTCGCGAGCGCTCACGATGGCATACTGCAGATCATCCCGCTCGTCGGAGAGATCCGGCCATGTGCCATGCGCATCCGCGCCGGGATGGAAGAAGGCGATCTGGCGCTCATCCCGGTCCGTCCCGATGATCGCCGTGGCCGTGACGTGTTCTTTCTGCTCCTCAATATATGTCACATCGATCCCCCGCTCCTGAAGCAATGCCTTGTACGCCCCTCCGTCGGAACCCACCGTTCCCACGACCAGCGGATCACCGCCGAGCAGCCGCAAATTCCACGCAATGTTCGCAGCGGTGCCTCCGTGGTGGCGGGTATACCGGGGGGAGAAAAAGGAAAGCGAAAGGTTCTGGAGTGACGCAGGATTGATGGCATCGGCGAAGGACCCCTCGTAGCCGAGCAGGATGTCATAGGCGATGGAGCCGGTGATGAGGATTTTCTTCATGGTATTGATAGTGTGCCTGCTGAACGTGTGATGAGGAAGGGATTTGGAATTGGGGATTAGTATATTAGGACGATAGCTATTTTCTATTGGCCACAATCCCTAATACACCAATCCCTAATCCCTCCGAAAAACGCTGACATCTCCAATCCACCTCGCTACACTCACAGCATGAAAATAACCATCGTCGGTACCGGCTACGTCGGCCTCGTTTCTGCAGCCTGCTTTGCGGAGCTGGGGCACGAAGTGATTGGCGTGGATATCGACGAAGCCAAGGTGAAGAAACTGAAGGCAGGGCAGAGTCCCATCTACGAGCCGGGGTTGGAGGAGCTACTGGTGCGTAATCTTGAGAGCGGCCGCCTGTCATTCACGACACAACTCGCCGAGGCTCTGCCGCAGTGCCAGGTGCTCTTCTGCGCCGTGGCGACCCCTCCCAACGAGGACCACACTGCCGACCTGCGCGCTGTCTTCAGCGTCTGCGACGCCGTGGCGGAATTGATCGATCACGACCTGATCTTTGTGAATAAATCCACGGTCCCCGTGGGCACGGGCCACGAGTGCGAGAAGCGCATTGCCTCCATCGTTGCCAAACGGAAGAAAAAATTCCACCTCCCGGTCATTTCCAATCCCGAATTTTTGCGCGAAGGATCCGCCGTGGGTGACACGCTTCGCCCCGACCGCATCATTGTGGGAATCAACGGCGACGAGAAGGCGCGCGAGCTGATGGAGGAACTCTACCAACCGCTCGTGCGCACCGAGCGCCCGCTCGTGTTCATGAGCCGCGAGAGCGCCGAAATCGTGAAGTACGCGTCGAATGCATTCCTCGCGACAAAGATCAGCTTCATCAACATGCTCTCGGAGCTGTGCGAAGCGGGCGGAGGGAATATCCGCGATATCGCCAAGGGGATCGGCCTGGATGAGCGCATCGGTCCGCGCTTTCTTCACGCCGGAATCGGCTACGGAGGCAGTTGTTTCCCCAAAGATGTCAAGGCCCTCCTCGCCATCGGCCGCAAGCTCGACCTGCCGCTGCCCATCATCCAGGCGACGCAGGACGTGAACACACACCAACGCGAGCGCTTCTTCCAGAAATTGCTCAACGCGATTCCGGAGAATGCGTCCATCGGCATCTGGGGGCTTTCGTTCAAGCCGAACACCGACGACATGCGCGAGGCGCCGAGCCTCGATCTGATCCCGATGCTGCTCAAGATGAATCACATCGTCCGCGCGTTTGACCCCGTTGCGATGGAGAACGCCGCGAAGGTGCTGCCCAAGGAGGTGGTGTATGTGAGTTCCCCCCTGGAGGCGGCCAAAGATGCCGATGCGGTGATCCTGCTCACCGAGTGGGATGTCTTCCGCGGAGTCGACCTGAAGGAACTGAAAGCCGCGATGCGCGGCCGTGCCCTCTTCGACGGCCGCAATGTCTACGATTCCGACGAAATCCGCGAAGCGGGTTTCACCTATCAGGGCATCGGAGTGAAATGAGATGAAGGACACGGAGAAAGTGCTTTGCGGACGCAAAATCCGAACGTACACTGCTTTTTCTCTATGGAACGCCCGGAAGACACCACCGAACAGCTCTACCAGGACACGATGGCCGGCGCACTCGCACGCCGAACGATGTACCTCGGAAAGGGAGAGATCAGCGAAATGGAAAAACAGCAAATCGCCGCCGCCACACTGAAAGTCCTCAACATGACGGGGGCCCGCGCCGTCGACAAACTCACGACAGAGGAACTCTTCAGGCAGCGATATCCGGCATGGAAGGGCGTGAAAGAAATCATTGCAACCGCAACGGACGATATGTCGTTCGAAAGCGGCCTCATCTTATATCGACTGCCGAACGGAGATTGGCTGGAACCCGTCTTTGGTCATTACATTCCGGCATGTTTTCCGTGGGCACAGGGACTGGAGGGAATGCTCCCGCATGAGCCAAAGGACGAAAACCCCGCCGAAAACGGGCAAAACCCCGTAACGAAACTCCAAACGGAGACGGCTCGGGCAGCCAATCAAAAAATGCACGAACCCTCCCGCTGAACACACAACATTGATACACTGCCACTGATGCGCGTTCTCCTGACCGGCTCCGCCGGCTTCATCGGATTCCATACCGCCAAAGTGCTCCTTGCACGCGGTGATGAGGTGGTCGGACTCGACAACTTCAATCCCTACTACGATCCCAAACTGAAAGAGGACCGTACTGCGCAGCTGGTCAATGACAAAAAATTCACCCTCATCCGCGGCGATATCGTGGATCGCAAGACCGTGGCCGGCGCTATGAAGGGGTGTGATCGCGTGTGCCATCTGGCAGCACTGGCCGGCGTGCGCTACGCCTTCGATCATCCGGACGAGTACATCGATATCAATATCCGCGGCTTCTTCAATGTATTGGACGAAGTACGTCTGCAGAAGATCCCCGGTCTGATCTATGCCTCCTCAAGCTCCGTGTACGGCGGCAATACCAAGATGCCGCTTGCCGAGACCGATCGCACCGATCATCAGGTCTCGCTCTATGGCATGAATAAGAAGGATAACGAGCTGATGGCCCATGTGTACCACGCGCTCTACGGCACTGCGGTCACGGGGCTGCGGTTCTTCACGGTGTACGGGCCATGGGGCCGCCCCGACATGGCGCTCTTTGAATTTACGGATGAGGTACTGCACGAACGGTCGATGGATATCTTCGGCCACGGCAAAATGCAGCGCGACTTCACATACATTGATGACATCGTCGACGGCGTCGTGGCATCGATCGACAAGAACTATCCCGAAGAGGTCTTCAATCTGGGCTGCGGGCACACCGAGGAACTCATGGATTACGTCGCAGCGGTGGAGAAGGCCTGCGGAAAAACAACCAAAAAGGAATTCCTCCCAATGCAACCGGGGGACGTGGTCCGCACCGAAGCGGATATTACGAAGGCCCGAAAAATGCTGGGCTTCGATCCCAAGACGCGGATCAAAGATGGCGTGCCGCGGTTCGTGGAATGGTATCGCAAGTACTACAGCCTGTAGGGATTAGGGATTGGAATATTAGGGATGAGGGCCAGACAAAAAATCCCATTCATGTTCCCTAATATACTAATCCCCAATCCCCAATCCCTATCGTAACGGCCTTACCCAAACCTCTACAGAAACCCCCGGAAGCTTTTCCCATCCCTCCCGCCCACGAATGGCAGGGCAGTCCGTCAGACATACGGCCACCCGAGCCGAGTCGAGCAGCTGCAGGTTGCCGACCATCCGCCGCACGATGTACGGACCGTACTGCCACTGGTGCCCGAAAGGACCGGCAATGATCGCCGTAGCCCCGGCAGGAATGCCTGCCTGTTCGGCGGCCCTATAGATAGACGGAACAGGAGACGGTGCATCTTTCGGGAATGTCAACGGAATGATGACCAACGCGCAGACGAGTGTGCACAGCAGAATCGTCCCCGTCCTGCGCAGAAGCGTTGGTGATGTCGCGAGACCGGTGAGCAGGAGCGGCGTAAAGAGGATGCCATAGTACGGACGGAACGAGAGGAAGGTGAATCCGGCAACGAGAAGGAGGCTCACAATGAGCGGCCACCGCTGTGACGAGAGCATGCCGATTGTGCCGAGGATGCTCGCGGCCAGACTCCCGCCGAGAATCCAGAGCCACGCAACCGATTGCAGGGCGATGAGCGGGGAACCGCCGCCCAGATTCTGTCCGCCCGCCGTGACCATGCTCGCGAACGCGAGAGGATTCACGACGGTATAGAGCGCGAGCAGAAGAACGGGGCCGCCCAGCGCCACCACCCGCTGCCAGCGCGCAATCCGCATGCGCCAGAACACCGCCGCGACCAGCGGAAGGAACAGGATCGCCTGGTACGCCGTAAAGAGGGAGACCAGCCACAACAGCGCCACCCATCCGATCATGCCCTCAAGATCCTCGCCACGAAGGTACCAGTAGCAGAACACAAGCATCTGCACCGCAGTCACCGGAGCGAGCAAAATCTGCCCGGCCGAAACAAAGACCGCCGCCGAGAGCACCCAGAGCCCCCCGAGAAGGAATGTGGCTCCCCTCTCGCGCACGGGTGCAAGGGAGCGGGCCAGCTCCGCCGCCAGCAGCAGAGTGACAGCGAGGATGACGCGCCAGATCAGTGTCTGCCCGGGAATGCCCTGCGTGATACCGATAATCAACCGGGCGAATGGAGGATGCGGATAGGGTATAGAGAGCAGGTACTTGGCTTCGTCCGTCGTAATACCCTGCCACGCATGGAGTGCGGCGAGCGCAAACCCGAGGAGTATCAGGCCGGAGAATGGATTTATGAAGCGTCGCATGGGGACCAACCGAAGTAATCAAGACCGACACGGATGCACTTGGCAGGTGTATCCGTCCATCCGTGAGGACGGTAAATCATTTCCAGATGCGTGGCGCTGACCTTGCGCAGCGAGAGATCGGAAATGAGCCATCCCTCCGTGTTCGAGAGCGACTGAAGCGCCATGCTCGTTCGCTCACGCACCGCAGAATCCATCACCAGAAGCCGCATGTCCCACGCACGTACGGAAAGGAAGATCCCAAGGCCGACGAAGAGGAGCAGAAAACCCACCCACGCAATCCGTGCCCAGCGTTCGAAGAAGAGCGCAAAGAGCGAGAAAATAAAATCCCACTGCACTTTGAGCGATAACTTGCTTGTGCCGACAGCACGAGGAGCGAATGTGTACGGAATCTCCGTTACAGGAGTCCCGCGCGGCAGCCGCATGAGAAGGTCAAAGAGAATTTTAAATCCCCGCGGACGGAAATGCGGAGCGATGCGCTCAAAGAGGGAGCGATCGATGGCGAAAAATCCGCTCATGGGATCATGGACGGACAGGCGGCAGAGCAGCGTGGTGACCTTCGTGCCGACGCGGCTGAAAAACGTGCGCCTGCGGTTCCATTGTCCCGTGCTTCCTCCGCTGATGTACCGCGAGGCAATGACGACACCGCGACGCACCTGCACCGTTTCGACCAGTTTCTGGAGGAGTGACGCATCGTGCTGCCCATCGGCATCCATGACGGCCAGAATCTCGCCACGCGCGGCCTTAAATCCCGCGACGACCGCAGAAGAAAGCCCCCGATCGCCGCGGCGTCGGATGACGCGCAAGGCCGGATAGAATGACTGCATCTCTTCTGCTTTGTGCCATGTCCCGTCGGGAGAATCGTCATCCACGATAATGACCTCGTGCGGGATCCCCCGGAGCGCCTCCTCCAGCCTCGGGAGCAGCATCGGCAGGCTTTCGGCCTCGTTGTACGTTGGAATCACGAGTGACAACATTGGTGCCCAGTGTAGCGAGTATAAGCGATTTTTGTCAGCGATTCTCTTCGGGAATTTGGGAGCGAGGGAACGAGGATTTCAATACGTTGATATCCCCAAATTCCCTACTTCCCTATTTCCCGACTTCCCTACTTCCCTATTTCCCGACTTCCCTATTTCCCTATTTCCCGACTTCCCTATTTCCCTCGTCACCATTCAAGGGCACACTACTCGCTGTATGAAAATCCTTGTCACCCATTCGACAAGCTCAGGGTGACCGGCGTCTTCCCCTCACATATTCTCCGGAATAACCTCCTATGAAAATTCTGGTCACCGGATCTTCTGGCACTATCGGAACACGGCTCTGCGAGCGCCTCTTGGAACAGGGGTACGCAGTCGCTGGAGCCGATTGGGAACCGAACAAATGGCAACCGGCGGTCGAAAAGCTTACGGTGCGCGTAGACCTCAGGCATGAGGAGGAACTGAAGAAGCTGCCGACGGATATCGATTGCGTGATCCATCTCGCCGCGAACGCCCGTGTCTATGAGCTGGTGGAAAATCCCGATCGGGCTCGCGATAACATGCTGACCACGTTCAACGCGCTGGAATGGGCGCGCAAGAACGGCGTGAAACGCTTCGTGTTCGCCTCGTCGCGCGAGACGTACGGCAACAGCGGAGCGGACAAATATCGTGAGGACATGGTACGGGTCGAGAACTGCGAGAGCCCCTACACCGCCAGCAAGATCGCCGGCGAGGCTCTGGTGGAGTCCTACCGCCGCTGCTACGGAATGGAGACGGCGATCGTGCGCTTTTCGAACGTCTACGGCATGTACGACGACTCCGAGCGTGTCGTGCCGCTCTTCATCCGGCAGACGAAGAAAAATGAACCCCTTGTGGTCTTCGGCAAGGACAAAAGTTTGGACTTCACCTACATCGACGACGCGGTGCAGGGCTTGCTATTGATCATCGATAATTTTGCGAAGGCGAACGGCCAGACCATCAACCTCGCTTTCGGCGAGGCACACGAAATCTTGGAACTTGCGGAACTCATCAAGAAACTGATGCAGAGCACCTCCACGATCTCCGCCACCGCCTCCCGCACAGGAGAGGTGACGCATTACACGGCGGATATCAGTAAGGCACGGAATGTCCTCGGCTTCGATCCCAAGGTACCCTTCGCGGAAGGAGTGAAGAAATCGGTGGAGTGGTATGCGGCGAAGCTGTAAGCCTTAAGCTGTAAGTAATAAGCAGTTTGCTTATAGCTTATGTCTTACGTCTTATGTCTTCGTTTCGTGATACACCATTTCCAGATTCACTTCCCAGATGTTTGATGAGTCCGTGCGACCCGCGACGATATTGTCCACGGCCGTCATGGAGGTGAGCATGCTGTGATCCTGATTGTTGTAGCGGTGCATGCCGTTTCTGCCGATCAGATAGAGATTGGGGATGTTCTGGACAAATTCGCGAACGACATGGAGCTGATTGTAGCTGCCGAAGTATGCGGGATACGCCTTGGGGATCCTGAGCACGCAGGCATCGAGCACATCCTCTTTTTTGAGAAAGTGGATCTTCTCCATTTCGGCGATACCAAACGAAATGAGCTCCTGATCGGGCTTGACCCACAGGTCTCCGCCCTCGTTCACAAAATACTCGAGCCCGATCCACATCGTATTCTTGCGGTCTTTTACGAGATACGGACTCCAGTTGTTGAAAATCTGCACCCGCCCGACCTTCACTCCGGATTCCTGAATGTAAATCCAGTTATCGGGCACAGCCGCGTCGACATGCCTGCCGTCCTGCACGTGGAGCTTCTTTAAGAGAAGCCCGATCGTGATGAAATCGCGGTACGGAAGCCCCTCCGCCACTTCCACAACACTGGATGGAGGATGGGGCGTCATCATGCCCGCCAAATGCTTGATCGGCATGGAAGAGAAAAAGAAATCGCAGGGGAGCGTTTCTTCCGCGCCCGTCTGGGTGTTTTCGAGCGTGACGGAGGTGACGCGGCCATCCGTCAGATGCACGCCCGAAACGCGCGTACGCATACGCACCTCGCCTCCGCAGGCACTCACCTGCGCCGCAACGGTTTCCCACATCTGCCCGGGCCCGTACTTGGGATAGTAGAACCGCGTGATGAGCGTGGTTTCGCGCTCCTGCTGGGCTTTCTTGAAATCGGAGCTCAAGAGATCTTTTACGGCGTGCACGACCGCGCGCCTAAGCGAGAGCCCCTGCACGCGCTGCGCCCCCCAGTCCGCTCTTATTTGGCTGCAGGGAATGCCCCAGACTTTCTCGGTGTAATCCCTGAAGAACGTCTCATAGAGACGCCTGCCGAAGCGGTTGATGAAGAAGGCATCGAGGTACGTTTCATCTTTGCGTTTGAACGCACGCGCCTTGAGGTAGCTTAAGCCAATGAGCAGGGTATTGATGATCCCGAGACGAAACGCAACGCCGAGCGTGATGGAAATGGGATATGGAAAGAAATTTCTGCGATGGTAGATGCGACTTAATCGCGGGCGCTGCAGCATCACCCGATCTTCCCTCTCGGGATCCGGCGCAGGACGCTTGCTGCCGGCGTCCGCACAGGCAGGACAGAGAAAATCAACAACTGCCTCCGCCGCGTAATCGATTTCATGCTTCTTCTCGGCGGTATCCGCCGAAGGCTTGCCCTGCAAGGGCAGAATATTGAACCACCACTGCATGATGCGCTTGCTCTTCGAGAAGAAGCGGTGTCCCCCGAGGTCGATGCGATTGCCTTTGTAATTGTACGTCTGGGCGATCCCGCCGATCACATCCGTCGCCTCGCACACAATGGGACGGATATCCGTGCGCTTGAGTAGTTCATATGCCGCAGTCAGCCCTGCGGGACCGGCGCCGGCAATGATGGCAACACGGCGAGACATCAACACAGAGAAAAACGCGAAGGGGAGAGGCGTTCTGAGCGGAGCCGAAGGACACCTGCAATAATTGCTTCTTTTGACACGCACGTACTCTACTCACATTACAGCGCAGAGCCTAGGCCTTGGGTGGATTTCGATAGACGATGAGACGCCGGGCACCGAAATTCCAGAAAAGCACGATGATCGTGGCAATCACCTTCGCTTTCTCCTCTCCAAAAAGGAAGGTATCGACAAAGAGATACAGCAGAAGCTCGGTCCACAGCAGTCCAAACATGGTGATGATGAACACCACGGTGATTTCGCGCGCGAGCTGGTTCGTTTTCTGAAAGACCCAGAGAATAGAGAGGACATAATTCGTGACGAAGCCGACACAGTAGGCAAAAAATTGAGCCACGAGGTAGTGGATACCAAGCACACGCACGCAGAAGACGAACACGGAAAAATCGACCACCGTCGAAATGCCGCCCACCCAGAAGTACCGGAAGAACTGCACCTTGGTGGAGCGTGCGGGGCCGAAAATCAAGTGACGAAACCGTTGCATCCCGCCTACGGTAGCATGAACCTCTCTGCCTTTCTTGCCTTTCCTGCCTTCTCTGGCTTCCGTCGGTGCTACACTCCCCGTGATGGCAAAACCTGTCCTCTGTATCGTCGGCCTCGGCTACGTGGGCCTGCCGCTTGCGTACATTTTCGCGAAAAAAGGCTACGACGTGCGGGGCTATGATTTGAATACGGAACGCATCGCGGAACTGAAGACGGGGCATGACCGCACGCGGGAGCTTACGGAGAAGCAACTGAAGGAAGTGACCATCCGCTACAGCGCGGACCCCGCCGTCATCCGCGAAGCCGATATCGTGATCCTTGCAATCCCGACACCGGTGGATGAGCGCAACAACCCCGATCTCACGCCCGTCGAGAGCGCCAGCCGCACGGTCGGAAAGTTCATGAAAAAGGGCGCGATCATCGTCTACGAGTCTACTGTCTGGCCGGGCACCACCGAGGAAATCTGCGGCCCAATCTTGGAGAAAGAATCAGGAATGAAATGCGGCGTCGATTTCAAGCTGGGCTACTCCCCCGAGCGCGTGAACCCGGGTGACAAGGAACATACGATCGGGAAGATCAAAAAGATCGTCTCGGGACAGGATGCCGAAACGCTGGATACACTCGCCGATCTGTACGGATCGGTGATCGAAGCCGGCATCCACCGCGCCGCGAACATCAAAGTGGCCGAGATGGCCAAGGCCATTGAGAACGCGCAGCGGGACCTCAACATCGCCTTCATCAACGAAATCGCGCTCCTCTGCCACAAGGTCGGTATCGAGACCAAAGACGTGATTGATGCGGCAGCCACCAAATGGAATTTTCTCCGGTTCGTGCCGGGGCTCGTGGGCGGACACTGCATCGGAGTGGATCCGTACTACCTCGTCGAAAAGGCGCGACAACTTGGAATGACGACCCAAGTGATCACTGCAGGCCGCGCACTGAATGATTCCATGAGCCGCCATGTTGCGGAACAGGCAAATGACGAACTGAAGGGAACGAAGAATCCGCGCGTGCTCGTGCTCGGACTCACCTTCAAGGAGAACATTCCCGACACGCGCAACAGCAAATCCGGCGACGTAGTGCACCACCTCATCTCCCTCGGATGCTCCGTGGAAGTGCACGACCCGTACATGCCGGAAGAGACGATGCGAAAGAAAGGCTGGAAACCGGGGTCACTGCAATCGGGACCCTACGATGCCGTGGTGCTTTTAGTCCCGCATCGCGAGTACATGGCTGAGGACCTCACGCAGGCACTGAAGAAAGGAGGCCTCGTCTACGACCTCAAGACGATCCTGCCGCGCAAAGGTATTGAAGGGAATGGAATGCGATATAAAGCGCTCTAATTGAACGAAAACAAAAAACACATACCCTGCACATAACACTGGCAAGCAACCACATGGAACAGAGACAACAGAACAACGAGGTTTACTGGTCAGCTGACCACCGGCAGAGCCGGTGGCCTGAAGGAGAGCCCCCAAAGGGGGCTTGCTAAAGCGAGTCAGGCGTCAATCCCATTTGAGATCCAAGGGTGGATCTTGGTCATCCAG
>JAQUKV010000011.1 GCA_028718905.1 Candidatus Peribacteraceae bacterium | reverse complement strand
TCATAAACAGACGTTCTACCTTCACTTGAAAGAATGCGAATTCAGATTTAATCATCGTCACGAAAACCTGTATAATCTCTTACTGTCCCTCTTTCGAAAACATCCTCTTAACTAGTCTTGAGCCTAACTAATCGTCCATAGATACGCTCACATGCCATTGTTGCAGCCACAGGTTCTGGCTGCTCTGACCAGAAAAGTACTTGCTCTACGAATGAACTCCATCCGTGGAAGAGAGTCAGGCCAATGCCGAATCCTTCAGCCCAAGATTTCAACTCCTTCCCGTCGAGTTGTTTCTGTTGGTCAGAGACCATCACAAGAGCTGCTTCTCTTACCCCCATATCAATACATTTTTTCCCAAATATCTGTGCATCGTTCATTTTGACTGGCTTGTCTCTAACTTCAAAAGCCTTCTCCCAAATTGTGGGATCAGATGACGAGCGAATGCAGACATCTCCCGGATAATTCCTACTGGGGTCATTTATCCTGCCACTCTCAACCCTTTCCTCGCCTGCAAATGTGTCCAGCAATCCAGCCACTACAGCTTGAGCACGCTTTCCGCCTTCAGAGTCCCCCCTGACAAATTCTTCGATAGCCCCGATAAGCTCCTCAGGAGAAATCTCGTTTCCTTTTTCATAATCCTTATAGCGTATTTGATAGCCCCTTCTCACTCTAATGAAGGCACTCAATGCCTTCTTCGCAGAAGATTCATTAGGTAACCGCTGCAATTCTCTGACAAGCCCCACCATATAGTCGAAGGCAGCCTTGCCACCGGTATGTACAGGCGTCCCATCATCGAGCCTCGTCATACGAAAATATGGCTGATTATTTAGTGGTTCTCTACCAGAAACACCAAGACTGAAACCAAGTTCTGCCGCCAGCGGTACCAATACACTGTGACAAAGTGTGCGCGCAGAGAAAGAATTGTGATTGGACTTTGCATGTTCAGGTTTAATCGCAAACAAGTCAGCGTTCCTGTCCGTAGCTTTGGCAAGAATCGCAGTACCCAAGAATGCGATATGTGTCTTTGAGACTCCCTCTTGGCATAGTTGAGATAGATGCTCGATCTTCTTCATCCATCCAGCATGTAACTTGCCCTTATCAGCCAGTGTAGCTGCTTTGCGAAGAATAACTGCCGCTTGCTCCTTGTTAATCCTGATTGGCACGCTGCCATCCTACAGAAATAATTCATAAAGTTCATCTTCTCAGGGAGTCAGCAGGCGACAAGAATCTTGGGTCTATGGATCTTACGAATTGCCTTAGGATATGAGAAAGGGCGATCAATGACCTGACGAAGAATCTCCTTGGCTAGTACTTGCCCAAACTTAGCAGGAACGGCATTCCCGATCTGCCTCTGAACTGATCCTCTTTTCCCGATAAACACGAAGTCGTCAGGAAATGTCTGGATACGTTTTCTTTCTGCAAGTGTTAGCCGTCGGTTTTCCCAGTGGAAAGGCCCGACATATGGGCCGGGCTGCGCTTGGATTGTCCATGAGGGACGATCGGGCGATAACTTAAGGAGAAATGTCCAATAGCGCGATCTCCACTTGAAAAGCGGACGCGGGTGATCACGCTTCTCTGTATAAAAGAGATAATTTTCGCCTGCCGGAATATCCTTCAGCAGATGCCCCCACTTGCCTCTCACTTTCAGCTCATCGGGAACCTCTTCCCATTTGTGTGTTAGCCCTTCAAACGCCTCTGCAGCCGTCACATGCAGCGGTAGCTGCTCCGTGAAAAGGTTTGTCTCTTCGTTCTTCGCGCGATGTGTCTGCTCCGGGAAAACAAATGGCTTAAATTCTTTTCGTACTCCAACAATAATCAAACGCTCTCTTGTCTGAGGAACACCATAGTTGGCAGTATTAAGCACTTTGTAATGTGCGTGATATCCTAATTCCTCGAAACCATCGAGCAGAAAATCCATGGCTTCCGAGTTGTTCTTGTAGGCAAGACCAAAGACATTCTCAAGGAGAAATGCTTTTGGCTGAGTCTCACTCAGAACTCGAACGTACTCCTTCAGGGTAACAGCCCTTGGATCGTCGATTCCTTTAGAGCCATTCCAGAAGGCAGACTTTGAAAACGGTTGGCACGGAGGGCCACCTGCAAGCAGATCCAGCTCACCCTCCTTCAATTTCCCAGCCTCTAAAATAGAGCTAGTTGGAATATCTTGAATATCGCCCTCAAGTACTGCTGTATTAGGAAAATTTTTTCGCAAGGTCTCACAGCTATCGTGATCGAAATCCAGAGCTACCACAACATCGAAGCCAGCAAGCTCTAGGCCGATATCTAAGCCGCCTGCGCCGGAGAATAAACCTATTGCCTTGGGCCTCATTATTGAGAGTGGATAAATGAGAACAGTAGATACGCTGATTGATTATGCCTGACCGTCAAAGAATGAACATGTTTCATCAACTTGTGAGGTTGCGAATTACGCCAACGAGTTTTCCTCGTATTTCCCCCTTACGAACAACGTACGACTCAAGTTCATCATTCTCTGGCTTGAGCAATAGCGCCTCCTTTTTGTGATAAATTGTTTTGAGAGTTGCTGTCTCGAAAGGAGGTTCGTCTGTCGCGACGACAGCAATATCCCCATCATCCGCATCCGGCTGTTTTCTGATTACCAGAAGATCCCCATCCTTAATACCGGCTTTGATCATGCTGTTTCCGCTCGCCCGAAGAGCATAGTGCGCATAGCCACTCAGAATCATGTTCTCGGGTATCTGCACATGCTCGTCCACCTCTTCCAGAATCGTGATGGGTTTACCGCATGCGACGTACCCTAAGAATGGTATGACTTTCGAGGTGGGGCTCACCAGCCGCACTCCTCGATGTCCTCCCGTCCTTGCCATGAGACCCATCTTCTCCAGATTGCGGATGTGGTAGTGGACGTTACTGACATCCAGCTCAAGATCTTCAGCGGCTTCTCTGATGCTCGGCATGCGTCCATGTTTGTCGAAAAACGCCTTGTAGGAGCGAAGAACGCGAGCCTGAGAGGGCGAAAGAGATTGGGGCACTTGACGAGGAATGGGAGAATAATTTACAATGATTCTGCAACAGGGTACCACTTTGCTTCAACCCTGCGCAAGCTCTATTTCCTACCCATTATCTCACATGCTTAGTACAGCCACACGCTCCGTTCTCCTGCGCGCCCGCAATGGCGAGTACCGCTGGGAAACCTACGCCGCCAACAACCGCACCATCGGGGGTTCTACGGAAACATTCAAGAACAAGGCAGACTGTATCCGCAACGCCCAGATGAATGGTATCTACAATATCGAAGACCGGACGGTCTGATTTCCCCCTACCCACCATGCCCCCAAAGAGCCTTAGAAATTCTGGAAAACATTGGTCTCCAATTGACGAAAATCGCCTCGCACAGCTTGCAGCTGGTAATACACCTACTCGCGTCATCGGATTGAAGCTTGGACGCTCTGAAAATGCGATCTACAGTAAGGCAGGCGAACTGGGTGTCTCTCTTGAGCCGACGAACCAGTCTCCTTACAACCACCGCAAGTGATTCCCCCATCTTCCCTATGACATACACCGAAATTACGCTGTTGCTTGTTGCGGGTGGAGGGGTCGGATGGTTAGTGGGCTTCCTTTTCCTGTCGAGGAAAATTTCTTCAGAGCGGCAACGTGCAATTCTGGCGGAGCAACAGGTAAGTCTTAATACTCAGTCACATGAGCAAGAATTGCAGAACCTCAAGAACAGCTATGAACAAAGAATTAGTGATTTGCAGATCACTGAGCAAAAGTTAAGTACTACATTCAAAGCAACAGCTGCGACTGTGCTACAAGAGAATGCAAAGCAATTTACTGAAAGTGCCGTAAAAGATTTAAACGTGGTAAAGGCGGAAACTTCCGGCGAAGTAAATAAACACAAACAAGATATTACAACAGCTATTTCACAGTTGGCGTCAAAGCTCGATGATGCGAATCAAAAAATTGCGAAATTCGAGACCGAAAGAACCACATTATATTCAAGCCTCAATACGCAAATTCAATCGTTATCAGAACAGGAGAAGCAACTTATCACCGAAACGGGACATCTTAAATCGGCGCTTACAACAAGCCATTCAGTTAGGGGGCGGTGGGGAGAACTGGTACTGAGAAACATCCTTACTGCCTGTGGTCTTGTGGAGGGAATTGATTATGTTGAACAGAAAAGGGTACCAACAGAGGACGGGAAATGGGAGAAGCCGGATTTTATTCTTAAGCTTCCAAATTCCGAAAATCAACTCGCGATTGACGCGAAGACTCCTTTATACGATAGCTATTTAGAATCAGAAAAGGCTACAACCGATGAAGAGAGGGAAAAGTGTCATGAAGCTTATGTTGAAAAACTGAAGGAGAGGATCAAGGATCTATCAAGCAAAGAATATGATAAGTATGTCAGTGCGGCAGTTCCCTATGTGGTGATGTTTATTCCAAGTGAGGCAGCTATTCGTGCAGCTTTCGACACTGATCCTGATCTTTTCAAAAATGCTGCAGCAAAGAGAGTAGTAATCTCAAGCCCCGCTACGATCATTCCTCTCATTCTTGTGGTAGCAAGTGCATGGAAGCAATTCAAACTTTCTGCGGACGCCCTTCAACTTCAGAAAATTGTTAAAGAGCTTGGTTCAAGACTGGAAACATTTGTTGATAGGCTATCTACAGTACAAAAGGGTATCGAAATGGCCGCAGGAGGCTGGAATGAGGCAATAGGCAAATCATGGTTGGGCGGCCAGAACGTTATGAAATCTTTTGAAAAAGTAAAGCAGTTGGGGAATCTTCAGGAGATTAAAGAGCTCTCATGTGTTTCTTCAACGCTTGTAGCTCTTCCTGAAGAGAAGAAGCCACAATCCGCTTAGTTCAGAGTTGCAACAGTCGCGATAATTTTCAGCACTCCGTACCAGTGGATCATCGCGTCGAAGAAGCCTTCTTCTCCGTCGTCTGCTCTAGCGTGACATTCCCGTCCTTCAGGGTGAGCTTATTTCGCAAACAATTGAGCAGTTCGCGCTTCTCCTCCGTCTTCCCGTCTTTCAGGAGATATTTCGCGTACGTCCGCACATCCACCTTCGGCACCTTCACGCCCATGCTCTGCCCTAGGATCCCGCTCGAGAACCTTTCGTAGCGGGATACCTCCTCCTGCAGCTTCTTCTTCATCCCTGCCTTGTCCAAGTCGATAGTATCGATGAGGGTAAGGAGTTGCTCCAAGAGCACATCTTCCCGAATGGATTGCTCCCGGCAATCGTGGGTCTTTGAGTCACAACAGACGTAGTAGATATATTTCTTGATACTCCCGTCTTTGAGCTTTTTATGCTTCTCCTCTGCGGTGATACCCGATCCGCATGCTCCACAAGTCATCATCCGTGTGTATGCGAACTCTTTCGTGCCCCACGCTTTCTTCGGCGCGAGATCCAACACCTTTCCCGCCGCTTCAAACAGCTGCTGGCTCACGAGCGGCTCGTACGTGCCCTGATACCAGTTCCCGCTCCCGACCGGATATTCGAATTTCCCCGTGTAGAAAGGGTTTCGGAGCATCCGATAGATCATGCTGAGGGTGATCGTCCTCCCAAGCTTCGTCGTGAATCCCACCTCCTGCATCCACCGATGGAGTTGCCGACCAGACGTGTGCTGGTACGCCACTTTTTCGAAGGCTTGCTTCACAAATGGTCCACGAAGCGGGTCAGGAATGACTCGGTTCTTCTTGTCTTCCGGTCGCTTCTCCAGCGCATACCCGAGGGCAGGAATGCAGGGGCGATGCCCCATTTCCGCCCGCGTCTTCATGCCTCGCTTCGTATTGATCCCTCGGTTGTCGTTCTCCAGCTTCGCCTGCGAGCATAGGATCATAAGCAGAAATTTCTCATTGGGGTTGTTCGTGAATCGCTGACTCTGGGTTCGGATCTCGATCAAATGCCCTTGGTCCATGAGGTCGACCACCGTGCCGAGATCGCCCGCGTTCCTGCTGAGTCGGTCGGCGGCCCACGTGAGGATGCCGGTGAACATCCCGCCGCGGACATCGGTCAGAAGTTGCTTGAAGATGGGCCTCGCTCCCGATGCCTTCGCACTATGGCTTTCACGCCGCACCTCGGCAATCTCCAGCCCCTCTCGTTTCGCGAGTTCCAGCATCGCCTTGATCTGCGAATCGATACTGAGTGCCTGTCGTTCATCGTCTTCACTGGATTTTCGAGCGTACAGCACGTAGCGGATTTTTCCGGTTGTCTCTGGCGGAGGGGAAAGGTCGATGTGGGAATGTTCCGTGGACGGACGAGCGAGCGTTGCGGTCGCCATAAGGGAAGGGGGGAAGAATGCTCTACAAGCGATGCCGCAACACCTCACTTGTATCCAGCTGAAAGACCCTGTGGGGCTTCTAAATAACTCTCAAGATCGCAAAAGGGACGAGGATTTACAATTCCCCGTCCCGTTCGCTAGAACCGCATGTTTAAGATGTTTTCATACGGCCAGCCCCCAAGGGAATGCCATCTCACATTATCCTGCGGATGACGGTCTTCGTCGCCGCCCACGAGCCACATGAATTCGAGACGTGACCCCGGCCCTTCCTCGAGAACGTAGGCGAGGAGGATGGCGAAGGCATCCGCGAGATCGTCATGCGTCTCCACGCCAAAATTGAGGAGCTGGTTGAGAAGTTCCTCGCACCCGTGCCGCGGAAAGAGGACGTTTCCCGACTGGATGAGGTGGCTCGTGAGGGCCAGCCGCGACCGCTTGTCCTGGTTTTTCACTTTCGATCCTTTCACGTCGAAGCCATCGCGGTCCAGTTCTTCGATGAGCATGCCTTGGTATCCCACTTCCTCAATGCAGAGTTTTGACCTCTCCCCGCCGCTGACAGCCTTGGAAACCCGTTTTGCCCGCTCGAGTGTCTCCAGCGCCGTGAGATGCTCATTGACGGGATTGGGGAGGATGTAGACAAAGAGATCCTTTTCTTCGGCCCGGTACACTCTTCCTGAAACCATCGCAGTGAAATCGGCACTCTCATTTTTGGAGATGGCGAGATCAACGCCCGTGGCGGCGTACCGGAATTCCATTTCCCCGCTCTTCTCGGGTGGGAATTCATCGTAATACCGGATCCAAGCCGGATGAATGACGCGGTCGGCATCCGAGAGGATCCGCAGGAGGTACTCTCTGTGCCATGCAGAATCGCTGCCAATTCGCTGCCGTTCGGCTTCCACATCCGATTTCGTTCTGTACTTCCCCGGCCACAGGCACGTCCCATCTTCCCGCAGCAGCGGATACTCTCGATAGGTGCCCTGCAGATTGCCGCTTTCAATCTCCTGCTGCAGGCGTTTCAGCAGGCAGTCCTCATGGAGAAGATTGCCGATGAAGACGATGCGGGTACCCGTGTCTCCGGCAGGGAGGAGTTCGCCTTTCACCCATTGGTATGTGCGATCCCGCCCGTCCTTCGTCTTCACGGAGGTCATGTCCTCGATGTCGTCGCAGATGATGAGGTCGGGGCGGTAGGGCCCGTGCCTGAGCCCGCGCACGGCCTGATCGATACTGACCGCCATGATCTTCGCGCCGTAGTTGCTGATCACGAGGCAGGAATTCCTCCACTCATCCTCCTCCTCGCGGAAGGGCCCCAGATCAGCCCCGAGGATCCCGTTGTTTTCGAGCTCCTCCTTGATGTTCTTGAGGTGTTGGCGCGCCTGCGCTTGCGTCTGCCCGACGAGCAGGATGAATTTCTTGCCGGGCTTCCCGAGGATCGACCAGAGCGTGTACGACAGATTCATGATGGTTGACTTCGCGGAGCCACGAAAAGCTGTGATGGCGACCGTGGAGTACTCTTCGCTCTCCGTGAGGTCGAACATCTCGCGCTGGAACGGCGCGGTCTGGTGCTTCACGTAGTGCCAGAAGTAGAAGTGGAAGAACCAGTAGTGACTGAGCGTCACGGTCTTCTTGCGAAGACTTTTATCCTTGAACATCCGGAGCCACAGCTTCTGAGTCGGCGGCGTCTGTCGGTGTGGTGCCATGAGAAGAGGGGGGTAAGGAAATAGAAGAAGTTGATGGGTCATCCTCGGTGAGCGAGGCGAGCCGCAGCGCCTCAGTAATCGCGGCTTCTTGCTCGGGGGTGAGGTTGTCGTTTTCGTGCTTGAGACGCGCCGTCACTTCAAGTTTGTTGTTGTAGTGGGGATTCCGATGCTTGAGCCAGTACATAACGGCGCCGAGATTGCCATCGCGGATTTGGGAGAGGAGCTGGCTCTCTGCCATGTCGGAGACAAGGTTAGTCCCGTCCGTGAGTGCCTCATCCGCGGCAGTTGCGAACTTTGGATCTTCCTGCCTCCAGCGGTAATAACTTGCCCTCCCGATTCCCGTCTTCTCGCAGGCAACAGAGACGACGGGCAGCTTTCGAAATTGTTCAAGAAGCAAGGACTGCTCTTGTGCCTTCCGTGCCTCCACAGTCGCTTTGCGGGTGGCGTGCCGGTTCTTCATGGGCGGGAGGGGGAAGTGACGACCTTTGCGGCGATCCCCGTTGCCTTTTCGAAGCGCTCGCAGACCACGCGGCAGTATTCGGGAGAAAGCTCCAAACCGATGCATCGCCGCCCTGTTTCTTGGCAAGCGAGCAGCGTCGAGCCGGAGCCGAGGAAGGGATCGTAGACGATGTCTCCGGTGCGCGTCCCGTTGAGGACGAGACGGCGTAGGAGGGCTACGGGCTTGCAGGTGGGGTGGAAGGTGCTTCGATGAGGTTTTGGATGGACGAGCACCGTCCTGTCGGCACAGCGTATGCGCTCGTGGACTCCATGCCACCCGTAGGCGATGAGTTCGTGCTGCGGATGGTGGTCGAGCCGCCCGGCGATGGGTTGGGTCTTCACCCACACGAGGAGCTGCGAGAGTCGGAACCCGGCGTCCTGCATGCCCTCTCTGAGGGCGAACACCATCCGGTCGCAGTTGAAGCAGTAGATGACGTTCTTCGCGGCGAGGTGCGGCACTGCGGCCTCAAGCCACTTGCGGGTGAAGAGACGGTATTCCTCGTCACTTTGAATGTGGTCGTTCTCGATGGAGGCATGACGCTGCTTGCGCCCGCCGAAGTCCTCCTTGGAAGCGACGTAGTCGATGCCGTACGGCGGATCCGTGAGTACTTGGCGAACCTTGGCTTTGCCGATGATCTTTCTCACGAACGCTGGATCGGTTGAATCCCCGCAACCAATGATGTGGCTTCCAAGTTTCAGGATCGTGCCGGTGGTGATGTGGAGTTTTTTCATCGCTTGAGAAGGGAAGGGGTAAGGCCGAGTGCTTTCGCTCTCTCCAGGATGAGGTCGCAGAACACTGGTTCAAAATCACAGAGAAATGCCCGCCTCTTCATCTGGTGGCAAGCGACCATTGTCGAGCCACTTCCCGCCGTTAGATCCAGAACGATGTCATTCGGCTTCGTGCAACGGCGAAGCGGCTTCTCGTGGAGGGTTGTGGGCTTTTGAGTGGGATGCTGATATTCCGTTGAATGGAGCCGTTGGCACGCCCAGATCTGAAAGAGGGAAAGGATGTCATCAATCTGGCGGGTGCCGGATCCTACCTCCTTGTCGAGAATCTCCGAGAGGTTTGTCGGCGTCGGCGCGAGGTAGGGAGTCCCCACGGTTCCGTACACAGCGATTTCCATCGCCTTGTTGAATGCGATGCCGGGCGTAAGCGTGAAGTTCCCCTTCACCCATGCGCAGAGCCTGCGGTGCGTGACGCCCAGCTCTCGATAGAGTTCCTGCACGAGCCACGTCCAGTTCTCATCGCACCAGAAGAAGCAGTGCAGATCTTTCTTCCCTGCTGCGAGCGCGTTTCCAAGGATGGCTTTGAGGAACGCCCGGTAGTCCTCCTCACTTTTGCGGTCGTTCGTCTTGCCGCCGTACGCTTTGCTCTGGCTGATACCCTTGTCGTAGCTCAGGCCAATATTGAAAGGAGGATCGATGTAGAGCATGGAGGCTTCCTCCTTCCTCATGAGCTTGCGAACGATTGCAGAGTCCTGGCTGTCGCCACAGATGAGGCGGTGCGGCCCGATCTCCCACATATCCCCAATCTTCGCCTTCGGTTTCTTGATCTTCTGCAGCTCCTTCTCGATATCAAAGTGATCATCTTCCGTTTCAAGAAGCCCGTCCCACGCGCCTGCAAGCTCATCGGCAGTGAAACCGACATCGAGGAGGATATCCGAGTCAAAGGCCTTGAGCGCCTCCCAATCCCATTCACCGGTCGAGCGGTTCAATCTCAGATTCAGTTCCTTTTCGCGTTCCAGCGAAGGGATGTTCACATACACGACGGGAACGGTCTTCATCTTGAGCCGCCGCGCTGCCTCCAGTCTCATGTGGCCGCCGATGACGACATTCCGGCGCTTGGGCACTCCGTTGACGACGAGTGGGTCGACGAAGCCAAACCGGGAAAGACTGTCCTGGAGCGTTTGGAGTTGTGTCTCGTTCCAAGTGCGAGGGTTGTAGGTGGCGGGACGGAGCTTTTCAATCCTGATTTCGGTGATTGCGAGCGAAGATGTGGATGGAGTCATGATGGCTGGGGAAATGACTCCATTAGTTATATGCAGAAAAACATGGCACGGATGAAGCGCTGCACAGGTGCCATTGTTTTTTTCCTATGCTGTTTTCTTTCTCCGTTTTGGCCGTCGGTTCAAATTCCTCAATTTATCTGAGCACTCCTTTCTGCCGCAAGTCTCTTGCTTGAGCTTGTTCGGTCTTCGGATGAATGCCCGATGGCAGAAGCGGCAATGTGGCCCTATCCAGCTTCCGATAATGCCCTGCACGGTTTCTACCTCCCCCGTGAGGAAATAGAGGAACCAGTTGAGCACTCGAACCATCTCGTTCGTGTCCTCTGCTTGCACAAGCACTGCATCGGAGAGATGTGCCAGATACACGCGGCTGCTCTCCCGAAACACCGAACCCTCATTGAGGTGACTTTGGTGGCCAAGCCAGTGACGCCAGTTCCTCAATTGTTCTGCCGTGAATTCTTTCGTTTTAACGAGGTTTCTTGCCTTCTGTTCCAGGCGCGGTTGCTCGGTTAACTTGAAGAACGATTTCGTATCAGCTCGCGCTTCCTTTTTCGATTCCTTTTTGGAGAGGATTTCGAAGCGATTGCGTACTCGAGCGATGGATTCCTCTTCCGTCTCCTCAACTGCGATGTACAGATCGAGAAATGCACGCAGTTCTGAGAGTATCTTCTCGAGGCAGGAACGAATATATCGTTCTTCTTTTGGGAACAAACGTACATCCTTTTCGTGCTGAAGAATAATCTTCACCGTGAGGAGCTGGCGCTTGTCGTACAGAAGTTCGTAGGACTGGCTCAAGGGCTTTTTGCTCCTCACATACCCGCCGTGGTACCTCTCCTTCCAATGGAAGTATTTTTTCGCTGAGGGAAAGTCGTACTGTCCGCGATGCCATCGGTCGAGCCAGTCGTTTTCATTCATTCCCCAGAGTGATTCGAGTTCGTAATACGGTTTATGTTCTTTTTTCAAGACTTTGAATTTTCCAATATCACCGCTATACACCCATACCCATTGTTCAGATCCTTGGTGGTCGGTGTAGATCCTCGTGAGTTCGACTGGTCGGAGAAAGAGTCTGATAGCAGGGAAGAGAAGGCCTTCGCGATGCCACCGTTCCAGCTGTTCCTTCCTGATACAAACGTTGTGCTTTTCGCAATGGCTGATGAAGGAACTCGACGTGAGGAGAGTTGATTGGCGGAAGGGGGGTTGCTGGTTATTTGTGGAAATTCTCATAATCACATTCTAGCCTTCACAAAGGTCAATCGGTTAATAACGTCCGAGACAAGCAAGGAATGCCATTGGGGCAGTTGTGATATATCTGAACAAAGTACTATTATTTCGTCATGTCTATATCCGGCGAATGTCCCATTTGTGCCTACAAGCAAGCAACCCTTACTGTGAGAGGAAGCAGCCTTGAATTTGAATGTGTATGTAAGCGATGCGGTCGCTATTTCACTACTCATGAATTTGTAACGTCACATGATGAAAAATATAAGGGCAAATGGCATCTCCTTTCTGGTCTGGTGAGGGAAATCAATGAGGAAGGGAATGCCCCCGATATAATGTATAAAGCCTTGGGTGAGCTGTTTGCCGACTCCCGCATTCCTCAGGATGATGATGTGCAGGGAAAGGCGCGAAAAATTCTATCGTATCTCAAGCGCCACTCTCAATATTACGGCAGCAGTGTTTCTCTTAACCTTGAAGAGGATATTTCGATTGGTTATGCAAAAAATCACCTTGAATTTGATGCTCTCATTCGACTATTGCGCGACAGTAATCTCCTCGAAGGTGGGTTTCCTAAGACTTCTGTAGACAACGGCGATTATATTGATGATGAAGGAGTAGTGACTCTAACGGCAGAGGGATGGCAAGTGGCTAAGAATGAAAATGTAGAACGTCTTCGCAGTCTCCAAGGTTTTATCGCTATTCGATTTGATGATGACGCGGATCCCTATATCGAAGCGATTGAAAACGCTATTAGGGCTACTGGTTATCAGCCACAGTGCATCAAGGAAAAACATTATCCTGAACGGGTTATGGATAAGGCAATCGGGGAAATTCGGAGGAGTCGATTTATTGTGGTAGATCTGACACAGAATAGGTGTGCGGTTTCGTTCGAGTCCGGCTTTGCGTATGCACTTGGAATCGAGTGCATCCCTGTGTGGCAGAAAGGAACGGAGAAAGTCGAAGATTTCTATTCTAAACACTACAAATACATTGAGTACACGGATGCAACTGATCTACAGAAACAAGTTGAAGAGGCGATACGGGCGAGGATTCCTCTTCCGAAAGAAGGAAATCCTTCAACATAATATGCTTCCCGAAGACAGCACATTCTTTGCCGGTATCCTTGGAAATGGAGATGCCAAAGTTCTTGAGCGTGATTTCGGCCACTATTTTGACACTCGGGATCCTCATCTGAAACGTGCCGAGTTCAATGCCAAACGACACACCTTCTTTGCTGATCTGAAGGAACGATATGGACGTGACTGCATGCTCCAGTACGGAGGAATGTGCCAAGGAGAAGCGACTTCCGTCGATCATCTCATTCCGCTCTCATCCAATGTCCTCAATAAGCAATTACGTCACATGAAGGCTCAGCCGGGTAAAAAAGTGCCTACGCAGAGCTTCGGATCCAATCATCCCGACAATCTCATCCTTGCCTGCGAGCGATGCAATGCTTTCAAAAAACATCGCTTCCTGAGTAAAGAGGAGTGGCTGCGGGTGACGGAGTTGAAAAGGCAACTTCGACATCATGGAGAGGAGTGAGCCGAATGTGCCCTCCCTGCAACAATATCCTGTTTCGCAAACACGCTAGGAGTTCGCGTTTCTCTTCAGCTGTTCCTTCGGTCAGGAGGTACAGAGCGTAGGCCTTCGCATCGATTTTCTGGGCGGTCCGTCGCTCTGCCAGTGATATGCCAAGTACTCCTTTGGCGAACCGCTCGAACCGTAGCATCTCCGATTCCAGCCTCTGCGTCAGTCCGATGGCATCGAGATCAATTTGGTCGAGCACGAAGATGAGTTGCTCTATGAGGTTCTCCTCCCGGATCGCGGACTCCTTGCACTCGGGATCCCTACTCTTCGTACAATAGTAGTACACGTAGCGGCGCACGCTCCCGTCGAGGAGCACTTTCCGTTTCTCCTGAGGCGTCACGCCTGAGCCGCATGCTCCGCAGTGCATGAAACGCACGAACCGGTATTCCCTGTACCCCCAGCCTGCCGTCCGGTTGCGTCCGAGAGAGATGAGTTTCTGGACTTCATCGAAGAGTTCCTTGGAAACGAGCGCTTCGTACTCTCCCTTCACCCAATCGCCGCTGCCCTGAGGATACTCGAAGGAACCCGTGTAGTAGGGATTGTGGATGAGGCGCTGGATGATGCTCATGGATATGGTTTTTCCTTTACGAGTACGAAAGTTCGCTATGTCACGCGCCCAGAAGAAGAGACTACGAATGCTCATGCCTCGTTCCGCAACGAGATCGAACATCTGTCGTACCAACGGTCCCCGCACCGGATCAATGATGATACGACTCTTCCGTTCTCCGGCTCGGCGTTCCGTGAGATACCCAAGCGGGGACATACATGGACGGTAGCCGGTAGCGGCCCGTGCACGCTGCCCTCGTTTGACGTTGATTCCTCTGTTGTCGTTCTCAAGTTTGGCTTGGGAACAGAGAATCATCAGGAGGAATTTGTCGTTCGGATTACAGGTGAACTTCTGGCTGTGCGTGCGTATTTCGAGGAGATGTCCTTGGTCCATCAGGTCGACGAGCGTTCCGAGATCACCTGCATTCCTGCTGAGGCGGTCAGGTGCCCACGTGAGGATGCCCGTGAAGAGGTGCGTTTTGACATCGGTAAGGAGCTGGTTGAACACGGGGCGCGAACTGGACTGTTTTGCCGAGTGACTTTCCTGCCGCACCTCAGCTATATCCAAGGAATCCCGTTGTGCGATAGCGAGCATTTCCTTGATCTGCGAATCGATGGACATTGCCTGCCTCTCGTCGTCCTCGGATGATTTCCTCGCGTAGAGACAGAAGCGAGGTTTCACTTCCTCCTTCGGTGCTGCTGGGGGAGGGAGTGCCGGGGCGAGAACGATGTAAGGGGACGGGGGTGTGATTTGTTCGGACATATAGAAATGGGAGAATAAAATATCTCCCACCAGTACTCTTTCTGATCATTCCTTACCACCGACGAAAAAATGGTGCCTCCGCTGGGAATCGAACCCAGATCACCTATTTAGAAGAATGGTGTCTTATCCATTGGACGACGGAGGCCTATGAATTACCTCTGGCGTCTTTGCCTTTCGCAAAGAGCTTTTGAATTGTTGCCGACAATGCTGCTCCTTATGAAGGACATGGGAACATTATAGCAGAAATTCCTGCTCTTTAGCTTCTATCCAACATAATCCGATTCCCGCGTTTTCTCTCTCGCATATTTCTCAACGACGTGCCGTAGAAACTGAACGTTCTCCGGCGACAATACTGTCGGCAGAGAGCAGATTTTCTTCACCAGATACCGATCATTCAATACCCATATTTTCCTGCTGCAATCGTCTTTCACGAACCAACCAGGATAGACCACAACCGGCTGGATATGGGGGCTCCTGCTGCCGTCTTTCGTGAGAATGTCCTGCAAATATGCCACTTCTTTCTCCACCTCCCAAAGAGCTTTCCCGCACCATCCGCGTTTTCCATTCATGAACACTCCCTTGTCGGTGTGAGTGATCTCGCAGGGCATGTTCAATTCCTTCCTTGCCATTTTGGTTTCAATCGTGAAAACACCCGCAGGCCCGACGAGCACATGGTCGATGTTCATCCTGCCGCAAGGGATGTCATGGATGATGTGGTAGCCGTTCGCACGAAGTTCATTCAATCTCTCTGCCACACATCGTTCTCCGACGAGTCCGAGATCGTAGTTTCTGAGGGCACGAACGTTGCGGGTGATTCGTATCCCCACAAAGAGACAGACGATACCAAATATGACGCTCGATCCAACAGGATTCGGCGGAACTTTGCTGAACCATCGTATCCATTCCCATGCAGTGAAGATGCCCATGATGACTGCCAAGATGAGTAACAGTTCTATGCCCTCGAAGATCCACATCCGCTTCCAGAAAAGGGCGTCCCCGGGATTGCGAAGTGGTACCTGATTGATCGGAGATCGTGTGTGTTTCACAATGTTATTATAACATTTTTTGTTACATATATCCATTTTCATCGAAATGCGAAGTATGGCATATGGAAGCTGATTTCTTATACCATCCCGAATGAGACACCCCCCATTGAACTGTCTCAAATGTCTCATTTAGGCGACCGACCGTGTGGCTTCACCATAGTAAAAGGGCACCCCCTCAAAAGTGCTGCCGGTATCCCAAAGGTCTTAGAATGTTGGGTTCTTGACCCCTTCGTTCTGCCATCCGGCTTCGTGTGACTCACTTCGTTCGCCGCACTCTGCCGTGATTGTAACCAGAGCGTTGAATGGGCGATTGCGCAGGATGGCAGGGGAAGGAAGCCACGGCGGAGCGAAGCGAAGACGGTCCGTGGGGCTGCCACTACGCGCGCGTGCTTATAGACCCGCTTGCTAAGCCACAAACTCAATGTTCGCATGACTGAAAATTCGGTTCCAGACCCTGTTGGGTCAGCCTCTTACCCAGCAGCTTTCCGGTTGAAAGACTACACTGGATCAGTGGCTACTTTTATAAGTTCCGCCGAAACACCGCCTGCGTAAGCTGGCGGTAGTTCATCCTGCTCGCATTTGCCTCAGCATCAGGTTGTACGCTTTAATGCATACCTATGCATAATCCTTTCAAAACTCGCAAATCAGCCCTTGTCTGGTCCTGCCCGTGGTTCTGCATACGGGAGGATGCAATCATCCTTCCGGATGGGAAAGAAACTACGTATTGGTACGCGGAGAAACCTGACAGCGTTTTCATCGTGCCGATGACCTGCCAGGGGGACATCGTCCTCATCCGCTCCTTTCGTCATCCGATGAACAAATGGTTTTGGGAAATCCCAGCGGGGCGTGTGGAGGAGGAACAGTCTCCTGAAGATGCAGCACGCGAGGAGCTGCGCGAGGAAACGGGAGGCATCGCAGATTCCTGGCAATCAATCGGTCGATACTGCCCGAACGGGGGATTTCTCAAGTCCTACTCACATATCTTTCTCGCGACAGGAGTGGTGCTGGGACAGCCTGCACGCGAGCCGGAGGAGCAGATCGAGGTGCATCCCACGCCGATCAAGCAGGCTTTGGAAATGGTGCGAAGCGGTACGATTTCCTCCTCACAATCTGCCCTTGCCCTTCTTCTCTGCGAAGAACACTTAGGGGCATTGTGATGTATGGGCGTTACTGTTTTCAGCGTCGTCGTGCAATGACGCACAGCAGGAAGAGCCCCAGTGCAAACAACACGATTGTCCCGCCGCTCGCCGTGCCGATGTAGAAGGACACGATGAGCCCAAGGATGACGCAGAGGACTGAAAAGGCAATGGAGACAAGAAGCGTGCGCAAGAAGCTCAGCCTGAGCTGCATCGCGGCCAGGGCGGGAATGACCATCAGGGCACCGACGAGCAATGCACCGATGATGCGCATCGTCACGGCAACCGTCACAGCGGCAAGCATCACGAGCAGGACATTCAGCGCCCGCGAAGGGATGCCCCCCGTGGCTGACAATTCCTCGTCCAATGTCATGGCAAAGAACTCCTTATACAGAATGATCAGAGTGGAGAGAACGCAGATACCAAGGATGATGACCACAGCCAGATCTTTCTTCGTCACGGTAGCGATGCTGCCGAAGAGCACGGCGGAGAGCGAGACATTCGTCCCATGGGACAGACTCAGGAGTACAGCCGCGATTGCCAGTCCTCCGTAGAGCAAGACCGAGAGGAGTGCTTCACTCGGGGCAGAGCCGCTGCGGCGCAGCCACTCCACCGATCCTGCCGACAGAAGCGAGGCGCAGATCGCCGTCAGAATTGGGTCGATACCTATGAGATATCCGGCAGCCACTCCCGCAAGCGATACGTGCGCAAGCGTATCGGCCATGAAGGAGTAGCGTCGCGCCACGAGAAAGAGACCGATAGAGGGGGCGAGGATGCCTACCGCGATACCGGCGGCGAACGCCCGGATCATGAAATCGTAGCTCAGGATGGAAAGCATGGTTCAGTGGGAATGCTGCAGGAAAAAGACATCCGTTCCGTAGAGCCGAGCCAAAAGATCAGGATTCCCAAGTTCGTGGGGTGTGCAGTGTCCAATGAGGCGTCGGTTGAGACAGAGGACGGTCTTCGCCTCTTTCGCCATGACGGACAGGTCATGTGACACGATAAGGATCGTGATGCCTTTCGCGTGGAGTGTTTTCAGCAATGCGAAGAACTCGCGGGACGATGCGGCATCCACGCCGGTCTCCGGTTCGTCGAGGATGAGCAATTGTGGATTTCCCGCCAGAGCCCTGGCGATGAAGACACGCTGGCGCTCTCCTCCGGAGAGGGTGCCGATCTGTCTGTGCTGCAGTTTCAGGATGCCTGCTGCCTGCATGGCCTGGATGGATTGCTGCCTGTCCTCGCGTGTAAAGAACCGTCCCAGACCACGCAGCGCCGTCCGTCCGCTGAGCACCACTTCCTCCACGGTAGCGGGGAAGTGGAAATCACTTTGGGATATTCGTTGCGGTACGTAGCCGATGCGTCCGGCTTTTCTGGCTTGCTGCGGCAGAGTGCCCATGACGGAAATGGAGCCGCTGGACGGAGCGATGAGACCAAGGATCAGCCTGATGAGCGTGGATTTACCCGCACCATTCGGGCCTACGACACCGATGTAAGCCCCTTGTGGAATAGTGCAGGAGACATCCTCCAACGCGGGAGATGCGTCGTAGCGATAGGTGACGTTACGAAGCACGATGGCATGATCGTCTATTGGCATTGCATGGCGGAGCGAAGATGTACGAGATTGCGCTCCATGAGCGAGAGGTAGGTTTCACCGCTGCGCCCCTCTTCCGTTGTGAGACCATGGATGGTGTGGAGCACTTGCGTCTGTGCTCCGGCTTCCTCAGCGATAGTTTCTGAGAGTTTGGGGCTGGCTGTCGTCTCGAAAAATACCGTGCGGATGTGCTTTTCCTTTGCAACGGAGATCAGTTCCGCAATTGCACGCGCGGACTGCTCCTCCTGATCCACTCCGTTGATTGGGAGGGTAGAGAACCCGTACCGATTCGCGAGGTACCGGAAGGCGTCATGAGAGACGATGATTTCTTTGATCGCGCAGGAAGCGAGCCCCTCGCGATACTGACGGTCGAGTGCATTGAGCTTTTCAAGATAAATATCCGCGTTGCGGCGGTACTCTTCCGCATGTGCAGCATCGGCTGTCATCAATGCGTCGCGGATGGCGATCACCTCCTTCTTGGCGGAGAGCGGATCCATCCAGAAGTGCGGATCGAACGGTCCGTGGTCATGTTCTTCTTCGTGTTCCGCCCCATCCTCTCCATGTTCCTCTTCTTCGTGTTCATGTGCGGTGTTCTGTAGAACATCCACATGCTCCGCCATCTCCACAACGATGACACCATTCTTCTCCATATCCGCACGCAGACGATCCCCCCACGGGTCGATGCCGCCGTTGAACAGGAAGGCCTTCGCATCGCTGATGGCACGCAGATCTCCGGGGGAAGGCTCATAGTCGTGGGGTTCCACTCCTCCGGGAAGCACTTGTGTCACCTGCACATGCTCACCGCCGATTTGTTCGGCAAAATGCGCTAGGGGATAGAAACTGGCTGCCACCTGCAGCTTGCCACTTTTTGATGCCTGCTCTTGTCCGCAGCCTGCCAGAGCGACGAGTGCGAGGAGAGACGGAACAAGAAGACTGCGTTTCATGGAAAAGGAGGAAAGTGATATTACGCAGCACACGCTGCACAAGTTCCGAGGATTTCGCTGACGTGGGTGCTGGAACGAAACTTCAATGTCCGAGCAACTCGCTCCTCGGCTTTGCAGAGTTGTTCGTCGTGGAATTCCTGCGTCTTCCCGCACGAGGTGCAATGCAAGAATCCGTGATGTCCTTTCTTGTGGGGCATGGAACAGAGGGAAAAGTGCCCATCGCAGGGATGGCGGTGCACCAGCCCGATGCGCATGAACGTTTCGATAATCCGATAGACCGTGACGGCGTTGATAGACCCGCCTTTCGCATCTACCCATTTCTGAATGTCATACGGGGATGCAGGTTTCTTCAGCTTCTCCAGTGCCTGCAGTACAAAGCGACGCGGCTGCGTATCTTTCAGGCCGTGCTCCTTCAGTGTTGTGCGAAGAGATGTAATCATAGGAAAATTGGAGATTCCCATGGATCGTAATGAAACTGATTTGTAAAAGCAATAATATTGCATTTACAGTATTCAAGGACATCCACCAAGCATCGACGAAACGGTGATAAGTGAGGCAGTAATTCTGCTCTTGCGATGACATTCTGAGGAAAGGGGCAATAGACCGGGCAGATCGGTTGTGCTACGTTGGAGAGCGTATGAGAGGATTCCACGCTAACATCGAGCAGGACACTCTGGATAATACGAACTTTCGCAAAGTGCTCTATAGTGGCAAGCACTGTCAGCTGGTCCTGATGTGTTTGAAGCCCCATGAAGAAATCGGCATGGAGGTTCATTCGGATAATGACCAGTTTTTCCGTTTTGAAAAAGGAGAAGGAAAATGCATCATTGATGGCACTGAGTACGTGGTCCGTGATGGTTCGGCAATCGTTGTTCCAGCGGGGGCGCAACATAACATTATCAATACTTCCGGCACTGATGAGTTGAAGATGTACACCATCTATTCTCCGGCACATCACAAGGACGGTATCGTTCGTGCGACCAAGAAGGAGGCTGAAGCCAATGATGAAGAGTTCGATGGGATGACGACTGAATAGCAGGATGACAGAGCGGGACCTATAGTCCTGTGATGGTAATTTCTTGTCCTCTGTACTCGCGCTGCAGAGCGCGGAAGTCCTGTACGATATGATCTGCTGCTGCGAGTTGCTGAGGAGTATTTCCTTCATGGTGAATTCCAATGCAGAACATTCCTGCGGCTTTCGCGGATGCGATGCCGATAGTCGTATCTTCGAATGCGCAGCACTCGGACGGATTGTTTCCGATACGTTCTGCCGCGAGTGCGAAAGGATGAGGATGAGGTTTCTGATGATCGGTATCCTCCTGTGTAATCAGAACGGAGAAGTACTTTTGAATGCCGAGGAGATCAAGAGAGACGCTGAGAGAATGGCGCGATGCACCAGTGACGACTGCGCAGGGAATCATATGATGCGTTGCCTCCTCAAGCAGATCCACAAGCCCTTTCGTAGCCATAAGTTTCTCTGCGGCCAGCGCGTCATAATAAGGCTGCTTCCGCGTTCGAAAATCATCATCGATGCAGGGAATACCCTGCTCACGCAGTATTTGCGTCGGTTCCTTGTACTTGCCGATACACTCTCGCCGGAACAATTCCGGCGTGAAGTTGAAGCCATACAACTCATCACTCGTTCTCCGATATGCCTCGTAGTGCAACGGCGGGCTGTCGTAGAGCGTACCGTCGGCATCGAACAGCAGAGCTTTGAACGTCCGTGTCTGCATGGGAAAACATACCATGTTTTTATTCTACAGCGCCTTGCTCCGATCTGGAGAAAGAGCACGATGCAGAAACACCCGTCGGGTTTTTCAGGAGCAATACGGCAAAAGCCGTTGAAATGGGAACAGCAAAAAGAAGGGACGTGCTTCCTACGAGAGTGCGGATGATTTCCTCGGCGAGGAATTCCCCGTTGAGTGTGAACCAGAGCGGGTAGTCGCTTGGTGTCGTGAAGAGCAAAAGAAGTGGCATGGAAGCTCCCGCATATGCCAACGCAAGCGTATTGATCATGGAAGCAATATGCTCTTTCCCGATGGACATGCTGGCGCGTATGAGGTTGCGAGTACCCATGGAGGGGTTGGCCTTTCTCAGTTCGTCCACCACAGCCGTTTGAGCGACTGTGACGTCATCCAAGACCCCAAGACATCCGATGATGATGCCGCCGAGCAGGAGCCCGCGCAAATTCAAGTGCTCCAGCGCCCCGCTCTGGAGGAACAGTGCCTCCTCGGAGCCCGCTCCAAAAAGCTTGGCGGCGTGGACGAAAAGAGCGGCGAGTCCTGCCGCGATAGCGAGCGTTGCGAGCGTAGAGAGGAATGCCACGAATGTGCGCTTGTGGAAGCCGTGTGCAAGAAACAGAGACGTGCAAGCAATGAGGAGCGCTCCTATCAGGCTTATCAGCACGGGGTCGTTCCCCTCAGCAATTCTTGGAACGATGAAGAAGATAAGTATGCCGATACTCAGGAAAAGCCCGGTGATGGAGCCAATGCCTTTCCTGCCTCCGAGGAGGATGGCGAGACCCACGAAGAGCAACCCGATCCAGATCAGCGCGGGTAGGCGGTACGTTTCGGCAATCATATACTCGACGGACGCATCTGTTCTGGTGAGCTTGCGGACGGCCACCTTCTCGCCCTCCTCGATTTGCCAACGCTGCTGACGGTTCTGTTCCACAGTAATCTCTGTGCCCGCATCCGCCCCCGTGACGATGCGTAGACGAATTGTCTGTCTTTCGCTATCGCGATCAGAGGATGATTGGCCATCGCGCACATCGAGGACTACTGCACGGAGCAACTCCTCGTGCGGTGTTTCCTGTGCCAAGAGCGGAACAAAGGGGAATCCGAGAGTAAGGAGCAGAAGCAACAGCCAATGCAGTCTGAAAGTATTCATGGGAAGAGTATAAGACGGACGGGTACTCCCTCGTAACAGGAGGGAACGGTTCAATAGTACCGTAAAATGAATAGATATTCACAACCAGCGCTATCCTCCCAGTCCCAAGAGAAGGATGCTCACAGCCATGCAGAGCATGCCCGAAACGAATCCCATCATCGCCCAGTGCGGATTGGTGTGGGCACGGGCGGTGGGGAGCATTTGATCGAGGGAGAGATAGACCATGATTCCGGCCACGGCGGAGAAGGCAAAGCCGCACAGCACCCCCACGAAGCAGGAGCGCAGCAATGCATATCCCAAGAGTGCGCCGATGGGTTCGGCGATCCCGGCAACAAATGTGTACCATAGCGCGGTTTTCCTGCTGTTGGTTGCCGCGTAGACGGGTGCGGCAACAGCAATGCCCTCCGGAATATTGTGAATGGCTATCGCGATGGCGAGCACGAATCCGATGTGGATGTCATCCGCTACGCCGATGAGTGTGATGAGTCCTTCGGGGAGGTTATGGAGGGCGATGGCGACGACTGCCAGAATACCAATGCGGAACAGGGGAGAACGTGGACAGGATCGCAGAGCCTCCGGACGGCCTCCCCTGTTTGGAACATGGGGAATGAGAGCATCGAGAAGCGCGACGAGGAGAATCCCTGCGAAAAAACCGAGGATCGCTCTCCACTCTCCTCCGCGTTCACCGAAGAAGTCCGTGAGGTGGCGCACCCCCTCCGGAAGAAGTTCCATGAAGGAGATGTACACCATGACTCCGGCTGAAAACCCCAATGCCACGGCGAACGAACGTGGGCTCCTGTTTCTGGGAGCGAACGCGAATAAGGCTCCGAGCATGGTGCTCATGCCCGCAAGAAATGTCAGGAGAAAGGCCACAAGGAGTGTTGAATTACTTGGCACGCGTCACGCATTGTAGCACCCCCTGTCCTCACTTTGGCTCCATTCCACGATCTTACGAATTTGCTTGACGTTGTATGTTTATGAATATATATTCATTACGTTCTATATCTTTCCAACCATTACTATGCCAGCACGTGATGGAACAGGACCCGCCGGGTGCGGTCCGATGACCGGTTGGGGTAGAGGTCCTTGCTGCGGAACCGGTCGCGGTTTGCAGCGCGGTTTCGGTCGCAGAGGCTTCTGCGGTTTCTTCGGTCGACAGCGTCCTGCTCCTGCGGACGAGAAGAAGATGCTCACCGGAGAAATCGAGGCGACTGCGGAGTACCTCAAAGGTCTTCAGGAACGCCAGAAGGAACTGAACGGGAAATGATACACTTGCACTGTTTCCTCTTATTCTTATGAAAGTACTGAAATTCGGCGCCGTCTGGTGCCCCGGCTGTCTCGTGATGAAACCGCGCTGGAAGGAAATCGAAGCGGAGAATCCGTGGCTGCACACGGAGTTCTACGATTATGACAAAGACAAGGAAATAATCGCTCAATACAAGATTGACCGAAACCTTCCCGTCTTCGTATTCCTTGATGCACAGGACAATGAGTTCCTGCGGCTTCATGGTGAAGTAGAGAAGGAGAAGCTGATTGCCCTCATCAACGAACACCGCGATAAGTGATCATGCGCCGGAGCCTTTCCCTCCTTCTCGGCCTCTGTTTCCTCTTATGTCCGCTCATCGTGGAGGCGGAGCGACAGGTGGATCTGTACCTCTTCTGGGGTGACGGGTGTCCGCACTGTGCCGCCGAGCGGGAAGCACTGCAGGAGAAAATCTCCCGGCAGTACCCGCAACTCAAGATCCACGAGTTTGAGATATACCTGCACCCTGCCAACGCACGGCTGCTTCAGCGCGTGGGTGAGCATCTCCATATCGATGTCGGAGGGATACCCCTGACCATCATCGGTGACCGCGTCTTTGCAGGTTTCTCTCCTTCCATTACCTTGGACCAGATCACCGCGCGCATCGAGGAGTGTCTGCAGGGCGGCTGCCCCGATTCTCTTGCTCCTCTCCTGCGTCAGGACTCAACCGTCAGTGAACAGCCTCTTGCAACGGACAAGCTGTCATCCTCCAGTGTGAGTTCTATCAGTTCGTTCGCTGATTCAATGGGAGATGCTACCGAGCCGATGCCTCAGCCTTTGCTGCGATTCTCCATTCCATTCCTGGGCGAGGTGGATGCGCGCTCACTCTCTCTTCCTCTGCTCGCCGTTGTGATGGGGATCCTTGACGGCTTCAATCCCTGCGCCCTTTGGACGCTTCTCTTCCTCCTCTCACTCCTCCTCGGCATGGCGAGCAGGGTGAGAATGTGGATTCTCGGATCAACATTCATCGTCGCTTCCGCCCTTGTGTATTTCCTCTTCATGACGGCATGGCTCCATCTCGTGCTCTTCCTCGGCTTCATTCTTTGGGTACGTCTTGCCATCGCAGGAATTGCGCTCGCAGGAGGCGGATATAGTTTTTTGAAGGGATTGCGGCAGGAGAGCGGCTGTATCGTAGAAGGCGACGAACGGCGTGAGCGCATGTTCGAACGGCTGAAGCATGCGGTTCAACAGCAGAGTTTCATCTTCGCGCTCTGCGGCATCATCTTCCTCGCATTCGCCGTCAATCTCGTGGAACTCATCTGCTCGGCGGGCCTTCCGGCCGTCTTCACGCAGGTGCTTGCAATCAATGCGCTTTCCGCATGGCAATCGTACGCGCTCATTGTGCTCTACATCTTTTTCTTCATGATTGACGATCTCTTCATCTTCTTCGCGACCATGGTGACTCTCGAAATGACCGGCATCACCACGAAGTACACACGCATCTCCCATCTCGTGGGCGGCGCATTAATGGTCGCCATCGGTATCCTTCTCATTTTCAAGCCCGGATGGCTCATGTTCGGGTAAACTGTTCGTATGATTCGTCCCCTCAAGCCACGGTGTATCGGCGCGGAACCGGAAGCGTTTTACTACAAGCCGCGCGGAATCCCGCTGCGCGAATTGGAACAGGTCGTCCTCACATTGGATGAAGTGGAGGCACTGCGCCTGAAGAATCTGGAAGAAATGGATCAGACGAAAGCGGCGAAGAAGATGGGCGTGTCGCAAAGCACATTCCAACGCATCCTTGTCTCGGCAAACAAGAAGACTGCCGATGCGCTCCTCAATGGAAAGGCGATTAGGATCGAGGGGGGTGTGGTGAGAAAATAGCGGAATAGTCACAAGGAAATGAATATGAGGCAAAATTCGCAGTATTGCATAATTATTCATTATTTGATATAATATCTGTATGGCAAACACACAATTCTCTCTCCTCAAGATCACAGCGACCGCCGTCCTCGTGGCAGCCGTCGGTGCTATTTCCACGCTCGGCGGCGGAGCAGTTCTCGCCATGCTGAACGCATGCAGTTACGACGATGCGATGAGCATGGTTCCGCAATTCGTGATGAGCACGGAACCGTCCCTTCTTCACGCGGCTGCGGCGGAGCCCATTTGTCCTTCCCACATCGAAGGGTTCCTGCTTATCGGAGTGCTTCTCTTCGCTGCGGGGTTCCTGTTCCACGGGTTCCTGCGCCTGAGCCGCAAGCATCGGTAGTGAAGGTGGCTCCTGAAGTGCATTTCATCAGCAATGTCCAATGATGAGACACCCCCTATTGAACTGTCTCAAATGTCTCATTTGACCGACTGACCCGCTTGCTGCACCCTAGTAAAAGGGTACCCCCTCAAAAATGCCCTTGGTGTCCCTTGGGCTCCGAAGTGTTGGGTTCGTGACCCCGTCGTTCTGCCATCCGGCTTCGTGTGACTCACTCCGTTCGCCACACTACGCCGTGATTTAACTCAGAGAAAAATGTACCAGAAGTTGCAGGATGGCAGGGGGTGGGAAGCCACGGCGGAGCGCAGCGAAGACGGGCCGTGGGGCTGCCAATTTGGACAGGAGCGATAGTATGAGGTTTTCTGAAGCAGATTGCGATTTCGTGCGTTTGCAATTCGAATCCATGGGTTATTGTCTTATCGTAAAAATACGATAGGATATTTTCGATGGTGAAAAGTACAGACAGCGAATTGGCTCGGTTGACGAAGGCGCTTGGTCATCCTGCCCGCGTCCGTATTATCCAGTTCCTCGCGAAGAGTTCTTCCTGCATGTGCGGGGACATTGTCGACGAATTGCCACTCGCGCAGTCCACGGTGTCTCAGCATCTGAAGATGCTCAAAGAAGCGGGACTGATTCGCGGCGATGTGGACGGTCCCCGCGTGTGTTACTGCATCGAGCCTGCCGCTCTGGCGCGCCTCAAAGAACTCATTGCCGATCTTCCTTCTCCCACTTCTTCCCCCGTTTCTGTATGTCCAAGCGCATAACAGACGCTGTGCGTTCAAAATACGGCTCCATTGCCACGAGTGGCCTTTCCAACGAACAAGCGGGCGTTCGAGCGGTTGCGGAGGCCTTTGGATATTCACCTGAAGAGCTCGCATCCATTCCTGCCGAAGCGAATATGGGGCTTTCCTGTGGCAATCCCATTGCGCTCGCGAACCTCCGATGCGGAGAGGTTGTCGTCGATCTCGGTTCCGGTGGGGGCATTGATGTGCTTCTGGCGGCTCGAAAGGTGGAGCCGACGGGGAAAGCAATCGGGATCGACATGACGACGGAAATGATCGAGCTTGCGCGGAAGAACGCGAAGAAGGCGAAGCTCGATAACACGGAGTTCCACCTTGCGTCGATCGATCATCTTCCGCTGCCAGATGCTTCCGTGGACTGCATCATCAGCAACTGCGTGATCAACCTTGCTCCGGATAAGTCTGCTGTCTTCCGTGAAATCACGCGCGTATTAAAACCTGGAGGACGTCTCGCCGTGAGCGATATCGTCTTGAAGAAGCCACTTCCCGAGGAACTTGGTTCAGACCTGATGGCCTACGTCGGTTGTATCGCGGGTGCTCTACCAATTGAAGAGTATCGAAAGGGATTAATCGACGCAGGTTTGGCACACGTCCAAGTTATCGACAGCGGAGCTGATCTCAATGCATATGCGAAGGTTGAGAATCAGTGTGCCTGCTGCTCTCCCACTTCCAACGAAGAAGGAGGTTGCTCTCCAAAAAAGAAGAATGAGGAGGCGCTGCATAGCCGGTTGGCCGAGCTGCTCCGCCGCTACGATGTGAACGATTACGCGGCGAGCGCGAAGATCTTTGCCGTGAAACCCAGCTGATTACGAGCTAATACTCATTCCAGGGAGGTTTCTCAGTAGTTCGTACCATTCAATCATTTCTCCGATGACCGAGTTTTCGGTCCGCACGTTTCGGGCTGCCAAACAGAAATCTCCCGCGATGTGAGAGGAATTTTGTCTCCACAGAGCCAGACGTTCTTTTTTTCGAGCTCGCCTATTTTTTCGTATCAGCTCTATATTCCAAAATATCTCCGGGCTGGCAATTCAACGCCTCGCAAATCGCCTCCAATGTTGAAAACCGGACCGCTTTTGCCTTGCCGTTTTTCAGCACGGAAATATTCGCCATTGTGATGCCGACTTTTTCGGCAAGCTTGGTTACGCTCATCTTCCTTTTTGCCAGCATCACATCAATGTTGATAATAATTGCCATAGCCTTATATCGTTAAGTCGTTCTCGGATTTTATATCCACGGCATTTTGCAAAACCCGTTCAAACATGGCCGCTGCAGTGCCAATAACGGCAGATGCGAATGTAGCGACGATGCCCAGTGCAACGGCACCTGCGGCGTCTTCGCCATTGCTGCGTGCGGCTATCATGAGGAAGGCATCTGCCGCGACGATTGCACCCGCCGTGAGCAGCGCGCAGTATTTTATAGTCCGCAAAGCGTTCACCGCCGCTTGCGAGAACACCTTATTTTGTCCGGCATATCCCACCACCTTGAATGCCTGATAGAGTCCCACAAAAAACGGAATAGATCCCAGATATACATACGCCAGGAATGGATCTTTGAAATAGATCTCAAAGAGTGTGGCGTGCACGTTCCTGCTCTCGAGATGAGGTTCCCAGAGCATGACAGCGAGAACGCCAATGCCGATGAGAATGATTACTATCTGGAGAAATATCGTTGAGCTTCGTTTCGTAAATGGCTCTTTATGGTAGGTCATGATTCCATCTTAAATTTAGTGATTATCGTTTGTCAATATATATTTATCGTTATTTCCGTTGGCAACAACCGTGAGATCTGGGATGGTCGGTAGGTCATCACCACAAGAGACATAGAAATTTCGAATTGCCTCTACGATGGATTGCCAATATCCGCGCTCTCAGCGGGTTTTCTTCCGCTCCTCAATACTTCGGGGTTCGGGTATCCTATTTGCCATGCACATCTTCGCCCTCGAGACCGATACCGAAAAGCTCAAGAGAAATTTTCTCTCCGAAGGCGAGCAGGAAGTTCTGATGACGTACTACCACGGCCTCTCCTTCTTCTTCGCCAGTCTGCGCGAGATGACCATTACCATTATTCTCGTTGCGATCGGGATCGGAGCGGCGGTGTGGGGTGCGCCCCTCGGCTGGACGGTGGGCATTCTGTTCCTGCTCTGGTTTGTATTTGTGTTCTTCAACCTGCTCAAGGCGTACATCGACTGGGCGTACGATTTCATCCTCGTCACGACGGACAAGATCATCTTCGTGGACCAGACATCAATCTTCCGTCAGGAGATCAAGCCGCTCAATCTCGAGAACGTGGGCGGTGTCAGCGTGCAGACGCAGTACTGGAACATCTTTCCGTTCGGGATCGTCAGCGTGCACCTCAAGGAGGGGCTTGGCGGCGATCGCATCATCAAGAAATACGTGCCGCGCGCGCAGGAGGTGGCGGCCAAGATTTCGGAAGTAGTGACGAAGTATCAGCGGTACGATCATCAGCCGGATGATAGGGGGTAGGGTGAGGGCGTAGGGTATTTATTTACAGTTGCTCGCGGAATGTTTTGAGTTGCGACTGCGAGAGGATTTTGAGGAGCTCTGCATCATCCGTTTTCCGGATAACATCGAGCGAGCCGAATTTTTTCAGCAGCTTCACGCGTGTCTGCGGTCCGATGCCCGGAACACTGTCCAAGACCGAGAAGACCGCGCGTTTTTTCGCCCGCGTTTCGCGGTGCGCGTTGGCGAAGCGGTGGGCTTCGTCGCGGAGTCTCATCAGGAGGAAGCGGGCGGGGGAGTCCTTGGCAAACTCAATTGGTTTTTGGCTTCCAGAAGCGAAAACATCCTCTTCCCTCTTTGCGAGCGAGATCACCGGAATTTCCTGATTCAACTCCCGCAGGATATTCCCTGCGGCGCCGAGTTGCCCCTTGCCGCCGTCGATCAGCAGCAGGTCGGGTCTGGCCGAGAGCGAGAGGTCGCTGCGGTGATCTTTGACGTCGTACATCATCCGGATATGCCGGCCCTTTGCGGGGAGTTTTGCAGACATGTGTTCGATCAGCTTCGGTCCTTCGCGGATATACCGGAATCCCATTTCGCCGTAGTACTCTTCCAATGTGGAGGATGTGAGGAGGTAGATTCTCCCTTTCTTCTCTCTGCCAAGGAGCCTGCGGCAGAGAAACTGGCCGAGTCTGGCGCCACGCAGACGGTTCTGCACCCAGAGTGATTTCAACATTTTCGTTCCGTCCTTATAAGAGTAGATACGTGCAAATCCGACAATGGTCTTTCCGTCACGCGCGACGATGAAATCTTTTGTCCGGAGATCATCGGGTGGCAGTTTCTCTTTCCTGATGATGGTTTGTATCATCTTCATTTCGTTCTTCCTCGCCCGCCCGAAGGTGATTCCTTTCTTCTTCCACTGTTTTTCCTCCTCTCTCGTATCCATTTTGAGGTGCAGGAGGCGCCGCTTGAGCACCTCGCTGAGTGCTCTGTAGTCATCCACGTCACCTTCGCGCATCGTTCGAATGGTGAACGATCGGTACTGGTCGTTTTTTGGCTTGCCGTCAACGAAAACGGACATGCTCCCCACGGTCTCGGTGCCGCTTAAGTGCGAGATATCGTACCCTTCGATGCGCTTCGGGATGGCGGGCAGGGCGAGAACCTCCTTCAATGCTTTCAGCGCGTCCGAAACATTGCGCGCGGCGGCTTCCCAACTCGTTTCGAAGTGCTGCACTTTTTCGCGCGCGTTCTCTTCGGCGAGCGCGAGCAGCTTGCCTCCCTTGCCGCGTTCGGGCACGCGGATCACGACTTTCGATCCACCCATTCGACTCCTCTCACCGGCTGGTCGCTCAGGGTGCCCTGAGTACAGCAGAAGGGCACGGCGTTCCGAGAGCCATGCCTGCAACAGGTGCTGTTCCGGGGTTTCCTCCGGCAGGAGCAGAAGCGGCGGGACGTCAGGGGCGTCCACGTAGTATTGCGGCAGGAATTGCGCCAGCGCCTCGGCTGCATTTTCGGCGTGTCCGAGCAGCGTGAACGACGACTCATCGATCACTTTGCCGTTGCGTTCCTTGAGCAGGGTCACGTGCACGCGGCCCGATTCCACGGCGACGCCGAAAATGTCGGCATCCTCGCCCGACGTATCCGAGATGATCTGCTTTTCGGAGAGCCGCTCGATCGTCCTCAGTGCATCGCGCAGCTTGGCGGCCTGCTCGAATTTTCTTTCCCGGGCAACGTCCTGCATGCGTTGTGAGAGCAGTGCGAGCGCGGCTTCCGTATTGCCTTTGAGAAAATTGATGACTCCCTCGACGGAGACATGACGGTATTCCTCCGGCGTCACGCAGCCGATGCAGGGCCCCGAACACTGTTTGATGTGGTAATCCAGGCACGGGGTGGGGCGGTCGCGGTTTTTTATGGTAACCCCCATCCCAACCCCTTCCCCCAGTGGGGGAAGGGCATTGCCCACGGGTTTGACCCCTCCCCCTCCGGGGGAGGGGAAGGGGGTGGGGGAAGAAGCGACCTCAATGCTCATTTTGCATGTGCGGTACGGAAAGACGCGCCTCAAAAGCGTGAGGGTGTCGCGGATTTCAAGGGCGCTCACGTACGGACCAAAATACTTGGCCTGATCCTCCGCGGGTTTGCGCACAAGCTCGATGCGCGGGAAGGAATCCTGCACACTGATGCGCACGTACACGTAGTTCTTGTCATCCTTCATCAGCACGTTGTACTTGGGCTTCTTCTGCTTGATGAGGTTCGTTTCGAGGATGAGCGCCTCCAGCTCCGAATTCGTGACTGTCACCGAGACATCGGCCGCCTTTTCCATGAGCGACTGCTTCCAAGGACCCAATGGAGCCTCCTTATTGAGGTAACTCGTCACACGCTTGCGCAGGTTCAATGCCTTGCCCACGTAGAGCACCACGCCTTTGGCATCGAGCCAGCGGTAGACGCCGGGTTTCGTCGGGAGTTTGGCAACGCGCTTCTTCAGCTCCGCTTCTTTGGGGTTCTTCTTCTTGGGCACGGGACTATCATGCCATGTTTTATGATGTATCTCATCTCTGCCTCATCCCCCAACCCCCTCTCCCCACCACCCCGTCCGCCACGGGAGAGGGGGCGTACTCTTTCTGTTTTTCGGGCTATTTCAGAACGACAAACGTGTGCCCCCTCTCCATGAAGGAATCGTGGCAGGGATGGAGAGGGGGATAGGGGGTGAGGCAGGACAGCCGCATTTCCTCTACTATTGCTCTATGGAAAAGCGTCCGCTCGTCTCGGCCATCATCGTCACCACCTGGTCGGCGCAGGATGCCGTGAAGTGCGTGCAGGCGCTTCTGCAGCAGACGATTGCAAGCGATCTCGAGATTCTCGTCATCGACAACCATTCCGAGGATGATTCCATCGGTACATTGCGCGTGCGATTCGGCCACCATCCCCGGGTGCGTCTGCTCGAGTCCAATCGCAATCGCGGCTACGGAGCCGGCAATAACTATGCGGCGCAATTTGCGCGTGGCGAGTACCTGCTGATCATCAATCCGGACAATGAGCTCGAACCGGAAGGACTGGAGCGCATGGTGCAGACACTGCGGCAGGATCCTTCCATCGGCATTCTCGCGCCGAAACTGGAGTATCCCGACGGGCGGGTGCGCGAGTCCGCGCGGGCGTTCCCCACACTGCTCGATGTGCTGATCAAGCGCACATTTCTGCAGTATCTCTTTCCCGGCCGGCTGCGGCACTACCTGCAGACGGATGCACCGGATCTTCCGTTGCGCGACACGGACTGGGTGGTGGGGGCGTGTCTCTTTTTCCGCAAAGATTTCTTCGATCAGCTGGGCGGATTCGATCAACGTTTCTTCCTCTTTTTCGAGGACATGGATCTGTGCCGCCGCTGTCTCGGCGCGGGAAAACGGGTCGTGTTCGCATCATCAATCGTGGCGCGGGACCGCAAACAGCGTCTGAGCGGCGGGGGGTTCTTCTCGTTGCTCCTCAAGCGTACGGGACGGATTCATATTGCCAGTGCCGTGAAATATTTTTGGAAATGGAAGTCGGAGGCCTGAGAGGCGATAGAGCTGAGGGAGGCCTGAGCGGTTGAACCTATCCGTCTTCTTTTCCTTTCAAGCTTCCACAACCCGAATAGAGCCCTCAAAAAGTCTTTGGTACAGTTGACCATATCCCCCTCCTCCCGTACCCTTTTCGGGCTTTCTTCCTTTGTGCCGTGGGTGAGGCTCCGCTGGTGTTGAGCCCCCTCACCCACCTCTCCCCCTTCTCGCAGGGGAGAGGGGCAGAGGAGACGCTGTCCGCATGTTGCGTCCTATGCAATTTTTCTTCCTCTCGAGTTTTTCCTCTTCTGCATGGAAATGGTTTCACTCACAGCAACGGCCCGGGCAAAGGGTACCCCCAGCGAGATTCGTCGTGGCAACGGCGTGCCGTGCGTGCTCTACGGCAATGAGGTGAAGAATACCCAGATGCAGTGTGCGTCTTTGGAGCTCACCAAGGCCTACACCAAGGCGGGAGCGAACACGCTGGTCGATCTGGATATCGACGGAAAAAAGGTGCCGGTGCTCTTTCATCAGCTCCAGTTTCACCCCATTACCGGCAAAATCAGTCATGTGGATTTCTACGCAGTGAACCTGAAGAAAGAGATCGAGGCTCCGGTTCCGCTGCGCTTTACGGGCGAGGCCCTTGCAGTGAAGGAATTCGCCGCGGTCATCGTGACGGTACAGAACCACGTGACGGTGCGCTGTCTGCCGATGGATCTGCCTCACGATATTGAAGCGTCTCTTACAAAACTCTCACAGGTGCATGATGTCGTAAAGGTCATGGATCTCGTTGCTCCATCGGGTGTGACCATTCTGGATGATCCCGAGACGGTGCTCGTCACTGCGCAGGAACAGCGCAAGGAGGAGGAAGTCCTGCCGACGTCGGCCGCCACCGTGGAAGGTGCTCCGGCGGAAGGAGCTGCGAGTGCGGAGGGTGCTCCGACAGCGGAGGGGGCTGCTGCGGCTCCGGCGGCAGCGGAAGCTCCCGCGAAGAAGGAAAAGAAAGGCAAGGAGTAGGCAATTCATTTCTGATGCAATGAAAATACTTCTTCTCAACAGAGTGCAGGTTCGTTCGCTGGGCATCGCGGTTGGCATCGTCTTTGGTGTGTTTTTTGCGAGTGTCTTTCTGGTGCGGCTCATTGCGCCGGGTTCCTCCGCTTCTACGGCGGGATGGGAGCCGGTGCGTCACCGGCAGGCGGGGAGCGCCGGCAGTGATGCGACCATCCTCTCGGGGCTCCGGATTCCAAGCGATATGCCGCGTACGCGCCTGCTCGCGGTGATGATCGAGAATCACGAGAGTGCGCGTCCGCATCAGGAGGGTATCGCCGATGCATTGATGGTGTGGGAGTTCCCCGTGGAGGGATTCATCACGCGGTTCGCCGTCGTGTTCGATGCGGATGCGCTGCCCAAGCGTGTCGGTCCGGTGCGCTCCCTTCGGCCTTATTTCATCGATGCGCTGCGTCCGCTCGTCTCGACGGTGATTCATGCGGGGGCGAGTCCCGAGGCGTACGCCAAAGCGCACAATGGCGACATCACGGCCATCGATCTCCTGTCGCACTATGGCAGCGCCGAGCGTGATGCCCATATTCCCGAGCCGCATAACCTCTTCATCGAGCGCCCGGCCATTGTCGCGCTTCCCGGCGATGCGATTGCCGGAACCCCGTGGCCTCCTTACGCGGTCGGCAATAACGTTTCTTCCCCTGCGGCGGAAACGGTGACACTCAACTTTTACAATCCCGACCACGACGTCGCGTACCGCTACTCGCGGCTGCGGGATGCGTATATCCGCTCCAGCGGTTCGGTTGCGGATCAGGGTCATCCGCGCAATGTTCTTGTCCTCGAGATGCCGGTAACGGGGATCGGCGAGATGGGCCGCCTCACGATTCCGGTGACAGGCAACGGTCGCGCACTCCTCTTCAGAAGCGGTACGGTGCAGGAAGGGGTGTGGCGCAAGAAAGATCTGATGAGTTCCTTCGTCTTCGAAACGGCGGACGGTTCGTCGATTCTCTTTGCTCCCGGACAGACGTGGGTCACTGTTCTGCCAAGTTTTGACCGGGTGGAGTGGGAGTGAAGGAGCTTCTTATTAGCTGGTTAGCTTTTTAGCTTGTAGCTGATGAGCTTCTTCGGTTGTGGTGATTTTGGTTTATTGGTAGGGTGCCTTTCCTATGTCAATTCAGGTTCACTCGTATCGCGACCTTGTGGTTTGGCAGAAATCCATGGATTTGGTGGTATTGATTTACCAGTGTACGGAAACTTTTCCGAAATCTGAGATCTATGGATTGGTTTCACAGATGCGCAGGAGTGCCGTTTCCATTCCTTCGAATATTGCGGAGGGGAGAAGGAGAAGTACGGCAAACGGCTATCGGCAGTTTCTTCACATTTCCTATGCCTCAGGAGCAGAACTGGAAACTCAGGTGGAAATATCGGAACGATTACATTTTGGCAGCAAAGAACATCTTCAGCGGGTCTCACAACTTCTCCATGAAGTCATGCGGATGCTCAATGCGATGATCTCGAACCTCGGCTCCTCATCTAAAAAGCTAACAAGCTAATCAGCTAAGCAGCCTCCTTTGCTTTCTTCGCCCTTGCTTTTCCTGTCCATTTCTCCTTGTATCTTTTCAGTTGTGGTTCCAGTTTCTCGATGCAGCGGTCGAGGGCATCGATCACATCGGGCTTGCGCGATTCCGCGCGCAGCACTTTCTCGGGCAATTCCACCATGACCGTGACCATGATCTGATCACGTTCTTTCTTGGTCGTCTGCCGCTCCACCTCCACGCGAATAGCCGAAGACGCATCCTGCACGCGCTTGCAGTAGGTGGCGATCTTGCCGATCTTACGGGCAATCGTCGGCAGTTCTCGGCCGGTGAAGGTGAAGTTCTTTTCGAAGTGCCGGATGTTCATGGAGAAGGGGGGAGGAGTAGGGCGTAGGGCGTAGGGAAATGTGGTTTTTGCACTCTAGCAGATCCTCCCAATCCGTGTGTGTTGTGGGGTTGAGGGAAATGGGGTTTTTGTGGTAGAATAGTAAGATACTTTCCCAAAACAAACATGGATACTCCTGACGCTCCAAAGCCTTCTGTTGAACAGTCAGATAAGTCACAAGATAAGAAGGTGGATACAGGGATAATTCCATCAGGTCACCTCGACAGAGCATCTGCGCGCGCGAAGACACATCAGGGTGTGGAGAACATTTCGAGAGGTACCGAAGCTCCCAAAGTGGCCCAAATTGAAACAAGCATTGAAAATTCTCAAACTCCTTCGCAATTTTCATCCACTCCTCAGGTCGTCCCGAAAACTTCTGCAGAGGAAGATCTGGGCACCGGCAAAGGTGCCTTCGACAAGATCAGCGACGGGATGCAGAAGGCGTTCGAGATCGTCCAGAAGTTCATGAAGCAGATTCAGGCGATGGGTTCCTCCACCCTGCGCGGCATGGCCTCTACGCTCTCGATGCTCGGGTTTAAGAAGGCGGCCGAGTGGCTGAATGAGATGGCCGGCGCCGACTTCGCCGAGCTCATGTCTGCGCTCAAGAAGGGCAATCTGGCGCCCACACCGGTCAGCCCCGACGATCCCGAAGCGAAGGCCAAAGGTGAGGCGGCAGAGCGCGGACAGGCGCAGTTGGCCGATCGCTACAAGGTGCTCGCTCAGACCCGCAGCCCCGCATTCAACCGTGAGATGTACTACAGCGAGGTGGTGAGTGAGTGGAAGAAGAAGGGCGGCAACGGCGGCAAGACCGCAGTCACGCACAATGATCTGCTCGATATGGCGACTACCGCGCAGGAACTGCCACCCACGCTTCCCGGACAGGTGGCGCAGGCACCCGAGTTCGTCCAGCCTCTGGAGTCCCTCGTGACGCCGATGAATATCATGAGCGGCGCGCCCGTGAAAGTTACCGTGAAGGACAAGACGGTCAGTCTACAGGCTCTACCCAGTGGTGAAATCACTGTTGCTGTCGGAGAGAGTGTTCCTGTTCGATATCATTTGATTCTCAATGCAGATGGCTTCGATGCGCTACAATTTAATCTGCGAAGTGCACAGCTTTCCAAGGATGGTCTTCAACTTTCTGGGGAAGCGTCAAACATAGCGAAAGTTACTGGGACCACTACAAACATTAACTATCCCTCCCGTCTCCTTGCGATGAATGATATTCGTATTTTCTTGGAGGCTGTTGTGCAAAATCCTTCTGGCCCGCTACCCGTTGGCAGCGGATTCCGCTTTGAGCGGGTTTAAACAAATTTTTTCCTTTTGTTTCCATGTCCACAGAAACACCAAAAGAAGCGCCCAAGCCGTCACCCGACGCCGCACGCGAGGTTGCTGACAGAACCAAGAATTTTCTTGAGAAGCTCAAGACAGATGTGGAGGCTATTGCTGACGATGAGGGAAAGAAAACTCTTATCCGGGAGCGACTGCAGGGCATGGAAAAGAAAGATCTCGATGCGCTGAAGCAGAATATCGACCAGAACTTGATTTCTCCGGATCTTCTGAATGCGTTGATCGGAATCCGTGATCTTGTTGAAGAGAAGCGCAATGCCCTCAAGGCCGAAGTGGAGGCTACCCGCGGCGCAGCGGAACAGAAGCCCGAAGGCTGGATGGCACAGGCCGGTGACACCCTCAAGAAGGGTGCCGAGACGGTCATCGGATGGATGAAGAGTTTCGGGGCATGGACATCCGAAAAGGCCGGCGGCGGATGGAAGCACTTTGTCGAAGGGGCGACGGCCACCATCGCGGCTATCGGGTCGGGGTGGGCGTGGCTGCGAGAGAAATCGGCGCACGCCTTCGGCTCGCTTGCGGCGTCCGTGGATGACTACCTGCCGGACTGGATCAAGAAGCCGCTCAATTTTCTCATGGGGGACTTTGGCGTGATCTACAAGAATTTTTCGAGGTACAGGATCGAAGTCACTCCCAATACTCCCGATCAGGAGATGTCGCTCGCAGCATTCATGGAGAAGTATCGGGCACTCTCCGATAACGACAAAGGCGGTTCGTTCGATGGCTTCTGCAAGGCCGTGGCGCTCAACGTGCGTGCCAACCGCACGGGTCCGCTCACGGTGAAGCAGTCGGAGCTGGAACTGGCGGCCGATCAGGTCGTTGCGCAAAAAATGGCGGCGCCCGCCGTTCCCAGTGTCACTTCGGCAGTCGCCCCTGCTGCGCCTTCCCAACCTCCGACTCCGGAGCATATCACGCGCACCGAGGTACAGTCTTTCACCATTAACGGAATCGATATTTCGAAGATCACGGAAAAGAATGAAACGCTCCTCAAAATGAACGATAGGAAGTATCGCGTGAATGTCGGTGTTCCTGTTTCTGTAACAAAAATTGAAGAGTTGAGTGACGGTAATGTTGCTTTCACCGGTAAAGCATCAGCGCTCATTCCTGGCACGATCACCGTTACCAAGCAGGAGCTTGGAAATGTGGCGAATGCCGTTATTACCGGCAAAAAAACACTTGAGGTGACGTACCGCAACGGTGCCGGTGTCGAGAAGAAACAAAAGATGACTTTTGAAGTCGTTCCTTCTGTGTAGCCTTTCCCTTTTTTCAATCATGCTCACCTCTACTCCACCCCTTCCCGAAGGTTCCCTGCCCGAAAAATTGCCCGTGCAGCAGTCACAGGTTCCTCCGCCGGTTGTGCCGGATATGGTGGCTGATCACCGCAGTCAGTTTGCGGATCTTCTCCCCCCCGGCAAGGTACCGCAGGAGGCACTGCCCGAGCCGGTGCAGAGTGAAGCTCCCATGCAATTACCCGCACCCGAGGTACCGCCTGCCATCGGGCCCGCTTCGGGCGCACAGGAGCTTCCTGCGTAATCGTAAGGCACGTTCGTGCAATCATTTCTTCAACCCCTTCCTCTCCTGTCCATGACCCACAAAAAAATTGAGCACCGGAATCTGCCCATGGATGCCACGCCCGTCGAACGGGTACAGCGTTGGGTGCATGGTGCATACGATCGTGTCATTGACCCGGCGGCCGTCGGAACCACCGCCACGATTATCCGCGGCGTGCGCACTGCCGGTCTTTCGATCCGTGAGGCCTTCCGTTCCATTTGGCGTTCCTGACTATCACCATGCCATTCCAATCCTTCTTTCGTCGATCATCCGAATCCCTGCGCGAGAAGAGGCTCCTCTGCCGCAATGTGGAGGTTCTTCCCGAACAGGTACTCGAAACATTTATGCAGGATAACGCGGCGGTGGATCGTCTGGAACGGGCCGTCGGAACGCTCGATGAGACATCCCCTGTATACCGGGCCATGCTCGAGCGCAGCAAGTCGCTTACGGAGCAGCAGCGCTCCGTCATCGATTCCAATTGCCAGCGCTTACAAGCGCAGGCCAAAGCCCGAGCCGAAACGCTGCGCAAGATCAGCCTCCTACAGAACGGCATCAACGTGTCACGACAAACCTCGTCTACCCCCGTTTCTGCTGCCGAGAAAAACGGTCTGGAGCGCGCATGGGACTGGACGGCAGAGAAGGCGCACAAGGGATGGGAGTGGACACAGGACAAGGCGGGTAAAACGTGGGAGTGGTCGAAAGAGAACCCCGTTCCGGCACTGGCAATCGGCGGTACAGTGACGCTCGGCGTCTATAGTTTGTATCGTTTGTGGAAGTGGTGGAAAGGAGAGCCAAAACAGGAGCAGAAGGCGGAGGCGTCGGAAAAAAAGAGCAGCGGATGGTTCTGGAAGGTGATGCTCGGCGTCCCGGTCGTGGGCATTTTGGGATGGGGTGTCTACGAAGGCGTGCAGTGGATGAAGAAGAACCTTGGATCGTTGGATCAGGCGAAGGCGTTTCTTGCTCGTGCGGAAAATCGTCTGAAGTCTATGGTGGGTCTGGGGAACAAAGCCGAGCAGTATGGCTTAAGTGAAGACGCATACCAGAATGCCGTACGGGCATATCGGGAGATTTATCAAGAGAATCCGGAGCAAGGCACGAAGGCCATTCGGTCCGCCTTTCGGCTCAAGGATGACGAAGCGAGTCCCGATTGTCAGAAATTCATGGAGGACATGGGGAAAAAATTCGAGAGAAAACTTGAAAACGGTATTCAATATGCTCATGGCGATGTCGCCATTGAGAATTATGAGCAGCACTTCGAATCAGCACTGAAACATCTTGAGCAGTGGATCGTGGGACATCGCTATGAGGCGTTGTTTGCGGCATATATTGCCCACAGGTTTAGCCTGCTTCTGCCGATTATCAGAGGTGGAGGTTCTGCGGCGGCGAGAGTGTTGAGCATTTCAAAGGAAATGGCGACGTGGGGCATCAGACATCCGATTATTTCCCTCTTTGCCGCTGGTGGCGCTGTTCTGGGGATGCGTGCTGCCGTGAGGGCTGGTAAAGAACTATGGATGCCCGAAAATTTTACGCAACTGGGGAAAGCGTTCAGCGAAGGCAAACCCATTGTGTTGGGTCTTCCACAGGGGGGCATTCTGGATAAAATCGGGGAGCTGAAAGATCATGTTGTTGAATTTGTTCGGTCGGGTGAAGATTTCGGTCCGTGGGTTCTGAAAAAGCTTGGCCAATATGTCACAGCGCTCGATGAGAAAATTCCAGAGCTGCTCGGTACGTCGCGCGAGAAGATTGTGTTCGAAAATAACAGTGCCGGACTGGGGAATCTGAAGCGGTGGCTTGAAGAGAGGAAAGAAAATGCCCCAACGTCTACAGAGGATATGAAAGAGAAAATCGGAGAGAAGTGCACCAATGCCCTGGCGCAACTGGAAGCGTTCCAAACAGTCTTTCTTGCCGATCGATGCGGTACACAGGTGGTGAGCGGCACTCGGCCGCAGGAGGCACTGAAACCGCTCCAACAGGCACTGGAATCCATGAAAATCACTCTTGTGGTCGGGGCAGATGGCATTCTCCGTTGGAAACAACAAAGCGGCAGCGAAATCGATCTTTGCGTCGACCCTGCAGTCGCGGACAAAGATGAGATATTCCGGATCTCCAGCCGGATGCGCTTTGGCGAGGAATCAGATGTCTCGCATTTTTGTTCACGGATCGTGCAGCACAGTCAGTTGTTATTGGGAGAAGGTACAGAAAAAGGGAAGTCTGTTCCGTTTGCGGGCCGCAGCAATGTCGTGGCAATGGTGATCGGACAATTTCTCTATGCCGCGGATCTGCGCAATATTCGGGATTTCGTCATTTTTAAAGTTCCCCGTGATATGGTCAGCGGGCTATGGAACGAACCCACGAAGTTGGACAAAGCCGCGACTGTTGCATCAGGGTTTGCGGAAACCGGACTCTTCTCCTTAAGCGCAGGCGTGTTGGGTACCACCATCAAACGATTTGCTGTAGGCGGTGGGCCGATCTTCCGCTTCAATGGCAAAGAAATCCTTCAAGGCAGTATTCCGGTATGGGCACAATGGAAGATGATCCGTGATACCTACCGTGGGAGCAAGGATGTGAGTTTGATGAAATATTTGGTTTCCGAGCACAATCCCGGGTCCGGCTTCCTCAACAGATTTTCCGGTTATCGACGCTCCTGGTACATCAATACTGTGCTGGGGAAGGCGGGGATAAAAAACATCGCATGGATTGGAATCATTGAACATAGTCAGAGTGTTAAAGAATTGGATAAGATTGCCGGGAAGCTGGGTATGAGACATCTGCTTCAGAAGGGGATGTCGCCTGATCAAATGCGGAACGTTTTGAAAATCCACATTTTTGACCGCATGAAGAAAGTGAAGATGCTTCAGTTTTCACTCAGAAACTGGGGAACGCGATTAGTCATCCCCGGACCCATCGGCGATTATCAGGCAATTTGGCACGACACTCTTCGCTGGAACAATGCAAGAACAGGACTCCCACCCCCGCTCCCCATCACCCCTCCGCCTCTGCCCGCCTCTGTTGCGGTCACTCCTCCACTACCCGCATCAATAGCTGCGGTTCCGCCCCTTCCTGCGACGGCCAGCGCGACTCCGTCCCCCCTCCCGGCAACTCCTCCACCTCTTCCGAAGACTGCTTCCCGGCCGCTACCTCTGCCCAAGTCGGGAGCACAGCCTCCTCCTCTTCCGAGAGCTCCCGCCACCCCTCCGCCTCTCCCCAAGCCAAAGACTGTTCCTCCTCCGTTGCCCCAATCTCCCTCTGCGCCTGCCGGTGCTCCAGCTCAACCGGCGACAAAACCCGCATCATCGCCGCCCCCGCTTCCCGAGCGGCAGCCGGTCTCATCGACGTCAACGGCCACGGAAGCTCCTCCATCAAAACTCACTCCGGCCGACCGCGGCGTGCGTCCGAATGTTCCCAATGGCGAAGGGGCAAGTGCGCTCGACGGACAGCCTGAGGGTGTGAAGCAGGCGGCACGACAAACAGCGGCAGCCGAGACAGCGGCGGCATCCGCAGCGGCCGCTGAAATTCCCGCTGCGGCGCCGGGCGCGCGCCACCTCGAGTCGATTCTGAGCGATGAGCGCATTGCGAAAGCGCTCGCCGGTGCCAAGGACGCAACGGACATCGAAAAGGCGCTCCGCGCGGAGCTGGCGGCGCTCGAACCCAAGACTCTCAACATGATCGCGGAGAGCGGGCGGGCCAAGAAGCTCCTCTCCGGCGCAATCGTGAGCGGCAAGGCTCCCGAGATCGCCCGCATCGCCAACGCTGCCCGCCGCGCCACGTATCTGAAAGCCGGGTGGAACGGCGTCGGTGCCGTGGGGGATGTTTACGGTATCTACATGGCGTGGTGCGACTACGAGCAGAACAAAGAACGGATTCTCCAGACGGACAATCCCGATCTCAAGTTGCTCTACAGCCGTGCGAATTACCTCTATGCGGCCGAAGGAGCTTCCAGCGCCGCGGGTCTTCTGCTCGGCGGCATTGCGATCTATCAATCCGTCGCCGCGGGGAATGCATTGATCGTCGCCCTCGGTGCGCCCGCCGGCATGGTGATGCTGCCGATCGCCGCTCTGGCGTTCGGTGCGCGCGTGACGTATCAGAAATGCGAGGAATCCACCGAGTACCACCTGCTCAATTCCCGGGACATGCAGAAGAAATACACACCGGGGCAGATTCTGGAACACATCGGCAAGTCCAGCCGTCTGGAGAATGTGAACTGGGCGCAGGATTTCTTCCTCAATGCCGAGACGGCGCGTCGCGCCAACGAGAACGCGCGTTGGGAAGGTTACGATGCCTACTTCGCACAGATTGCTGCCGAGCACATTCGTCCGGCTTCGATCATGGATATTGACGCGGACAGTATTTCGTCCGGGGTTGCCGGCGATCCGAAAGCCATGCAGACGTTTCTTGAGAATGCGATCAATGTGCAACAGACGGAGCGGATTTCGACATTCGTCCGCGCAGCGGACCGCTATGTTGCCTATAAAACACAGGGTTCCTTTAAACTCGTCACTTCGGAGGTGCTTCGCAATGCCGCTCTCTACGCCGAAATCCAATTCGATCAGTGGGAACGAACGGGTTCTGCGGACGCCCGCCCGAAAGACGATGCCACGTACTGGGAGGAGATGGAGCTGAACGTGGTCTCGCGTGCGGCGGAATCATCGAAACTCATCATGGCGGATGTCAGTAAGTTTGCTTCTGATCCGGTCCAGTTCGAGCGCGAGGCGCCGGGAAAACTGCTCTACCTTCTGCGCGATGAGCTTGCGGATTGCGAGCGCCGCCTGATCACGAAGGATTATTCGAACTGGTCGAATGGTGCGAACTGGATTCCGTTCAAAAACTGGTATGGCGATCGGGATTTGCAGATGGTGGCCCGCGGCGTCGTTGCCGAGCAGCTCTTCGATGTGCTGCAGCAGGCCGTGGACGGTGTGCGTCAGAAGAAATCATTCTCGGAAACGGAGGCACGTCAGCTGCATGCGCGTCTGCGGACGGTGCTGACGCAGGATTTCGACACGCTGGCCGTTGAGAACATGTCCAAAGAGAATGTCGGGACGCTCCGTTACGTCGGCGAGCAGACATCCCGTCTGGGCATGGTGAATATCCTCCGGCTGTTTGGCGCGCCGGTGCAGAGCGCGCATCCCGCCGAGAAGGAGCAGGGATCCGATCGCGGTCTGCACCAGAAAGTGACCGCGGGAACGGCGCTCATGGAACGCATCACTGCGAATCATGATGGCTCGTACTACACCAAGCAGTTCGGCTGGATGGGGAACAAATTCCTCTACATGCGTTTCGATGAGGGTCAGGGCAAGTGGCTTGCGGGCTTGTGGAATCTGGAGGAGCTGAAGGATCCGGCAACGTTCTGCTGCACCATGTGGGGCGGCTCCGAAAAGTACAATCGTTTGCTCGAGGATCTGGCAGCCATCAATCGCGGGGAAGAGCCTTCTCAGTGAAGTAAGGTAAGATAGCGGCGTGTCTCTCTCCTACTCGCAGCTCCGCCGGTATCGCACGTGTCCGCGACAGTATGAATTTTCGCACATCAAGAAAATTCCATGGGGGATTTCCGAAGGCGAGAGTTTCGGGGCGAGTGTGCATAACGCCCTGAAGAGATGGGGAGAGCTTGAGATAGGGCATAGGGCGTTGGGCGTTGGGCGTAGGAAGCAGAAGAATGAAGGTGTACGTGAGGATCAGATCAGGCTTTTTGTAGAAGAAGAGCATCCCAAGCCACAGGAGCTCACCGCAGAGAAGCTCATGGAGATCTGGCATCAGACGTTCGTGTTCGATACGTATCCTTCCCGCTTCGAGGCGGATTTCGCGCGCAGCAGGGGGGAGGCCCTCATGCGGCGGTTTTTCACATGGTGGTCCCTTCGACTACGCTCAGGGCAGGCCGCGCCTCTCGTTCTTGCGGTGGAGAAGGGATTCTCGATTGAGATCGACGGCGTGCACATCACGGGTCGGCTGGATCGCGTCGAACAGACGGCAGAAGGAGTGCGCATCATCGACTACAAGACCACCCCGCCCTGTACGCAGGCGGAGGCCGATGCGGATCTGCAGATCTCGCTGTACGCGCTTGCCGCCGCACAGCTTTTCGATAAACCCTGCACGGAGTTGCTTCTCCTTTTTCTCTCTGATGAAGGCGTGGTCGAGCGCGCCACGGCACGCTCCGCTTCGCAGCTCAAGGATGCCCGCACGCAGATCACACTCATCCGCGAGCGCATGGAGGCGAAGGATTTTCATCCGACGCCAAGCGTCACCGCCTGCAAGCGGTGTCCGTACAGAGGGGTCTGCGATGTGGCGGCGGTGTAGGGAAAAGGGAACTCGGGAACTCGGCCCTACTTCCCGATTTCCCTACTTCCCGAATGTCCGTCGCTTCGTGTTACACTTTGCGTGTCTTTCCATTCACAATGTCTTCGATCTCCGACCTCCTCCGCACCTACCTCTTTCTCATTCCGTTGATCGTACTCGTGCTCACGGAAATCGTGAAGTATGTCGTGGAAGAAGTGCGATCCGGCTCGGGTCATCGCCATCTTTTCCAGCAGGGCGGGATGCCGAGCAGCCACTCCGCATTTGTCATGTCGCTCCTCATTATTGTCGGTCATAAGGTGGGGACGGATTCCGTCGAGTTCGCCATTGCCACGGTCTTTGCCTGTATCGTCTGGTACGACGCCATCGGGGTGCGGGCGGTCCTCGGCGAGCAGGCGCGGGTGCTCAATGTGCTGCAGCACTTTCACCGGCTCAGGGAAACCCTCGGGCATTCATTCGCGGAGGTTTCTGCGGGCATCGCCTTCGGCGCCGCTGTGACGATGATCGGCATCGCGATGAGCTAAAAAGAGAGTGAAGCCCGCGCGCGCAGGCGTGTTCTGGTGTACGATGCCTGCCGTTTTCCCATCTCTCATGCCCCGACTTGCCGATCCCAAAAAGGACTTTCCGCAGTGGTATCTCGATGTCATTGCGCAGGCGGATCTTGCCGAGAATGCCGATGTGCGCGGATGTATCATCTTCAAACCCTACGGCTATGCCATCTGGGAGATGATGCAGCGCGATCTCGATCGGCGCATCAAAGAGCTGGGCGTCGTCAACGCATACTTTCCGTTGTTCATTCCCGAATCGATGCTGGCCAAGGAGGCCGAGCACGTCGAGGGTTTCGCGCCTCAGTGTGCCGTGGTCACGCACGGGGGAGGCAAGGAGCTGACCGAGAAGCTCTACGTGCGTCCGACGAGCGAGACGGTGATCTATTCGGCATATTCCCGCTGGGTCCATTCCCATCGTGATCTGCCCATCAAGCTGAACCAGTGGGCGAATATCGTGCGTTGGGAGATGCGCACGCGTCCGTTCCTGCGCACACTCGAATTTCTGTGGCAGGAGGGACATACCTGTCATGCGACCAAAGCCGAAGCGGATGCGATGGCCGAAGCAGCGCTCGAAATGTACACAGCGTTCGATCGCGACATGCTCGCACTTCCGGTCATGACCGGCCGCAAACCGGAGCATGAGAAATTCGCAGGCGCTCTCTACACCATGACAACCGAGGCACTGGCCCGTGACGGCAAAGCGATTCAGGCGGGTACGTCGCACAATCTCGGTCAGGGATTTTCGGAGGCGTACGGCGTTTCATTCCTTGATGCGGAGGGTAAGCAGCAGCGTCCGTGGATGACCAGCTGGGGTGTTTCGACGCGTCTGATCGGGACGCTCATTGTTGTGCACGGTGACGGGAAAGGACTGCGTATTCCTCCGTCTCTCGCCCCGATTCAGGTCGTCCTTGTGCCGATCTACAAGACGGATGCGGAGCGAAGCAACGTTCTGGAGGCGTGTCGGACGCTTGTGTCTGCACTCGCCGGTCTTCGTGTGAAGCTCGATGACCGTGACGAGAAGTCTCCCGGCTTCAAATTCAACGAGTGGGAGGTGAAGGGAGTGCCGGTGCGTATAGAGATCGGTCCGAAGGATCTGGCGGCCGCACAGGCGACTGTCGTCCGCAGAGATACGTCCTCCAAAGAACCCTGGCCTCTGCAACAGTGCACGGCCGTAGCGTTCAATAAACTCCTGCAATCGGTGCAGGAGGGGCTCTATGCGCAGGCGGAGCTCTTTCTCAAAGAGCACACATTCGAGGCGAAGACGTATGCGGAGCTGAAGGAACGCATTGACGGCGAAGGCGGATTCGTCTGGGCACCGTGGGACGGCGAGCTTGCCACGGCCGAGAAGATTCAGAACGACCTCAAAGCGTCGATCCGCCTGCTCGATCCCGATTCGGCCAAAGCCAAGGGACGCAAGGATATTCTCTCGGGTGCCGTGGCCAAGAGCATGGCGCTCTATGCAAAAGCGTACTGATCCTTCCATCGCTTTCCATTTGGAGCGGGGTATACTGTTCCTGTTTTCCCTCTTTCCCCATGAAAAAACTTTCTCTTCTCATCGGCACACTCGGCGGCGCGATGGCGGGGTACCTTTTCAGCAATCAAAAGCTGCGCAAGGATCTTTCGGAGGCCAAAGATGCCGAAACCGCCGCGCGCCTGCTCGGCAAACATTTGCAGCAGGACGGCAAGAAGCTGGCTCAGCAGGCACAGGAGTTCGTCGAGAGCGATGAAGTACAGAAGAACTGGAAGAAAGCGAAGACCTATGCGCAGGAATCATTCGATGTTGCCCGCAAGGAGCTTACGAAGCTCGTGAACCGTGCCGAAGAGGCCGCATCTGATGCGGCAGGCGAAGCGCAATCCGCTGCGCGCAAGGTCGCCAAGAAGGCTGCACGCAGGGCGAAGAAGACGGCGCACCGCATGCAGACGAAGATGCGGAAGCTTCTGTGATCAATCACACCGTTTTTCCAACAGCGGAATGCGCTGCTCCCCGCACTCCCGTTCGGGTGGGGCATTGCCGGATATGAAATTTGTTGCGAAGTTTCGAGATCCACGCTCTTTCCTTTGGCTTTTCTGATTGACTTGGTCCGTCTCCACAGTACCCTGAACTTACTTTTGCATCTTTTCCGTTCGATTCTATGAAGCGCATGATTTCCCTCTCCACTTCCATTGTTCTGTTACTGTCGGTCGCTGCACCGGTCATGGCCATGGTTGATACCTCTGCCGTTGCCAATCGCATTTCACGTCGTCTTCTCGAGGAGAAAACACGCGCCGATCAGCGAGTGCCCGTGGGGGAGGTCGAGACGATGCTCCGTCTGAGTGAGCGCAAGCAGGCGATGCCGGAGTCTTCCGGCCTCACGAATCTGGGTCGTGCCCGCATTACCACACGCATCCACACGCTGCGCGGAGCACGCACACCGGCTGCACGGGGTGAGCGCCCAAGCCGTCGCAGCATCATCAATAACGCCGAAAGCATGCTGGTTCTTCCTCCGTCGTTGGTGCAGACCGGCGACAGCCAAACGACCTCCCAGAGGATTTCCCGCCGCACGCTCATCAATCTGACCGAGATCGTCAATCGCGTGCAGGTCGGCCAGTAAGGCGTTTCTCTTCTGATCGTCAAGACACCGTCCGCAGGGGCGGTGTTTTTTTGGAAGGACAACCCTGCCCTTCGGCTCCGTTTACCCTGAGAGAAGTCGAAGGGCTCAGGACCTTCGGCGGTTTTCCTTCCAAGTACCATCCTTTCCCTTCAGTGGTGTCGCTTCACCTCGCAGCAAGTGCGAGGTTCGCGACAGGATTTGTTACGGCGGTGCTTTTCTTGTTATTGCTTTTCTGTACGTGCGAATGATTGCAATCGATCGCTGTAGTGACGGTCTTCGGTTGGAATTCTGTAGTGATCGGCCAAAAAATCCAACGCTTCTTTGTTTGTTGAGCATACGTGGAAGATGCGATTCAGTTCCTCCTGTGTCACCATCCGGTACCGTACGCATACCTGCAGTTGCTGAAGCAGATGTTCGTAAAATCCATCATAATTCATGAGGAGAATAGGCACATCTTTCACCTTGTTTCCCCCCACTTTCCCCAATTGTTTGATGACCGAGATGACGTAGTATTCATGCATGGTCCCAAGCGCACCCGGGAAATAAATAAGGCTCATGACTAGCTGAGGGAAGGTTGATATCCTTCTTTCCGCTCCATGAAGCTCAAGAACCCGTACTCAATCCGCGCACGAATTTCCGAGGCTAAATTTCGCCAGTTTTTGAGGCTTTTTGCA
>JAQUKV010000010.1 GCA_028718905.1 Candidatus Peribacteraceae bacterium | reverse complement strand
CAGACAGGCTGGATGACCAAGATCCACCCTTGGATCTCAAATGGGATTGACGCCTGACTCGCTTTAGCAAGCCCCCTTTGGGGGCTCTCCTTCAGGCCACCGGCTCTGCCGGTGGTCAGCTGACCCAAGCTGGGAGGAAAACCCGCGGGTTTTCCTCCCTCCCATCCCACCTTTCCGACCGGTTTTGTGTGTTGTGTGTTTTTTTGAAATGGGGCATCCCTGTTACAATGCGATCGTGACCAAAGCTCCCCGCATCGCCGTCCTCAGTTTTCCCGGCAACAACTGTGAAGTCGAAAGTCTGCGCGCGGTGAAGCAGGCCGGCATGGAGGCGGTGTTCTTCAAGTGGAACGATTCCAAGGAGAAGCTTAAAGATATCGACGGGTACTTCGTGCCCGGGGGATTCAGCTACGAAGATCGCGGAAGGTCCGGCATGGTGGCCGCGCGCGATCCGTTGCTCGCATTCCTTCACGACGAGAACGAGCGGGGCAAGGTGATCATCGGCAACTGCAACGGCGCGCAGATCCTGGTCGAGAGCGGGCTGATTCCTCTGGATCAGGGACTCAGGATGAGCCTGGCGCGCAATGCCATCGGTGAGGAGGCGGTGGGATTCATCAACGAGTGGGTGTGGATCACGCCGACCTGCAAGCGCGACCGCTGCGCGACATCCGACTGGGAGGGAACGACTGGTGGTGAGCGTAGTCGAACCATGCACCTGCCTATCGCGCACGGCGAGGGCAGATTTACGACGAAAGATAAAGATGTCTGGGAGGAGTTCAAGAAGAACGATCAGGTGGCGTTCTCGTACTGTAACGCAGAGGGGAAGGTCAGCGATGATCCGGTGACGACCCCCAACGGCTCGGAGTTTGCCATCGCGGGCATCTGCAATCCTTGTGGGAATGTGGTGGCATTGATGCCGCACCCGGAGCGCACGCCCAATGGAGCGCCGTATTTCGCGTCGATGAAACGATGGATCCAACGGCGAAAGGGGATTTCTGCCTCACCCCCCAACCCCCTCTCCGTTCCCACCCAACACCAACCGGAGAGGGGGAGTGCTGCCTGGAATATTCCGGTGCGTCCACCGAGGGAAACGGAGATCTTCATCGGCACGATCATCACGAATAACGAGGAACGTACCGTGGAGCAGGCCGCACACCGCTCCGTTCCTTCTCTCAAACTCACGCAGCTCAAGTACGTCGCCCCCAAGAATGCCAAATCGGAGGAATTACTCTCGCGGCTCTCCTTCTTCAATCCCAACAAAGAGACAGCCGTGGTCCGTCAGGGCGGGAGCTTCTACCGGTGGAATAGCGACGAAAAGAAACTCCAGAAGACCGATGTTTCACCGCTCTCGGGCGCGACTGCGCTCCTGCGCAGGGATGAGCCCGACACGTGGGGTGCGGCACTGGGGCAGGGGAGTGAGACGGGTGTGTGCTACATCTGTCGCGGGGTGAGTGAACAGGAGCTTCTCAAGCGCGAGGTGCTCGAAGTCTTCGCCAATCCGCATGCGAGCACGCTGGAGCGCCTCACCCCCTGACCCCTCTCCCTCCCGTCCAACTCCAACGGGAGAGGGGAGAGGTTTTTCTCTATATTCCGGATGAGTACCCCCCTCTCCGGTTGGTTTCGGGTCGGCACGGAGAGGGGGTTGGGGGGTGAGGCAGAAGTTTCTGCTATAACAGTCATATGCATCGTTCCGTCGTCCTTCTCGCACACTCTATCCGCTCCCTCTGGAACGTGGGCTCGTTCTTCCGCACGTGCGATGCATTCAGGGTCGAGAAGATCGTCCTCACGGGCTACACCGCGACGCCGCCACGGCGCGAGATCAGTAAGACCGCTCTCGGTGCCGAAAAGACTGTGCCATGGGAGCAAGCGGCGGATCCGAAGGCGGTCATCGCGAAGCTCAAGAAGCGGGGTTTCACGATCATCGCACTGGAGCAGGCGAGGGGAGCGGTCGATCTTAAAGACTACGATCCGCCTTCACGCATCTGTCTGATCGTCGGCCACGAGGTGTTGGGCGTGCCGAAGGAGCTCCTGAAGCTCTGCGACAGCGTCGTGCACATCCCGATGCATGGCAAGAAGGAGTCACTCAACGTTTCGGTGGCCGCGGGGATCGCGCTGCATCATTTGCGATCATTCAGCGGTCATCGGTGACATCATAGTTTCCAAATTGCTTTTGAAGGTCTTCCCTGACTGAAGGCCACTCATTCTCGAATATTCTACCTGAACGATTCCTGCGAGGATCGTTTGCAACAGGGGGTCGTTTTCGATCATCTGTGCCTGAATTGCGCGCAGGCGATTGCGAATCGATTCCTGTGACGTTGCCGCGACTTCGGGAATGCCGTTGTGTGCTTTGACGAAGGAGGGAACATCAAATCCATCGAAAACAGAGAAATCAGATTCGCCCGGCGGATCTATGGGTTTTTCCACTGTGCTCATCACAGGCATGGTAGAGCACTCTTTACCCGCTGACAATAAAAGAGCAGGGGGCAACCCTGCTCTTTTTGTAACAAGAATTCATTATTACCGTACCTTCTGGATCTTGGACCACTTGGTGGCCACCACCGCGCCGTACGCGAAGAGAACCGTGACGAGCGTGACCATCCAGCCCACGATGGGGATGAGTGCCACGATCTTGAGCGCCACGTAGAAGAGCACACTCACGAGCATGATCATGGGCTTGCCCCACTTGTAGCCGCGGCGCAGTTCCACGGTACGGGTGAGCACAATGGCCGTCAGGGGTTTGGCAAAAACGATCGCAAACGAGTACATCGTCGAGATGAAGAGCGCAATCGGGATGCCGATGATGGAGATCAGGAAGAGGAAAGCCGCCACGGGCGTGGCCGCGAAGAAGAGGAATCCGTACAGGAAGCTCGTCCATGCTTTCTTCGAGAGGAAGCGGGCCGCATCCATGAAGAAGGTCTTCGTGAGCAGGACGAGGAGCAGGATGACAAGGGTTGCGGAGAAGAGGAAGAATCCTCCCACGCCGATGATGGCGGCGATGATGCCCGCGCCCGCCGCCTTGCCGGCGCCGTCAAACGTCTTGTTCCTCAGCGGGAGCAGCGCGGCATCGTACGTGATTTTGCCCTTGATTTGCGCACCTGCATCGGCAAATTGCCCTTCGCCTTCGGCACTCCAGAAATGCACGTCACGCATGAGTCTGGCACCCGGGTCGAGCGTGATGGTCTTCGCCACCAGCAGGGAGGAACCATCGACGGAGTTTTTGAGTGTGATGTCCTCCGCCTGAATGTCGATGTCGCCCTTCACGATGCTCCCCAGTCGCACCTGTCCGCCACGCACCGTCACCGTGCCGCCCACCGTGCCGCCGAGCGTGATATCGCCTCCGCCGATACTCACGTCGCCTTTCACCGAAGAGCCGTCCATGAGCGTGATCGAGCCGCCGGCCGCCATCAGATCTCCGCCGATCGTGCCGCTCAGTACCAGATTGCCCCCGGCGACCCGCAGATCCCCGCCGATGACGCCATCGATGAAGACGGTGCCGCCCGCGGCGAACAGATCCTGTTTGACGGCGGCCTTCACCAGCACGTTTCCTCCTGCCGTAATCAGATCTCCCTGCACCGGCTGATCGATGGTCACCTGGCTGCCCAGTATGTATGCATTATCATTGAGCGGGGCGGTGACTTTCACCGTTTCGCCCGTCCTGAAGGTGGCCGCGAGAGCGGGCAGCGTGAGGGTACTGAGCAGGGCTGTGAGGAAGAATGAGGCGAGCAGGCGCTTCATGGGAGGGGTGGGGAACGTAGTAATCGGAAATTGTACTGCCCTTTGACACAATGTCACTTGTTCAGCACGGGGAAACGAAGTGGAGTAACGGAGCGTCGGCACGACTGTGCAGCACGGTACCCTCGCAACGGGAAGCTTGTTTCACATCTGTGCTTTGCCTACTATTGCGGCACGATGCCGATCGAACTGTCGAGTACGGAAATCAGCCTGGCAGAGAGTCTCTCTCAGCATGCAAAAGATGCCTGTGCGCTCGTCGGTCTCAAGTGTCTCAAGTGCGAGCCGAAGCATTTTTACCTGACGGTGCACCGTTACTACGGCCGCGTGCAGGGGATGACTGCAGAAGTGGATCGTTGCATCGATTGGTGCCTCAGCAAAGGGAAGCTCGTCTTCAATGCGCAGCGGTTCGGCAACTGGTGCCAGAAGAAAGTGCAGTGGGACAAAGAAGAACAGATCCAGAAGGGCGAAAGAGAGAAGCTGCAATCGGGTACGGTGTATCAGAAGGCCGATTTTGAGCGGCGTTTCACGGCGCAGCGGTGATGTGTGGCGCATGAGGCGTCATCAATTTCTTGCATCGGATTTTTGTATCCGGAAGTGGCCCCGCACCACGCGCTTCGCTTGGGTGCGGGACCAAGGATCTTGGGACTCACGCTGCACTCTTCGCGCTTGCGTTCGTCTCCAATTCACCTTGGTCGGGGCGGAGCGACTTGAACGCTCGGCCTCCTGCTCCCAAAGCAGGCGCTCTAGCCAACTGAGCTACGCCCCGAACTGTACGGTATAAACGAAAGAACAATCGGATTTCAGCATACCAGACTTCCCATTAGAATTCCGCCATGATTCATGTGCTTCCGTTGTCGTTCTTCGACCGTCCGGCGCTCACGGTCGCCCGTGATCTGCTGGGAAAAGCACTCATCCGGCAGGTTGGGAAGAAGATGATCTGCGGTGTGATCACCGAGACGGAGGCCTACGACGGGCCGCAGGACAAAGCCTGTCACGCATACAGGGGCAAGACCAATCGCAATGCCGTGATGTTCGGTCCGGCCGGGCAGTGGTACGTGTACTTCGTGTACGGCATGCACTGGATGCTCAATATTGTCACGGGATCCAAAGACTATCCGGCGGCTGTGTTGATTCGCGGGGTAGGGGAATGGGATGGACCGGCGAAGCTCACGAAGGCACTCATGATCGACGGGCGGCTCAATGGGAAAACGGCCGTGAAGAAGAGCGGGCTCTGGATGGAAGACAGGGGAGTGCAGATTCCTGCAAAAGCAGTCCGTCAAACTCCGAGAATCGGGGTTGCCTACGCCGAAGAGTGGGCACGCAAGCCCTACCGGTTTCTGCTCGAAGGGTACAATGCGGATCAATGGGTAAGCAGTCGATCATCCTCCTCTCCGGCTTGACTCTGCTGTTGGCCGCCTGCGCGCCTGCAGAGCCTCTTTCCGTTCCTCCCTCTGCCATGATCATCAAAAGCCCGGCGTTCGGGGAAGGCGGCACCATCCCCGTGCGCTTCACCTGCGACGGCGAGGGGGTGAGCCCGCCGCTCACGTTCTCGAACGTTCTGCAGAACGTCCAATCGCTGGCTCTCGTGATGGATGATCCTGACGCACCGAGTGGGGATTACGTGCACTGGGTCGTCTACAACATCGATCCGATTCCTCTCGTCGTCCCGGAAGGAACGGTTCCCTCGGGAGGGAAACTCGGTGTCACCGGCAGCCAGGAAGCGCGCTACGTCCCGCCGTGTCCTCCCTCGGGTGCGCACCGGTACTTCTTTCACCTCTACGCGCTCGATACCGTACTGTCTTTCGACGCCGCGCCCTCCAAAGCAGATCTCGTTGCTGCCATGCAAGGGCACGTGCTAGCGGAAGCGGAGCTGACGGGGACGTTTGGATCGTGAGAGAACGTCTATGCTATACTGCGAGAGCTTTCCCCCTTTTTCCATGATCAAGAAGCCCTGGGTCATTGCGCTCATTATTGTCCTCGTCGTTATCGGAGGATGGATGTGGAGCGGTTACAACGGTTTTGTCGGTCAGGAAGAGAACGTGAAGAACAAATGGGCGCAGGTCGAGACGACGTACCAGCGGCGTGTCGATCTCATCCCGAATCTCGTGAATACCGTCAAAGGCGCTGCGAATTTCGAGCAATCCACGCTGACGGCGGTCACGGAGGCGCGCACGCAGTGGATGGGTGCCACGTCGCGACAGGATAAGCTCGCTGCCGCACAGAATATGGAAGGCGCTCTGGGTCGTCTGCTGGTCACTGTGGAGGCGTATCCTGCCCTCAAGGCGACGGAAGCGTACCGGGACCTCATGACGCAGCTGGAGGGCACCGAGAACCGGATTTCCGTGGCCCGCAAAGACTACAATGACGCCGTGCAGCTCTACAACGTCGCCATTCGCCGTTTCCCGTCCAACGTGCTCGCAGGGGTCTTCGGTTTTGGCCAGGAGAAGCCCTTTGAGGCCGCCGCGGGTGCCGAAGTCGCTCCCACAGTCGATTTCACCCAGTAATGCGACTGCGTTTCGTCCTTGCCGGCCTGATCGGCGCTCTTGCAGTCTGCGGGACTGCGTCACAGGCGTATGCCTTTGAAGTCCCGCCGAATGACGGGTACGTGACGGATACCGCTTCGGTGCTCTCTTCCGAAGAACGCGCGCAGATTTCGGAGATGCTCGATGCCTACCGGAAGCAGACGAGCAACCAGATTGCGATTCTGATCGTGAACACGCTGAACGGCGAGCCCATTGCGGACGTCGCCGTGCAGGTCGGACGCAAGTGGGGGGTGGGGACCAAAGAGAACAGCAACGGTATCCTTATTCTCGTTTCGTACTCCGATCGCGAGCTCTTCCTTGCCACGGGTTACGGCCTTGAAGGAGCGGTGCCGGATATCGTGGCGAAAGGCATCATCGAACAGGAGATCACGCCCAAATTCCGTGACGGGGATTACGCGGGGGGGCTCAAAGCCGGCATCACGGCGCTCGAAAAGCACATCGGAGGCGAATACACGCCGGACCGCTATGCGCGGTCTTCTGCGGATGCATCGTTCGGCTTTACTCCCTTCCTGTTCTTCTTCGTCGTCATCCTCCTGCAGTGGGGAGTCGTGTTCCTCGGCCGTACGAAGTCGTGGTGGCTGGGAGGCGTGCTGGGTGCAGGGAGCGGACTCGGGTTGGCGATTGCATTCGGCTGGTGGCTTTCCATTCCGCTGCTTTTCGTCGTGGGTCTGCTTATCGATTTTCTCGCATCCAAGACGTACCGTCCGGTCCGCCCCGGCAGGCGTGGGGGTCGGGGGGGATGGGGGATGGGAGGCGGGTTCGGCTCCGGCGGCGGTGGAGGGGGAGGCGGTTTTGGCGGGTTCGGCGGAGGCTCCTTCGGAGGCGGTGGAGCGGGAGGCAAGTGGTGATGCGGATGTTATTCTCCGTCCTACGTCCTTCGTTTTCGTCGTGCCCACGCCATTCCGGCCGCTGCACCCATTGCGACGATGCTCAGGGCGGCAGGCCCTGTATCATTAAGGGACGGGGTTGTGTAGGCCGTTTGCTGCGGGTAGTAGTACGTGGATATGGGGATGACAGAACCGGCCATGGGAAAAGAAATCACCTGCGGGGACGGGCCGAGCGAAGACGGGGCGGACAGCGCAGCGGAGGAGGTCACGGCCAAGGCGGTTGATGAAGAAGGCTGTGAGGCAGCCCTAGCAGATGCGGGAGCTTGCACAGTCTGTGAAGATGACTTCTGGGCTGCTGCCGGAAGTGAGAATGCAGCGGACGAGCGGCTGGAGGCGACCCCGTGCAGAGGGGGACGGTCAGGACGGAAGGCCAGAGAACCGCTCTCAATTCTGAGCGCCGAAACAGCCGTACCGATCTCTTTCTGACATAATCTGCTGCACCCGTCTCCGCTGATCAGGTTCCCGTCGTCACACGCTTCGCCCATCTCCATGAAACCGTCTCCGCAGAATTCGCTGAAGCAGTCCATTGAGCAGCCGTCACCGTCTACGGTATTCCCGTCGTCACACTGCTCACTGGTGTCTTTGATGTCGTCGCCGCAGACGGGAAAACGGCAATCGAACCGGCAGTGATCCGGAATGTTGGTGTTGCCTTTGCCGGCATCACACTCCTCCCCCGGATCGATGATCTGGTTTCCGCAGACGTTCGTCAGGGAAAGCACGAGTTCCCGTGTGCACTGGGCGCTGCAGCCATCCCCGTTCACCGTATTGCCGTCGTCGCACTCCTCGCCGTTGTCCTGAATGCGGTCACCGCAGCGCGAAAGAACGCAGTTCTGCCTGCAGCTGTTGGGCACATTGGCGTTGTGGGCACCGGTATCGCACTCCTCTCCGGGCTCCAGCAGACCGTTGCCGCATCGGATGCCCGAAAGAACGGAGGCGGAGGAAGCCTGCCTGTGCTCAGTCTCACAGTAGAAGGAACAACCGTCGCCATCTGCGCGATTGCCGTCGTCACACTGCTCATTGGAATCTTTCACGCCGTCACCGCATCGGGGGGACTGGCACGCGGTCCGGCAGCTGTCGGCTGTCGAATCCGAATTGCCATTTCCTGCATCGCAGGTTTCTCCGATCAGGGCATCAATGATGCCGTCGCCGCAGTAGGGCAGTTTGCAATCGGTCCGACAATGGTTGGGCTGATTGCCGTTGAATTTCCCGTCGTCGCATTCTTCCCCCTTCTGACGGTCGATGACGCTGTCCCCGCATTTGGGAAAGGTGCAAGCCAGGCGGCAGACATCAGGGGTTTCATCGGAATTGCGCGGTCCCTCGTCACACTGCTCCTGGGCTTCAACCACACCGTTGCCGCAGATGTGATCCTGTGAACAGACGTCACACGGAATCTGTTTGCCGCAGAGCGATGTCCAGCCGTATTTCTTGTGGATGCTGCTGTCGTAAGTGGCTTCGAATATGGATTTTGCTTCTTTGGCCGACATGGTCTCGAGTCGCTTCAAGAGCGAGAAAAACTGCTCGAATTCCTGCGGGCTGGCCTCCTTCTGGTAGATGAGTCCCTCATCCAGACAGCAGTACACCAGTTTCAGACCGGTTTCGGAGTCCGGCTTGACCTGTGCGCAGAACCCCGCTTCGAGGCCGATGACGGAGCCGTTCGGCGCAGAGCCGGCCGATGAGGAAGATGCGGAGGACTGCAGGGCGGAAGAGGAGACTTGGGAGCTAACTTCCGCGGAGGATTGCATGCTGGAAATTGAAGCGGTCGAGTCTATAGAAGAGATGCTGGCCGCCGACGACGGAACAGAGGTTACGGAAGATCCCGTACCGGTTCCCTGACAGCATTCCAGCCATTCTGATGAAGGTTCCGTTTCGGGAACGCACCGATACTGTCCGGGATAATTGGGGCTTGCCACGCAATTTTCCTGCACGGCACAGACGGTGCAGATGTCAGGCTGGCAGGGGGAACAATCGACAGATGCTGCGGATGTGCTCGAGGAACTTTCGAGGGCGGCTGAGGAAATTTCACTCGAAGTCACCTGAGCTTTCCATTGAGGCATCTCAATCGCAGGATCCCATGTGAGCACTCCGACGAGCACTCCCAGCACCACGGTGGGAAGCAGAACGCGCCGGAGAAAGGAGGAGGTTGACATGCAGAGCGAGAAACTGGAGATGGTCGTTCACCGCTTCCGCTTTTGACGCATCCAGGAGAATCCTGCAGCTGCGCCAGCGGCCATGACGGCAACGGCGGCCGGGCCGGTCTGGCCCGGAATCGATTGTGTACGCGAAGTGGCGAGAGAGTAGGCGCGAAGGATGGCCAATTGTGGGCCTTTGGAGGCGACAGAGGCTTGTTGCTGCGGCAACTGCGGGCTGCTGCTGGCGGCGATCATCGAACTCGACGGGCCTTCCAGACGGCAGGTTGCCGAGCAGCCGTCTCCGTTCGCGCGATTGCCATCGTCACATTCTTCCAGACAGCCCCGGATGCCGTCGCCGCAGGTGCGGTTTGCGGGTTCGCAGGCGGGCTCTTTGCGGCAGGAGGCATTGCAGCCGTCTCCGATCACGCGGTTGCCGTCGTCACACTCCTCCCCGGACTCCAGCCGACCGTTGCCGCACACGCTTCCCGGAGCGCCCCCTTCACGCAGGCAGAACCTGTCGCAGCCGTCTCCGCTCTTGTTATTACCGTCGTCACACTGCTCACCGCTGTCCATGATTCTGTCGCCGCAGCGTGGCAGGGAACAATCTGTGCGGCAGAGAGCATCGGGCTGATTACTGTTGAGCCGGGAGCCGGCGTCGCACTGTTCGCCCGGATCAAGGAGGCCGTTGCCGCAGAAATTAAGGGTAAAGCGGCAATTGATGCCGCAGCCGTACGGAACGGACTCGGCGGGCGGGCGCGCGAGGGAGGGCTCGCACTGTTCGCCGAGGGCTTGCTGGATGATGCCGTCGCCGCAGGAACCCTTCTCCAGGAAGCAGGTGGCTGAGCAGCCGTCGAAATCTCGGCGGTTGCCGTCGTCACACTCCTCGCCGGGATTCAGCCGACCGTCGCCGCATTGCGGCGTTCCGGTGATCACCGTGGATTCGAGGCGGCAGCGAACGTCACATCCGTCGCCCGCCTGCAGATTGCCGTCGTCGCACTGTTCGTAAATTTCCTGTACACCGTTTCCACAAACCGGCTGTCCGTGGGTGGACTCTCTGCGACAGGAGGCATTGCAGCCGTCGCCGATCATCTGGTTTCCGTCGTCGCACTGCTCACCGGAATTCACGACTCCGTTTCCGCAGAAGGGCGGAGTGGAGCTGGAAGAGGAGGAAGTCGATGACGATGAGGACGAGGAGAAGGAGGCAGAGGCATGGGAACTCGATGAACCGGTTGTTCTCTTACACTGCGTGGAACAGGTAGGATCCGAAGCGCTGTCAAATACACAGGGGTACTCCTCAATGCAATCCCCGTCGCTTCCGCACGTAACAGTCGTCTTGGTGGAGCAAAAGCCTCCGATACACGGACCGCGATAGACGGAGCAGTCGGCATTTTCGGAGCAGCAGCGGCCGGCAGCGTCGCCGGCTCCGCAGATGCTGCCGTTGTCACAATCTTCGCCGATCTCGATGAGTGCATTACCGCACTTGCGGGAACGACTGGCGGATGAGGAGCGCGAGGAGCGGCTGCTTGAGTAGCAGGCATTGCAGTTGCGGCACCGGCCGTCGGGTTGCAGCTCGCCGTCCTGACAGAAGATTTCTCCCGTCTCTCCATTGACGATCGAGTTGGTGTACCGGCAGCAATCCTGAAGACTGGAGCTTCGGGAACTGCTACTGCTGAAACATGCGGAGCAGTCGCGGCACATTCCGTCGAGCAACTCTCCCTTCTGGCAGAACCACTCTCCGGTGAGAGCATTGAAGACGGGATTCTGGTACTTGCAGCACTCCGGCATGCCACTACTTCTACTACTCTTGCTGCTCCCGCCGGAACTGCTACTGTCAGAACCAGTGCTTCCGTTCGATCCGCCACTACTTCCCCCTGAGCCGTTACTGCCCCCGGAACCGTCACTTCCACTCATACCGGAAGACTGACTGGATGATTTGCTACTGGAAGACTTGGACGAAGATTTGCTGCCTCCTCCTCCAGCCTGCCGGCCATCTCCGAGATTGGGAGGGTTGTAGCCAGTCAAGCCGGCTCCCCCTCCGCCTCCTTGCTCTCTTTTTCCGACGACGCAACGGAAAGTGGTCTGGACACCGTTTTTCACATCATACGACTTGCATTCCATCTCTCTGTTCGGATTGGCGGGAGCCTGCATGCCAGCATCACAACAAGGAGGGTACTTGCGGCCGCAGAGCCCTGACTTGTTCGGACAGTCATCATTAACGGTGCAAATCTTGAAATCGTTTCCTCCCATAGCTTTGTAACAAACTTGGTTTACCCCAACATTGTTGGCACAATCAAGATCAGACGTGCACCCCTGCACGCTGCCCGAAGTGCATTTTTCCCCCAGTTCTGCGCAGAGCGGTTTATTGGTGTCCACTGGTTTTTCCGGATTCTTTTCTCCATTATTTGCATTGGTAGGGTTTCCTTCCATTTTTTCATCCGCCACAAGCAGGGACGCGTACATGAACCGGCCCAGGGATTGCGGAAGAGCCGCCTGTTCTCCCTCAAGCACGCCGCGCGGGGCGCCGAAGCGGAGGGCAACGTTGTATCCCTTGAGGAAACGTGAGCTTTCGTATTTGTTCAGTGGAGTCATGATGCCGCCATCCAGATCAGTCACTTCTTGATCCAGCTCTCCCCAATTACCGTTCCGTACCCAGCCGTCATCCTCCGGATACCAGCAGGTTTCCATCTTGAGGGCCTGATAGCGTCTCTCGGCTCCGCCAAGGCCGTCTAACTTGTTTTTTGCGATTTCACAGGCAGTCTTGGGGGTATTTTTACATTTGCTGGTGCAGGTGGTGTCCACCAGATTCTGCAGCCATGCGTTACCAAGATTGTGCTCCGCATCAGGATCCTTGAGTGGGGGAGCGGTGTGCGAGATTGCCCCGGGGATATTGAACGGCTTTTGGCAGTTCGGGCCGGTGCAGATGTCAGCCTTCGTCAGGTTCTTTGCTTTTTTATCGGATTCTTCATTGGATTTTCCTTCATCGCATTCTTCGCCGTCTGCTTCGTTCACCTCACCATCTCCACAGGTGGGCTTGCACTCGACTGGGTTGTTGTTTGCGGACGGACCTCCGGTGGCCTTGCAGCTGTTCTTGGCATTGTCCGATTCTCTGCCCGTAGCGGACGCAAGGAACCACTTTCCTTTCTTGTTGTCCCCCCTGCCAGGATCTGTACCTGTGGATTCGCAGCCATCGGGGCGAATGGGCTTCTCGCACTTCAGGTTATTGTCAGTGGTGGGAATAGCACAACAGTAACCGACGGGGTCCACCTTGTCGCAGATGACGAAGTACGCATTCTTCGATGAGAAGGAGTCACTGCTGCTGGAGCTCTCCTCAGAGGAAGAAGAAGAAGAAGAAGAGTCTTCGCTGCTGGAACTACCTTCGCTTGAACTGGAATTATCTCCTGATGAGCTGTTGCCTGCGCTGGAGCTGCTACCGGCTGGGAGGCTGGAACCTGCCCCCCCTCTGCTCGATGCACCTATTGAACTGGAACTTTCTTCTTCACTGGAACTCAATCCTTCTTCACTAGAACTCGATCCTCCGGCACTGGATCTGCCTCTACCTGCGGAACTTTTATCGCCGCCTCCTCCTGCAGATGAACCCCCGCCCCCCGTGGAAGCACCTCCACCGGACGATCCTCCTCCTTCAGAGGATGTGTTCTGGGAGGAAGGATTGCTCCCCGCGCTCCCTCCACTGAGTTCGACATACTTGTTACAGCCCTCACATGAATCTGTTCCGCAGTTTGTTTTCAACCATTCTTCCCGATTCTTTTCGTCGCCTTCTGTTTTCTGGTACTCCTGCAGAAACGTCATCAGCTCTTGATATGCCTTATCGGCCTCTTGGGGGTTTGTTGTATCTTTCATGCGATCGAGGAACGCTTTTTCCTCGTCCGCGCAGCAATAGACTGTGAAATTTTTGGCATCTTCGAGTGAAATACCTTCTTTGTCTGCAAGAGTTTGCGGATTGCAGAGGCAGCGGAACGCATCTGATCCCTCAGGGCAATCGAATGCAGAAATAAGCTCTGCGTTCAGACGTGTTTGTGGCGTCTTGTCGGAGATACTTTGCTGAAGGACGAGTAACAGCACGACACTTAGCGTTATCCCAACGGTGATGCGTCCCAGCAGCTGTCGCATAATTAAAGGAAGACTACCAGTGCACCGCTGCGAGACGCACATGACTGATCTTGCATTGGCGATAATAAATTGCATATTCATTTTCTTGTGTTCTCGCTTGTTCGAAATACTATCCGTGAATAGGAAGTACCGCAGTCAAGTCGTGGCGTCTAGGCGAGTGTGTGATCTTCTCGTACGCTCTAGGACGTATGATGGAATCACAAGAGAGAACAAAGGTCTGGTTCATTGTCGCGCTCTGTCTGCTGGTGCTGATCGGCGGCTATTTTTTTGCCGAGTGGCTCATTGGAGGCGAAGAGCCCTTTCGCGGCGCCGCCCCCGAGCAGCCGCCTGTAGAACTGCTTGCGCCCGTGGCCCAGCCTGATCTTAAGCAGTTTGAGGATGTCGCCCAATACACCGAGACCAAACCCCTGCCTTCTGAGCCTGATCCGCTGGTGTTTCTTACTGACGTGGAATCCGATGAGCACATCAGGGGTGACCGTGACACTGAGATTGTGGTCGTGCAGTATGCAGCACTTTCAAGCTTGTATACTCAGTTGATGTATCCCAAACTGGTCCAGTTTCAGGAGAAAAACAAGAATCGTATGCATTGGGTGTTCCGTCACTATCCCGGCACCGATAATCAGAATGATTATCGTGCAGCGCAAGCGACAGAATGTATCACACAGCAATTGGGTAATGATGGATTCTGGGCGTACATGGATGCACTCATGAGTCCAAAAAACATCGGAAGCTTGCTTCCCATGAGCGTTTTGCTTGATACGGCCAAACAGGTGGGAGCTGATTCTGCCCAGTTGCAGTCATGTATCGAACAAGAGCAGCTCTATGACTATGTGTTGCAGGACAAAGTCAATGCCCAGACGGATTCGAGTATTTACGTTGCACCTTCCTTCATGCTCCAGAATTCACAAACGTACAAACGGCGCATCGTGGAGGGAATCAACACAATTGAGTACATGCAGGCAGTGCTGGACGACATGCAACAGTACCCATAGGTTGTCTGTTCGTTACAACTATTCTCGTTGCGCAACGATAACGTCAGTGAGATCATGCTGCTTTTTTGGCTCTTCCTTGCTATTCTTCCTCTATGCGCTTCCATGCCCTTCGTTTCCAGCACCGCATTCTGGGCGGGGCGGCCGTGCTGGCCGTCACGCAGTTCGGCGCATCGGTGGCCGGCCTCATCCGCGACCGGCTGCTGGCACAGACGTTTCCGGGCCTGAGTACCGTTGATGTCTACATCGCCTCGTTTCGACCCTCTGATCTCCTGTTTCAAATTTTTATCATGGCGGGGTTCTCGGTCGCTCTGGTCCCCCTGCTCGCACGCTATCATGTCGACCGCGATGAACGCGAGATGGAGCGCCTGCTCAACGGCGTGATCTGCATCTCGTCCGTCGGTTTCGGTTTGATCGCCCTCATGCTCACGGCGCTGATGCCCTGGATCGCGCCGCACCTTACGCAGTTCACGGGGGGGGATCTCGCGCTCTACATCCGGTTCGCGCGGCTGGCGCTGCTCATCAATTTCCTCTTCGTCTTTGCGAATGCGTACGGACAGTACCTGCTCACCGTGCAGCGTTTCTGGGTGTACGGCCTCGCTCCGATTCTCTATACCCTCGGGACGATCGCCGGAACGCTCTGGCTCACGCCCGTGTACGGGCAGGCGGGGCCCATGCTGGGGACGGTGATCGGCGCCGTGGTCTGCATGTTCGCACGACTGGCCGCACTGCTCTGGCGGGGCTACCGGCCGCGCTTCATGCTGTGGCATCCCGACATCGGGCAGCTGGGGCTCCTCATGATTCCGCGCATGATCGCGCTCGCCATGCTCTACGTCGAGCTCCTCATATTTGATGGCATTGCGTCGGGCATGCCGGCCGGTTCGGTGACGGTCAACGCGTACACGCGCAATTTCCAGTCCGTGATCATCGGCGTTTCGGGCATTGCGCTGGCACTCTCCATCTTCTCGCTCTTAAGCCAGTCCGCCGCGAAAGGGGAGTGGCACCGCTACGGCGTGTATCTGCGCAAGGGGATTCTGTACCTCCTTGCCCTTACCATTCCCGGCGCGATTGCACTCGTTCTCCTGACGCCCGTTGCCGTCTGGCTGGTGCATCTTGAGCGTCAGGCTGCGCTTTTCTCTATCTGCCTCACGCTCTACGCGTTCAGCATTCCCTTCGAGAGTCTGAACCATCTGTTCTCGCGCGCCTACTTCGCTCTCAAGGATACGACCAGACCTGCGATCTTCAATGTGGTGAATGCCGTGGTGGCGGTTGCGGTCGCCTGGTGGTTCGCCCCCGCGATCGGAGTATTCAGCCTTCCCCTCGGCTATACGTTGGGCCATGTGGTGCAGATGGCGGGACTGGCGCTTCTGCTGCCGCATAAACCGGTGACCGCATCGTAACATTGCGCCGGTTCCTGCTGCGTTCTTACATCTGCACGACGAAGCCTTTGCCGTAGTCTTCGATGTCGTCCTTCACCTTCATCGCTTCCACTCGCGCAGGCTGCGGCCCCCGTTGGCACCACTGCTCGAATTGTTGCAGGGCATCCGCTCTTCCTTCTATGTGCATCTCGAGCGAACCGTCGTCATTGTTGCGCACCCAGCCCGTAAGCTTGAGGGCATCGGCTTTGGCTTTTGCCTCGTGACGGAAATTGACTCCTTGGACGTAGCCGTCGATCAGGATGTGGCGGGCTGGCATGTACGCAGTATGCAGGATGCAGTGCTTGGAAGGAAGGGGGATGGGCGCAGCATCTCATCATTGCGAAGTGAACGGGTGTTTGTGAATATCTTTGAAATATTGTATAATATTCTATGATGATTGAAGAGCCTCTTCATCCCGATTGTCTTCTTGAGGTACCCGCTAAACTGAATACCGTGTCAGAAATTGAAGCACTGGTCAGACGGAGCGCGCATCCAGTTCTCGAGTCTCGCGCGTGGCGCGAGCTTGCTGCCGGATGGGAATCCGGCGAAATCAGCAGGGAGGCATTCGGGTGGAACGACGTCGTGAGGGTCTACAGACAGGGCCGTCCGATAGCGCGGTCCGACGTTCAAAACAGGCCGGTCATCCTCACGGCGGTTGAAGTTGAGAAACTACGCGTGTTCGATTTCGTCTTTCGTAACGGGGAAACAGAGCTCATTGATCAGGAATCGGTCAACGGGGTTCTTGTGTTGCTGCCGCGGGATTTCGGCGATCCGCGCTGAGCAGGCGATCTCACTTCTTCTTCACCTGCGTGAAGTCCAGTTCGACCGGGGTTTCGCGGTCGAAGATCAGCACCATTACGGTGAGCTTGCCTTTGTTCACGTCGACGGCCGAGACGGAGGCCTCGTAGTTCTTGAACGGGCCGTCGATGATAATCACGAGATCGCCGATCTGGAAGTCGGATTTGTACTTGGCCTCCTGTTCGCCGACCCGCCGCTCGATAATGCCGAATTCCTCTGGCGTGACAGGAACCGGAATATTGCCCGAGCCCACGAAGCCCGTGACGTTGGGCGTGTTGCGCACGAGGTACCAGCTCTCGTCCGTGACGATCATGTCGACCAGCACGTACCCGGGGAAAAGCTTGCGCTCCTCTTCTACCGGCTCGCCCTTCTTGAACGTGAGCTGCTTTTCTTTGGGAACGCGCACGTCAATGACGTAATCCTGCATGCCGAAAGATTCCACGCGCTGCAGAATGGCCTGACGCACGGCATCTTCATAGCCCGCATAGGTGTGTACGACGTACCAGTTGCGACCTGCATTCGGATCCTGTTTTCCCATAGGGTAAGGGGAAGGTGAGGGCTTGCCCTGAGGAGCGAAGCGACGAAGGGTTTAGGTGAAGGAGAGCAGAAGCGTCACGAGTCTCGCGAGGAGGAAATCGACGATGCCGAAGATCACGGCGGTGCCGAAGACGAAGGCGATCACGATCAGCGACAGCCGGACGGCCTGCTGGCGGGTGGGCCAGCGGACAGAGTGCAGTTCTTCGACGGCGCCGCGGAGGAATGCAGAGGTCTTCCTGAACATCACTTGCTTAGAAGAAAAAACCCCGGAGGGGGAACAGACAGCATTGTACAGTGGTTTTGAGCTGATGCAAGAGAAAAGGCGACCTAGGGTGTAGGGGGTAGGGGGTAGGGATCAAAAAAAGACACACTCGTGAAAATCCGACGCCCTACGCCTATTCCTTGCCCTCCTAAAATCCATACGCGGGAGCCTCCATGGCATGGGCCTTGCCGAGCGGCAATGCCACAAACCAGACGCGCCCCTTGATGTCACCCTGCGGAACAAAGGGGGTGGGCTCGTTCTGCGCATTGCGGAAGGAGCGGGAATCCAGGCTGCCCAGCCGGTTATCGCCGAGCAGAAAGTAGTAACCCTCGGGAACCGCGAAGCGCTTCTCTTCACCGCTGCCCGCAGCTCCGTAGAACGTGTGATCGCGGTTGCGTTCGTTCAGGTACGGCTCGGCCAGTGTGAGCTCCTTGCCGGTGCCGTTGCTCCGCACGTAGACATCCCCGTCGCGGATGACGATTTCGTCACCGGGCAGACCGATGATGCGTTTGACGTAATACTTACTGTGATCGGTATTCGGGGGACGGAAGACGACGATGTCGCCGCGTTCCGGCGCATGCAGAAAGTACACCAGCTTGTTGATGATGATGTACTGGCGGTTTTCGAGCGTATCGGTCATGGAGTTGCCTTCCACCTGAAACGGCGAAACGAGGAATGTCCGGATGCCCGCCACCACCGCCACGATGATGACGATATTGAGCAGGACATCGAAGAAATGGAACCACAAGGTGACGGGTTTTTTCGTCATCTTGGTCAGTATAGTGAAAGAGTTGTCTCTTGTGTAGGCATCTTATAGTGAGAAGGTTAAGGAGGTAACGAAGGTACGGAAGGTGATTTGCTATTTTTCTGTCTGCCAAAACCTTCATTTCCTCTCATACCTCCCATATGTTCTTTCCCTTCCAAACCTTCCAAACCTCTCCGTGCTACACTGCACCCGTGCGTTCGATCATCGACAAGCTGAATCGCTGGTTCTTCCAGAAACATCTGGAGGATGACGAGGAGGTGCGGCTCTACGTGCACAAGCATTGGCGGCTGGGCCTGCGGCAATTGTTCTGGCCCACGATTGCGTTCGTGACATCGTGGGTGTTCCTCGCCATCGCACCGTTTCTCATCATCTTCTATGTCGTTGCGCTCGCCAGCATGATGGCTGCTGTCTGGTGGATCCGCAATTTCTTCGATTACTTTCTTGATGTCTGGCTCGTGACGGATCAATCCCTCATCGATGTGAAATGGCACGGATGGTTTCACCGCTCCTCGACGAAAATCCTTTTCAGCGATATTCAGGGAGTCAGTTACGAAATCAAAGGCATCTCGGGCACGCTGCTCGGTTTCGGCACCATCAGTGTGGAGAAGGTATCCACGGGCGGGACAGTTTCCCTTGATAATGTCTCGCGACCCCGCGACGTATCGGCTGCCATTCTGGAGAACATGGAGCAGTATCTGCATGGCAAGAATCTGAAAGACGCCAAGCGTATTCAGGAGCTGCTCTCGGGCGTGGTGAGTCGCGAACTCTCCCTCGGTGAGCTCAAATCGAAAAAGATCACTGTGAAATCCTGATCATGCTCTGGTTCATTCTCCTTGCCGGGTTTGCCTTCCTGAGTCTTGCTTTCGTTCTCTGGGCGTCGATGTGCAGACGTACGAAGATTCCTCACCTGCAAAAGGCACACTTCCGTCAGGCGTGGGACGATGCGGTGGAACTCAAGGATCCCAGCCGGCGCGTGATGGAGGCGGAAAAGGTGTGCGATGCCGTCCTCAAGTCGCTGGATTACACCGGAACCTTCGCCGAGAAACTCAAACAGGCGCAGGCACGTCTGACGCACGTCGATGACATCTGGAACGCCCACCGGCTGCGTAACCGCATCGCGCACGAAGTGGATGTCCGCGTGTCCGCCGCGCAGAGCGACCGGGCGCTCAGGGCGTTTGCGGTGATCATCCGACAGTTCCTTTCCTGACGCGTCTTCGCTCCTGCGAAGCTTCGCCGAGAAAAACTCTGCTACACTCCTGCGCATGAAACCGACTTTGATCATCGTCGGGCTCGGCAATCCCGGTTCCGCATACGAGCGCACACGCCACAATGCCGGGTTCCGCGGACTGGATGCCCTGCACTCGGCATGTGCAGGAGGGGAGTGGAAGGAAAAGGCAAAAGTGCTTTCTCGGGTCTCGGAGATCATGATTGGGGAGGTTTCCGTGCTGCTCGCGAAGCCACTGACCTTTATGAACCGCTCCGGCGAGGCCGTGCAGAAACTTGTCCATTTTTACAAAGCCGATCCTTCGTTCCAGCTGCTCGTGATCAGTGATGACTGCGATCTTCCGCTCGGAGAGATCCGGTTTCGCAATACCGGCGGGCCGGGGACGCACAACGGCCTTAAGTCCGTCGTGGAACATGTCGGTGAGGGTTTCCCCCGCATCCGCATCGGGCTCGGGTCGGCTCCGGCGGGTACGGATCTGGCCCAGTGGGTGTTGAGCGTCCCTCCGGCTGCAGAACGCGAGCGACTCGAGCAGGCATTACACGGGGAGCTGCCCCGTACGGTGGAGGAGTTCGTGCTCGGGAGCGCCCGGTGATTCAAAAACCCCGCCAGCGATTCTGACGGGGTCTTCGATGTGATCGGTGATCAGAAGCCGAGCAGGAATTTTTTGCCGAGCAGTCCGCCTCCTGTCAGTCCCGTCGAGAGCAGGATGATCCATGTCAGTGCGGGGATGCTGGCATCCGCGGCATTCGTGCGTTTCTTGGGGCTCACCGGTTGCAGGTAAGCCGCTTTGTCGGTTCCCGACTGCGTGAAGCGGGTGAGCAGACCTGTCTGCGGGAAGTAACGGATGATCTGCACCTGCGCGGTGTCAGACGCGTTGCCGTTCATCACCTGCGCGGTGTTGCTGACGGTCTGGCCGTGCTGCAGGGTCTGGTTCAGGCGCACGCGATAGTGGATCAGGCGCGTTGCGTTCGCACCGAGCGTGCCCAAGTCCCACTGGATCGACCCGCCGGTCGTCATGCCTCCGCCGGCATCTTCCACGGTCATATCGCTCGGCGAGAAGGTATCTTCAATGGTCACGGGTCCGACGGCCACAGAGCTCACGTTTCGCACGGCGATGGTGTAGGCGATGATGCTGCCGGCCTGCGCTTCGGTGCGGTCCGCCTGCTTATCCAGCGTCAGGGAGCCGCCCGGCGGGGGAGGCGGAGGCGGAGGAGGAAGATCGTTGCCGGTCACCTGCGTATTCTCGCTGTCTTGCGCATTGCAGGCGAAGGCATTGGATCGGATGGTGACGCCATCGCGATCGCTGCGCACGCGTACCGAGGTGGTGAATGTTTGGGTGGAGTAGCCGCCGATGGAGAGGCCTGTCCAGCGGATCGTGTTGCCCGCATCATCGTTGCCGCCACCCGTTGTCGAGAGGAAGTTCACGTTACTGTCCAGCGTCTGTGTGAGCGACACGTTGTTCACCGTGTTTCCGTTGTTGTTGCGGACTTCAATGGTGTAGGTGAAGTCTTCGTCCGGATCAACGGGATCCTGGGAATCGCGGAGCGTCACGGTCAGGTTGCACTCGCTGCTCGAAGAGCTGGAGCTGCTGCTGGATCCGCCCGTATTCACGGTCGTCGTATCCTGCGCGGTGGCGGAGCCGGCGATTGCGATATTCGTGTAGATCGTTCCGTTCGAGGCCGTCGAGGGGACCGTCACGATCACGATGAGCGTCTTACTCACGCCGGCCGCGAGACTGGGGAGTGTCCACAACACCGTCGCACCGTTCAGCACGCCGCTGTCGGAGGAGGTGACGTAGGTGACACCGCCCGGCAGGGCATCGGTTACCTGTACGTTACTGGCCGTCGTGGCCGAAGTATTCGTGACGGTAATCTGGTAGGTCAGTGATTCACCCGGCAGCACGGTCGAGCGGCCGTCTGTTTTAGTGATGCTGAAGGTGGGCTGCGCACACTGCACGAATGTACTCACTGTCTGGCTGGTGTTGTTTGCACCATTCGGATCATTGCTTGTCGAAATCGTTGCCGTGTTCAGAACGGCTGAGTTGCAGACGGCCGCAGAGGTCACCGTGAAGGCCACGGTGAAGCTTCTGTTCTGACCGGCGGTCAGCGTGAAGTTATTGCAGAGAACAGATGTTCCACCGCCGTTTAAGACGCATCCCGAGGAACTCTGTGCCTGATTGAAGGTGAGACCGGCGGGAACGACATCGGCAACGACGACATTTTGCGCGCTTTGGGGGCCGGCGTTGTACGCCGTCAGGGTGTAGAGGATCACGTCGCCCTGTTGCACCGTCTGTGGGCCCGTTTTCGTGATCGAGAGATCTGCCCCCGTCGTACCCGTCTGCACCGTCGTCGTATCTTGCGCAGAGACTCCCGCTACCTGAGCGGTGTTCGTCAGCACTGTCCCGTTTGAGGCCGAGGAACTGACCTGCACCTGCACGGTCAATGCCTTCGTCTGGCCTGCTGCGATCGAGAGACCGCTCCACGTCACCATTCCGCCTGTCTGCGTTCCGCCGTCGGAGGCATTCAGGAAGGTGACGGAGGAGGGGAGCGTATCGGTGACTGTCACGTTCGTTCCGGCGTACTGCGACGTGTTGGTGACGAAGATCTGGTACGTGAGCGTCCCTCCGGGCTGCACCGTCGTCTGGTTATCGGTCTTGGTGATGCTGAAGGTGGGCGTCGGACACTGGACCGTGGTCACAATGGTCTGGCTGATATTGTTGGAGCTATTGGAATCATTGCTGGTGGAGACCGTTGCGGTGTTCTGGATGACGGCACTGCACGTCACCGTCGTCGGTACGTTGAAGGCGACCGTGAAGCTTCTGTTCTGACCGGCGGTCAGCGTGAAGTTATTGCAGAGCACGGATGTTCCGCCTCCGTTCAAGACACAGCCCGAGGAGGTCTGTGCAGAATTCCATGTGAGTCCGGCAGGAATGACATCCGAGATCACCACGTTCTGCGAGGCTTGGGGGCCGGCATTGAAAACCGTCAGGCTGTACAGCACGACACTGCCCTGCTGAACAGTTTGCGGGCCGGTCTTGATGATCGAGAGATCGGCATTCGACTGCGGCACCTGAACGGTCGTGGCATCCTGTGCAGAGACACCGGCGACACTCGCGAAGTTGATCAGGACTGTTCCATCAGCAGCTTGCGTGCTGACCTGTACTTGGACTGTCAGCGTCTTGGTGGCTCCGGCAGCGATCGAGAGGCCGCTCCATGTCACCACTCCACCCGCCTGCATTCCGCCATCGGAGGCATTCAGGAAGGTGACGGAGGAGGGGAGCGTATCGGTGACTGTCACGTTTGGAGCATTCACCGTCGAGGTGTTTGTCACGGAAATGCTGTAGGTGAGCGTCCCTCCGGGTTGCACGGTCGTCTGACCGTCGGTTTTCGTGATCGTGTACGTGGGATTGAGACACTGAACCGCTGTGGTTGCCGAGCTCACATCATTGGCGCAGTTGGGATCGTTCGCCGAAGAGACCGTGGCCGTATTCACGATGACCCTGCCGCACTCGACCGTTGTCGGCACCGTGAAGGCGAGCGTGAAGCTCTGGCTCTGTCCCGCGGTCAGAGAGAGCGGGCAGACGACATCCATACCAATCTGCGAGCAGCCCGCCGAAGACTGACTCTGATTGAAGAGGAGCCCTGCGGGTATGGGATCGGTGATCCTGGCATCCTGCGAGGATCCGGGCCCTGCATTGTAGGCGGTCACGGTGTAGAGGATCGTATTGCCGCGCTGAACCAGGGCAGGGCCGTTCTTGATGATGAGCAGATCCGCCTGCACCACCGGAACAAATACAGTGGTCTGATCCTGTGCCGTCTGGCCAGAAACCGAGGCGCTATTCGTCAGAATGCTCCCGTTCGGCGCCTGAGCGTTCACCTGCACCTGCATGGTGAGGATCTTCGTCTGGCCCGCGGCGATGGAAAGACCTGTCCACCCGTTATTCGTTCCGCCGTCCGAAGCATTCAGGAAGGCAACGAGTCCCGGCAGAGTATCGGTCACCGTCACGTTCGAAGCATTCACCTGCGAGGTGTTTGTCACGGAAACGGTGTAGGTGAGGATTTCGTTCGGTTGCGCAGTTGTGCGGTTATCCGTCTTGCTGATGACGAACGTCGGATTCGGGCACGAAAGCTGCACGGATGCCTGGGAATAGTTATTGCCCGCGTTCGGATCCGTGCTCGAGAGCGCGTTGACGGCCGCCGTATTGACGATGGCGTGCTGGATGCAGGGCCCTGTCGAGAGAACGCGCGTCCGGTAGCGGATGACTGCCGTTTCGCCCGGCACCATCGTCGGACGGACACAGACCATGTGACTGGTATCGCTCGGCTGCAGGTAGCAATCAAATCCATTTGTCTGCGTGAACATGTCGAAGACCGTACCTGCAGGCATGGAATCGCTGATTACGACCTGTGACGCGTTCTCGGGACCGGCGTTCGTGACCGTGAGCGTGTAATTGAGCCAGCCGCCCATGTTTACGGAAGTCTGATGTACTGATTTCTGGATCTGCAGGTCGGCGCTCAGTACCGGACATAACACCGTGGTGCTCACGGTCTGGCTGGTGTTGTTGCCTCCATTCATGTCATTGCTGGTCGAGACGGTAGCCGTGTTTCTCACAATGGCATTACAGGTCACGGTCGTCAGCACGTTGAAGGTGATCGTGAATGTCTTCGTCTGACCGGCTGCCAGCGAGAAGTTATTGCACAGCACACTCGTTCCGGCCCCGTTGAGCAGACAATCCGTCGAGGAGAGTCCGCCGGCGAAGGTGAGTCCCGGCGGGATCACATCCGCCACCACCGCGTTGAGCGCCGTGGCGGTTCCGATATTCGTTACGATGATTCCGTAGCTCACGGTTCCGCCTCGATTCACCGTGGCAGGACCGGTTTTCTGGATAGTGAGATCGACATTCTGAACGGTGAATTGCACGGTTGTCTGATCCTGTGCCGTCTGGCCAGAAACCGAGGCGCTATTCGTCAGAATGCTTCCGTTCGGCGCCTGGGCGTTCACCTGCACCTGCATGGTGAGAACCTTTGTCTGGCCCGCGGCGATAGAAAGTCCGGTCCACCCGTTATTCGTTCCGCCATCCGACGCATTCAGGAAGGCAACGAGTCCCGGCAGAGTATCGGTCACCGTCACGTTCGAAGCATTCACCTGCGAGGTGTTGGTCACGGAAACGGTGTAGGTGAGTGTCGCCCCCGGCTCGACAACGGTCTGATGATCGGTCTTGGTGATCGAGAAGGTCGGGTTCGGGCACTGCACGGCCGTGTTCCACTGGCCCGCATTGTTCGCGGTATTCGTATCATTGCTGGTCGAAACCGCTGCGTTGTTCTGGATATTCGCACCGCAGGCGACCGACGGGCCGACGGTGAAATTCACCGTGAACGTCCTCGTCTGGCCGGCAGTAAGAGAGAAGTTATTGCACAACACGCTCGTTCCTGCCCCGTTCAGCACGCATTCCGGCGAAGAGAGGGACGGGTTGAACGTGAGACCCGCGGGGATCACGTCGCTCACGACAACGTTCTGCGCGGTGGCCGTTCCCACGTTCGTCGCAGCGAGCGTGTACGCGACGGTCGAGCCGCGTATCACGGTCACCGGCCCGCTCTTCGTGATTGATGCATCGGGCGAGGCGGGATTTGTCTCGTCGTTATCCTGCAGGGAGGAGCAGCCGGCATCACCCGGATAGTCCGTTGCTCCGTCCTGATCATTGTCGATGCCGTCCTGGCACTGGGCCCGCGGATTCGTTTCATCGTCATCGAGTGCATCGCTGCAGCTGAAGTCCGCCGGATAGTCCGTTGCTCCGTCCTGATCATTGTCGATGCCGTCGGAGCACTGCGTGCAGTCGACGACCGTCAGAATGCGGTCGCTCCAGTTGTTGTCGCCGTGCGGATCGGGGGTCGAGACATTCACATTCGCTCGGTTGGCGATGGTCGCCCCGCACGCGAGGTCGCCATTCACCGTAAAGACGATGTTGTACGTCCGGGACTGTCCGGATTGCAGAGTGACGTTGTTGCAGAGCACTTCTACGCCATTGAGAACGCAATCCGAATCTGTCTGGGCGCGATTGAAGACGAGGCCTGTCATCGATTCCGGGCGATCCACCACGACCACGTTGTCGGAGCGGTTCGGTCCCTGGTTCGTGACGGTGACGGTGTAGAGCACGCTTGAACCTCTGCGCACACGCTGCGGTCCGCTTTTCACAATGGAAACATCAGCCGTCGGGCAGGTGACGGTGGTCGTTTTTTCGCTGCTGTTATTTGACGTCACCGGATCGACGGAGGAGCTGCTCACGCTTGCGGTATTGCGAATGGTTGTCCCGCAGGAGAGCGTGGAAGCGGTCGAAAAAGCGATCGTGAAACTGCGACTCTCGCCCGCATTCAGGCTGAAGTTATTGCACAGCACGCTCGTTCCTGCCCCGTTGAGCACGCAGCTTGTGCTGGACTGACCGGCATTGAAGGTGAAGCCGGAGGGAATGACGTCCGTGATCACAACGTTCGTGGCCGTGGCCGGTCCGTTATTCGTCGCTGTGACGGTGTAAAGAGCAGTATCGCCGCGCAGCACCGTATCCGGACCTGTTTTTACGATAGAGAGGTCAGAGGTGGGGGTCGGACACTGCACCCCCGTCGATACCGTCTGGCTCGTGTTGTTCGATGAGTTGGGATCTTGCGAGGAACTTGAGACCGTCGCCTGATTGGTGATGTAGTTTCCGTTTCCACACGTCAGTGTCGACGGGACATTGAAGGCGATGGTGAACGTTCTCGACTGACCGGCGGTCAGACTGAAATTGTTGCAGAGAATGGAACTTCCGTTCTGCACACAATTCGTGCTGGATTGGCCGGCGTTGAAGGTGAGGCCGGAGGGAATCACATCGGCGATCACGACGTTCGTGGCCGTGGCCGGTCCGGCATTGGCCGCGGTCACGGTGTAGGTGATGACACTGCCGGCAACAATGGTTGACTGCCCGGTTTTCGATACGGAAAGATCCGCTCCTGTTGGCCGACAGTATCCGCCTTGGCATGTGTCGGGGTTGGTGCAGTCGGTATTAGTGGCACAGCGGCAGGTGCTCGTGGACGTGGCTGCAGGGCAGATATTGTGCTCATCATTGTCCTGCCTTGTGGAACAGCCCGGATCATCCGGATAGTCCGTCCGTCCGTCGTGATCGTTGTCGATACCATCCTGACACTGTGCCTTTGGATTGGTCTCGTCGTTGTCGGTAGTCGAAGAACAGCTGAAGTCATTCGGGTAGTCCGTAGCTCCATCCCCGTCGTTGTCGATGCCGTCGTTGCATTGGTACGTCACCGGCCTGCAGATACCGCTCTGGCAGGTATCGGGAGACGTACAATCACTGTTCGTCGCACAGCGGCAGGTCGAAGAGGAGGTCGCCGCGGGACAGATGTTGTGTTCGTCATTGTCCTGCCTGGAGGAACAACCCGGATCGTTCGGGTAATCAATGACACCGTCCCCGTCATTATCAATGCCGTCCTGGCACTGAGATTTGGGACTTGTTTCGTCGTTGTCGGTAGCCGAAGAACAGCTGAAGTCATTCGGGTAGTCCGTAGCTCCATCCCCGTCGTTGTCGATGCCGTCGTTGCATTGGTAGAGCTGCTGGCCGCCGCTCTCGGTATTGTCCTGATTATTGGAGCAACCCGTATCCGCGGGATAGTCCGTGTACCCATTTCCATCATTATCAATGCCGTCCTGGCACTGAGATTTGGGATTGGTCTCGTCGTTGTCGGTCGGAGAAGAACAGCTGAAATCATTCGGATAATCGGCTGCCCCGTCGCCGTCGTTGTCGATGCCGTCCTGGCATTGAGGCTCTCCTGCCTCCGAATTGTCCTGACTGCTGCTGCAGCCCGGATCATCCGGATAGTCCGTCCGTCCGTCGTGATCGTTGTCGATACCATCCTGGCACGCGGCCTTGGGATTGGTCTCGTCATTATCCGTCGGAGAAGAGCACGAGAAGTCATCGGGATAATCCGTCGCTCCGTCTCCGTCGTTGTCGATGCCGTCGTTGCATTGGTACGTCACCGGCCTGCAGATACCGCTCTGGCAGGTATCGGGAGACGTACAATCACTGTTCGTCGCACAGCGGCAGGTGCTCGTGGACGTGGCTGCCGGGCAGATGTTGTGCTCATCATTGTCCTGCTTCGAGCTGCACCCCGGATCATTCGGATAGTCCGTCAGACCGTCCCCGTCATTATCGATGCCGTCCTGACACTGTGCCTTGGGATTGGTCTCGTCATTATCCGTCGGAGAAGAGCACGAGAAGTCATCGGGATAATCCGTCGCTCCGTCTCCGTCGTTGTCGATGCCGTCCTGGCATTGAGGCTCTCCTGCCTCCGAATTGTCCTGACTGCTGCTGCAGCCCGGATCATCCGGATAGTCCGTCCGTCCGTCGTGATCGTTGTCGATACCATCCTGGCACGCGGCCTTGGGATTGGTCTCGTCATTATCCGTCGGAGAAGAGCACGAGAAGTCATCGGGATAATCCGTCGCTCCGTCTCCGTCGTTGTCGATGCCGTCGGAACAGGCGGGAGTCGCGCAGGACGTCGAGCACGTTACCCACTGCACGTTCAACTTGCCATAGCAGGCCTGCTCCACATGCCATGCGTTGTCGCTCCACCAAGCAAGTCTCTGGTCACAGCCGTTGCAGTAGTTGTGTACGCGCGCGTAAGTGGCGTAGGACGTGCTGTCTCCCGTATATTCCCGGCAGAACTGATTGAGCGACGGAAGATCGGGCTTCAAGCGGCTGGAAGCGCCGAAAATGCTGGTGGCACGCGCGTCCCGTTCCAGAGCTTTGTTCGTTGTCACGCTCGAGGAGCACGTGATGTCATCGGGAGCGCCGATGTTCCAGTTCGCTCCATTGCATTGCGAGGGGTGCGGGTACGTTTCGTTCTGCATGCTCGCTACAACCTGCGCACCGGCAGGATCGACGATATTGAAGAGCGACGAAACGCCGGGCTGCGACGTGAGTAAGGCGAATAGGACGATTGAAACGAATTGCTTCTTGAATCGCTCTAACTTTGCCATATGGACATGGGGTAAATGGGTGACAAGTGACTATGAACTAAAAGGTGTGGATCTTAATCTTGTGCCCCTAATAGTCAATTAATAACTCATTATGTCAAAGAGAGATTTTTGATCTATGCATAGCAATTAACCAGATATTTATGGAAATGTTTAAATGAGATGTCAAATATGTCATACATCTCAATATTTGCATAGTATTCGTCATTCTGTTCAAACAATTATATAATGACCTGCATCATCAACAGATATGACTTGGGGCCATGAATTTAGGTTCTAATAATCGATTCGATACAATTAGGGATTTCACGATATTTTGCTATGATGCCATCGCATTCTTGGGGGAGTCCCGCTGCGCTCGTTATCGCGGGACGACGGCGGACAAGCGCCCATTCTGCATCATTGAATTTATCGCTCACGTTGGGGAGTCGCCAAGTGGTAAGGCAGCGGCCTTTGGAGCCGCCATTCGAAGGTTCGAATCCTTCCTCCCCAGCCATGAACCAGAGCGCCGCAGGCCTCGTGCATTCGCACTCGGCCGTTTCGCTTCGCTCATGCGTCGCACGGTTCATGGCAGGCCGAGGACGCTCTGGGCATGAGCCACGTACCGAGCCACGTAGTAGAGCTCACTTTGTTCGCTCACGACATGGCAGGCCATCTATATTCATAGAGGATTCGATTGAGCTCTTACTACATGGCCAGTCATGTCGTGCTGCCAATTTTAATACATGAGCGGTTCATGCCCTGCACCGGAGGACGCCATGCGGTCGACTCCATTGACGATGAATCTGCATTTCTCTTGACTATACCAAAGATAAGAGAAGAATCCGCACATCATGGATCAGCTCCCGTACCGGGGGCGTCCGGTCAGGGAAGGAAAAAACAGCATGAGCGAGATCAGTCCGGAAGATCAGCAGAGCATTGAACGTCGTCTGCGGGAGTTCGAGCACCTGTACGATCAGCATCCGGCATGGGAAGAACAGATCTCACGCCGGGATTTCATGAATCACATCCCGCATCCGCAGGATATCCCGCACATGAACCGGCGTCTTCGGAACGTCGAGCCGCTCCATGGAGCGAAGGTGCTGTATCTGGATGACGGTCCGCAGTTGTTTCTTCGCTTCGTCGGGTACCTCACAGTGGCCACGCGCAGAAGGGTGGAACTTTTGTTCTATACGGGTAAGACGGCATCTGAAATCGCCGATGAAATGGCGGAGAGGTTGCAGCGCTGTCCCCAACCCCATGTGTTGGTGATGGATCAGAATCTGGAGCTTCTGCCGGACATGCGCTACGCCGGTCACACGGAAAATGGCCATGAGGTGATCGATTGCCTCCGCTACGACCTCAGGAGGGCAGGAGTGCCGACCATCCTGTACTCCACCGATGACAGGCTGTCTTCTGTCGCCGACTCGGTCGGTGCCGGATTTGTGCGCAAGAACATCCCGCCCGAGGCCGCCGTGGAGCAGATTGCCCAAATCGTTGATTCCTATCACAAGAGGATCCAAATGCAGCGTCAGCAGGAGGAACGATTCATTACGACGGACTGAAGATTCTTCTTGCCCCCTTCAGCCGCTTTCCCTACACTTTCGCGGTCATGTTTGCGGTTGTGAAGATCGCCGGCTTTCAGGAGAAAGTTTCGGAGGGGATGAAACTGAAAGTGCCCACGCTCAATGCGGAGCCCGGGGCCACCGTCACGTTCAAGGATGTACTGCTCACCGCAGATGGCGAAAACGCCATTGCAGTCGGCACCCCCGTGGTATCCGGAGCATCCGTTCAGGCAAAAGTGCTCGCACACGGACAGGGCGACAAGGTCCGTGTCTACAAAATGCGCCGCCGCAAGCGCTACCGCCGGTTGCACGGCCACCGTCAAGGGTTCACGGAGATCGAGGTGACGAAGGTTTCTGCGTAAGGCGTATCCATCTGCTGCCGGAGATCGCGCATCATTTTGAGCGTGACACCCAGATTCTGCTTGCAGGCGATGGTTTCGGCCAGACGCTCATTCGCCCGGAACAGATGGTGCAGATAGCTCCTGAGATGGTTCCTGCTTAAATCCGACGGCGAAGCGGAATCAATGGGAATGTGTGCGTTTCTGAATGCGGCATTGGTGATGCGCAGGTCTGTTCCATCGGAGAGAAGAATCGTTCCGTGGCGGGCGATGCGCATGGGGAGCACGCAGTCGAACATGTCGATGCCGAGCTCCACGCACCTTTTGAGCTGGTGCATGACGCCGACGCCCATGAGATAACGCGGTTGCCCCTTCGGGAGGAGGGGAGTGATTTCACGTAACACCGAGAGCATCTCTTCCTCGCTCTCCCCCACGGCGAGCCCGCCCAAGGCGTACCCGTCGAAGCCGATGGCCTGCAGTTCCTCCGCGCATTTTTTCCGTAGATCGAAGTGGAGCCCGCCCTGAATGATGCCGAATAGAAGCGGTTTCTGAACAGAAATTCCGAGTTCCCGAGTTCCCGAGTTCCCGAGTCTTTCGTGAGTATCTTTGCACGTTTTCGCCCACCGGAGCGTCCTGTCCACGGCGGTCTCGATTTCCCTGCGTGAGGCGGTGGACGGCGGACACTCGTCGAAACACATGATGATGTCGGACTTGAGTTTCCACTGGATTTCTGTGGCCTCTCTCGGACCCAAAAAGTGCGTGCTGCCGTCGGTGTGCGCCCTGAATGCAACTCCATCTTCCGCAATGTGACGCAGTCCACGAAGCGAGAACACCTGATAGCCGCCGCTGTCCGTCAGAATCGGACGATTCCAGGCGATGAAGGCATGTAATCCTCCTGCCTGCGCAACAGTGTCTTCACCCGGATGCAGGTGCAGATGATAGGTGTTGCAGAGCAGAACCTGCGCCTTCAGATCAATCAGATCCTGGTGCGTCAGCCCGCGCATGGCACCGACCGTGCCCACCGGAAAGAAAAACGGCGTTTCAATCGGACCGTGCTCGGTTTCGATTCTTCCGCGTCGGCCGAGAGGGGAGGAGGACTGCAGAGTGAACATGCGCATGATTGTAGGGTGACGTCACGTCGCGGTTTCGGATTTGCCTTGCGAATTACGTCCAATGTGAACAAATATATTGTACAAGTGTGTCACTCGCTCCATACTGCCATACAATTCATTCCTCTCCTTTCTATGCAACTCAAGTTGCCCCAGTGTCCCCTCTGTATCGTCGGGACCGTGGCCCGCATCAGCCTCGGATGTTCGCTCCTCTTCGTCGGTCTCGTGCACTACATGTCGTTCGAATCCTTTTCGGGCATGGTCAGCGAGGATCTGGGGGCGCTGTCTCTGCTCGGCACGCTCTGGGCATACGTCCTTCCCGCACTCATGATTATCGGCGGATCACTGCTGGTGCTGAATATGTTCGAAGAAGTCGCCCTCTGGGCCGCGAGCATCGCCCTCGGCTCCATTCCGGCCGGATTGCTCTTAAAATCGGTCGTCTCGGGTTTGCCGCTCTCCGAAACCATGCAGCCAGCCATCAATGCGCTCATCTGGCTCATCGCACTGATCATCATCACCAAAGTTTCGGGTTGCTGCTGTGCAGGCGGCTGCTACTCGGCCGCGCCCAAAAAGTAGACGGACAGCGGCTCTGAAGCGTCCGGAATCAAACTGGTTTCTTCGTGAGAATGCGATCGATCAGTCCGTACTTGAGCGCCTCTTCGGCTGACAGGAACTTGTCGCGCTCGGTATCTGACGTCACCTGCTCCAGTGTCTTGCCGGTATGCTTGGCGATCATCTGGTTCAGCAGCTTCTTCGTCTGGATGATGTGATCGGCGTGAATGGCGATATCCGTCGCCTGCCCCTCGGTGCCCCCGAGCGGCTGGTGAATCATGATCTCGGAGTGCTCCAGCGCGAAGCGCTTGCCCTTGGCGCCGCCCATGAGGATGATCGCGCCCCCGCTGGCCGCCATGCCCAGACACACGGTCGAGATATCCGCCTGCACGTACTGCATGGTGTCGTACATCGCCATCGTGGAGGTGACCTGCCCTCCGGGAGAGTTCACATAGAGGATGATGTCCTTCTTGGCATTCTCCTTCTCGAGAAAGAGCAACTGTGCGATGACGGAATTCGCCACGTCATCGTTGATCTGCGTGCCGAGAAAAACCACGCGGTCCTCGAGCAGGCGCGAGTAAATGTCATACACGCGTTCCCCGAACTGTGTCTTTTCGATGACCGTCGGGATGATGAAATTCTGCGGAGTGAGATTGCCGCGTGCGATCTTGTCAGCGATCGAAGAGAGCATGGGGTGCATGTTGGGTAGGGTTAGGATTAGGAGGAGGGCGTAGGGCTGTGAACCTCACACCGTTGATATTATAGGTTATTTTGTGGTTTTCCGGCAGTTGGCGCGGCAGGAGGAATGTGGTGAGGAGAAACGTAAATCGTTCTTAACATTTCGCCAAGCAAAAATTAAATGATCGATATACCAGTGAGTTCCTCCCACTTTCTATCCTCCCAATCCGATCAACGGAGGATAGGCCTGACGGGAAAGTGCTTCACTCAGCCCGTGTGTGAGGACGTAGAATTCCTCCGTAGCCGGATCACGGAAATATGTGAAGTGGCGAGAGATCCTGCCCGGCGACCAGATATTATCGGGAAGGAGACGATTCGCCTGGTCCGCAATAGATGCTGCGAAGGTCTGAATCCTTTCCGCGCTTCCCGTTGGGATGAGAACGCCTTCGCCGAGAGACATTCCGGACCCCAAATCGCAATCCGCCTGTAAAGGTTTGCATATCACTCGGGGATCGCTCGCAATGGCGGTATGGATTGTCGCCCGCCACTGATCAGGACTCAGCGCGAACCGTTCTCTGGCAGGAGACTTCTGGAATTGTTCCTCGCGGTTAAGGAGGTATTCCGCCAAGTCAGACATGAGTATGTATTGTCACGAAGTTCATTTCCTGTCCAGCAACGAGTACACTTTTTTCCGCCATTATTCCTAATCCATGCTGCTTCGGATCATTCTCAAGCATTTGCGCACTGCACGACAACCACTCCTCGTCCTCGTCGGGCCCACGGCGAGCGGAAAGACGGATCTGTCCCTCTCCATCGCCGAAGGGTTGCGTGCGCAGGGGAGGGGAGTGGAGATCATCAATGCGGACTCGAGGCAGCTGTATCGTCATCTGAATATCGGAACCGGGAAAATTCGTTTTGAAGAGATGCATGACATCCCACATCATCTCTTCGATGTCTTGGATCCAAAGGAGGAGGTGACTGCTGCGTGGTACAAACGCGAAGCGGAGCGGGTGATCGCTGAAATTCATGCCCGCGGCAATATTCCGTTTCTCGTCGGCGGTTCCATGCTGTATGTGAGTGCCGTGATCGATAACCGTGCGTTCGTCGAAACCCCCGACCCCGCCCTGCGTCAGGAACTGGAGAAAGAGCTGCAACAGAACGGCGCCGACGTGCTGCACCGCCGCTTGCAGAAGCTGGATCCCGAAGGCGCACTCGGCGTCGATCCGATGAATGCGGTCTATCTTCTGCGCGCGCTTGAAGTGTGTCTGTCGACCGGCATGTGCCTCAAGGAGGCCAAGAGGAAACACCCGTCTTCTTATGATCTGTTCATCCTCGGAATCAATCCTCCCCGCGCAACACTCTGTCGTCGCATTGATGAACGTGTGCGCGCGATGTTCAAAGCCGGATGGGCGGAAGAAGTACAATCCCTTCTCGACCGCGGATACACCCGCAATGATCCGGGCATGCGGAGCCACGGCTACCGTGAAATTGCCGATGCCCTGCTTCAGTGCAGTGTCGAGACGGTGAAAGGCGACAGTGCTCTGCATGAGCGTATCGCCGCCTCTTCGCGTCAGTATGCCAAAAGACAGATGACATGGTGGAAGCACGATTCGCGCATTCGCTGGATGTCACCCTCACCCGGTGCTCCGCACCACCCTCTCCCAGGGGGAGAGGGAAGACGGTAAAACCTTTTTTTCAGGCGGTGAACCGGTCCACGCGGGCACCTTCCACGCGCGGCAACCGGCGTGCGAGCTCTTCGAGAGCGTGTCTCGTTGCGTCCACAACATCCGCACGCGCTTTCACGATTTCTCTTTCGCGGGGAACCTCGGCGCGGGGTGGCGGAATTTCATTTTGCGCCGGAGCATCCTTCGACCGGTCAAAGTTCTCTTTGGGCTGCTCGGGGACTTTCATGGGTTGTTTCATACGGGATGAGGAAATCAGAATTTGAAAACGTCGTGCGTATCTTCGATGCGCTGCTTCATCTGCCAGAGGTGCGAGATCATCGACTGCAGCTCGGGCGATTCGTCGGGAGTCTTCTTCGACAGGCGGAATTCCACGATGTGCCCGAGCAGATCGTCGATATTCACGAGCGCCAGATCCACTTTGCCTTTCCACTGTTCATCGAGACGGTTATAGACGTCCATGTTGAGGAAGGACTGGGGCTTTGCGATATCGATCTCCCTGCTGTCGATCAGCCGAAGAACATCTTTCATAAAGCTCTCGTGCTCTGCACCCATCTTCTGCGCCGAAGACTGGCCCGCCTTCTTCTGCGCCGCCTCGGAGAGGTTCTTTGTTTGCCCGATGGTCTGGAGAAAATCCGCCATATGACTCCTTTCATTCTATCATATTTCTCTTTGCCGAGCTACGTGTGTACAAGCAGCTTTTTAGGTTGTAGCTTCTTAGCTTGTTAGGAGTGGAAGTAATGAAAGGAACAAACGTGAGTGGTAGTGAAACAAACCTAATAAGCTAAACAGCTAATCAGCTAACCAGCACATCTATATACGCTATCCTATCCACAGATGCCCGTTCACGATTCTGCACCGCTGGCCTACCGTCTCCGCCCGACGACCCTCGAGGAATTTGTCGGTCAGGAACATGTGATGGGAAAGGGGACGACGCTCCGTTCGGCGATTGAGGGCGACAAGCTGTCCTCGGTGATCCTGTCGGGCCCCCCGGGAACGGGCAAGACGACGCTCGCCAAGATCGTCGCGGAGCGGACGCAGGCGCACTTCGTTTCAATCAATGCGGTGTTGAGCGGGGTCAAGGAACTGCGGGAAGTGTGCGCCGAAGCGGAGCGGCTCTTCACGGGGCTCAAGCAGCGCACAGTCCTCTTCATCGACGAAATCCACCGGTTCAACAAGAGTCAGCAGGATGCGCTGCTCCCGTACGTCGAAAGCGGCGTCGTCATCCTCATCGGCGCGACCACCGAGAATCCGTACTTCGAGGTGAATTCCGCTTTGGTTTCGCGTTCGCAGGTGACGCTGCTGCGGCCTCTTTCGCAGGAGGATCTGCTCACTATTTTGCATCGCGCTCTTACGGATAAGCGGGGAATGAACGGGACAGTCCAGGTGGAGGAAAAAGCGCTGGAGCGGATTGCCGCCCTCGCGAACGGCGACGCGCGCATCGCCTTGAACCTGCTCGAGATGGCCATTCTCACCGCCGGAAAAAAACTCTCGATGAAGGAAATCGACGCACTCTTCCGTGAACGCGGGAAGCGCTACGACCGCACCGGAGAGGAACACTACAATTCCGTCTCGGCGTTCATCAAGAGCATGCGCGGGAGTGACTGCGATGCGGCTCTGCTGTGGATGTTCAAGATGCTTGCCGGCGGCGAACAGCCGCGGTTCCTCTTCCGGCGGATGGCGATCTTCGCCAGTGAGGACATCGGCAACGCTGACCCCCGCGCACTTCAGATGGTGATTGCGGCGTGGCAGGCTTTTGAGTTTGTGGGCTTGCCCGAAGGGGAATTTTTTCTCGCTCATGCCTGCATTTACTTGAGTCAGGCCCACAAGAGCAATGCGATCACCCGGGCCATGGCCGGCGCGCGGGAGATGATCCACTCCTCCGCAACACTCGAAGTGCCGCTGCACTTGCGCAACGCCCCCATCAAAGGCATGGCCGATCAGGGATACCATCAGGGCTATCAGTACCCGCACGATGCGGCGAAAGGAGTTGTGCAGGAGCAGTATTTTCCGATCGGAATGGAGCCCCGATCGTTCTACGAACCGACGGACCGTGGGTTCGAACGGGAGGTGCGCGACCGCTTGCAACATATCCAAACAATTATCAGAAAATGATAAAATTGGCTGCCTTCTGTCAATGCGAGAGCTATTTCACATATATTATAATATATTGTATAATATAGAAACATGTTGCACACCCACACATCGCATTCCCTTGCTGCATCTCTCCGGCATTTCGCTCACGAGCATGACGAGCTGCCGGCATTCCATGCGGGGTACCTCGTCCTGACGGTCATCGCGGCGGCCATTCTCAACCTCGGTGCGTTCGCCCTCCTGATCGCGGCGCACATCTCGCTCGATCTCGTGAAATACCGCGAAGTCCATCATCTGTCATGGGAACGCACCCTTGAGGGTACGGTTCGAGAAAATCTGATTGATATTTTTCTGCTCCTGATAGCGCTGACGTTTTCTGTCTACCTGCACCACACGATCGGCATCGTCGCCATGAGCGGAATCGTGCGTTCCGATCTTTCCTTTGCCAGACTGGCCGGAGTCTTTCTGCCCAAGTTTGAGATCCTGCACCGGTTTCTCGAAATGCTCCTTCACGTCGGCAATCACATGCGTACGCTGCACGAGCGGTTGGGCAAGGCGCTGATCTCGGGCGAGCGGTTGATGCTCTTTCTGCTCACTGCCACCGTCATTCTGCTTCTAGCTGCACCGGTGATCCTGGGCATTCCCACCTCCGCTTTCTTCTCCACCGTCGCTCACGAAATGATCCCGTGGAGGATATAATGCCTTTCATGCCGATCAACAGAGAGTACCGGGTCCCTCTGCTTCTCTTTACACTTGCTCTTCTTGCCGACCATCTGATCACACAACGTGGTCTCGCGACGGGGGGAAGGGAGGGAAATCTCGTCGCCATCTGGCTCTGGCAGGTCCTGCCCATCGGGCCACACATGTTGGCGTTTCTGTGGTGGATCCTCGTAACGAACGCCGCCATTTTGCTCATGCGTTTCAGCCAGTTCGCGGGCCGCTGGTGCCTCTACTGGGCATTCATCGGTCATCTGAGCGGGTTCCTCAGCTGGACGCCGGTGCTCCACACGACCGTGCAGCGCGTATGGGCAGTGTTTGGTCAGCGCTGGGGGCTCGTCGTTCTTCTCATGTGTGCAGGCATGATCGGACTGTTCCTTGCCTGGGTGCACAAACGCATCACTCCACAAACGTAAGAAGTTGCATGATGCCGATACCGCAGAGAATCACAAGCAATTGCATCACTGCCCGCGAGAAACGGGTTTCCTTATGCAGTTCCGGCATCAGGTCCGCTCCGGCGATGTAGAGAAAATTTCCGGCAGCGACGGGTAAGAGCAGCCCTCCGAGACTCGGCAGCGTGGATGCTGCTCCCAAGACCAGAAAGGCGCCGGCAAACGCCACGCAGGCGGAAAGAAGATTGAACATGGCGGCTCTCCGTGCCGAAAATCCGCTGAACAGCAGAACGGCAAAGTCGCCGATCTCCTGTGGAATTTCGTGCAGAACAACCGCAATGGTCGTCGCCAGACCGATGTGCGGACTGATGAGGTAACTGCCTGCGATCAGCGCGCCATCGATGAAGTTGTGAATGGCATCACCAATCAGATTCATGATGCCGACGGGATGAATGTGAACGGAGGCCTTGGGCAGGGCGGAACAGTGACAGTGACGCCAGTGGATCACCTTTTCAATGACAAAAGAGAGCAGCATGCCGGCCAGGACCAGCAGGAACGGAGACAGGGATTGCGAAGCTCCTTCTGCAATCATCTCGGGAAATATGTGGATGAAGACGTCGCCCAGCAGCGCTCCGGCGGAAAATCCGACAAGCAGCAGAAGCGACTGCCGGATCAGCCGCTCATGCAGCGAAAACAGAATGATGCCCGTGAGTGAAATAAGGCTCACGAGCAGGACGCTGAGCAGGCTCAACAGGATCGGGGAGGTCATCATACCGGGGCAGTATGTCAGAATGGCGGCCCTTCCGGAAACAAATCATGTTCCGTTCTGCGCGCCTCGTCGTACCAGGCATCCGATTCCCGCAGTTTCCCCAAATGGCTGTAACGCACGGTGAAATCGCGCAGCCGCTCCTCCAGACTCACCACCTCGTCGATCTTCACGCGCTTGTCGGCGTAGTAGAGCAGTCTCTGCTCCGTGGTGACGCGCGTGGCATCCGCAAGGGTCAGCCCGTGCACGCGCACGATTTCCGCAAGTTCGGGGAATCCCTTGCCGGTGAGAAACTGCGCCGCAGCCTGCTCGTGACGCATATCCGCATACTGCGCCTTCACTGCTTCCCATGTGCGCGCATGAGTGGGATTGATCTCGCGCTCGATGTGGCCCGCCCCGCGGTGAAAATCGACGAAGCGCAGCAGGTCGTGCGTCATCGCCGCCGCGCGCAGCGCTCCAAGACGGACGATATGGCCCCGTCTCGCATACTCCTCGCCCAGCCGCACGGCCGTCTCGGCCACGGCATCACAGTGACGGGCGATCAGGTGGGGGAGGAACAGCTCTTCACGCCAGGCATTGATCTCCGGCGGGGAGGGGAGGGCGATATCACGGAAAGAAACAGTCAGTTCCCTTCCGAGCCCGTCTGCGCGTTCCGCAAGCGAAACGGCAATACCCTCGTCCGCGGGCACGCCATCCGGCAGGCGATCCGCCCACTCGATGCACCGGATCCCGTGGTGGTTTTCAGAAGAGTGAACGAGGTGCTCCGCGTCTTTGTGTGTGAGCCGGTAGAGATCGATGTGCAAGAGCTCCCCGAAGTGCTGTGTGGGGTAGCGTTGTTCCAGAGCGTACGTGGGGCTCGTGAGTCTCTGCCCGATGCCGAGAGACCGGCCCAATCCCTGCAGGAATGTGGTCTTGCCCGCACCCAGCGCACCGGTCAGAAAAACCGTCACCGGAACGCGGTAGAGCGACTGTGCCAGCGACCCGCCGGTTGAGAGGGTCTTTTCGGCATCCGTTAGCCAAAGTGACAGGGAATCAGACATTGACGAAATTGTAGCAAAATGTTATTATAGATTCAGACACATAAACACCGCTATGACCCAACTTGTCTCCCGAAAAAAGCTCGGCTTTGGTGCCACGCCGCTGCATCGTCACGTGGAACCGCACGCGTTCCACTTTCTGGCGCAGCGCAAGTCCTTCTGGGTGGCGATTCTCTCGCTTCTGGCGTTCGTGACCGGAAACATGATCGGACAGCATGGGTGGCAGGTGTTCTGGAAATCGGTGATGGGACACGACAATGATAGTCTGATCGTCTATACCGGCACAGTCACTCCCATCGCCCTCGTCCCCGATTACACCCGCTGGAAGACCTATGGCGGCAATGCGGAGGATCACACCTACCGCGAGGTGCCGCAGGATCTGCTGATTGCCCTGCCGCCCTACTCGGCTGCGCTCAGTGATCCCAAGGCACGTGCCATCTACTCCGTCAGCTACATGGGATCCTATACAACGGGGCAGGAGAACTCGGGCAGCCATCCGGCTGTGGATATCCGCGTGCCCATCGGAACCCCCGTGCGCTCCATTGCCGCGGGCATCGTGAGCGAAGTGAAGGATGCCACGGGCTTCGGCAAGACTGTCGTGATCCGGCATCCGAATATTCCCGATCCGTCCCGCCCGACCCAGTCAACCGTTCTGTACAGCAACTATGCTCACTTGAGCGTGACGTATGTGAAGGAAGGGGACATCGTAGAGAAAGGCGAGCAGATTGCACTCTCCGGCATGACGGGTGACGCCACCGGACCGCACCTGCACTTTCAGATTGACCGCGGCGACGCCCCGTGGCATCCCTACTGGCCGTTCACATCCGAGGAACTGCGGGCTGCGGGATACTCCACGACGCAGGCGGTCAACCGGGGATTCCACGCGGATCGCGGCACGTCCTTTACGGTGAATCCGCTTCTGTACGTGCAGGCCGGCTACGCGCCGGTCCTCACCGTCGTGCAGGCCGCTTCCGCAGGCAGCGCCCGATCGTCCGCGTCCAGCATCAGCAGCCAGACCTGGCTTTCACGCGTGCAGGCGCGCATCGCCCAGCGCAGAGCCGAATATCTCGCCCTGCAGCCGGCAACGACTGTCGCGGTGCACGAGGCGGCCAACGCTTCATCCCTGTCATCCGCTCCGCAGACTCCGCCCCCTTCGTCCGAAGCGGCGGGAGAAGTGGTGCAACGGCGTGAAGTGGTGGTGAGCCGCGACGAAGAGCTGCCTCCGGCAGCCGGCACACCCGTCGCCTCGGTGGAAATCACGCACGACGGTTCCTATTCCGACCGCGGGTGGGAGCGGGTGCGTCTCACGCTGCTGGATGCCCGCGGCAACGTGGTGACATCACCGATGCTCACGCGGGACATCGTGCTCCGCGCCTCGTTCGGCAGTGCGGACTTTCAGCCCGATGCCCTCTCGGTACTGGACTTTGCAAACGGACGCGCCGAGGTGAGCGTGCTGCCGCACGGGCGACGCACACTCATCATCGAGGCCATGCCGTTCGGCTCCCAGAGCCAGCCGATGCGGTACGCAAAGTGAGCTTCTTAGGTTGTAGCTTCTTAGCTTTTTAGGAAGCTACTAAGAAGCTCATCAGCGACAAGCTACCACCTCACCAGTTATCTCCCCGAATAGATGGAGAGCAGAAGCATGATCAGAAAGAGCGCGAGGGCCGCGAGGAATTTTTCGACTGTAGAGAGGAAGAGTGCCGTAATGCCGAAGGCCGCGCCGAGGCCGGATGTGAGCAGAATGATTTGCCATTCCGTCCAGCCCTTGCGGAGGAGCCGGTGGTGAAGGTGCTCGTTCTGCGCATCGCCCTGAAAGACGGATTTCCCCTTGAGGATGCGGCGCGTAATCACGATGAACGAATCGATGAGCGGTACACCGAGGACGAGGAATCCCGTCGCCACTTTGCCGCCCGTGAAGATGGTGAGCACGCCGAGCAGGAGGCCGAAGAACATGGTGCCGGAATCGCCGAGGAGCGAGAGCGGAGAGGGACGGTCGAACAGCAGGCAGGCGAGTGCGATGCCCGCGAGCGCGAACGAGATCAACCCCAGCGAAAAATCACCCACGCGGCCGGAGAGCGAGAGAAGCCCGATCGTGATAAATCCCAGCACGGAAACAACGCTCACCTGCCCGCGAATGCCGTCGAACCAGTTGAGGGCGTTCATGGTGAGCGAAAGCCACAGGACCGTAAAGAGCAGGCCGAGCAGCGAAGGATTGCCCAGCATCCCGACGGGAATCTGGAGCCGGTGCAGGGGCAGCACGTCCACGCCCGTAAACGCGGCGAGGGGATTGGTCAGCGTGTAGATGCGCGTCCCGGTGAGGAAGATCACGAGCGCGACGATGATCTGTGTGATGAGTCGCAGGTAGGAGGGGAGGGGACGGCGATCATCGCAAAATGTGACGACGGCGAGCAGCAGGATCCCGACGATGAGTCCGACGGCCTGCAACGACCACGGCTTCAGTGCGAGGGTGGACTCGAAGAAAGCGAAGAAAACAAGGAAAGCAAGGATTGCAAGGATTCCTGTGGGATACGGGATACGAGGACGAGTGAGCCCGTAGCGCCCGGGAAAGTCCATCAGTCCCCAGCGCGGGAAGTATTTCAGGGCTAGCGCATGCAGGATCACCGTGCCCGTAAACGTGGCGAGTGCGTACCAGAAGATGATGGAAAAGTGATCAGGCATACGACGAAGCTGTAAGACGTACGCTGTTAGCGATACGCATCCGGGGAAAGCGGCTCGTATCCAAAAGCTTACAGCTTATAGCTTATAGCTTATCGCTCCGCCGTTACAGGGTTACACTGGTCCCATGACCAAACCGCGCAAAAGTATCCACCGCGAGCTTTTCGGCATCATCGGGCACGTACCCGACGCCTCAGCGATTCTGAGGGAGTGGAATGCGGCGTTTCGGAAAATGGGAATGGATGCTTCGATGGATGTGTATCCCACGACTGCAGAGAATCTACCCGAGCGACTTTCCGAGATGTTCCACTTCGACCGGCGCGGGTATGTCGTCGGAGAAAATCTTTCAAAAAAGATCATTCCTCTGCTCGACCGCATTACATCGGCTGCACGGAGAAGGGGAGTGACGTTCGTCTGGAATGAGAAAGGCGTATTGAAAGGCGTGCAACGAAAAAAAGACCCAGGGAACGCAAGGGGCCCCCTAGGTCTCCTAGACTCATCTGCCGCCCACGATGTGGACGGGAACGCGACTTATCTTGGCAACGCGCGTAAGTCTAGTGGAGCAGTGAATCTGCCATAGGCATCCTCCTTTCTTCTTTGGAGTACACAGTGGCGTTCACTGTATGGATATTTGTCTGAGAATCGGGATGCTGTCAATGAGGTGCGCTCGAAATTCGCTTCAGAATCAGTACACTTTTGCCATGCAGTACCCCCTCCTCAAAGAAGCGAAACTGAAAGGGAAGCGCGTACTCGTGCGTGTCGATCACAACATCGAAACGGATGCCGCAGGCAAGCTCAAGAGCGACAAGAAGATCCGCGCGTCGCTGCCCACGCTTCAGCTCCTCCTTTCGCAGGGAGCGCGCCTGATCCTTATGACGCACGTCGGCAGGCCCAAAGGCAAACAGGACCCCAAGCTCTCGACCAAGCTGGTCGCCGAGCATTTGAAGACGCTCCTGCCCGCCGTCAAGATCACGCACACGACGGACACCATCGGTCCCAAGGTGGAACAGCTCGCCGCCGCCCTGAAGGACGGGGAGATCCTCTACGTCGAGAACGTCCGGTTCTCTGCCGGGGAGGAAGGGAAGCCGGCGGAGCAAGCCGCGTTCGGGAAGGAACTGGCGAAGCTCGGCGAGGTCTACGTCAACGAGGCCTTCCCTGTGTGCCACACCTACGAGGAGGCCAGTACCTGCGCCGTCGCCCGCCTGCTCCCGGCCTATCCGGGGTTGAACCTCCTCCACGAATCGCAGACGCTGCAATCCGTGCTCGACGATCCGCGCCGTCCCGTCACGCTTATTATCAGCGGGGCGAAGATGGAAACGAAGATCCCAGTCATCCAGTCCTTCTTGAACAAAGGCGACGACATTCTGCTCGGCGGCTGCATTGCCAACACCTTCATCGCCGCGCGCGGATTTGAAGTGGGAACGTCCAAGTACGAGGAGGACAAAGTCGAGCTGTCGCAGGAACTGATGCTGGAAGGGGAGAAGGAGGAATTGGCCGATATTCACGTTCCCCGTGACGTCGTGGTGGCCACCGAGGCAACGGAGGCCGTCGAGAAGCTGGATCTGCCGCTCGAGAACGTGACGGGCGACATGATGATCCTCGACGTGGGGAAGGTGACGGTGGAACGCTACAAGAAGATCATCGCCAAGTCCGGAACGATCATCTGGAACGGGCCGCTTGGAATGTACGAATTGAATCGTTTCTCACACGGGACCAAGCGCATTGCCGAGGCGATCGTAGAAGTGACGAAGCATGGAGCCGTCTCCATCGTCGGAGGAGGGGATACGATCGACTTCCACAAACGCTATGACTATCCGACGGACGGCTACACCTTCGTGAGCACGGGCGGCGGCGCCATGCTCGAGATGCTCTCCGGCGAAGAGATGCCTGCGCTGAAGGCGCTCGCGAAGAGGGAAAAGTAGGGACAAGGCTCTGCCTCACCCCACCCGACCCCCCCTCTCCGTCCCGCACCACGTACCCCCTGCGGAGATGGGGGAGCAACTTTCTTTCTTCTCAGGACTTTCACACAGAAAGAGGTGCGCCCCCTCTCCCTGCGGGAATCGTTGCAGGTGGGAAAGGGGGTCGGGGGGTGAGGCAGGGTAGTCTTCGACACGCAACAATGTCACAATAGGTCGCCCATCCACCTGACATGGAACCGCTCATCGTCCTGATCCCTACCGAAGGGGAGTCCTGGGGTGCCTTCGTCCGGCGCGCCACCGAGACCAACGGCGAGCTTCTGCTGCTGCTCTCGACCCTCGAGGGGCCGCTGCTCAAAGACCGCACCGAGCAGCGCATGTTCTACGAGGCGCTGCAGGCCATCCGCAGCCGCATCCGGGTCGCCACGAAACGTTCGGCACTCATCGTCGCCGCACGCGTCCACGGCTTTCGCGTGCTCACGACGACGCAGGAGGTGAAGTTCGTCCTCGAGGGACATCCCGCGCGCGAGGAGGCACTGCGCGAATTTTCTCCCCACCTGTGGCGTCAGAAGCTCCGGTCACAGCTGCAGGGAATGGGGCTGCTGTCGCTTCCGAAACTGCGCATCTGGCTCCTGATTCTCGTGAGCACGGGGCTCTTCCTCTTCGTGCTTTTCTGGCTGCTGCCATCGGCAGAAATTCAGGTGAAACCCCGCGAGGATACCGTCACGCACACGGTCAATATCTTTCTCGTGCAGACCGGCGCCCTCACACAGGTTCCCGACCGCGTGCGCACCATGCCCCTCAAGCCCGTGCAGGTGAGAGTGACACGCACCATCACCTTCGACCGCATCAGTCAGGAGTTCAGCGGGGTCGGCGCGCGCGTCCCGATGACGATCATCAACACGACCAAGGAGCAGTACTCCTTTCGCAAGGGGACGCGGCTTGCGAATCAGGCGGGCATCGTCTTTCGCATCGCAGAGTCGATTCTGATCAACCCGGGACAGCGCAAGACTGTCGTGGCGGAGGCCGATCCTCTGGACCTCTACGGGCAGATCGTGGGACTGCGCGGGAACGTACCCGCTGGGCGCAAGTGGGAGTTCGTCGGCCTGACGCCCTCGGAAAAGTCCCTCGTCTACGCCGAGAATCTGGTGACCGCATCGGGAGGGGTGACCTCGGCGCGTTCCGTTCTCACCAAAGAGGATCTGAAGCTTGCGCAGAAGCAACTGGAGAACGAACTCCTGCTGATGGCCAAGCAGATGGTGGACGAGGAAAAGACGCTCTGGAACGCACAGCATGCCGACGAGCAGTTGGAGATGCTCTACTACGACGAGCTCACGACCACCCGCTACGAGCACTTCGTCCTTCCGAACGAATTCATCGGGCAGCCTGTTTCCTCCGTGCCCGTGGAGGGCACCATCGTCTACACCGCCTACGGCTACGACACCAAGGCGGTTCTGGACCTGCTCGTGGCGGAGCTGACGGCGCATGTGCAGGCGGAGCGGCGCCTCCTCCCCGAGAGTCTGACCATGAGCCGTCTCGTGGCGCACGTCATCGATTACGCCGATGATCTGAAGTGGATCAAGATCACGGTGGACTTATCGGGCACGGAGCAGTTTATTCTCGATCCCTTGAGCCCCACCGGCTCGCAGTTCGCCAAGAAGGTGCGCGAGAAGGTGACGGGTCTGCCGATCGAAGAGGCGATGCGCATCATCAGAAACCTTCCGGAGGTGGATCAGGTAGAGATCTCGATCTGGCCTCCGTGGAGCCCTAAACTGCCACCAATCCCCATGCATATTTACATCGAACCCGTCTTGAAGCTATAAAGTGTATGCGTCTGATGAAATCCATTATCTGGCTGTCTGTAGCCTTTTTCGCGATTTCGATCGCGGTCGTTGTTGCGCTGACCATCCGGGTGATCTCGGATTTCTCCGGCACCGCACATGTCGATGCAGGGCAGGGGAGCGGGGGAACAGTGTGCGGCCTCGTGTTCGGTGCTGCGGTGCATCAGGGATCATTGCCCGGACCGGGCATCGCCCGCCGCGTGGATACGGCCGCGCGCCTCTACCGCGAAAAGATACTGCAACACATTATCCTCACCGGAGGAAAAGGGGAGCCAAGTGTGGAGAGCGAGGCGGCAGTGATGCGCGATGTCGCGCTTGCAGACGGCATTGCGGCAGGGGACTTGTCGCTGGAGGAACATGCCCGTTCCACGTGGGAGAACCTGCTCTTCGCCCGACCCCTGACGGGCTCCTGCAGCCTCGTCATCGGCATTTCGGACCGGTATCACCTCGCACGCATCTCCTATCTGGCCTCTCAACAGGGCTTTCCGGACATCCGTACCCTCCCAAGCGATTTAGAGGCCCCCTGGTACTTCGAGATCAAAAGTATCGGCAGGGAAGTCGTAGCCCTGCTCTACTACATGGTGATCACGCACCTCTTCCCCGTGAATGAGATTGCGCAACATGGCATGTCATCTCTGCCGGCACACAGGCTTCTTGGCTTAGTGATCACAAAATGAGATCATTTGGTCTGTCAATTGATTTATTAACATAAAATGCATTATGTTAATCGGGAGAACTGTGGATAACTCTCTCCCCTCTATCCAACAGACGTTCGCAACAAGGCGTTTAAATTTGTTCCCGGGACGTCTGTATCCTAAAAATGCATTCAGGAGCCTCCTATGACACCCGTCTCCCCGCCGCCGGCCCAAACTGCCCTGGCAAACGCCGTAGAGCGCTATTTAGTCTTCCTTCGAAGCGAGCAGAACAAGTCGCCCCTGACGATCGACTCGTACCGGCAGTCTCTGGCCCTGTTTCAGAAACTTTCGAAGCTCGACTCCCCTGCCGAAATTAACAAAGCCACGGTACGTATTTTTAAGAGTAATTTGCATATGTATCGCACCGCGCACGAAAATGAGGTGACGGTCCGGACCAAGAACCACCACTTGACGGTACTGCGTGCTTTCTTGCGTTATCTTATTTCGGAGGAAGAGATGGATTGTTACCCGCCCGACCGTGTCACACGGTTTAAAGAAGACCAGCGCAAGGTGAAAGTCCTCTTCCACGATGAATTGGAGCGGCTCTTGAGTGCCCCCGATACGGAGACACGCAATGGCAAGCGTGATAAGGCGATCCTCGAGCTCTTCTTCTCGACCGGCCTTCGTCTCACGGAACTCAAGAGCCTCAACCGCAAGGACTTGAACTTCCAAACACGTGAGACAGCAGTCAAAGGCAAGCGCGGCAAAGTGCGGGTGGTCTTTCTCAGTGACCGCGCAGCCGATGCCCTCAAAGCCTACTTGGATAGTCGGATGGATCACCTCACTCCCCTTTTCATTCGCAATCATGAGCTGGCGATTAATGTCATGCCTCCCGGCGAGGAATTTAGGCTTTCGCGCATCTCCATCTACAACATCGTGAAGAAGTACGCGCTCGCTGCCGGCATTGTCTCGAATCCCTCTCCCCACACTCTCCGTCATTCGTTTGCCACGGACTTGCTGCGCAATGGGGCGGACCTTAGGAGCGTGCAGGAAATGCTCGGACACAAAGACCTTTCAACTACTCAGATATACACGCACGTAACAAATCCTCAGCTTAAAGAAGTGCATCGCAAGTTTCACGGGAAATAGGCCGACTCCCCTACTAAGCAATGGAGGCCTGCCCGGCGAAGCCCGAAGGGCGAAGTCGGGTGCATAGGAAGTTTCATAGTAAATGATGTTTCTCTTGATATAATATTGCACAGTCAAATTTGGATTCTGCAGGAGAATGGATGCATAGGAAGTTTCATAGGAAGTGATAAACGAGTAGTATTGTTAACATGAACATAGTTACTCGTTTTAATAGAACATTTGGATTGACCTCTGATATTGAAGCGGAGAGGCGAAAGTTTATTCAGAGAATAAACGAGACTGCATTTAGGATTGTGGAAAATATTTCCTATCCGTTTGAATACCCAGGAATTTATAAATGGGTTTGCTTTCTTCTTGGTGAGAATGCAACCGATAGAATCAGAGCGGCAAACGGGCCATACTCTTGGGGATATCACACATGTATTCCTCAACTTCGGACTCTAACAAATAACGAATTCGTTCAGACGCTGGCGATGATCTGCTACATCTTTGATTATTTTAAAGATTTTGAGCGAGGTGCTGATATTCAGAAGAAAATTGATGTAAGTGTACAAGATTCTATTTCACTAAGTCAGGTAGACATTGGAGTGCGATGGAAAAGCGGGATGTTTTACAAGAGTGGTGCCAAGGAACTTGATGAAAAGTTGTTCGAAGAGCCATTTGAATGGCTTGCTGAATTCCCAGATGAAAAAAAGGATTTACGGGAAGCGCTTCAAAGTTATTATCAAGGTAATCTCAATTCAGTTATTCATCATTGCTATAATGCGGTTGAAGGATTATCGAGGAAGATACTGAAGAATGATAAGACTCTTCAAAATAATATTAAACCTCTCCAAGAGAGATTTAATTGGTCGGAAGAACTGGGAAAACTCTTTTCAGTATTCTTTCACTGGTCGAATGAGCTACAAAGACATGCTAGTGAAAATAGACACCAGCTTAAAGAGGATGAGATTGAATCATATCTCTACACGACTGGTCTTCTTGCCCGAGCAATATTGAAGGGCCATAAAGGATGAGTACAAATGGACAATCCTTATACCTCCCAATACCATTTTCCCCATGAATCTCAATCACCTCCTCCTCCAATACCTCATCACCTTCGGCTGGGCATTAACTGGAGCGATTTCGATGGCGCTCTCATTGAGCATTCTCCTCAAAATTTTTTCGTGGATCACGCCCATCGATGAATGGAAAGAAATTGAGAAAGGGAATATGAGCATGGCCATTGTTCTGGCTGCAGTCATCCTTAGCACTGCTCTCGTGATCGGCCTTACTCTCATGTCCTGATGAAAGCATCTTCACGCATCGCTTGTGGCGTCATTGTGACTCTGCTCCTCTCCCCCCCTCTCGCCTACGCGCACTCGGGCAAGACCGACGCTAATGGTTGTCATACAAACAAGAAGACCGGAGAATTCCACTGCCATAACGAACCGAGTGGATCTAAAACTGCTAAGACTGAAGCGAGAACAGAGGCACGGACTGAAGGGAGAAGTACAGCTAGTATTTTCTGTGATGCAGATATCTATAATTGCGCGGATTTCTCCACGCATGCTGAGGCACAGAAGCTTTATGAAACCTGTCTGCAAAAGGCTAACAAAGACGTCCACAGGCTCGATGGGGATAAAGATGGGAGTGTGTGCGAGGAGCTTTAGTAAAACAGATCAGTACAAATTATGACAATTTGGAATATTACACAATGGAATACTAGAATTAATATTCAATGCAAAAAGCTATTTTTACGAGAGATCATAGATTCACAGTAGATCAGCTCATAGCTGCTCGCCGTGAGGCTGGCCTAACTCAGGCAGAGGCTGCGAAACTATTAGACAATACTCAATCACATATCTCAAAAGTTGAAGCCGGGCAGAGGCGTATAGATATTGTTGCCCTGAAAGAGTTTGCTCGGATTTACAAAAAAGACTTGTCTTTTTTCATTAAATAACTATGAAAAAATGGACATTGCCACAAATTTCGAAGGCTTTAAAAGAACTTTCCAAAAAAAGATGGGTCAGATCGAAACGCTATCATGATACTGGAATTGGTAAAACACTTGAGGATCTTCTAGGAATTAAGGAAAATAATCTTGCTCTTCCAGATTTCGGTGTAATGGAATTAAAATCGCAAAGAGCAAATACTCCATCAATGATGACTCTTTTCACAAAAAGCCCCGATGGAATTAAGAACTCAGAAATTCGGCGACGTTTTGGATACCCCGATCGTGAATATCCAAGGCTCAAGACTAGTTAAGAGGATGTTTTCGAAAGAGGGACAGTAAGAGATTATACAGGTTTTCGTGACGATGATTAAATCTGAATTCGCATTCTTTCAAGTGAAGGTAGAACGTCTGTTTATGA
>JAQUKV010000009.1 GCA_028718905.1 Candidatus Peribacteraceae bacterium | reverse complement strand
TCATAAACAGACGTTCTACCTTCACTTGAAAGAATGCGAATTCAGATTTAATCATCGTCACGAAAACCTGTATAATCTCTTACTGTCCCTCTTTCGAAAACATCCTCTTAACTAGTCTTGAGCCTAGGGAAATAGGAAGTAGGGAAGTAGGGGAGTAGGGAAATAGGAATTGGGCATTTGCTGATAGCTCTTCGATAGTATCCGAGTTCTCTTGTTCCCGATTTCCGAAATTCGTTCCCTCCGGAAAACCTTTGTCCGCACTCCCCGCGCCGCTAGGATAGCAACATGAAGGTGCTTCTCTTCGGCGGCCGCGGATTCATGGGTGAACAATTCCTGAAGATATTTCCCGATGCCGTCTGTCCCTCGGTTGATATTGCCGATCCCGGTGCGGTCGCGCAGGTGCTGGATCAGGAAAAACCTGACATTGTCATCAATGCCGCCGGCAGGACGGGCGTGCCCAACGTGGACTGGTGTGAGGATCATAAGCTTGAAACGCTCCGCAGCAACGTGACGGGTCCGCTGGTACTTCTGGAGGAGTGTGCGAAGAGGGGTATCTACTGGGTGCATTTGAGTTCTGGATGCATTTACGAAGGGCAGAAAAGGCAGGAAGGTGAGGAAGGTAAAGAAGGTGTGGGATGGACGGAGGAGGATGAGCCGAACTTTTCCGGAAGCTTCTACTCGCGCAGTAAAGCGTGGAGCGAAAAGACGCTGCGGGAATGCACTGTCCGGGATGTCCGCGGAAGGAGCGGAATTCTTATTCTGCGCTTGCGGATGCCGTTCGACGGTTCCACGCATCCAAAAAACCTCCTCACGAAACTGGCACGGTTCGAACGTGTTCTCGATGTGCCCAATTCCATCACTTATCTTCCGGATTTTCTTGCTGCTGCGAAAACGCTCGTGGAGCGACGCAGTACAGGCATCTATAATGTGGTGAACGATGGCGTCATCTCGCCCTACCGCATTGTGGAGCTCTATCGTGAGCTCGTCGATCCGGCGCACCGGTTCGAACGTCTACTGGTTTCCTCGCTGCCGCAGGTGGTGCGCGCGGGACGGAGCAACTGCGTGCTTTCGACCAGTAAGCTGCGGGAGCAGGGGATCCATCTGCGTCCGGTGGAGGAGGCGGTCAGGGAATCATTACTGGAATTCAAGAAAACTTCATGGGAAAGCGCTGAAAGCACCATAAAGAACAAAAATTGTGTTCAGTACTAGGCTGATTGTCGGGAACAGCGGAAGTACAATAATCATTCCATGCGCGTCGAACCCTGCTCTCATGAAAAAGATGGCTATGACGATGTGGTTCTGGCAGTGAAGATTCAGGCCGGAAAGCCCGTCCAGTTCGAGGCGGAACGGGCGGGTTTGCAGAAGTCTCTACAGCAGAAAGGATTCGATGCACAGGTATCAGCACAGGGTGAGGATAGTCGTCAGGGGGTACTGGAGGTGCGGGTGTGCAAACCGGCTGATCAGATTACCCAGGAGGCCATCCGCGGCATGGAAGCCGTCATTCGGGGGCAGGGAGGGCAGGTCCTGCAGAATTAGGAGGAAAATCTTGTTGCAACTGGCACGGAGTCAGTACACTTTTCTCCGTATGAGTAATGGTGCTGTTGAAATCGAAGGGAATATCTGCTCGCTCAGTGTCGGGCTGCCCGATACGATGAGTCACATTGAACTGGAGAACCGGCTGGCAGCGGACATTGGACGCTGCACGGTTGCCCCACGTCTTTTGAATGGAAAGCCATCGCGGCAATGTACGGTCAGCGTACAACTGGATGCCATCGGCAATCGCACGACGCTCGATATTGTCGAGACCCTCAGGGGTCTTGGCTGCGTTGTTGCGTGAAGGGAAGATGTAGAAAAGGGCGATGCGCAAGATCGTTCTGTGCAGTTCACATATGTCGTGTGTGGGTGAGCAACTTCTCAATAAGTACACATGGATAGCAGGTTAGCCTATACCATTCTGCGAAGCTTGCGAAGCAGAATGGTGGGCCGGGAGGGATTCGAACCCCCGAAGCCATGAGGCACCAGATTTACAGTCTGGCCCGTTTGACCACTTCGGTACCGACCCACGCATTGCAGCAGAGAACCAAAGAGCAATAAAGCGACAGAGTGACTCGTCCCGCATCGACGCGAACTTTAGTGAGCGTCTGGTGCGGGGCCGACCCACGTGGCGCCAGTGTAGCAAAGCTGTGCGTCTCTGCACGTCCATTCTGCAATGAATTTAGCTGATCGTACGGTTACACCTCCTGCAGGGTGCATGCGCTGTTGACAAACCGCCGACCAAGCCGGAGACCTTGCAGCATTTCGGCATCCGGAAGAATGATTGCCCGGAATGTTGTGTTCAGAGCACGCTCCCTGAAGACAGGGCATGGATCATGCTTCTATGAGAGTTGACTCTTCGATTTCCTGCGGCAAACTAAGCCACCAATGCGTCCAACAAAGCTCTGTACCGTCGCCCTGCTCCAACCGCCCGAAACGGGATGCGAGGCATACTGGAGTCATCAAGCCCGAGAGAGATGGGGCGAACAGGTTCCGCGTCCAACTACAATCCGTATTGCCAGGAGTGGTGCGATACATTCCGTAGTCGGATTGCTGAAGTAGGCGAAGAGATGGGTATCCCCACGGTCATTCAGGACTATCAGCTTCGTGAGGATGTTCCGATTCCAGGCAGGCAGAACCGGCGTTGTCTGAGACAGGAAACAGACATCATCACGACCATCGACCCACCTCGGGAACTTTCGGCTTTCGTTCTGGGAACGGTCCAGGGGGAACCGCGCATGCGGGCCGTCATCGCGTTCTCAACGCGCGAAGGGCTGGAAGACGCCTACGATGCCCTCGGCTCCGCAAAGGTGCCTGTGCTGATCACGCGTGAAGTGCGCAGAGGCCTCATCATTCTTCTGGAGCGCGAGACGAGTTTGAGGATGGTTCCCAAGATGTTTGCGTTTGTCAACCGCAATGAAGAGCAGAGAGACTATGCGATTACGCAGGCATTCCGGTATCCGGACTGTGCGGACATCCCCGGGCAGTGGCACACCTTCACGTCCGAAACCTCTTCCCCTCGTAGCGAACCAGCGTGAGCAGGCGCTGTTGGCCGAGGATCTCCTTGCTCAAGGGATCGTCATAATCGCTGTCGTAGACCACGGTCTGGATGCCGGCATTCAGAATCATCTTGGCGCAGATGACGCAGGGGAAGGTGTTGCAGTAGAGCGTGGAGCCCTCGATCGAGATTCCAAGTTTTGCCGCCTGGGTGATGGCGTTCTGCTCGGCGTGCGTGCCGCGGCAGATCTCGGCCCGCTGGCCCGAGGGGATGCCCAGCTTGGCTCGCAGGCAGCCGCCCATCTCGGCACAATGGGGCACTCCGCGCGGGGCGCCGTTGTAGCCCGCCGTCAGTTGCTGTTTGTCCTTGGCGATCACGGCACCGACCCGGCGTCGCAGACACGTGGCGCGCTTGGCCCACGTGTAGGCGATCTCCATGAAGACTTCGTGGAAGGTGGGTCGGTCTTCACCTGTTTCCAGACGTTCGAAGTGCTTCAATTTCGCCTCCAGATCTTCAAGCGTCCCTTCATTCACGATCAGGTAGTCGGCGTGGTCGAGCGTGCGCTGCACCTGTTGGCCTTCGGGCGGTTCGTTGATGCCGCGCTCCCGATTGAGCTTGGCCAGAATTTCTTCTTGGGAGAGGGGAGTGCCTTCGCGATTGCGCGTTTGGATCCGTGCGACGATGGTCTCTGGCGAGGCCGTGACTCCGACCATCTGAAAATCCGGGAGGTGTTTCAATTCCTCCCACTCTCCGGGATTACGGATGCCGTCGATCACCCAGCGTCGTTCCTTTTCCTGTTCCACGACTTCGCGGATTTTCTTTCCCAGTACTCCTGCACCATGCGTATCACGAAGCGCATTCCCGATTTGCTGCAGATGTTCGCGCGTGTGCGGAATCCCCTGTCTGGTCGCCTCCTCCCGCACGGCATCCGAGAGAGAAATGTACGTGTAACCGCGCCTCTGCAGAAGTTTGACGAGTTCTCCCTTGCCGCTGCCCATGAAGCCGGTGAGACCGATGATCTGTGACATTGCTCTGCATTATCGCGGAGACCCCTGTATTTACAAGGGGCAGACACACAAGCGCCGGTGCAATGATCATTAATGCAAAACGCCCCGAAACATCATTTTGAATCCATAGGCCATAACGGCGATGGTCGCGGCGGGAACGAGGACCATACTCAGTGTCTCCAGCGCTCCGTGCGTTCCGGCGATCACCGCGTTGCGCGCGGGCAAAACGGGAACGATCTCCTGTGGAGGCGGGATGGGTGTGGATGTTTCCAAGATAAATACATTATACAATATTTACCATTATTTCACCACCTCAAGACGCTGCGAGGCGCGCAGGTTTCCGCTGCGGGATTCCACGTCATGCCAGCCGGTGACCGGCTTCCACTTCATCCGGAAATCCGGAGCCTCCGCTGTCCCGACTTGCTTGCCATCCACGTACCAGTTCACTGTGCGGATATCGGATGAAGCATGCGCCTCGAAGATGACCAGTTGCTGCATTACCGGGATAAGAGGGTCGAAGAGGTAACTCTCGTTCGGTTGCGGCTGCGTGATTTCGAGCCATGTGGCAGATGTATCCATCGACGATTGTCCGGCTTGCGGTTGGGTGCCGCAGAGCGGGGATCCTTTCGTGGGCGGAAGTGGCCATCCGTGTTCGCGGGCCCACTGATCGGTGTCCTTTGGAAACACGGTGAAGGCTCTCTGTTCGACAAAACTCTGTTCACAATTTTTATTCGCCAGCAGTCCGTTGCGTCGGTCGATCTCAAAAAGTCGGTACAGGTCATCCAATTCTTTTGGCTCCGTTCCGGTGATGAACCACTCTTCAATCGTGTGCGGACACAGCGCCGTCGGAAGCTTTCCCGACAGGCTGCAGACGGTGGCTTTCTTCAGACCCGGTGGCTGTGCGAAGTCGCCGCGCGGCAGGTTCTTCGTGGCTGCCAGCATGACATCATGGAAGATCGGCCCTGCCCCCGTCACGCCCGATGTGTCCTTCATGGGCGTGTTGTCTGCGTTGCCCACCCAGACCCCCACGATGCGATCGGGGGTATAGCCGATGGTCCAGTTGTCGCGGGAGTTCCGCGTCGTGCCCGTCTTGGCTGCGACGGGAAAATCGAAATGCAGCGGCCCGCTCTCGCCGAATTCCGCCAGACGCGCGGTATCGTCACTCAGAATATCGGTGATGAGCCAGGCCACTTGCGGGTCGAGGATGTTCGTCCCTTTGGGTTTGGGATCAGTGAGGAGTGTGCGAACCGGCAGTGTCATGCCCCCGCGGGGGAAAATGCCGTATGCCTGTGCAAGCTCCAGAAGACGCACCTCGGCATCACCGAGCGTGAGAGCGAGGCCGTAGTACTCGGGAGACCGCGTGAGGGTCGTGAGTCCTGCGGATCTCAGGAACGAGAGCAGGGTGGGTACCCCGACGCGCTCCAGAACGCGCACGGCCGCGATGTTGTACGAGTTGGCCAGCGCCTCGCGATAGCGCACCAGTCCGTGTTCGAGGTAGTCGTAGTTGCGTGGGACATAAGGCGTGCCTTCCTCCGTGAGGAACTGCACGGTGGTGTCGGCCACGGTGGTCGCGGCCGTATCACCTTTGGAGAGCGCGAGTGCATAGGTGAAGGGCTTCAAGGCGGATCCCGGCTGGCGGGAGGCCAACGTCACGTTGACTGCCCCGTCGTGCCCCTCGTCAAAGTAATCCGCCGATCCGACCATGCTCAGTACGTCGCCGGTGTGTGCAGAGAGCACGACCACGGCCGCCGAGGTGACGTTCTGGTCTTTGAGTTCCCTGAGCTTGCGTTCAACAATGCGCTCCACGTCCGTCTGCAGGCTGAGGTCCAGCGTGGTGCGCACATCCGGCTCCGTGAGATCATCCGGCCGTTCGGTCAGAAGCCACATCACGAAGTGCGGGGCGCGAATCGCTGTCCGGTCCTGCGCGAGCGTCAGGGGTTCGCGGATCGCCTGCTCCAGCTGCACGGCATCAATCGCATGGGTCTCGTGCATGGCGGCGAGCACGCGTTCCTGTCTGACCTTCGCCTTGTCACCGTTCACGAAAGGATCGAGTGAGGAGGGAGATTGCGGCAGGCCGGCAAGGAGCGCGCACTGCGCGGTGGAGAGTTCGCGGACGGAGGCGCCGAAGTACGTCTGTGCGGCTGCGGAAAGGCCGTAGGAACGATGCCCGAAATAGGCCGCATTGAGGTACCGCTCCAGAATCTCATTCTTGGTCAAGGATTGTTCCAGCTTCAGTGCCAGCAGAGCTTCCAGCGCCTTGGAGGTCAGCGTGCGCTTCTGCGTGCCGAGGGTGAGCCGGGCGAGTTGCTGGGTGATGGTGGAACCGCCCGAGACGATGTGTCCGGTGCTGACGTTCTGCCAGAGTGCACGGAGGGTTCCTCTGAAACTGATGCCGGGATGCGTAGAGAAGCCGCGGTCCTCGATGGCGAGTATTGCGGCAATACACGGCTCGGGGATCTGTGAGAGAGGCGTCCACTGCTGTGATCCCCGTGTGGCACGATTGAGTTCGTAGAGCTCTTCGCCGTTGCGATCCAGAATCCGAACAGAGGATTGTTCCTGATCGAGAAAACGCTTTGGCAGCGGAATCAGCATCGCTCCTGCGAGCAAGAGAAGGGGAATGATCAGGATGGCCTGTCGTGTGCGGATTTTTCGTCCGGGCATCAGGGAGTGCAGCGTAACAGAATATCAGTGTATCAGTGCGCCTTTCTGGGCTGTTCACGGATACACCGATACTCAGGAAATTCATTACTCTCCAATCGTCACCAGCGTTCCCTCGGTCTGTCCGAAGACTTCGGGGAAGTACATTTCGAATACTTTTGCCGGGCGCTCGTGAAAGGTGCCCGGTGTCGTCGCGCGCACGAGGTAGGTCAGCTGGTACACGCCGGCCGGCAACTCATCGGCGAACGCGAAGAACATATCATCGCGCAGTTCGCGGTGTGTGAAGCGCCACAGTCCGCTCTGCCAGTAGTTTTCGTCCCACAAATGTGTGGTGTCATCCGACAGAAGCGTCTTCTGCGCGGTTTCAAGATTCACATCGATCGGCTCAAAACCGGCCGGGAAGGGGCTCTCGATGGCCACGAAGTGACGGGCCTCGGGCACGGTGATCGTGAGCGTCACGCGGTAGGTGTTCCCCACGGTCGGTGTTTGCTTCTGATCGGGGAGCGGTTCGGTTGATCGCAGAATACTGATGCCCTCTTCGGCGGGCGGCAGCGTATCGGCCGTGTAAAAGTACGAGAGCACCGCATCGTAGTAAAGTCTGCCCTTTCCTTTCTTGCCGATGTTCAGTGTTGTCGTCTCGCCTCTGATGAGTTCATCCAAGGCCAGTTTCACTTCCTTGCGCGAGAGCACGTTTTGCTTCGTGACCTTCCAGTCGATGATGGTGGCCTCGTTCACTTCCACACTCGCCGTGAAGTCGGCATCCAGTTCTTTCGTCTGCTGCAGGTATTCGATGAACGCGAGGAGCACCGAGACGGTGGATTGCGTCGTATCCCAGTGGCCGTCTTTGCGAATAGCCAGCAGGTAGCGTACGGCGTTGGGGATCAGAGGATTCTTGGGGTCGATGCGCAGCATCGCCTGCAGCACGAGTGCGGATGTGCGGTCATTGGTGTGCATCAGAGAGCCGTACGTTCCGATATCCTCTTCTTCAAAGTGTGTGCCCCGCCCGTCCACTTTCGCGGACCGGAGGATTTCTGTGAGGATATCGCGCGCTTTGGCCTTGGACGTGGTGCGGTCGAACGCCATGGCGAGCTCGGCCTTCGCGAAGAGCGGGAGCGATCCACGCTGCTCGTCGAGGTTGTTGAGCAGACTCACGTCCACGCCGCCCGTTTCGGCAAGGACGAACAGGATCTGTGCGCGGATGGCGGCATCGAGTTTCACATGGGGATCGGATGTTCTCAATGCGGCATCAAGGTACTGTCGCGTGCGGGCGATGACGCCGTCATCCACGGCAAAGCCGCTGCCTTGAATGAGCGAGAGCGCCTGCAGCGCATAAGCGCTCAGGGCGGGGTAACTCCGCGTGCTCTCCTGCCAGTAGCCGAATCCTCCGTCACCGCGCTGGAAGGTATAGAGGCGGGTGAGACCCGTCGTGACCATGTCGTCGAGTTTCTTCCGGTCGACGATATGAAAGGCATCGAACCCCTGCAGGCGTGTGAGAACGACATCCGGCAGCACGCTCGAGAGCGTCTGCTCCGCGCAGCCGTAGGGGTAACCTGCGAGGTACTGCAGACCGCCCGGCAGGTAGGTGGCAAGCGAGGGGGAAACGGTCACCGTGAGCGATCCGTCGCGTGCGTCCTTCTCGGAGGGCACGAACACATGCTCTGTTGCGATGTCTTCGGTGATACCCGTGGTCGCCGCGCTTTGCAGAGCCCCGTACGGCAGGATGGGAATGGATTCCTCCACTTCGTCGCGCGCGGTCTCATTCCGGGCGAGGAACGTGAAGGTCGCCTTGTTTGCTCGGGAGATCGTGACGGGGAATGCCACTTTCGTCTGTTCACCGGAGCCGATCGTCACCTGCTTACCTTGCTGTCCGCTCAGCATGAAGCCGCTTCCGGTGAGCGAAACGGTGAAGGTGGCGGGAGTATCGAGGAAATTATGCACGATCGCGCCCAGCGTGATGCGGTCACCGACGACGCCGAAGCGCGGCCGCACGGGACGCACGATCACGTGCTTCGTCTCGATCACGGTGTTCTCCGCCGCGCCGAACGTTGAGGCGCGCGTCTGCCCGACGGCCAGCAGATGCCACGTGGTGAGGTTGTCGGGCAGTGTGAACGAGACCTTCGCCTCGCCGTTCTCATCCGTGAGAATGGTGGGGTTCCAGTAGGCAGTATCCTTGAAGTTACCGCGTTTCTTCGCTTCCAGATCCGCACCGCCCCCACCTTTGGATCCGGGCTTGTAGCGGTCGATGAGGAACGTGAGCATCTCGGCGGTGAGCACGCCCACGGGACGTTCGCTGTAGAATTGCGAGACAAGATCCGGTAACTCGAAACCGGTCAGTGCGAGCACGCTCATGTCCACGACACCCAGCGACAGCTCCGCTTTGGCCGGCTTGCCCTGCCAGTCGGTGGCATTGAGCCTCACCGTGACTTTCTCGCCCGGCAGGTATTTTTCTTTGTCCGGTTGCACCGTCACAGTGAGGTGCTTCGAGGCGGTATCGATGGGGAGCTTGGCGTAACCGATGCGAAAGGCCGGTGCTCCGGTATCGAGCCCGCTCTCGTTGAAGGTCTCGCCGACGCGGGGCTTGATCACGACAACGGAGACATAAGCGGTGGGCAGCAGATCCTCGGTAATGGGGACGATGATCTTCTGTGCCGTACTCTCGATCGTGATGACTTGCCGGTGGATCACCTGTTCCCGTTCCACGGTGACGAGCGCCCTGACGTTTTTGCCCTGAAAGGGGGACTTGATGAGCAGAGTGGCGGTATCCCCGATGCGGTACTCCGCCTTGTCCGGCACCACATCGATGCGGTTATTGTTCTGGTGCGGCCAGTTCACATAGGTTGAGGACCATGCGTAGAGGCCGGTTGCGGCTTTGGCCTGGCGTCCCTGCGCATCCTCGACCACGGCCACGACGCGGAATTCGCCGCCCTGATCGGGACGGACAGCGGTCTTGGCCTTACCTTTTTCATCGGTGGTGACTTTTGTGGCGCGGATGAAGGTGTCTTCCGGCGTGTTGTCGTAGTAGTACTGGCCGTCCACTCCCTTCTTCTTGACGGTGTTCCACTTGCGGCTGTACAGATTCACGGTGACGGTTGTGCGCGGAAGCGGAGAGCCATCGGGCCTGACCGTGACGACGGCGATCGAAGCGTCCGTGCCGGGGGTCACCACATAATCCTGTGTTTTGACGCCCACATAAGCGTCGGCCTTGTGTACGGGCACCGAGACGCGATTGCTCACCACCTGATTGTTCGGGTCCGTCACATCCGCTTCGATGGTGAGAATCTGACTCACGGGCTTGTCGTCGATCTTCGCGGGAACGGAGACAGTGAGCCTTCCTGCGGCATCCAGTGTGCCTTCGCCTTCCGCCAGGAGCTTCGTTTGCCGTTCGCAGTTCTGCCAGCACCATGCGTCTTCGAGACCGAAGGAGTACCAGTCATCCTGCACCTTGTTGAAGAAGTAGTCCGTGGTCTGCGCTCTCCATGCGACATGTGCTCCGCCCATGGGGGCGCCGAAGTAGTACGCTCCCTCAATGGCCGCCTGCACCGTGTCATCCTGAAAGTAGTCTTCCCGCTCCGTGGTCAGATCCACGCGGTACTCCGGCTTGCGGTACGCCAGCACATCGAACGATCCGTAGGCATCCCCATAGGCGCTCTCTTGGAACCCTGCGGAGATCTGGTAACTGCCGAGCGGGGCGTTGGCATCGATGGGGACATCATCGGCAAAGCTGCCAAAGTCCGTAAGCGGCAGTGATTTGCTCAGGATCTGATTCCCGTTGCTGTCTCTGACCGTCACGGTCACGGTGCGGCTTTTCTCGGGGAGGGAGAGCAGTCCCTCGCGGTTGCGCGACCGCAGGATTCCTTTGAAGTGCACCGTATCGCCTGCACGGTAGATCGGGCGGTCTGTGTAGAGGGTGGAGTGGATGCGCTCACTGCGGTCGGAAGGATTCCAGAAGTCGGTGAAGAACCCGAACATGTCCGGCCGGATGCCGTCGTTCCAGCGGCTCGAAACGAGTGCGAAGTCATCTCCCTTTTTCGCGGTGACCCAGAATTCCGGTTCCCATTCGTTCATTGACGTGACGAAGCGCTGCATGTCGATTTCGGTTTCGAAGAAGCCCTCTTTATCTGTCCTGCCCGTCACGATTTCTTTTCCATCGAGCGCGTGGAAGACGATCTGGGCGCCGCCAACGGGATCGCCCGACGTGAGATCTGTAGCCCATACGAGGGCACGGTTACCCGAATATTTGAGTGTGAGCGTGGTATTGGTGAGAGCGAAGATCTGCGCAAACTGCAGCGGCTTGCCGTCATATCCGTTTTCGTTGGGCGCACGGACACGCAGGGCAAAGAGTCCGGAGGGCAGTGACTGCTTCGCCTCCTGGCTCATGTCGAGGTCATGGATGTCCCACATGTCTTTTCCTGCCTTGGGAACGTATGTCCACGACCGCAGAGGTGTGAGATTTTCCGGAAGGGAATCCGGTGGCTGGTGAAGGTTGCGGAACGCGAGGAAATCTGCGAGGGAAACGGAAGAAAGCTCGGCCTCCGCTTTTGTGATGTTCACGGTTTTCATGCGATAGATCGGCGCCTTCGCGCGCTCGAAGATGCCGAATGCTCCTTTCGATTCGAGCAGGAGCTGCGGGTCCAATGGCGGTGTCTTGAACGCGTAGGTGACGGGTTCCTTCAGTGATTGTCCAAAGGTGTCCTTGATGCCCGTCTTGAGCGTGATCGTGTACTCGGTGGAGGGCTTCAACTGCGGATAGGCTGAGAGCTCGCGGTTATCCTGCCACGAAGAGAGCTGCCATTCCGTTTCTTTCCACTGCGCGACTGCAGGTGTTATTTCCATCTGATTCTTGATGGAATCCTCCGCGAGGGGATTGGAGAATTTGAACAAGACACGGCTGTACTCGAAGCTGGATTGCTCAACCTTGAGCGTTCCCACGGTCGAGAAATGCAGAGTGAATCCTGTGCCGTTGCCCAGAGTGCCTTTGGCCCCGGTGATGCCCGGTGCGACGGTCAGCGTGTATTTTGAGGAAAATGTCAGGGGGTTTGCGGGGGTGATCACGAGCATTGTGCGGTCCGAGACAGTGCGCTTGTTCACTTCGGTCTTTCCGTACGCCACGGAGCGGATGGGGATCTCCTCGGGAGTGCCGTTTTCCCCGTCGCGTGTGAGTGAGAGGAATGCCTTGGCGCTGCCTGAATCCATTTCCTGGTTGAAGGTAAGGGAGGGGAGTGTTGTCGGGCCGGCGAGGGAATAGTTTGCCACGGGATCCGTGGATGCCACCTGTGGACGGGCGGTTTCGAACGTCCAAGAGAAATCTTCCTCCGTTTTGTCACCCGAGACGGTCTGAATGCCTTTGGGGATCGAGACGGTGTAGCGGGTGCTCGGCAACAGTCCCTTCTCGGGGATGAATTCCACGGCCACCGTCGAGAGCCACCGCCACCGTCCTGCTGTGTCGGGTGAGATCGTCACGGGCCAGTTTGCCAGTCGCGCCTGTGCCGCATCGCCCTGCACCTGCGTGAGAGGAATCATGGGACGGTCGAAGATGATAGTGATCTTGGAGGTTTCCGCGACGTCCTGTGCACCCACTTCGGGAATGCGGCCCGCGATCGCGGGAGGACCGGCCACGGTGAACGTGAAATCCAGATCCTGTCCCAGGATGCTGCCATCCGATTTCTTTGCAGCGCGATCGAGGCGGAAGATGACCGTCTTGCCCGCAGGCAGCGACGATGCCGGGTGGAATGAGAGCGTTTCATCCGTCCATAACCACGATCCGGTCATGGCATCCGGAACAGTGATATTCTCCACGACGCTCTGGTGATCCATGAGCGCGGGGAAGCTGAATTGCAGTGTTGAGGCGGCCGAAACCCTCTGACGCAGTGCGAAATCCATCGTGGTCTGGCGGCTCGGAAAGCGCACGGTGCCCGTCGCAAAGAGGGCGATGAGCGTGATGAATACCACCAGAACGGTTGCGAGGGCGAGTGGCCGACGGCCGATGGTTGCGGTCACAAACTTGTATCGATCAGAGAGAGACATGGTGGGATGTGGAAGAGAAGGAGTTTCATGCTAGCGGTGTTGACGCATCACCCTCAATTTCCCGTGCAAGTCTGGTGTTGACTTATTGACTATTTGGACAATTTCTGTACAATTTACCGGCTCAGAGGGCTTCGCCTTCTGGGCAGTGATCTTTGGCAGCACGGTTCATTTGAAAGTGAGAGCGGCTCTCAGTATCTATTGGGGGTTTTGGGAGTCGCTCTTGTTTTTCTGCAGATGGATCACGAATGGTTCGTGACCTGAACGAGGCGCATGCTTGTATGGAGTAATGTGAAGGATGAAGAAGCGAACGAGTGTGCATTTGGGAAAAGGGGCTACGGCTCCTCTGTACTTCCATCTCGTGGGTGTGGCCGAAGGTCACGCCGTGCGTATCGCACATGCACGGGACTGGTCCGTATTTCATTTCCCCGACTGGAAGTCACCGGTTGTCATGGTATGGAACACTCCCGGTCATGAACGTCTTTTTGTGACGCATATTGACGCGGAAGAGTTTCCGACACACGAGGAGGCGTCCCGATGGATTGAGCGGTGGATTGAAGCGGATTGGACCACGCACCGGCATGAGTACGGTGGTGCGATCATTCCACTGGTGACCGGCGAGAAGTTCGTTATGGTTCCTGAGCCGGACGTTGTCGAAGAAGAGGAGGGTACTCTGCTCATTGTGGAGCCGCCCTGTCTTCTCTGGAACGAGTGGCAGCCGCATGATGGACATGAAACGGCAATCGCCGCCACGATTCTCATCCGATGAAAACGTGCTTGCCGATGATGTCCCGAGTCGCTTGCGACTCGGGACTTTCTTTAATGTGTCCCTAGAATTTGCTGCAGAGCTGAGCGTGCCTGCGTGTTGCTGGGATCGTACGCAAGGATCGCCTCGAATTGTGCCTGTGCACCCTCGGGATCTTTCATGATGTTGAAGAGCAGGATGCCGAGGTTGATGCGCGCCGCCGTGTATTTCGGCTGCAGGCGGATGGCTTCGCGGTAGGCGGCCTCAGCTTCCTCCGGGCGATTCAGTTTCATGAGTGCCACGCCAAGATTGTAGTGTGCCTGCGGAAAGAAGGGATTCAGATCAAGGGCGGCGCGGTACGCGGTCACTCCCTCTTCGAGCCGGTTGAGCCCGACTAACAGTGCTCCCAGATTCAGCTGCGCGGGGGCGAAATCCGGCGCAGTCATGATCGCCAGCCGGTACAGGCGTTCCGCTTCAACATTGTTCCCCTGCTGTCCGGCGATCACACCCAGCCCCAGGAGCGCGTAGACGTTCTGGGGGTTTTTGCGCAGAGCTTCTTGATAGGTGGATTGTGCCGCTGTTAAGTCGCTCTGTTCTCTCTGCGCAGAGGCGAGGTTGCTCAATGTTTTCGATTCGGCACGATTCAGTCCCGCCCCCGTCCGTCCAAATTTTCGCATTGTGGCGAGAGCCGAGTTGTAGGAGGTGATGGCTTGTTCTTCGTCTCCGCGGTAGCGCTGCACATTCCCCAGATTCACGCGGGCCACGTAGGCATCCGGAGAAATCTTCAGCGCCTGTGTGAAGAGCGTTTCGCTGTTTCTCCACGTCTTGGCCTGCAAAGTGGATAACACGCCGAGTGCTGCCAAGAGAAAACTCGCAGCAATGACGCAGGGTTTGGTTCGCTCATGGCAGAAACGTTCGAATGCCAGAACGATTAGAAAGAAGATCCCGATGCTGGGCACGTAGGCGTAGCGGTCGGATGCGAAGTAGAAGGAATCCCCCTTGGCGAAGTTGAGCAGCGTAGGAGAGACTGTGATCAGAAAGAACGCGACGCCGAAGAAAATCTCCCGGGTCCACTTCAGCGAAATCAGGGCGATCACGATCAGCACGACGAAGAGCAGGAACGGGATGAGGATATCCAGCCGCGAGAGGATGACGGAGCCGGTGAACGGATAGAGCACCGAGAGTCCGACGGGAACGAAGAGTTTTTCCATGTAGAAGACGGCACTCTTCGGGGCCATCAAAAGTTTTTCACTCAGGCTGGAAGAGGCGAGCACGCCTGTTTTGCCGACGAATGCGATGATGCCGAAGACGATGGAGAGCGCGAAGAACGGTAATTTCTCCATGAGCATTGTGCGGTCCCACCTGCGGCGCTCACGTATGTCGATGAGGATCAAAATCACAGGGAGCGTGATCGCGGTGACCTTGGCAAGCATTCCGAGGAGAAATGCCGCGAGGCTGCCGAAGTACGTGCTGTGCCGGCGATCGGATCGGTACTGCAGATAGGCGATCACACTCAAGAGGAAGAAGAACGTGGAGAGCACGTCTTTGCGCGCGCTCGCCCATGCCACGGCTTCGGTGTGCAGCGGGTGCAGCGCAAAGAGCAGTCCCCCGAAGAGCGCGAGCCATCCCCGTCGTGTGAGCTTGAGCAGCAGCCATGCGACCAGCAGGGCATTCAACGTGTGCCAGAAGAGGTTCTGGATGTGGTAGATCGTGGCGTTGGTGCCACCGAGCAGAAAGTCCAGCTGGTAACTGAAGAACGTGAGGGGGATGTAGAGCTCGGGGTCGTAACTGGTGAAGATCGTTTTGAGCGATTGCGGGGTGATGGAACGGATGGCGGGATTCTCATAGATGAGCAATCCGTCATCCCACCGCACGAACGCGTTGGTCAGTGAACTGCCGTAGACGAGGAATGTGAGCAGAAAGAAGCTGCCGATGATCCAGGGGAGCAGGGCACGGGAGGGCAGGGAAGCGGAAGATGCGGGGGGTTCCGTCACCGTTCCACTCTAAAGCTCTCGCGCATGGGATGGTAGGCGCAGAGGAATATGAACAAATTATTTATTCAAATATGCGCTTTCTTCAGCACATTGCGTGTTGCGAAGAAAAGGAGCGCGAAGGAGCCCGCAATCGTGATCCAGAGTGCCGGTCCTGTCGAGGGTTGCGCGAGGGGACGGGGGGCTCCGCCGTGCAGTGTGCTCTTGGCGAAGGAAGAAGCGCTTCCCGGGACAATGGGCTTGCCCTGTGCATCGAAGGGGTGCGTGCGTGTGCCGTTGACGGTGTAGGGATTGACCGGCAGTTGTGTGAAACGGTTTTGAGATGCGCTTTGGCTGTCCGAAGAGGCAGCGCCGAAGGGCAGGGAACTCTGTCCGCTGTCAGTGCCGTCAAAGGAAGTGCCTGCGTCCCCGGTCAGTACGGAAGTGATATCCACGAAGCCGTCCTCGTCCGCGGGAGGGAGTGCGAATGCCATGTTTCCTATCCGGGAGTAGAGGGACGAAGATTGACTCGCGCCGGCGTGTGCAGCGGAACCCTGTGCAGCGTCGCCAAAGGGAACGGTCTGTGCAAGATTCTGCTGCGTCGCCGTCTTGGCGGCGGTTTTTGTCTCTGCCGTGCCCGCCAGCACCGTGATACTGGCCTCCATGCCCCGTGTGCTGATGCTGTAGTAGGCGTACGTGCCGGCGTCAAAATCCGAAGTGATGGTCAGCGTCGCACTTTTCTGCGGGGCGATGGTTCGCGTCGAGAAGCATTCCTGATTGCGCGTGCAGAGCACATCGGATTGCAGCATCTGCGGACGGTCGGTCTCATTGATCCAGCGGATGTCTTCTCCGGCGGTGACGGTGACGGCCCTCGGGGAAAATCCCTGTTCGGTGATCCGGACGGTGGTCTCGGTTCCGCGACCGAACCCGAAGAAGAACGAGAGGCCGATCGTGATGGCCAGCAGCATGCCCGCAATGGCAGCCGGCTGGCGCGAGAGACGCCGCATCCGTGGCGGGTGTGCGTTCTGAACAGGAATCTCCCTATGATCTGTCTGTTTCTTTGCAACGTGTACGGGAAGGGATTGTTCCTCCTCGGATGGATCGGTTGCCTGCCAGTTGGGATGCAGATCGGTCATCGCGCGCGGGAAGTGGAGGTCAGTGCCACAATCTGTCTGCGGGAGGCGAGGGCGGTTCCGGTCACGGCGGAGATCGTCAGGATCAGCGTGATCACCGACGACATACCCGTCTCTCCGGGCACCGTGATCGGTTTTCTGGTGGCCAGAAGATCTCCGGTCAGGGGGGCGGTGGATGTCTTGGCATTGCCCACTTCGACGGCGACCTCCTGACTGAAGGCGGATTCCTCATCCTGCGTACTGAGAGCACGGATGGCGACGAAGTAGGTGGTCTTCTCGGGCAGGCCGCGAATCGCCATGCTCGTCGAGTCCCCCGAGATCGTCTTGCGCTGGATGTAGCGGCCCGTGGTGGTGCCGTAGTAGAGGTTGTAGGCCTTCAATTGGGAGGAGGTGAGGGGATCCCATGCGACGTAGAGACTGGTGCCCTCCGTCGTGATGCGCACGTTGCGCACTTGCAGCAATGCGAATGCGGTTCCGCTGATGGGTGGCAGAGCCGATGCCGAAGACGAAGCGCCGGCTTGCACGCAGCGGTTACTCTCGCAGACGCCGCTCAAGCAGTGACTGGGTGCGGTGCAGGCGCCGCCATTTTCCACCTTCAGGATATCGCCGCGGCAGATCCCTCCGCTGCAGAGTCCGCCTTTGCAATCGCCATGCTCGCTGCAGGCCATGCCGTCCGGAAGGAGTACGCGGGATGTCACGGAACTGGCAGAAGCGGAACCGGAACCTGTCCCCGCACTGGAACTCGATTGCACTTCGGTCGTGCAGGCGATGGAGCACCCGTCGCCCGCGATGAAGTTTCCGTCGTCACACTGTTCGCCGGTTTCCACGATGCCGTTGCCGCAAATGGGCGCGACAGAAGAAGCAGCGCTGCTGACCATGGAAGAAATTGCGGAGCTGCCGCTGCCGGCGGCATGAGTGGCGTTACTGCTCGCACTGGAACCGCTGCCGGACTGCTCGGACACGGAGCTTGCCCCGGATCCGGTGGAAGCGGTCGAACTCGCAAATAAGGAAGAGGAAGAGGAGGAGGAGGATGAGGGGACTGCAGGTGTTTCAAAGGCGATCAGGAGTGATCCGGGATTCTGCGTGAGGATATCCTCCGTGCCGCCTGCATCCTTGATTGCGACGACCCGGGTATGTCCTGTGGGTTGAACGTCGTAGAAGCTCAACACATCCGTTTTTGTCTGGGGCACGGATTTCACTTTCAGAAGGAGTCGGGCCACAACGATTTCCTCACTTGCCGGTTCCTGACTTGCCACCCCCGAGACATCGATTTTAACGAGTCCGTCTGCGGAAGAGAATTCCAGCTCTCCGGGTGCGGGAGTGGGCAGCGCGGTTCCGGCGGTGATGCCATTCCCTTCCATGACTGCGGGGTTGAACTGGAGCCAGGCGCGTACGCGTGAGATTTTTCTTTTGCCGGGATTGGAAAGGACGAGATCCATATGCAGTTGGTCGTCTTTCTTCTGGGGTGATGTTTGGAGCGTTTCCGGATCTTTGACCGTATACGTCGGACACGTGGTAGTGCCATCCGGACAGTGAGGCCGCAGGAACAGGGTGGGTTCGGAGGTCCCCTCGGCCATGAAGCCTGCGGGGATCAGGAGGACCGCTGCCAGCATGGGGAGCAGCAGGGCTCTGACGATGGTCAGCCGACGGGAGGTGGCGGAAGGTGTCATGGAGCGGAAGAACCGGTGTGGTTACGGCAGGGTGCGCAGGATCCGCAGGGCGTCATCGATGGTGAGCACGCCATCCCCGTTGGGGTCGGCGCGCAGTTGGTCGGGGGTTGCTTGCACGAACCCCTGCACCACCTCGAGAATTTGAATAACGTCCTGCACATCAACGCCGCCGTCTCCGGTCAGGTCGCCCGTTTGACTCACGGATCCCGCTTCAATGAGCGCGATGGGCTGCACTTCTCCGGCACTCTGAATGCCGATGAGAAAGGAGGCCGCAACGCAGATCCCACTGAAGAGGAGGACCCGCAGGAACTGCCGTGAACGGTATGTAATGTGCATTTCGTATTAGTATAGAAGATTTCGAGGTTTTCCTCCAGTGGAGGGAAGTTGACTTGGAATATGATTAGTATATTTCGCTAGAGCGTGAATGACTGTAATGCTATTGATACTCAATTTGTAAAGTATCGGAATACTCACTCCGTGCGTACAATAAGACTTCCTTTTCATGGAAAACGTCTTTCTCTTTACGGGCGAAAACGGTTATACGCTTTCTGAAGAGCTTTCACGCTGGACGCGGGAATTTCGGGAGCGGCATGGTGAAGAAAACCTCACACGTCTTTCGGCAGCCGGGTTGACCCCTTCAGTATTTCTGAATGAAGTTGCTTCATCCCCGTTCATTGCCGAGCGACGTCTGATCGTCGTCGATGGCATTCCTTCGTTCTCACAGGAGGTCGTTCCTGCGAGCAGGCACAAGGCGTCCAAAAGCGCTTTGGGTATGCGTGAGGTGCTGGCGCAGGTGCACCCGCAGGTGATCGTTCTCTTCGTCGCCCCCAAGCCGGATCGCAGGCTGACGTCCACCAAGGAACTGCTGGAGCTCGCAACCGTCCGGACGTTTACACCGCTCAGCGGCGAGTCACTGCTCCAATGGATGCAAGAAGCGTTCCGTGCGGCTGGTGCCCGGGCGGAGGCGCAGGTTCCGGCATTGCTCGTTGAATGCGTGGGGGAGGATCAGCGCAGTCTCTCGCAGGAGATTGACAAGCTTGCGCTGTTCGCCACGGACCGCACGGTCACCTGCAGCGATGTGGATGCACTCGTGTTCCCTTCTGCGGAGCAGACGGTGTGGCACCTGCTGGATCTGCTCGGTGAGGGTCATGCGGAGGAGGCGGTGCTGTACTGTCGGCGTCTTCTCATGTCCGGCGAGAGCGCCCAGAGCATCTGGAATATCTTTCTCTGGATCGTTTCGAGTTTGGTTTCCGTTGCATCCGCGGTGAGCGAGGGGACGGTCAGCATTCAGTCCATCATGCAGGAGACAGGAGTCAAGTTCGGCGCGGCGCGTTCCCTGCTGCCACTGGCACGTGCCTGCAAGAAGGAACAGCTCAAAAATCTGCTCCTGCGCGTGACGGAAGCGGAGATCAATCTGAAAACCGGCGTCTGGAAGGCGGGTGCCGATTCCGAAGAGGAACTCTTTGCGCTGCTCGACCGTTGTCTGCTCAGTTTTCCAGGCTCGCGTCGTTCCTGAACGTATCGCCCCGTTTCACTCCTGCTGGATTTTACCCAGGATGTCCGCGGCATGCACCTCCTCTTCCTCGCGTGCATTCTGCTCATTCTTTGATCGCTGTGCACGGCGGATGCGACGTTCCTCATCCACCTTCCGGAGCAGTTGCGTTTCACCGATGTTCTCGATTTCTTTTGCATATTTTCTGTCGATGGCCGCTAGCTGCTGTTTCTCGTTCGTGAGGATGTCATTGAGGTTTTGAATCTGCTCGGGCGTCATCACCGGCAGGATGTTGATCCAGTACTGCCGTTCTTCATCATTCATGCTCTCGGATCCGAGGATGAGCCCGATCAGCTCGGGAAACTTCATTTTGAGGTCTTGGGGGACCTGGACAGCGGATGGTTTGGCGTCGGCCATGGGGAGAGCGTACGCGGATAGGGGGCATTGCTCAAGATGCGCGGTCGGTGACCCGAAGCAGTGCTCTTCGTGTCCACTTTTCAAATCCCTCAGGCCACTTTCAGGATCTCGAACCGGAAGGTTCCGCCGGGAGCGACAACTTCCACGCTGTCGCCGCTCTTCTTCGAGAGGAAGGCTTTGCCCAACGGCGACTCGTTGCTGATCTTGTTCTCGATGGGGTCGGCTTCCGTGGCGCCCACGATGGTGTAACTCTCGGGCTCATCGCGGCTGGTTTTGTTGCGCACGGTTACGGTGGAACCGATCTCCACGGTTTTGTGTGCCGTCTTTTCCGCGATGATCTTGGCGTTCTTGATTTTGCGTTCCAGCTCCAGGACCCGCCCCTCCACGAAGGCCTGTTCGTTCTTGGCCTCTTCGTATTCGGAGTTCTCGGAAAGGTCGCCGTAGGAGATGGCCTCTTTCAGACGTTGCGCCACTTCCTGCCGTCGTGTTTTCTTCAGATGGTCCAGTTCGTCCTGCAGTTTCTTGAGTCCCTCCCGTGTGACGAGCGTCTGCTCATCATCACCGGCGGACGTGCCGGCACCGGCTGAACCGGAGGGCAGCGCCTCTTCCGGAAGGGTGAAATCATCCATATCTGGCATAGCAAAGCAGGGGGAGGAGTGAGCGCTATGCTAGGCGCTGCATCCATTCCATGCAAGGAATTCCCGGCTTTCTCACCGGTCCTCTTTGAGCAGATCCGGCCAGGAGAGAAGCGGAAGATCCGCAGGCGATTCACGATGGAGTGCCTCCTCCACACGCTTGACCAACTGCACGTTGGTGAGCAGCGGAATGCCGTGATCGGTGGCCAGTCGGCGGATGAAGTAGCCGTCGGTCTGCTCGGCCGAACTGCTGTGCGTAGGAACATTGATGACCAGATCCACCCGTTTCTGCTCGATGTATTCGCGGATATTGGGGCTGCGCGGTTCCGAGATTTTGTGCAGCAGCACGGAAGGAATCCCGCGGGATTCCAGAAACTCATGCGTCCGTTGCGTGGCGAAGAAGGCGAAACCCCGTTCCGAAAGCCGTTTGATGGAGGGAAACAGATCGAGCTTGTCTTCGATGTGACCGATGGTCACGAGAATGTTTTTCTTCGGGAGTCTGAATCCGACGGCGATCATGGCGAGCAGCAGCGCCTGTTCGGCCGTATCTCCGAAACACGCCACCTCACCCGTGCTGGCCATCTCCACCCCCAGCCGCGGATCCGCGCCGTGCAGGCGAGAGAAGCTGAATTGCGCCGCCTTCACGCCGACGTGGTCGAGATCAATTGTCTGATAGCGTTGGTCAGCGGGAGCCTTCTTCAGCAGGGCCTGAGTGGCGAGAGTGATGAAATTCACACCGGTCACCTTGCTTGCGAAAGGGAAACTCCGGCTGGCGCGCAGGTTGCATTCGATCACTTTGAGCCGGTTCGCTTTGGCGAGCAGTTGCAGATTGAAGGGTCCTGAAATACTGAGTCCCCGAGCGATTCCTTTGGCGATCTGTTTGACCCTGCGCAATGTCTCCAGATTCACGCGCTGCGGCGGGAGGACCAGTGTGGCGTCACCCGAGTGCACGCCGGCGTTCTCGACGTGTTCCGAGATCGCGTAAAGGAGCAAATGCCCGTCCTGCGCCACGCCGTCGAAGTCGATTTCCTTGGCACCCACCTCGAATTTGGAAATGACAATGGGTGCCTCTTTGTTGACGAAAGCGGAGCGCTGCACGTAGTCCGTCAGATCGTCATGCGAGTGCACCACGGCCATGGAGGCGCCGGAGAGCACATAGCTCGGACGGACAATCACGGGGTATCCCACCGTCTCGGCGAAAGAGGACGCACCCGAGAGTTCCGAAAATTCCTTCCACTCCGGCTGGTCGATCGTGAGCTCATCCAGCAGCAGGCTGAATTTGTGACGGTCCTCGGCCCGATCGATATCTTTGGGCGCAGTGCCGAGGATGGGCAGCCCTGCGGCCGCAAGCTTGGGCGAAAGGGAATTCGGAATCTGCCCGCCCATCGAAACGACGATGCCGGCGGGGTGCGTGAGATCGGCGATATCGCGGACGCGTTCCTCGGTGAGCTCGTCAAAGAAGAGGGCGTCACACTCGTCGTAGTCGGTGCTCACCGTTTCGGGGTTCGAGTTGATCATCAATACCTGATAATGCTGTCGCTGCAATTCGTGGGCGGTCTGTACGCAGCACCAGTCGAATTCGACGGAGGAGCCGATGGAGTACGGGCCGCCTCCGAGCACGATGACCCGCGGCTGCTCACCGGGGAATGTCGTATCGTGTTCGCTACCGTGATAAGTCAGGTACAGGTAGTTCGTCTGTGCGGGGAATTCTCCGGCAAGCGTGTCGATCTGCATGATGACGGGCGTGATGCCGTGCCCGATGCGCAGACTTCGGATGTCATGCGCCATGCGATCGGCAAGGAGGCCGATGGCTTTATCGGAAAAACCGGCGCGCTTGGCCTTGCGAAGGAGCTCGGGGGTCAGGGGATTCTTTGCCCGTGTCTGCTGGAGCGTGGCGGCGATGGTGATGCACGCATGGATGCGCTCCAAAAACCAACGGTCGATGCCGGTGGCGATGGAGATTTCATCCACCGACCATTCGCCGGCCAGTGCCGCGGCGACGGCGAAGAGTCTGCGCGGCGTGGGACGTTTGAGTTCCTTTCCGATTTCCGCGAATTTCATCGAGCAGGGGGCCAGTCCCTCCTCGCCGATATTGAGCATGCGGATGGCTTTTTGAAGCGCCTCTTCGAACGTCCGGCCCAGCGCCATCACTTCGCCCACGGATTTCATCTCGCTCGTGACGGTGTCGCTCACGTGCCGGAATTTCTGCAGATCCCACCGCGGCATCTTCACGGCAACGTAGTCTAAGGACGGCTCGAAATCCGCGCAGGTCACCTGTGTGATGGCGTTCTTGAGGTCGGGCAGCAGAGCCCCGAGGGCCAGCTTTGCGGCGATGAAGGCGAGCGGGTAGCCCGTCGCCTTCGAGGCGAGTGCGGAGCTGCGGCTTAACCGTGCATTCACTTCGATCACGCGGTAGCGGCGGGAACGCGGATCCAATGCGTACTGAATGTTGCATTCGCCCACGATTTTCAGGTGCCGGATGACCGTAAGTGCGATTGACCGGAGCATCTGGTAATCCTCGTTATCGAGGGTCTGGCTGGGGGCGATGACAATCGATTCCCCCGTATGGATTCCGAGAGGATCCACATTTTCCATGTTGCAGACCGTGATGCAGTTGTCGGCCTGGTCCCGTACCACTTCGTACTCGATTTCCTTCCAGCCGGTGAGGTCCTCCTCCACCAGTATCTGCGGGGATTCCACGAACGCGACTTTGCAGATGTCTGTCAGATCCTTCTCATTCATGGCTCTGCCGCTCCCTTTTCCGCCGAGGGCGAAAGCGCCGCGGATGATCACGGGAAATCCGATGTCCTTCGCCGCGCTCTTCGCGGCATCGAGAGATGCGCAGGCAATGGACCGCGGCACATCCACGTTGATGGACGTGAGTTCGGCATTGAAGAGCGCGCGATCTTCGGTTTTGCGGATGCTCTCGACCGGCGTTCCCAGCACTGCGATGTCGTACTTTTTCAGTACGCCCGTGTCGGCAAGGCGAAGACCGCAATTGAGCGCCGTCTGTCCGCCGAAGCTTAAAGCGATGGCCTGCGGACGCTCCTGCACGATGATGCGTTCCACAAACTCGGGCGTCACCGGCACGAAGTACACGCGGTCGGCCAGATTCCAGCTCGTCTGGTTCGTGGCGATGTTCGGATTGACGAGGACGATGCGGGCACCTTCTTCTTTGAATGCTTTGATGGCCTGGCTTCCGGAATAATCGAATTCACCCGCCTCGCCGATTTTGAGCGCGCCGGAACCGAGCAGGAGGATCGTTTTGCCATTCATATGATGCGTGTCAGGATTCGGGGTATCGGAAAACGACGTCCCCTTGCCCTTGTCTGGGCCTCGGGGGCCGGCTGCTTTCGATCCGGTCATGGTCGCGCGGAAGCCTACCGTCTGCGTGCAGCCATGGCAAGCATTTTTGCATGTTGTCCGTGCGTGCCGCGTCGCCCGCGCGTGCTGTCAATTGTCAGGTTGTCTCCAAAACGGTTCACTGGGTCACTGTATGCACCCATCCACCGCTGCGATGCTCGTCACGGTCCTGCTGCCCTCTTTTGCCGTTGCGGGTTCGCTCGATGACGCCGCGCAGGATGCGCATGCGTTGACGGATGTTCTGCAGCAGATGCAGGATGAGCAGAATGCACAGTCTGCCGATCAACTGCGCGAGTCGGGATCCGAAGTATTTCCGTCCACCGGTCAGGGAAGCTCCGCCAGCCGTCAGACCGTGCCGGAGGAGGATCCCGTTTTTCTCACGGTGCGGGTGGATGGTGTTCCGGTCATTTTGCGGGATGTGCCGAAGCTTGCATGGTTTGCGCCGTACGTGCGTGACGTGACGGGGCAGGGGATCGTCTCGGGGTACCGTGAAGCGGATGGGACCCTCAGGGGGCTCTTCGGTCCGGCCGATTCACTCACGATCGAGCAGCTGTCGAAGATCGCCGTACAGGCGGCCAAGGTGGACCCGGCCGGATGCGGGTCGGCCCTGAAGAATTCTGTTGTAAAGGGTACGTGGTCCGAAAGCTACGTGCGTTGTGCCGAGCAGCGTGGATGGGCGGTCTATGCCGATGGGTCCGTTGATCCTGTGCGGTTTGCGAGACGTGCGGAAGTGGTGGTCACGCTCCTGCAGGCGCTGGGGGTGAAGATCGAACCGCGGACGGGCGGTGTCTTCAGTGATGTTGATAGTTCCGTCGAGTTCGCGGCAGCGGTCGAGATGGCCGCCAAAGCGGGAGTGATCGCAGGCGATACCGATGTGCAGGGCAATGCCACGGGAACCTTCCGTCCTCTGGATCCGGTGAATCGTGCGGAGGTCGCCAAAATCGTCACGCTGGCGCTGCAGGTATACGGACAGTGAGGATGCGTTCAGAGGTGATGATGGGACTTCAGGTAGTGCACCACATGTTCTTCCAGTTTGCGCAGGCTTCCCCACTGCACGACGATTGCACCGAGGATAATGAGAGCGGCTCCTGCCTCCTGATACCAAGTGATGGATTCCCCGAGAAAGGCGTGTGCGAAGAACAACCCGGTTCCGACTGTGACTGTTCCGAGCAGGGAGACGGAGGCCAATGGCAGGCGTTCAATGGATTCGTAGTAACTGAAGATCAGCAGGAAGCGTGAAATGAGTCCGTACCCGATCAGAACACCCAGATATTCCAGCGGGAACGATGTGAGTTCGGCAGCGAAAGGATGTGCAATGAACGGGGAGAGCAGGAAGAAGAAGGCAATGGCTGTGCAGGAACGTGCGACGATGATGATCTGCGGTTCCATATGCCGCAGGTACTTGCGGATCAGTGCCCCGCCCAATCCGTAGAAACATCCCGAGAGCACGATCAGCATGTCGCCGCTGCCAATGTTGATTTCTGTCGTGAAGCCCCGCAGAGCGACCGTGAGCAGGCCTGCAAATATGATGGCACCGCCGAACCACTGTGTTCGCTTCGGGAACGAATGCATGAGCAGCATACCGAAGAGGATTAAGAAGAGTGTTTCGGCGTTACTGAAGAGCTGGGAGTTGACGGCGAACGTTCGTTCGAGACCCGTGAACCAAAATACAGGAGCGACCACTCCGTTCAGGACACCGGCAGTCAGGAGTGGCAGCATCACTGCAGGATGCACGCGCCGGATCTTTTTCATCATCGGAAAAAATCCGAAGGTGAGAATGGCAAAAATCAGCAGCATAATCTCGCTCAAAAAGAGCATCGAGAGCGGCGAGAAGTATTCCGTCAGTTTTTTTCCGAATGCGGTGGTCGTGGAACCCGAAAGAATCATGACCGTGAGCGCGATCCAGCCGATGGTGGAGGAGCACAGATGTCTGCGCGCGCGGATGATGGGCTGTCGGATGACTCCTGAAACGGTTTGCATGTTTATATGGTATTATACAACAAATCTGTATTATATGCCACTACGCGCAAGGGCATGGATCTCCTTGATGGGGAAGCGCTTGCATGTATCATATATGTATGGATTTTGAGAATCCCCCTGAGGCGGCTAATGCTACGCCGCCCTGCGCGGAATCACCGGAAGTTCTTGCGGAACGTCATCGAGTTGAGGCCTTAATAATGAGTGCCGTGAACAGGAAAACGGGCGGGAATGTCCGGAATTTACAGGTGGTAGTAAGCTCGGAGGTAGTGACGATATCCGGAAGGTGTGGAACGTACTATACGAAACAGCAAGCTCAGAACGCTGCGATGGCGGTCCCCGATTGTCATTCTTTGACAAATCATATTGAGGTGACATGAGGGGGTTATGTAGGGTATGTCAATCGCTCTGCGTATTCCAGTTCAATGAGATAGACGTGGTGCATAGCGAATGATTGTATGTCGGTTTGGATGGCGGCGCCACGCAGTGCCACGTTCTACGTGGTGACCGCGCGCAACTGTGCAGAAATGCCACGTATAACTCGCTGCGCTCGTCACGTGGCACGTAAAATCTCTGCTCGCTGCGCTGCGCGTGATTTTACGTGGTGCCGCCGGCTGGAATCGAACCAGCATGCCCGGTAAGGGGCAGGGGATTTTAAGTCCCCCGTGTCTACCATTTCACCACAGCGGCAGAAGGGTCGTTGAAGAGAGTATAGAGCTTTGTGAATTGTGGTTGAAGTAGGAAGAGATATCGGAGGCAAGGGAAGTATGGGAGGTCAGGGAGGGGGCAAACTTTTCGATCCTCTTCTGACCACCTTCCTTACCTTTCATACCTTCAATACCTTCAGTACCTCATATCGGCAGCATCTCCATCTTGTATTTCGGCTGTTCGCGCACTGGTTGCTGTCCGACGGCGAGCGGTTCGCCGGTTTCCGGGTCCACTTCCTCGGCCGAGACGATGAGGCGTCGCAAGGTTGTTCCCACCGGAGTGCACGTCATGAGTGTCGAGAGACGCCTGTCTGCGGGCTGGTCGAGCACATCCACATTGGATGGCTTTACTTCAGCGACGGACTGTACGACGTAGCGGTGTTTATCTCCGCCGTAATAGACCCAGTAGTCATCTCCTTCCGAGAGCATGTGCAGTCGGGCAAAGACCGTCTTGAAGTTCCCCGGAGCCCACGGATAGTACGAGCTGTGTCCGGTGACGAAGAAGTTTCCTGCCTGACCGGGTTTCGCCGTTCCCGGATAGTGCACCACGCCTTGCTCAAGCGATTGCTGGATATCCGATTCCACCTGTGTCCAGTCTTCGCGCAGCAGCGCCTCGTAGGACGGGATGACGATCGGTACGTTCAGGTTCAGTTTCGGAATGATCAGCCGGTTTTCCGGCGGACCGACGGGAGGCAGGAAGCTCAAGAGACTTCCTTCATCCTGACCTCCGGCGGTCGTGAGCATCGGGGATTTCAGGAGTTTCTCGCGAAGCTCCGCCGTCGTGCCCGCACCCAAGCTGGTTTCCGTGCGGATCTCCTGCAGGGGGTCGAGGCGTGACTGGATGATCTGCCAGAAGCTCTGATAATTGAGAGAGACGAAGAGCGCCACGAAGAGCGCGGAGAAAGTCCCGCCGAAGCGTACGGTGTCGATGAGGAACAGCGTGATTCTGCTGTAACGCTTGGGCTCCCGGCGCGGTCGTACCACCCAGACGGGCTGTACGAGGAATGCCCAGAAACACCGGAAGGCCTCTTTCACGCTCCGGGTCATGCGTTCAGTAAGTGTCTTGCATCCCACTGCACTCTGTCGGTACTGTCGCACACTTTCCTGCAGCAATGCACCGGCATTCGTTGTGGCGTGTGATGGAAGAGAAGTGACCGTGGATTTGAGCAAGGGAAACCACGATGGCACTCTGCCCTTTTTCTCTTTGGGAAGGGCTTTTTCGACCTGTTGTTCCATTGGTTTCTGCAGGATCGGCTTGACGATCTGCTCTACGGGAACTGTCGATGCCTCCATCGGAAGGATGATGTTCCCTTCCGCATCGTAACAAGCGGCATGTTGCCTGTGTTGGCGGCGATCGAGCGGAATCATGACAGTATACCTGAAAATGCCTTTTAGCGCTACAGCGAGCGCCGAGTAATCCTAGCAGATGTTGTCGTTTTCTGCCGCCTGCTGTGAGAGTTGTTCGCCGAAATCAGGCCGCCACCTATAATCTCCTGTCCGCTATAGAGGACGATCGCCTGTCCGGGAGTGGCAGCCGATACGGGATGATCAAACCGAAAGAGCCCTGTATGATGAGAAAAAGTTAGTGTTCCCCGCACTTTCCTGCTGCGCGCACGAATACGGGCCGTGCAGCGGACCGGCCGGTTTTTCCTGGGTTGTTTACGAGTAAAGGCGAGTGAATGAATCGAAACATTATTCGTGAGAAGAGCCCTAGAAGGAGCCACAAAAATTGTATTATTTTTTTGATCAATAGTGACAACATGGACCGGTCTTCTCTGCCCTCCGATCCGCAGTCCCCTGCGCTGGCCGATGGTATAGAATGGAATGCCTTGGTGAGTTCCCAATTTATTTCCATCCAGTGTCCTGATGGGGCCACGCGTCGCATTTGTAATGTACCGTCGCAGAAATGCTGCCGGTGATTTCTCGGGTACGAAGCAGATATCCTGGCTTTCTCTGTAGTGTACGGGATCGACAGCAATACGGAATGCTTTGGCCAGTGCATACGTTTCACGTTTGGATCTGGTGCCGAGAGGCAGCAGGGTAGCAGAGAGTTCTTTCTGTGTGAGACGGGAAAGAAAGTAGCTCTGGTCTTTTGATTTGTCTGATGCTTCCAGAAGTGCAAAGCCTCCTTGTCTCCTGACGATGCGTGCATAGTGTCCTGTCGCAACTTTGTCACACGTGAGTTTCTTGGCGAGGGTGAGCAGGTGTTTGAATTTGAACGACCGGTTACAGAGCACGCAGGGGTTGGGTGTGAGCCCGCTTCGATAGGCGGCAAGAAAAGGATCAATGACGGTACATTTGAAATCCTCCTGCAGATCGAGCGTGTGGAGGGGGATCCCCAGCCTCTTACAGACGTTTCTTGCCCGCGCAAGCGTCTGAGCGTCACAACATTTGGTGGGCAGTACTTTCGTGATTGCCGGAGCGAGGGGATCCTGCCACAACTGGAATCGCACGCCCACGACATCGTGCCCCTGCTTCTTGAGCAGGCATGCCACCACACTGGAATCCACTCCGCCGGACATCGCGACGAGAACACGCATGCTGCAATCCTACAGTGATACGACTCCTCTTCAATAATTCCCGCGGATTTGCCATACTATCCATGTGCTGGAAAAGCTTCGCACCCTTGCAGGCGAATATGACCGTATTGAGCTTGAGATGCAAATCCCCGCTGTACTTTCCGATCCCAAGAGGATGACAGTCCTCGCAAGGCGTTTCCGAGAGCTTCAGCCCCTGGTGCGTCTGCTCAAAGCGTATGACAGGTGCGAAGATGCCATCGCGTTTGCTGCGAAGGTGACGGAGGCTGATTTGAAGCAGCTTGCCGATGATGAGGCGGCCCAGGCTGTAAAACGCAAAGAGGAGCTGCTTCTTGAAATGCGGAGCTTTCTCGTTCCCAAGGATCCGCAGGACGAACGCAATGTTATTCTGGAGGTGCGTGCAGGCACAGGTGGCGAGGAGGCCGCGCTCTTCGCGGCGGAGTTGCTTCGGATGTACCTTCGCTACATCGAGCAGAAACGCTGGAAGGCGGAACTCGTGAGCAGGACGGACGCGGAGAGCGGCGGCATCAAAGAGGCCGTCGTCCGCATCGAAGGCCCGGCGTTCGGCGATTTCAAATTCGAGTCCGGTGTGCATCGTGTGCAGCGGATCCCCGAGACGGAGAAGAAAGGCCGTGTGCACACTTCCGCCGCCACCGTTGCCGTGCTGCCCGAGGCGGAGGAGGTGGACATTACGCTGCGTCCTCAGGATTTGAAAATTGATACGTTCCGCAGCGGTGGCGCCGGCGGGCAGAACGTGAACAAAGTCGAGAGTGCGATTCGCATCACGCACATCCCTACGGGGGCGGTGGTAGCCTGTCAGACCGAGCGCAGTCAGGCGCGTAATCGCGAGATCGCGATGAGTCTGCTGCGCAGTCGTATCTACGAAGCCGAGCGCGAGAAGCTGGCCAAAGAGCGCGGCGAGATGCGGGCGGGTCAGATCGGGTCGGGTGACCGCAGTGAGAAAATCCGCACGTATAATTTTCCGCAGGACCGCGTGACGGATCACCGCATCAACCAGAATTTCAACAATCTGCCGTCCGTGATGGAGGGCGGACTTGCAGGGATTATCGGAGCATTGCAGCAGGCCGATCAGGAGCGAAGACTGGCTGCAGTGCGTTAAGCTCTTCGACGTGCATCCTCCTGTTGACTCTGTTGCTCTATGACTGTGTTCATTGATGCCGCTGTGGCAGCGATCAGTGTGCCAATGGTGGTCGCAGTGTTCACTTCCCCCTTCACATGAAAGTGATTCACAGGAATCCTGTGTTCATCGAGGAGGTCCTGACAGTCTTCTTCTACAGTCATGAGTAACTCTTGAATATCGAGAGAATCCACACCGAGCGCGTCGAGTGTGACGGCTTCATCATCATGAAATTGTTCATGGATACCGAAGTTGTCATTGAGGGTCGCACGCACAAATGCTCTTGCCTCCGCTTCGGTATCCAATTGAGTCATAAAAACATTATAATATTAAAAACATATACGTCAAATATTGGTACGATTTTTATTTCGTTCTCATATTTTTCATGACAGCGATTCTCTGATCGATCAGAGGTGCCGTCCCGATGTCGGCACGATGCCGAACCGGTCCCTGCACGCCCCTGCAAAACTCTTCGGCAATCTTCTCCGCCTCGGCAAGACTTTCACCGATGCCAACGATGCCTGCCGTGCGCGATCCGCCCAGATGCAGAATGCCCCGGTCGTCCTCCGCGATGTCGCCGAAGAAGAGGCGCGCGTTTTCCGGAACCGACGGAAAGCTGACCACGGCGCCTTTCTCGTCCTTGCTGACGGGATAGCTCTCGGGGGCGAGGTACTTGCAGACGGTCGCTTTGTGTTCGAAGCGAACCAGGTCCGGTGTCAGCGTGCTCTGCGTGATGGCCTGGCAGATCTCGACAAAATCCGAAGAGAGGAGCGGGAGGACGTTCAGTGCCTCGGGATCTCCGAAGCGCGCGTTGTATTCGATCACCCGGATGCCGTCCGCGACGGCGATGAATCCTCCGTACAGGATGCCCCGGTACCCCTCGACATGCTCGGGGCATTCTTTGAGCAGGGCCGCAGCCGTGATGCGGTTGATGTCGCTTGCCTGCGAGAGATCTTTTTTTGACAGAAAAGGGAGTGAGTGGTCGCAGTCCGTATAGGTGCCCATCCCACCTGTGTTCGGTCCGGTGTCTCCGGCGTAGGCGCGCTTGTGATCCTGAATCGCGGGCATATCCACGACCTGCGTGCCCGAGACGAACGAGAGCAGGCTGAATTCCACGCCGACGAGTTTTTCCTCGATCACGACGCGTCCCCCCTCTTCGATGCATTCCTTGGCGTATTGCATGCCCTCTGCGATGGTGGCCAGATGCTCGCCGCTCACTTTGACACCCTTGCCGCCACGCAGGGCGTCATACTTCACGACGTAGTTGCCCTTCAAATCCTGTTCAATAAATTTGTTCAATTCTTTCGGCTCGTACGAGGTGAAAACACGATACTGTGGTACTGAATTCGGTACGGTCTTTTTGAGCAGATCGCGGGCGAAGCCCTTGCTCGACTCGATGCGGGCGAGGGATTTCTTCGGCGCGACGGTGGGGAAGCCCTCCGCTTCCAGCAGGTCGGCGAGTCCGCCGCCGATGGGATCATCGGGACCCACGATGGCAAGATCGGGTTTGACTTGTTTTGCGATGCCCATCACCCAGGGAAAATCGAGCAAGGAGCCGACGTGGAGCGAGCGGGAGAGTTTCTTTAAGCCGGGGTTGTTGGTCGTGCAGACGGAAATGATTTCCGGCCGGTGACGGCTGCGCGCGAGTGCGGAGGCGATGGCGTGTTCACGTGCGCCGGAGGCGACGAGGAGGATCTTCATGGCAGGAGAATATCAGTTCACACCAGTGATAACATCTTCTGGGAATCACCTTCCTCTTCATCTGACTGATAGTTTTCCCGTGTCTGATTCCGTCCGCTGCCGAGTTCCTTGAGGAGCTTGGGCGTGACTTCCGGTGTGGGGTACTTTCTGGTGAAGCAGCCTTCGCTGAAACGTTTGATGCGGGGGTTGCCGTACTGAATGGCTTTGTGCATATCTTCGACGGTGCCGTAGAAAAGACCGTCGGCCTTGATGTACTTGCGGATTTCCTCCACGGACATATTGGCGCCGATGAGCTCCTCGGTCGTCGGTAAATCGATGCCGTAGGGATCGGGGCTGATGATCGGGGGTGCCGCCGAGGCGAAGTAGACTTTCTTGGCACCCGCCTCGCGCACAAGCTCCACGATTTTCTTGCTGGTATTGCCGCGCACGATGGAGTCATCCACGAGCAGAACGGACTTCCCTTTGAATTCCAGTTCGATGGGATGGAGTTTGAAGTGGAGGCTTCTTTTGCGCATGGACTGCCCCGGCATGATGAAGGTGCGGTGGATGTAGCGGTTTTTGATGAGCCCCTCGCGGTAGCGCACGTTGAGTTTGCCCGCCAGCCCCGCCGCAACGGGACGGCCGGTGTCGGGCACGGGGACAACGGAATCAATGTGAATGCCGGCCTTCTTGATCTGCCGGGCCAACGCTTCGCCCATGCGTACCCGCGCTTTGTACACGTTCACGCCGTCGATGGTGGAGTCGGGCGCCGCGAGGTACACCCACTCGAAGATGCAGGGGTTGAGCTCGCCATGCCGCACCTGTCGGGTGTGCAGACGGTTCTTCCGATCAATAAAGACCACTTCACCGGGACGCACATCCCGCACGAATTCAAATTCCAGAGCCGGAAAGGCGGAATTTTCGGAGGCGATGATGTACTCCTCCTTCATGCCGAATTTTCGCTTGCCGATCTGGAGCGGACGGATACCGTGCGGATCGCGGAAACCCACGATGCCCTGTCCACCGATCAGCGTCACGGCGGAGTAGGCACCCTTGCACCGCTTGTAGACGCTCTTCACCGCGCTGAAGACCTGATCCGGCGTGAGCTTGTTGTTCTTGGGGCGCTGATTGCGGAGCGCCACCGAAAACATGTTGAGCAGGATTTCGGAATCGGAATTCGTATTGAGGTGGCGGTATTCTTTTTCGAGGAGGAACGTGCGCAACTCCGCGGCATTCGTGAGGTTGCCGTTGTGCGCGAGGGCGATGCCGAAAGGAGTCGAGACGAAGAACGGCTGGGCCTCGAATTCACTGCTGCAGCCGGCGGTGGGATAGCGCACATGGCCGATGCCCATGGTGCCGCGCAACCGCAGCAGGGACTTGTCGTGAAAGACGTCCTGTACGAGTCCGTTGGCTTTCTTCAGATGGAATTGGCTGTTGTAGGTGATGATGCCCGCTGCATCCTGACCGCGATGCTGGAGGAGAATGAGGCCGTCATAGAGATCCTGAATCACATCTCTGAACCCGGCGACGGCGATAATCCCGCACATTTAGGAGCAGGGGAGAGGAGTAGGCGATAGGACGAAGAATGTTTTTTCTCTCAAACAGACCTTGCGAAGCGAACTCCGGAAGGCCGAAAACAGGGGAAACGGTGTTTCCACGGATGGATTGTACTCGGAATTCATCGCCCCGCAAGTTCTTCACCTCATTTCTGAAGTTGCCGCTCCTTCGCCGTCACGCAATTTCGAATGAGTGATGCCACCGTCATCGGGCCGACTCCTCCCGGAACCGGCGTGATCGCCGATGCTTTCAATGAAACAGAATCGAAGTCCACGTCCCCGACGAGTCCTTTCTCCGTCTTGTTCATGCCCACGTCGATGACGACGGCGCCTTCTTTCACCATGTCGCCGGTGATGAGTCCGGCTTTGCCGACGGCGGCGATGAGGATGTCGGCTTGTCTGGTCAGTAAGCCAAGGTTCTTCGTATGCCGGTGACAGACCGTCACGGTGGCATCGCGGTTGAGCAGCATGACGGCGATGGGCTTGCCCACGGTATTGCTGCGGCCCACCACCACGACGTGTTTGCCTGCGATGGGGATCTTGTAGTGCTCGAGCAGGACGATGATGCCGCCGGGGGTTGCGGGAGGCAGGTGCTCGAATTCGGTGGATAGGAACATCTTGCCCAGGTTGTACGCACCGAACCCGTCGATGTCCTTTTTAGGGTCGATGGCTTTCACGATCTGCGGCACGTGCGGCTGCAGTGCAGGCGGCAGCGGGACCTGCACAATGAAACCCGTGACATCCGGATCGGCATTGAGTTTCAGGACAATGTCCATCAGGGTTTCGATCGTCGTATCCTCTTTAAGGTGGATGTGTTCGCTGCGCATGGCAACAGCCTCGCAGCTCTTAAATTTCTGCTTGATGTAGCTCGCGCTCGCCGGATCATTGCCCACCTGCACGACGACGAGCTTAGGATCGAGTTTCTTCACCTTGGGCTTCATGGTCGCGAGGAGTGCATCCGCAGCTTCCCGGCCGGAGAGGATTTTGGCTGACATTGCATGTGTATGATAGCAGTAAGCAGAATGAAGAAAGAAGTAAGCGCAGGCATTTGAATTGTTGCATACTGCTTACTGCTTGATATCCCCGCTTTCCCGCGCTCAACGGCTTCATTCCCTGTTCCCGGATGCGCCCGCATTCCGCCGACGGCAGGCGGAGGCGGCGATTTTTTCGGACAAAGCGGGGTGGGGGAGTGTCACGGTGTTCCCCAAGGACATGCGTCAGCTCATGGAGGAAAAGATTCCGTGGATGTCCGTTTCGCTCCATCGCCTGTTTGAAAGCAAGGACAGAGAGACATTCAAGGCGGTGCTCCGCACCGAGGATGGATTGCTGTTCGAGACCGTGCTCATGGGCAATGCCCGCGAGCAGTGGACGGTGTGCGTGTCGTCGCAGGTGGGATGCGCCATGCGCTGCGCATTCTGCGCAACGGGCGCGATGGGCCTGCAACGTAGTCTCACGTCAGATGAGATCACGGATCAATTGCGTTTCTGGCTCGCGTTTCTTCGTGAGCGGTCACTTGAAGGTCGCATCAGCAATATCGTTTTTATGGGCATGGGCGAACCGCTCGCCAACGTTTCGAGCGTCAAGCGGGCCATTCACACGTGGATGGACCAGACCGATCTCGGCCCAACGCATATCACGGTTTCCACGGTCGGCGTGCTGCCGGTGATGGAGCAGCTGCTCGTGGACAAGGACTGGCCGCCGGTGCGGATCGCGATTTCGCTTCATAGTGCCAACCAGTCCGAGCGTGAGCAGATCGTGCCCTCGACCGTGCCGCACTTTTTGGACAAACTCGCGGACTGGTGCCGCCGCTACCGTCAGATTCTGGGCAACCGCCGTCACCATCTCACCTTCGAGTACACGCTGATCAGCGGCGTGAACGATAGCGCAGAGCAGGCGGAACAATTGGCACGGTTTATCGAGCGCTGCGGATCACCCAAGCTCAATGTGATCCCTTTGAACCCCGTGAGCGGCAAGAAGTTCTCTGCAAGTCAGCAGGATCGGATCGATCAGTTCAAAGCGGTGATCGCGCGACACGGCATTGACGTGATGCAGCGTCGTACGATGGGGGATGATATTGCAGCTGCCTGCGGACAGTTGGCGACCGGCGAGCAGCCGCATGTGATGTGAACGTTTTGCGTGCTGCTTACTGCTTACTGCTTACTGCTTACTGCTACTGCTTGATAGATTTGTTCCGCAACCTCTTCGAGTTCTCCGGATGAATCGATGACGATGATCGAAGGATCATCCGTCGCAAGTGTCCGGTACGCATCACAGACTTTCTTTTGCAGCTCCGAGCGCTCCAGTGCATCCGTGTGATCACGCCTGCTCATGCGTTCCTGAAGGACTGCAAACGGGGGCAGCAGAAAAAGTGTCACATCCGGTCGGATGAATTTTGTATTCATCGCATCCAATTGCGGTCGCGGTATGCCGAGCGCGAGGCCGTAGACAATGGTCGAGTGAAAGTATCGGTCCGAAATCACCGTCGTGCCCCGTGCGAGAGCGGGTTCGATCACCTCGTTGACGTGCCATGTGCGGTCGTCGCAGAAGCGTGTCTGCAGGTCGAACGGCGAGAAGGATATTCCTGCACGCAGGTCACTGCGGATGGTTGATCCGACCGGCCCGTCCGTCGGTTCGAATGTGCAGAGTACGGCGTGATTTTCGTGTGTCAGACGGTCACCGAGCAGCTTGCTGTGCTTGGTCGTTCCGGCTCCGTCGGGGCCTTCGAGGACGATGAAAATTCCACGCATTGGGCGGAAGTATACGCTGTTTCCGAATGTTGAATAAATGTTAAAAATGTTGTATAATTACTTGAAAGACACATATGAACTTTCTGCGTGCGATTGCCGGCTTGCCTGCCCTGCTCAAAAGGCCCGCATTTGTGTTACAGGTGCTGGTAACGGACTTTCTGCCGTGGGTCCTGTGGCAGGAGCCTCTCAACATTCTGCGCGGGTATTTCGAGTACGCACGGGCGTTCTCTGAAATTCTCTCCGTGCCGTTCCTGCTCAAGACTCTGTTGAGTCCCTGGAAGGGGATTGCCGAAGAGATGCCGAGCGTCGTCCGGTGGGACCAGTTTCTGCAGGCGTTCTTCGTCAATCTGGTGACGCGCATGATCGGCATGGTCATCCGGTTGCTCGCGATCCTGCTCTCCATTGTCTTGCAGGTCGTGCTCTTCGCACTCTTCGCGGTGCTGTTTGTGGGATGGTTCGTATTCCCGATTATTGCGATCGGCATGATCGCAGTGATCTTCATCATTGTCTGACATGGTCCGCACAATCGACATCACCGGCACGCGCACCGGTCTTGCGGCCATTCTTTCAGGCTTGTTCTTTAGCATGGCGACGTGGACATTGACCGCTGCGGCGTTCGGTGCCATCTTCCTGTTCGGGGAGGAGAGCAGCCAGTGGACGACGGCGGGATTGCTGGCCGCCTTGGTTCTTGCCGCACTCTTCATCATCCGGCGCTTCATTGTCGACCGGCTGGGCGATGATGCGCACCTTGCCGAAACGGCACGCACCGCGGCGGACCGGTTGCCGCTCGACGTCGTGCACCACCTGCATGATTTCACGACGGTCTCGGTGCCTGAACTGCTGAAAGCGGCGATCGATGCCTCGCGCGGACGGTTCTTTCTTGCACAGATGGCTGCCCGGCCCGAGGTGGTGTGGGAGTGTCTGCGCGCAACGGCCGAGAACCTCGATGCCGGAGCATTCCTCGACAATGCCGCGCAGCGTCTGCCGGATTTCGGCAAGAAGATGATCTCCGCCCCGTACATCCTGTACCTGCTGTTCGAACAGAGTCCGCAGTCGGCCGAGCTTTTGAACGGACTCGATCTCTCGCTCGAAGATCTCAGAGCCATGCTGACGTGGGAGAAGTTTCACACGCTCCTGCCGAAGAAGCATATGTTCCTGAGTCCCCACGTGCTCATCCGCATGTTCGGCGGGCTGGAGAAGTCGTGGATGCTGGGGTACACCGGCGCGTTGGACCGCCTCACGACGGAAATCACCGGTTCGATTCTGTGGAATGACAATCGCGCGGTGATCCTGCATGCGCCGTTGATCGAGGAGATGCATCGCACGCTCGCGCGGCAGGCGAATCACAATATCCTCGTGGTCGGACCGCAGGGCGTGGGCAAGACAACGTTCGTCGAGAACGCGCTGTATGCGCTTCGCCGCAGTGAAGTGAAGGAATCGAAGTCCACGACTCGGGTACTCACGCTCAAAACGGCGGAGTTGCTCTCGGGCGGGGTACCCTCCGATACGTTCCTGCTGCAAGCGCTGCGTCAGGCGGAGAAGACGGGTCACTACGTGCTCGTCATCGAAAATATCGCGCTGATCCTCTCGTCGGCCGATCCCAAAGTGATGACGGTCCTGCAGAAGCTGCTGGAGACCAAAAATATCTCCGTGATCGCCACGGCGCGCGCCGAGGACTACCACGACGTGATCAAACGGTCGACGGCGATCGAGAGTCTGTTCTCGGTTCTGCCGCTGGAAGAGCCCAAGGATGAGGAGGTGCTTGCGGTGCTGATGGAGCAGCACTTCCGTCTGGAACATTCTCTGCATGTCACGGTGACGTACAAAGCATTGCAGGCCATTCTCACGCTCACGCGCCGGTACCTCGGCAAGGGGGCCTTCCCCGGCAAGGCGGTGCTGGTCATGACGGATGCCATGGCGGCCGCCCGCAAGGCGGGGGTGCCCACGGTCATCGAACCGCACATCCGCGAAATCGTGTCGCGTGTTTCACACGTGAACGTGACGGACGTGAAGCAGGGCGAGCGCGACAAGCTTCTCAGGATCGAGGAGATCATGCGCGCTCAGGTGATTGGTCAGGAGGCGGCGGTGCATGCGGTGGCCGGCGCGCTCAAGCGGGCGCGCATGGATATCGGTGCCGGCAAGCGGCCGCTGGGAACGTTCCTCTTCCTCGGCCCCACGGGAGTCGGCAAGACGCAGACAGCCAAGACGCTGGCCGAGGTGTACTTCGGCGCGGCGGACCGCATGATCCGTCTCGACATGAACGAGTATTCGACCGAGGCCAGCATCGAAGGCATTTTGGGATCCCCGCAGGCCGGCAAGGAGCACGCCGAGGGATTTTTGACCAAGCGCATTCAGGATCAGCCCTTCTCGCTTTTGCTCTTGGATGAAATCGAAAAGGCGCATCCTTCCATTGTGAACCTGTTTTTGCAGGTGCTGGATGAAGGCGTGCTGATCGACCATCATGGCGTCAAGACGGACTTCCGCAATACGATCATCATCGCAACCAGTAATGCCGGCGCGCTCTTCATCCGTGATTATGTGTCGAAAAACACGACCATCGAAGCCGCAGTCTTCAAGAAGTCGGTCATCGATGCGATTCTGGCCGAAAAGTTGTTCTCACCCGAGTTCATCAACCGTTTTGACGAAGTGGTGCTGTTCCATCCGCTCTCGCTTGCGGATGCCGAGAAAGTGGCGATGCTGCAGATCCGCGAGATCGTCACGGATATTCTGAAGAAGCACGGCGTCATCGTGCAGGTTTCGGAACCGCTCATCCGTCAGATCGTGCAGCGCGGCTACAGCGCGGAATTCGGCGCCCGCGCCATGCGTCGCGTGATCACGCAGGAGATCGAAGACCGCGTGGCCGATGAGATGCTGAAGCACGACACGAAGCGCGGCGGAACGATCGTCCTTACGGTGCCGCAGACATAAAACCGCACCCGGGCTTTCCGGATGCGGCTTGAGATGCGTCTGCAAAGATCAGGAAGCTTGTCCTGCCAGATCCGCGTACCGCTTCACTTGTTCCATGTTCGGGTCGTAGCGTCCTTCCATGGCGCGGCGGTTCTTGAGCCCTTCGAGCAGGATCGCGTCCTGACCGGCGGGGATGTCGACGCCGCCCGCCTTCGGGAAGGTCATTTGGTAGGGGCGCTCCACGTTGGCGCGGGAGAAGGAGGAGCCGGAATGTGCCCGCACTTTGGCCATTTCCTGCAGGAGTGCACGCGATGTTGCGGACGAGTGTCCGCCCGAGAGGAAGACGACCAGTAATTCCTCGGGAATTTCGGCGCGCTCGCAGATGCGCTTCCAGGACTCCGCCGAGGCCTGCGGATCGATGGGTTCCTGATACTCCGTTTCGGGCCTGCCTGCGGTGGGGAAGCTCGTCTTGATGGCAAAGGGGTGCTTGCTTATTCCTTCCGCCTGAATGCGGTGCATCATCCTGCCAAGCAACTGCACCATCAGCTCCTCGCGCTCGGCGAGCGTGCCGGGGCTCTTGATGTCGAACTCCGGTTCGAGGATCGCTGCAATTTTTCCGTTCTTCGCCGCCTGCTTCTGCACTTCCACCATCTGTTCCGCCGCATCATCCACGTACTGGGGCAGGGTGCACTTGGCCGTGGTACGCGTCTTGATGAGGTGCACGCCGATCTCCACCAGTTTCTGCATATCATCCCCGACGGTATCGACTTCCGTGGCGAGACCCGTCTTGCTGTCGAGTCCCATGCCTTTGCCGATCACGAGCACGCCCTGCTTTTCCAGATGCTCCTGCAGGGGCCGCCCGTCCGGTCCGACGAGAGAATAGAGGTCGTTATGCACGATGGCCGCGCCGAATTCCTTTCCGAGGCCCGGGGTGGTGGCGAGCATGACGCGTGCAGTCTCCGCTTTCTGCTGGAAGTCGGCCTCATCGCCGATCGGTACGCCGAACTGCTGCATGTGTTTGCGGTGGGTGCCGGCGCTCTGATCCATGGCAAGGAAGTGCGGAGGACGATTGGGATCGCGCAGAGCCTCCACGGTCTGGTCGAAAGTGAGACGTTCTGACATGGGAGAGAGGGGAAAGGAAACCGGTTGGATGCCAATGGTATGGCATACGGAGACAGGCTTCGCGCACCGTGCAGGCTGAAGTGTCGTCAGATGCGCTTCTGCACGAAAACAAGCCCCGCGTGAGGGCCGGGGGATGTCCGGTTTACTGCACTTCAATTCGCACTCGGATATTTTTCGGGATGCAGGACGGGGTCTTCCAGTTGCAGCATCGCTTTCCACTCCTCACGAACCGCGGGATGTTCCAGTGCCTTGGCGACGCGATGTGCGACGGCGAGATCCTCCATTGTGGCTGCGACCCTCGATTCCATGACCAGCATGTACGTTGCCATGTCTTTGGGGTCGATGTGAGGGATGTCCGGTGACGGTGTGTTTTCTTGGGGAGTCATCGAAGTAGTATAGCGGATTTTGACCTGTTTGTCTTTTCCAAAGTGTCACCATGAGCGTAGTCGAAGGGTGACACGAAAGGTCTTGCCCTTTCTTTGCCAGGCGCAGCAAAGAAAGGGCGAAAGAAAGTGCTGCGCCTATGACCCCCTCCGCTATCGCCGCCACATAGGCGCGTTTCCGATATTTTGTTGGCTGTTTTGTTACGCACCGGTTTTGTTGGTGTTTTGTGATGGAGAGGGGGATACAGGGGGAGAGGTGAAGACCAAAAAGAAAACGAAGCAGACCAAAACGCACCCAAACACCACATAAAGTTGAGTCAGCGCTCATTTTTTCCCTTCTGCGGACCCCAGAACTCCCCGACCTTTGTCGGATCCAGCGCAGCGCGTGCGTTTTGTTTCATGGATTCCGCGGCTGCTGTTACATCGTCGAGTGTGACGGACGTGCGATGTTCCAGGAGGAGCCGAAAGAGCACGGAATACTGCGGACAGAGGTCCTCCTTGAGCGGTTTTCCTGTGAGTGCCTGGTACTGATCGTGGACTTGCGGATTCGCGAGGAGTGAACCGTAAAGTTCCGTTCCGACGAGCGGCATGACAGGCGAGATATCCACGCTCTTCAATCCGCCTTCCGCGGGAGATGAAGCAGAGCAGGTGTCGAGAATTCTTTTGAGGCCGTCCACGTTTTTCTGAAGACTCTTCTTCGTCTCTCCCGGTAGTCCGAGGAGGAGCGCGATCTTCACGGCAAATCCGAAACGCTTGAGCAAGAGCAAGGTCGAAACCGCCTCCCGCTCGCTTAGTATTTCCTTTCGCAGATTCCGCGCGATGTCCGCGTCGAATGTCTCCAGCCCGATGAAGAGCTCCCGCACGCCCATGACATGAAGGTGCTCGGCCGTGCGCAATCCGTTCTCGCCGCGGAAATTCGTGGGATAGACATACGCGCGCAGCCGGAGGTCCTCGGGCAGATCCATCCTGCGATCCATTCTCACCTTGCGAAGCTCCGCAACGCGCTGTGGGGACGCCGAGAAGACGTTGTCCGCGACGAAGAAATCTTTCATGCCATGGAGCGCGTACAGGTGCGCGAGCTCATCGAAGAATCGTCCGGCATCGAGCATCTGGAATCGGTCTCTCCCCGATGTGCAGTATGGACAAGGGCCTTCGTGACAGGCTTTGACGCATCCTCGGTTCGATTCCACACAGGGTGTCAGATCGAGGTCGTGTGGGGCGCGGAACTGAGGATCGCGCACATCGAAGGGGGCGAGGTGCCGCGGATCTCGCACGTGCCGAAAGTCCCACAGCGGCAGCTCGTTCATGTCGGGCGAATAAGGAGGGTTGCTATGAGGGATACCTTGCTGCCGGTACGTGAGGTTGGGAATGGCGAATGGGTGTGTGCCTTCGAGGTTGTCGCAGAACGAGCTCTCTCCCGCTTGGCGCACAACTGCGTCGACCGACGGGACACTCCGGAGAGCCATTTCAGCCATGGGCTCACTCCACATGTTGGGTCCGCCAAAGACGATGCGGGTTTTTTCGTTGGTCTGCCGCACGGCGTCGGCCAGCAGAATGGCTGCCTCCTGATTATCCCACCGGCACGCGATGCCCACGCAATCGGCGCCCTCGCAATCTTTCGTCGTCTCCGCGATCTCCCGGTACCGCACTGTTCCTGTTGGCTCGATGATCTGAGGAGGGATGACGGTCGCTTCGATATCACCCCTGACGTCCTGCAGTGCGCAGGCGATCATGGCGAGTCCCGTTGGTGGCGGCTGGAGCGTGGTCTCCGTGTCGCCGTAGCCTCCTTCCAGGTTCCGGAAGGGCGGGGTGGGAGCCGGAAATGTGAGTGCAACTTTCATGTGAGGAAAGAAGAGAGAATGTTATCCTACAATAATTATTGAATTACAGCCAGACTGTGGATGGATCGGTTTCGTCGCATATCCCCCATCCCCGGCCCTTCCCCCGGTGGGGGAAGGGAGTTCATTTATTGCCCTCCCCCTCCGGGGGAGGGATGTCCCGGAAGGGACAGGGTGGGGGAGAACATCAACACACACCCAAATACCCCACAAATCAAACCCCGTGGCGGCGGACCTCCCATTGAGATGACTCACAAAAAAGGGGAACCGTTGGTTCCCCTGTTTTGATTAAAAGTCCATTCCTCCTCCTCCGCCTCCCGGCATCGCCGGCATCGGTTCCTCTTTCTTCGGGATTTCCGTCACGGCGACCTCGAGCGTTAAGAACATCGAGGCGACCGAGGCGGCGTTCTCGAGCGCACTACGCGTCACCTTCTTCGGGTCGATCACGCGGGCCTTCACCAGATCCTCGTACTTGCCCGTGAGCACGTTGTAGCCGTCTGCGCCCTTGAGGCTCTTCACCTTCTCATACACGACCTCACCGGTGATGCCGGCGTTATCGGCGATCTGGCGGCAGGGGGCGGACAGGGCGTCACGCACGATGTCGATGCCGATCTGCTCGTCTTCATTGTCGGCTTTGAGCTTCGAGAGAGCCGGCATGCAGCGGACGTACGCGGTGCCGCCTCCCGGCACGATGCCTTCTTCTGCGGCGGCGCGGGTGGCCGAGAGTGCGTCCTCTACTCTGTGCTGCTTCTCTTTCTGCTCCACCTCGGTGGCGGCTCCCACCTTGATGACGGCGACTCCGCCGCTCAATTTGGCCAGACGTTCCTGCAGTTTCTCTTTGTCAAAGTCCGACGTGGTTTTCTCGAGCGAGATCTTGATCTCTTTCATGCGCTGCTCGATGTCGGGCTTCTTGCCGTGGCCGTCGATGACGAGGGTCTTGTCCTTGTCGGCCACCACTCTGCGTGCGCGGCCCAGATCCTCGATCGTTGCGTTCTCGAGTTTCAGCCCCACCTCCTCGCTGATCATGCGGCCTCCCGTGAGGGCGGCGATATCCTTGAGGATCTCTTTGCGCCTGTCGCCGAAAGCGGGGGCTTTCACCGCGAGGGTCGAGAAGGTGCCGCGCAATTTATTCACGACGAGGGTCGCGAGGGCCTCGCCCTCCACGGTCTCGGCGATGATGACGAGCTCCTTCTTGCCGCGCTGGGCCAGGGCCTCGAGCAATGGCAGGATCTCCTGAATCGAGCCGATTTTCTTATCGGTGATGAGGATGTAGGGGCTCTCGTAGGCGGCCTCCATGCGTGCCGCATCCGTGATGAAGTACGGCGAGATGTAGCCGTTCTCGAACTGCATGCCTTCGACCAGCTCCTTTTCGATCCCCAGCGTCTGTCCGGCTTCCACCGTCACGACGCCGTCCTTGCCGACTTCGTCGATGATTTCGGCGATCACGTCGCCGATCTCGCTGTCCTGCGCCGAGATATTGGCAACCGCTGCGTATTCCTCTTTCTTACTGACGACTTTCTTCATCGTTTCAAGTTCGACGTTCACTGCGGCGACTCCCTTCTCGATGCCTTTCTTGATCGCGATGGGATTAGAGCCCGCACTCAAGTGTTTGAGACCTTCTTCCATCATGGCGAAGGCGAGTACCGTGGCGGTCGTGGTGCCGTCACCCGCGGCGTCGTTGGTCTTGGTCGCGGCCTCGCGCACCAGTTGTGCGCCCAGATTCTCAAACGGATCCTCGAGGTCGATTTCTTTGGCGACAGAGACGCCGTCTTTGGTGACAGTCGGTCCGCCGTACTTCTTCTCGATCACGGCGTTGCGGCCCTTGGGGCCCATGGTGGCGCGCACGGCCTGCGTGAGCGTACTGACGCCTTTGAAGATCTTCTTGCGGGCGTCGTTTCCGAACAGGAGTTGCTTGGCTTGGGACATGGTGTTGAGGGGGTAGGGAACTGGGGAACTCGGGAAGTAGGGGAATCGGGAGAAGGGATTATTTAACTTTGCCGAGGATGGAATCCAGATGCAGGACTTTCACTTCCACGTCCTTGCCGGCGGTATCTTTCAGCTTCACGTCATCACCGGCGTACTTGCCGAAGAGCACGCGGTCCCCGACTTTCAGAAAATCCGCGGGGTTCGCCACGGGCTTGCCCTCGTTCATGATGCCGCCCCTGCCGAGCGCGACGACAACGCCCTCCTGCGGCTTTTCGCCGGAGGCGGTATCGGGGATCACGATGCCGGAGGCCGTAACCTGCTCAGCGGGCAGGGGATGCACGACCACGCGGTCACCCAGCGGTTCGATGTTCACTTTCAGCTGCGGGACGGATGCCATAGAGGATGGGGAAGAGGAACGTGAAGAAAGACTGAAGCGTCCTTGAGAAGTGACGCCGTTAGCAGTCGACATTTTAGAGTGCCAATCGCATGAGTCAAGGGGCGGCGCAAAAATGTCAGGGTGAATTTCTTGATGCAGGGCATGCTCATCCCTACAGTGCCGCCGCCCAATTTCCGTGGAAATTCCTTCAGCCCTCACTGCCGGCCCGCGAGCACCACGTATTTCCGACGGCATGGGGCGCATGGCTGAAGCGTTCTTCCGGCAACTCTCACAGGCAATCGGACGCATCGAACCGTGGCGGGAGGGGCATCAGTTCGTTTCGTTGACGGATTCCTTCGGCAGACCGGTGTGTCGCGTATCGGTGCATACCGTTCCCAACGGGCAGACCGCCCGCGTAGATGTGCTCTTGCACGGCAGAGATTCCTCCCTCGCACATCTTCGCGCACTGCATCCGGCCCTGCGGGATCGCGGAGGGGAGCAGGTATCGGGGACATGGCAGACGGCCGCGGGTCCCCCGTGTTGCAGGTTCACCGTGCCGCGGGACCGGAGTGTGACACTGGAGCTTTCCGCTCCGGAGCCTGTACGGGAAACGCATGCAGCGGCCCCGGTCGATCGTGCGAGACTCGATGAGCTGGAGCGCATTCAGGAGTGTCTGGAGCGAAAAGACAGGCGACGGGTTTAAAAAACGTATGTATCACACAGTACATAATCGCCACTGCTGTCTATTGTTTTCCGGTGCCGGTCTTTCGCATAATTCAACGAATTCCTTCCCAAATATTCTATGCATATGCGTCGTTCGTTTTCTCTGCTTTCCCTGTTCTGTGCCGGTCTCGTCCTCGGCGGTGCGGGCGTCGGACTTGCCGCCACCATCCGCGGCTCCTCCATTTTCACCGACGTTCCCGAAGGGGCGTTCTTTGATGCGGCGGTCGGCGAGATGTATTCCGTCGGCGTGATCAAGGGGTACAGCAACGGGAACTTCGGTCCCAATGACTTCGTCACCCGCGGGCAGGTGGCCGTCATGATGCAGAGACTTCGTGAAGATATTCTGGGGTCGGGCGGAGCCCAGTCCAGCTCGACGCAGTCCTCCAGCTCCTCTTCTTCCAGCAGCTCCAGTTCCAGCAGCTCCAGCGTTGCGACCAGCGTGAACGGGGCATTTCGCTTTACCAGTACCACGTTCAGCATTCCGGAATCCGTTCCTTCCCTGACGGTGAGTGTGGACCGGTCGGGAGGATCGGACGGGGCAGTGACGGTGAAGTACTCCGTGAAGGCCGGAACGGCTATCGCAGGGGATGACTTCGTCGCGGTGGACCAATCCACGCTCTCGTTCAAAGACGGCGAAACCAGCAGGGCATTCTCGATCTCTCTCAAAGATGACGTGCTTGCCGAAGGGGCCGAGACGGTGACGCTTGAGCTTTCCGCTCCCACCGGCGGTGCCGTTCTTGGATCGCCCAGCACCGCAACACTCACGATTCTCGACAATGAGGCGGCGAATGGTTCTTCCGCTTCCAGCACCTCCACGTCTTCGTCTGCCTCCCAGACCGGTGCGGGCACGATCGGATTCAGCGCGCTGGCGTACGAAGTGAAGGAAAGCTCCGCAGCGGCCACGATCACCGTTCTGCGCACGGGGGGAACAACCGGACAGGTGGGCGTGACGTACAACACCAGCGACAAGACCGCGCGGTCGGGCAGCGAGTACACCGCAACGAACGGCACGCTGACGTTCGCAAGCGGCGAGACCAGCAAGACGTTCTCGGTGCCGATCACCGATGACACCGCCGTGGACGGAAAGAAAACCCTCACCCTGACCCTCAGCGCCCCCACGGGCGGAGCGGTTCTGGGAACCCTCACATCTCCGCTGAATATCGCCGATGATGAGATCGGAGCATTCGGCAGCGGCACGTTCATGTTCAGCAAATCGGAGTTCGATAGCACGGAGGGCGAAGGCATCGCCACGCTCACGGTGAATCGCGTAGGAGGTACGTTGCACACGGTCAGTATTTCGTATGCCACCACGAACGGCACAGCGGCTCCGGGTCTGGATTACACCACAACGAGCGGCACGCTCACTTTCGAGCCGGGGGAACAGAGCAAGACCTTCACCGTTCCGGTCATCAAAGACAGTATCAACGACAGCGGCGAATACTTCACGGTGAACCTGTCGGGTCCCACGGGCGGGGCGCAGCTCGGCACGCCCAGCTCCGCGCAGGTGAACGTGTACGAGTAACCTTCCTTGGTTCTTTCAGGATTGCGCTCCAGCGCTGGGTCCCGACGAAGGCACCCGGCGCTTCGCGCTTCTTTTGAATTGAATGTCTGAGTCTGTGGTACACTTTTCGTGCCGTGCCGACGTGGCGGAATTGGTAGACGCGCACGCTTCAGGAGCGTGTGATCGCAAGGTCATGGGAGTTCGATTCTCCCCGTCGGCACCATGAGAGAGATAGTGCGATGAAAATCCATCCCATCCACCCTTCCTCCTGAAGGGATAGTTCGGCATACTGCTTCGGATGTTTGCTCAAATCCATGCACGGCTCCGGCGCGTTCTGTGGGAGCGACAGAGTCAGATCGCCCTGCTGATGCTGCTTGCCCTTGCCATCCTGTGGCGCGGCGGGCGCACGCTCGAAATGACGTTGTTGCTCTGTCTGGTGGCTTGTGCAATCGTTTTTTTCCGTGGGAAGCGCAGTCGTGAAGCGGAGCGGGAGGTTTCACCGGTTGTCTGGTGGATGACGATGCTCTTCGTTGCGTGGACTGCCGTGAGCTACCTCTTCACAACGACGATGAATTACGGGTTTGATGAGGTGGCGCAGACCGCATCGCTGGCGCTTCTTTTCCTCTGGATGGCGCGCCGGCCCGAGGATGCGAAAATCCGCACATCCGTTCTCCGTGTCCTCTCGGTCGCCGTGCTGCTGGCGTGCCTGATCGGCGTGCTGATCTATGCGATGGGTCCGCTCAACCGTTTCGTCGGAACGTTCCTCGATATGCGTGCACCGTGGAAGAACGCGTGGCCCAATGCATGGGCCGAACTGCTGCTGCTCGCATGGCCTGTTTCGCTTCTGCTCTCCCGTCCCGACAGGGAGCAGGGCAGGGGAGCCGTTCGAACGTTCTGGAAGATCGTGAAGCGCACGACGCCGGCGGGCGTGATGGTGGGGTGTCTGCTCTTAAGCTTCTCGCGCGCGGCTTTTCTGGCTTTTCTCGGTCAGGGGTTGATGCTTGTGCTCTGGTCGCACCGGCAACGATTTTCCTGGAAACGTGCCACGACGGTGGCCGTGGGGACGCTGGCGATCGCTCTCGTCATTTTCGGACTCAGCAATCACCTGCGTTCGCGCACACATGCGGTACAGTCGCTTTCGGAGCGCACGCTGTTTCTCGCTCCCGAGGGGAACAGTTCCATTGCGGAGCGCCGTGCCTTCTGGAAGCAGTCGTTCGTACTGGCCCTGCAGCGCCCTTTTTTCGGGTGGGGGCCCGGCAGTTTCCGCTTTGCACAGACGTCACTCATGGAAGACGTGTTTGCCTCGTCCGATCATCCTCACAACGTATATCTGAAGGCTGCTGCGGAACGCGGTTGGCCGGCGGCGATTCTTCTGCTCGCGCTGACGTTCGTTCTTTTTCTGCCTCTTCTGAAAGGACTCGTACCGTCCTGTCGCTGCCCGTTCAATCATTGTCCGATTTCGTGCGTGCTTACGCGCATTCCCCGACGGAAGGTTACGACCCGGCAGGTGCTGTTGCTCACAGCGCTCCTCGGCGTGCTGGCACATAATCTGGTGGATTATAATCTGCAGTTCGTTGCCGTCAGCCTGCCTGCAGTTTTGTTGCTGGGGATGCTCGCGGAGTCCGGATCCCGGAAATCGAACAAAAAAGTTGTTCATTCAGTGGAGCGTGCGATTGCAGTCATCCTGCTTGCAGCTGTCCTGCACGAAGGCTTCTTTGCAGTTTCATCCTCGCTTGCCCGCCGTGCCGATGCAGAAGGAGCGACTGCGCGGGCTCTCACGTGGTACGGATGGTCAACAGGGGAGTGGTACAGCCGCGATCTTCCGCTTGCGCTTGCGCGTCTGCAGATGCAGACCGGATCGCCGGATGCCGCTCTGCGTACCATCCGTCAGTACACAGAGGTGGCCAATCCTGTCGACGCGCGCGGATGGGTACTGCAGGCGGAGATCGCTGCAGCGCTGAACGATACGGCGTTGGCAGACGATTCCTACCGGCAGGCCTACACCCTCGGCCGCTACACGGATCTGCGCATCCTGCACGGGCTTTTCCTGCTCCTGTCCCTGCAGAGCACAACAGAAATGAAAGAGCGGCAAGATGAGTTTTCGGCAGTGCTGCAGCGCTACTACGATGCGATACTGCAGAACAGCCACTACATCGCACTCACACCCAATGTGGAGGAATTTCTCAGCCTGGCCGAGATCATGGCAGCGCAATATCCGGCCGATGCCCCCCGATATCAGGTGATGGCTGCCGGTGCGGACCGTCAGGCCAGAACGGAGAGATTAAGACAGGCCGAACTTCTGCCCTAAGTGCTCTGGTGGGTCCGGAGGCGGACTGCTAAAGTGCTCTCCCTTTTCACCGCATGAAACGACTACTGTTCCTGCTCGGCATGCTGCCCCTGCTCCTGACGGGGTGCGGATCGAATGGCGGCGGTGAAACGCTCGGTTCCGAGAGTTTTCGGTACAACATCCCTTCGGGGGCGGTGCAGGATCTTCGTTTTGGCAAAGAGGTGTTTTTCGCGTATGGGCCGATTTCCGGCACGAAGGAGGTTCCGTCGAACGGGCTGGCCAAGGTGCATGTCTTTGAGAAGGGTGTGTCGCTCCATACCCTTCAGGTCAATATCGCCCTGCCGAAGGACGGGTATTTCTACGAAGGGTGGCTCCTCAACCCCGCTACGAACGAGCGCATCTCCACCGGTCACTTAAAGAGCCTTTTTGGCGACGTACGACACAATCTGGATCATCAGGAGGAGCGAGATCTTCGGGAGTTTACAAAGGTGATCATCACACTGGAAAAGGATGATGGCAACCCTGCCCCCGGAACGCAGGTGGCGACCGGAACGCTCAAGGAATTGAAGCGGGATTAGCGCCGGATATCCCTTATTTAGGTTGGCTCAAGACTAGTTAAGAGGATGTTTTCGAAAGAGGGACAGTAAGAGATTATACAGGTTTTCGTGACGATGATTAAATCTGAATTCGCATTCTTTCAAGTGAAGGTAGAACGTCTGTTTATGAA
>JAQUKV010000008.1:24835-54528 GCA_028718905.1 Candidatus Peribacteraceae bacterium | reverse complement strand
TCCGAGATCGGCGTGGCACGCTGGATGACCAAGACGCTTTCAAAAACCGCTTCACCCAAGATTCTGATCGTTGAAATGGGGGCGTACCGCAGCGGCGAAATCCGGAGACTCTGTGACTTCGCACGCCCGCTCATTGGCATCATCACCTTCATCGGATCGCAGCACATGGCGCTCTTCGGCTCGCAGGAAGCACTGCTTGCAGCCAAGGCGGAGCTCTTTGACGCGCTGCCGCCCGAGGGAGCGTGCATCGTGAACGGGGACAGTCCCTTTGCCGAGCAGCTCCGGAAACATGCCCGCTGCCGGACGGTGACTGTGGGCACGGGAGGTCCGTCGGATCTGGAAGCATTCGATATCGAGGAAACTTCCACGGGTCTTCGTTTTCGTGTCGGCAGCACCATGATCACGCCACCGCTGCATGGCACCCACAACGTGACAAACATCCTCCTTGCTATGGCGGCTGCGGAAGTATTGGGCATCAAGCGTCCCGAGATTGCACGCCGGCTCCTCACGTTCCGGCCGCCCGAACACACTTTTTCTGTCCGACCGACCGGCACGGTGACCCTCTTGGACGACACGCACAATGCGAGTCAGGCCAGCTTCAAGGCAGGTATCGGATGGGCCAAAGGCCAACCGGCCGAGGAGAAAGTGCTTCTGACGAGCGGCCTCATTGAGCTCGGTGAAGAGGAGGACCGCGTGCATGCGCAACTGGGCGTGGAAGCGGCAGGTGTCTTTGATCGCGTCATCTTTGCCCATGCCCGGCATGCACGCTCCTTCGCACGGGGCTACGGAAAACCCGTCGAGTTTCTCTCCAAGAAAACGCTGTCAGTGAAACCAGGCTCCCTGTTTCTCTGCGTCGGGCGCATTCCCGAAGAAACCGTTCGCCGCCTACTGCCCGATTCCACAACCCGACGCCCTACGCCCTAATCCTATGCCCTTGTTCCGTCCCATCCATCACACTTTCGCGCCGCACGTGAACGCGGGGTACGTTCTGCGGACGCTTGCGCTCCTTCTGAAGCCGTGGAAGTGGAGGGAGGGACCCGAGCGCGAAACACTGCGCGCCGCTCTTGCCCGGCAGTACGACGCCGATGTATCTCTGTTTGCTTCGGGCCGCGAAGCGTTGGTTGCGCTCTTCCGCTCCCTGAAAAGCCCCGATCATGCGGAGGTGATCGTGCAGGCCTACACCTGCGTGGTGGTGCCCAATGCGATGCTCGCTGCCGGCATGCATCCGGTCTACGCCGACGTCGAAGCAGAGACTCTGAATCTCGATCCGGCGGATGTCGAGCGCCGCCTGACTCCGCGCACACGGGCCGTCATCTGCCAGCACACTTTCGGCATTCCCGCAGATACGCACAAGCTCCGTGCACTCTGCGACCGCTACGGACTCCTGCTTATCGAAGACTGCGCGCACATTCTGCCGGATGATCAGGGACCGGCGACGATTGGAAAAGACGGGGATTTCCTGCTGTTGAGCTTCGGCCGCGACAAGGCGATTTCGGGCATCACGGGGGGAGCGATCCTCTCGCGCCGCCCCGCCGTCTCCGTGCAGCTCCGGGCCGAGGAAGGAGCAGCGACTGCGCTCTCGCTCTTCAGGATCAAACGTCTCTTGCTGTATCCGCTTGTGTATGCAGTGGCACGCCCGCTCTATGGCATCGGCCTCGGCAAAGCCCTGCTTATTCTCGCACGTGCCATCGGCGCCTTGGTCCCTATCCTCACGTCTGCCGAGAAAAACGGAACGATGTCTCCGACGCTCCACACGCTGCCCAATGCCTGCGCGGCTCTCGCACTCGCGGAACTGCACCGGCTCAAAGCAATCAACGATCACCGGCGCAGACTCACCGCACTGTACCTCACGGAAACCTACAAGCTACAAGCTACAGGCTACAGGCTCTCGATCCCCAAAGCCGTTCACCCTGATCTCCCGCTGCAGAAATTTCCACTGTTCGTCAAAGACGCGGAACGTATCCGCCGCGCACTCAAACAGAAGAACATCCATCTGCAGGACGGATGGTCGGGATGCGTCATCTGCCCGCCGGGAAGCGCCATGGAACACGAGTGCTACGTTCCAGGCTCCGATCCCGCGGCCGAGGCCGCAGCTGGGCAGATCCTCTCGCTCCCCACGCACCCGACGATGACCGAAAAACTGGCCTCAGAACTCGTCAGAGAGCTTTCGGGAATCCTTGACAGACAAAAAAAATAGAGAATAATTCTCTTCTATGAAGAAAACTACTGATACAGGTTCATGGCTGATGAATCTCCGTCCCACCGGAGGCACGAAGGATCATGCGCTCGGTGATGCGTGCCGGCAGCGTGTGGAAAGCATCATTCAAGGGCATCTCCCGGACATTGCTCAGACGATCCGTGTTGATGGGGTCGAAAGAGATGGCGGCTTCGAAGTCAGAGCACCATCCGAGGAGGCACTGAATCGCCTGCGCTTCCTGCTTACTTTTCAAATGCAAAACGGAGAGCTGGAACACATAGGTCATCCCTTCGCAGAACAAGAAATGCCTTGCTCCGCGTGGTAACATTCATTTGAATGCAAGTATTCACAGCCACTGATGCTGCTTCGTGGGACGCCTTCCTCGCACGACAGCCGTTCCGCCCCTTTCTGCAAAGCTGGACCATGGGCGAGGTGTACCGCGATACGAATCAGGAACCCATACGTCTGGAAGTCCGTGAAGGCTCCGAGATCCAGGCCGTCTGTCTTGCCATCGTGGTGCATGCCCGCAGAGGACGGCATCTGATGATCCCCTACGGCCCCGTGGTCAGCAGAAAGCAGACAGCAGAAAGCAGTGCGCAGATCGTTGAAATGCTCCTTGAAGAACTCATGCGAATCGCTCGTGGCCAAGGGTGCGCTTTCATTCGGATGAGTCCGTTCTGGCCGCTTACTGCTGACTGCTCACTGCGTACTGCGATCTCATCACCTTTGCACCTCCTCGCCGAGCACCTCTGGTACCTGCCGCTCGTAAAACCGGATCCGTGGAGTCCCGAGCTACAAGCTTCAAGCTACCAGCTACAAGCTCGAACAGAGGAACAACTCCTCATGGCCATGCGCAAAACCACCCGAAACCTGATCCGCCGCGCCGAGAAGGATGGTGTGACCGTGGAAGCGAGTGCCGACCCCAACCGGGATATCGAGCATTTTCTTGCTCTTCATGAAGAGACCCGCCAGCGTCACGGCTTCACCCCGTACACCAATGCCTTCTTCCGCGCTCAGGTACGCCGCTTCGCCGAGCGAAAGGAATGCACGCTCTACCTCGCGCGCTTTCAGGGCGAAGTGGCTGCCGCTTCCATCCACATGCACGCCTTCGGCGAAACGAGCTACCACCACGGCGCCTCCACGCACCGCCTCTCGAAGGTCCCGACGAGCTACCTGCTGCAATGGACGGCCATCCGCGATGCGCTCAAGCGCGGGGACCGCGTGTACAACTTCTGGGGCATTGCCCCTGTGACGCTGGATGCCGACGGCGCACCGACGATCACGGATCACAATCATCCCTTCTCCGGCGTCACACTCTTCAAGACCGGGTTCGGCGGCTCTCTGCTGCCACTCGCGCACTGCATGGATTTCCCTCTCTCCGCACGCTACCATTTCACTCGCGCCTTCGAACTCATCCGCAAGTGGCGCCGCGGATTCTAGCAATGGAGTCGAACGTTTTCCTGCCCTCCTCTCCCATTGGGAGAGGGTAGGGTGAGGGGGTATGATGTTTCCATGCCACCCACTTCTCCCAAACCCCCCCAAGACAAACTCGAGCAGATTCTCGTCATCCTGAAGCGCATGGACCGCCGTGACCGGCTGCGCACCATCGGCGGTTTTGTGCGCACCATCATCGGCTTCGTCCCCATCGCCATCGTCGTGTTCTTCACGTGGTATACCATCAAGTACGGCGATCAGCTGCTGCAGAAGATCACCTCGATGGCTGCCGAGCAGGCCGGAAAAGTGGCACAGCAGAACGCGGTGAGCGACTTCATGAAGGAATTCAATCAGATCAATCAGAAGCTGCAGCCGAAGTGAGCGGCTACTGGCCCTTCACCATGGTCATGACCTCTTGATCCGTGGCTGTCGGCGATACGAGGAAACTCGGCAGTCGCAGCAGTTGTTCGCGCTGGAAGGTGCGATCGGGCGCCACACTCACCCCGAGCAGATACCCCGCCTGTGCGGCATACTGGGCCACACGATCGTTCACGCCCCCTTCGGGATACCCGACAATGCGCACTTGCCCGTGCGTGTAATCCTCGAGGAGTTTGCGGCTCTGGGCAAGCTCCAGCTCGACCTGCGCATTGGTGAGCGACCGCAGGTCGTCACCGGTATGTCCGCCCGACTCCAGATCGAACCCGTTGGCGAGCAGGGTCAAGAGCGTCTTTTCGGTGATACCCGAGAGGCCCAGCTCCTTGGTCGGAATGAAAAGCGTCGCTTTAACGCCCGCCGCCGTGAGCGCATCCGAAACCTCACGCACGTTCTGAGCCGTGATATCCGACACCGCGATGACCACCGCTTTGGGCGGCAGACGGATATCTTTCTCCTGCTGCTTTAAAAGCAGATCGGCGAACTGATCCAGCGTGAGAAACGACACCCCTTCGGCCTTGAGCTTGGGCAGATGCCGCGCAAGCGCGGCCATCGTGCCCTGCTGGGCCAGACGGTAGTGCAGGATCGGCAGCGTGAAGGTGTTCTGCCGCACGAGGAAATTGGGCAGGAACGGCGAGAGGTACTGCATGGCCACGTAGCCCTCCTTGCCCTGGAACGAAATCCGCGCCCAGTTCTCGTCGTGGCTGACGGGTTTGACGAAGGACTGCCCCGGCAGTTCGCCCAGCTTTTCGCTGTCACTGTCGGCCCCCTTGCGGACGTTGACGAAACCGAAATTCACGTAGTACTGACCGGCAAACGCCTCTTTCTCCTTCTTCAGCTGCTCCTCCGACACGATCTTGGCGATGTAACGCTGCGAAAGGTACCCCTCGCGGTTGTCCACCATCCGCACTTTCGCCCAAGCCGCATCGACAAATTCCAGCACCGTCACCGCATCGCCCCGCAGCAGCCGCGCCATCTGTGTCGACGTCACATTGGGAGCGGAACGCACGTTCAAGAACTCGTTGGTGACCTGATAGGTGTCCTTACTCGTCATCCCCGGACCGGCGCGGACCGCGTCGTAGGTTTTCATGAGCGAAAGATCGAGCACCGGCGGTTCCGTGGGGAGCTTCTGCCCTGTCGTCAGCTCCATGATGGCCCCCGATGCGCCCTCCGACGTGACAGCTGTTCCCGATCCCGACATGTCGGCCTGCTTGGCCAGATCCCTGAACCGCGCGAGATCCTCGGCGGTAAACGAAAAATCGTCCGCATGCTCCTGCGAAGAGGGCCCGCATCCCGCAAACAAAATGCCAAAGGAGGCAATCAGGAGGAACGCGATGAACGAACGGGTGGTGACGGCAGCCATGGAACGACGGGGAGGCTGATAATACCGGGACATGATACGAGGGGGTAGGGATAGGGGGTAGGACGAGGGAAGGAATTACATGCGTTCGGGAACGCGCAGGGTGAGGAGTTCGGCTCCGGTCTTCAGCACCCGGACCGAGAGGGCCGTCAGCGAAAGCCGCAGGGCCTTCGTGGCTCCTTCGGCTTTGAGAATGGGTTCTGTGTTGTAGAAGGAATTGAATTCCTGACAGAGCTCGCACAGGTAATTGGCAAGCGTATGCGGCATTCGCTGGGCACGTGCATCCTCGAGCACTTCCGCAAACCTCAAGAGCGTTCCGACGAGCGATCTCTCGTGAACGGTAAGCGCGGGCACTTTTTCCGGAGCGGCCGGATCCGTCACCCCGGCTTTCCGCAATACCGAGTGGGCCCGTGCATGCGTGTACTGCAGGTACGGCGCGCTGTTGCCCTCGAGTGCGAGTACCTTCTTCCAGTCAAAGACCAGATCCATCCGTCGGTTCTGGCTCAAAATGCCGTACACGAGCGCCCCTGTTCCCATCATCTCGGCGAGCGCTTTTTCGTCATCGGTCTGAATGGAATCCCTGTGCTCTGCGATGACCTCCGCGGCCCGGGCCACCGCCTCATCGAGCACGTGCTCCAATTTGAGCACCGTTCCCTTGCGCGTGCTCATGGATTGGTCGGCAAAGCGCATGCGCCCGAAGACCACATGCTCGAGCAGCGGAAGCTTCCATTGAAGACGCTCCACCGTTTTGAAGAGCTGCTGAAAGTACAGCTGCTGCGCCACGTCGACCACGTACAGGATCGCCTGAGGATGGTACGTGTCGATGCGGTAGCGGATCTGTGCCAGATCACGCGTGGCATAGAGCGAGGCACTGTCTCCTTTCTGCACGAGAAAGGGCGGAAGCTTCTGCGCCTCGTTAAACTCGACGATGAGAGAGCCTTCCTTCCCCGGAACGAACACCTTCTTCTTTCTCCCCTCCTCCAGAATAGGTTGCATCTTGTCCTCGTAGAAACTCTCGCCGATGTCGGTGTCGAACCGCACATGCAGCCGCTCATAGATCGATGCGAGGGATGATTTGGTGACGCGAACGACTCCCTCCCAGAACGAGCGCAGCTCCTTGTCACCCTGCTCCAGCTTCAGAAATGCGGCACGCGCTTCATCCTCCAGCGAAGCGGTCTTCTCTGCCTCGGCATGAAAACGCACGTAGAGCTCCAGCAGCTCGTCGAGGGAGTGCTCCTGCACGGGCTTGCCCTTGCTCCACTTTTTCCACGCCACCGCCAGTTTGCCGAACTGTGTCCCCCAGTCTCCGATGTAGTTCCACCCGACAACCGAGTACCCCAGATGTCGATGTATGTTGCACAGACACTGGCCGATGACCGTGGAAAGGATATGGTGGACCCCCAGGGGCTTTGCGATGTTCGGCTGCGAATAGTCGATGATGACGGGGCCGTTCTTCTGCGGCCTGGCAACGCAGGCCGCTTCTGTATTGCGCAGTTCCGCAATCAGCGCCTCCGGTGTTAGCCACACGTTCACGTACCCTGCCCCCGCCACTTCCGCCTTCTCGACGGTCGCGCACTGTTTGAGCACATCACAGAGAACCTGTGCCACCTCCTGCGGCTTTTTTTTCAAATTTTTGGCTAACTGCAGCGCAATGGCCGTCGCTGCATCGCCGTGTGACTTATCCTGCGGACGCCTCCATTCCACGGTGAGCTCCGTGAGGGAATACTTGTCACAAAGCGCAATTCTTGCCTTTTCTGCTAGCTCCACGAACATGAAAGGAAAACAATGTGATGAACAAAAGTTATGATCAGGAATCGACGCAAATGTAGCACCAAAAACCCGATAGGCGAGATGAAAACAAAATTTGATCTTGCATACAAAAAATCTTCATGTTTTGAACACAAAATGTGCGCGAAATGGCATTTTTCACCATCTGGAAAATTCCTGTGTTCAACAGGATGAAAATCCTGCTCTGTTGTGCTGAAGAATACAGAAGGACTACAATGCAATTCTGTGAAGAACAGGATCGTTTTCCTGGCTGTAACCGGTGTCATCCTGAGTGGCTGCACGTCTTCGTCTGTACCGACTTCCCCCCAGCCGGTCAGCGGAGGTAAGAGCGCCACATTTGTGCTGGATTCCCTTGCCAAAAACCCCTCAAACCCGCGCCCGAGCGGTACTCTCGGTGTCTTTGCTTCGGTCTATCTCGCACAGCGGCTCTTTCTGCCAACCGCATCCGCCGTGCGGGGGATCGAAGATCTGCTGCGCATCGTCCGTGCACAGGAGCAACCACTGGGCGACGAAACATTCACCCTGCTCCAGACGCTCGGCGATGCGATATCCGTGAATGTCATCGATGTGCTCAACCGAAGTGACAACCGGCTGGAGGCGCTGGACCGCTACGTCGAAGCGCTGGCCAACGCTACAGAAAACGGTAAGCGTCGCAACGAGGAATTGAAGGCGGCGCTCGAAACCATTGCCGCCCAGAAGAAGGAACAGCGCACCGCGGTGAGCAGCATCACCCGCGAACAGAGTGCCGCCGTGAAAGCCAAGGACTATGCCACCGCCGGAGCAAAAGAGCAGGAACTTACGAAAGCGCAAACCGCCCTCTCGGAAACGACACTCAAGGAGACACAGACCAAATCCTCACAGAAGCAGCTGACAGATCTTCTTGCACTCGCGGAAAAGCGTCTTTCTGCCATCGGCACAAACCGCGAGATTTTGCTCTCCGGTCTGCAAATCACCGATCCGCAGGGTCTCAAAGACCTTGGACTCATACAGGGTGCATCCAGCCGAGGAAACTTCCCGTTCTGAGCGTCCTGGTGGGGTTTTTGAGAGAAAGGAAGGATTGCCCCAAAAGCCGGATTTTGCTATAATGAATGGATTTCTTATGCCTTCCCAGGCCTCCCCCTCCCGGCCCGCATACGTAAACCTCCTGCTTCTGGCGATTGATGAGCTTCTGGGCATCCAGAAAGCCGCCGAGGACGCCCTGATGAATGCCAAAGACAGTGAGCGGGAATTCACCGCCGATGAGCGCGTGGCGCTGCGCCGCTACGAGGAGGGGCTGCAGAAAACCCTCGATCTCATCGCTCCGGGGGGCATGGAGGTGAAGCGCGACGAGCTGGTCCTCAATGATCTGCATTCCCGCACGCTCTTTGTCTACAACTGGCCCAACTATGCATTCCCCAACTGGCTTTCAGAGACACTCAACTTTGACGCGCAGATGGAGATTTCGCAGTACATCTATCCGGCAAGCAACAAAGTCATCCTGAAGATGCTCCGGAAGAAAGTGGCCGAAATGCGCTCCTCTATCCGCATGCTGGAACAACGCGGTATCGTGCGTGATCCGGCCCTCGAAGCGGCGCTGCAGGATGCGGAGGAACTCCGGGATCTGCTGGCACGCGGCCGGGAGAAACTCTTCCAGTTCGGCATGTACATCACGATCTATGCGGAGGATGCGGTAAAGCTCAAGAAGCTGCAGACGGACATGGAATCCATTCTGGGCGGCAAGCTTATGCTCACGAAACCGGCCATGTTCCAGATGGAGCACGCCTGGATCTCGACGCTGCCGCTCTGTCTCGACGAACTGGATATCAACCGCAACATGAACACGTCGCCGCTCGCGACGAGTTTCCCCTTCTCGAGCCCCGATCTCACCGATGATCACGGCATCCTGTACGGCATCAACCGTCACAACGATTCACTGGTCATCTTCGACCGCTTCGACCTGCCCAACGCGAACGCAACCGTCTTCGCCACCTCCGGCGCGGGAAAATCCTTCACGGTGAAACTGGAAATCCTGCGCTCGCTCATGTTCGGAACCGACGTCTTCGTGATCGATCCGGAGAACGAGTACGTGGAGCTGTGCAAAACCGTCGGCGGGACATTCATCCCGCTGTCACTGCAATCGAGCTTCCGCATCAACCCGTTCGACCTGCCCAAGGCCGTGCGCGGCGACGAGGCACTGACCGGCGAAACGCTGCGCTCCGCGGCCATCACGCTCCACGGACTTTTCAAGCTCATGCTGGGAACCCTCACGCCCGCAGAGGACGGCGTGCTCGACAAGGCGATTCTCGACACCTACGCACTCAAGGGCATCACGCTCCAAACGCCCGACCCGTCCAAAATCACGCCTCCGACCCTCGGCGACCTGGTGGACGTGCTCAAGACCACGGAGGGCGGCGAACACATGGCCCAGACGCTCAAGAAGTACACGGAAGGCAGCTTCGCGGGCCTCTTCGATCAGCCGACGAACGTGGAACTGAATAACACCATGATCGTCTTCCAGATCCGCGATCTGGAGGAACAGCTGCGTCCCATCGCGATGTACGTCGTCTTGAACTTCCTGTGGAACCGCATCCGCGCCGACTTCAAGAAACGTTTCCTCGTGATCGACGAGGCATGGAACCTGATGCAACACGAGGACTCCGCGCGCTTCCTGTACGGCCTCATCAAACGCGCACGCAAGTACTGGCTGGGCGTCACCACGATCACGCAGGACGTGGAGGACTTCGTCAATTCGCCCTACGGCAAGCCCATCATCACCAACGCCGCGCTGCAGATCCTGCTCAAACAATCCGCCACGGCCGTCGACAACCTGCAGAAGCTCTTCTACCTGACGGACGGCGAGAAATACCTGCTCCTCAACTCGGACGTGGGACAGGGACTCTTCTTCGCCGGCAACAAGCACGTGGCGATTCAGGTCGTCGCAAGCCCGAAGGAGCAATCCATCATCACCACGAAGCCGGAGGAGGTGGCCGCCATGCTGAACTACAAGCGGGAGGAGAAGAACAAAGAGAAGAAACCCCTCATCCCTCCGGATGTGACCCCATCCGCGACACCGGCTTTGGAACCCACGGCAACGACATTTGAAATGTCCACGGGGGAACCGAAATCTGCTCCTGCAGACACCGCTATTTCTGCTACTGCGGAAGCGGAAACCGAGCAGGCGACGGAGAACGCGGCGGATGCCTCGCCGCCGGTTCCTCCCGCCGAGACACCGGAGAATACGCAGCCGAATGCCGGCGAAGCGGCAGCCGAAGAGAATACGAAGAAATGAACAGAATCTCATTTATTTGATAATTGAGGGATATTTGACAAATTCTAGATTATATGTAAAATGCACCTTGCTAGGATCACCATCCTGGCAAGGTCTTTGGAAGCAACGGAGTGCAATGAAGTGGCTCGGTTTCCTCACTTTGGGTTTACGCGATGAATTCAGTGTGAGGAAACCAACCACAACTTCCCTGCAAAGGGCGGCCCCCGGCTCGGGACCGAAATAAACCTCTGAAAGGAGGGAGCCATGAATACGACGCTACATATTGAGTACGGACAAACGGCTGTTCAATTCGGGGAAAGAGGCGTGCAGTGGAATCACTGTGGCGCTCCGGAGGGGGTCAACCGCCTCCTCCGTGTAGACTTCTCATTATCGGAGAATCCTGCTCCCTCCGGAACAGTCATGGCGGAGATGACGATCGGCCAACTGGTCGATCGTGGCTACCTCCAGCCATACTCGATGGAGCAGCTTAAGCCCCTCCTCGAGTACATCGGGGGTCTCGAAGACCCCCAGCAGATCCAAGAAAAATTGAGTCAGGCTTCCCGGCTGGCTTGTCCTGCCCAATTCTTGGTGGATCAGACCACCAAGGACTGGGGCGCATCCATCCGGGTGTGCCTGGCCGTGACCGGTGCCTTCGGCACCAGCCACTGGCCAAGAGACCAGCAGAAAATCACGACAAGGTTTCGCCCGCTCGAGTCGAAACAGACTCGAGCGGAACTGCTCGAAACCGCGGATGCAGCACTCGGGACGATTTTTGGATCGCCCGGAGGCTGATCTTCAAGACGTGGCCGCGCAGATCGGCCCGAAACAAAGCTTCGCAAGAAGCAATCTGCATCGCACTCCGAAAGCAACCAAAGACAACCCCCAGCACTTCGGTGTTGGGGGTTTGTCATGCGCGGATACCAATTCTTACTTTGCCTCACCCCCTTTTATCCCCCTCTCCGCACCTGCCAAACGATCCTCCCCGGAGAGGGGGAATTCCCTGTCTCTGTCAGGTCTTTTGATTGAGGATTTGCCCCTTTATGCAGGATGAAGAAACGAGAAAACAACGGCGAAGGAGAAAAATCCTGTACGCACGGCAGCTTAGAAAAAGAATGACGAAGGCAGAGACAATCCTCTGGAAAGCATTGCGTGATCGAAAGTGCGCCGGACTCAAATTCCGCCGCCAGGTCGCCATCGAGTGGTTCGTCGTGGATTTTCTCTGCATTGAACGGGATCTCGTCATTGAGATTGACGGAGGAGTACACATACACCAGCAAGAATATGATCGGGAACGGACAGAAGCCTTGCGACAAAGAAGGCTCACTATTCTGCACTTCACCAATGCACAAATTATTCACGAGCTCTCGGCGGTATTGCTGACCATTGCAAGCACATGCGGCACTCCCCTCTCCCGGCAGGCGAGTGGTGCGGGTGGGGAGAGGGGTCGGGGGTGAGGCAAAGACAAAGACAGACAGAAGCCTTGCGACAAAGAAGGCTCACTATTCTGCACTTCACCAATGCACAAATTATTCACGAGCTCTCGGCGGTATTGCTGACCATTGCAAGCACATGCGGCACTCCCCTCTCCCGGCAGGCGAGTGGTGCGGGTGGGGAGAGGGGTCGGGGGTGAGGCAAAAAAATCAAAACAGGCAAAGAAAAAGCCTCACGCCTCCTCTCCGTTCTTCGCCGCCTCCGGCTCAACCACCGTCCACCGCACCTCGGGCTTGAGCGCCCCCTGGACCGAAAACCCCGCCGCCCGGCGATGCCCGCCGCCGCTGAAGGTGCCCGCCATTGCGGAAACATCCACGTCATCTCGAAGAGTGCGAAGCGAGCCTTTCACCGCGCCGCCGCGCTCCGAGAGCACCATCGAGAACCGCATGCCCGGCACGGCATTCACGTAGTCGATCGCCCCCGTCAGCTCGGAGTAATGAGCGCCTGTGGCACGGAAGTCCGATTCGCGGACGGCCGAGACCGCCCCGCCCTCCTCGGTGATCTGGATATTCTCGAGCACCCGCCCCCAGAGCCGCAAAGTGGAAACCTGCGCCGTGCGGAACACCGCCTGCACGATGGTCTGCCGCTTCGCCCCCGCACGGAGCAGGCGCGCGACCGTGCGGTAGACCGTGGACGTGGTGTTGCTGTGCAGGAGCCCGCCCGTATCCGTGTACACGCCCGTGAGCAGGCAGGTGGCGATGTCCGGCGTGAGCGTCCAGCCGACTTGATCGGCGATATCCACGACGATTTCGCAGGAGGAGGCCGCAGAGGGATCGACCAGATGCAGCGTACCGAAACGGGTGTTGTCGGGATGGTGATCGATGACGATGGAAGGAATAGTCCCGTCAAAGAGCGCGGGGTGCGACTGGTGCATGTCGGTCAGTTTGGGTTCGGCGCAATCGAAGAACACGACCCGGTCCCCCTCCTGCAGAACCGGGGCTCCCTGCACACGGGCTGTGGCAGGAAGAAATTGGAGTCCCGCAGGAACGCCGTCGATGCAGTGGAACGAAACGGGAGTCTGCGGCCACAGGGATTCGAAGAGCATCCCTCCCCCAAGCAGCGCCCCCGCCGCATCCCCGTCGGGATTGCGATGGCAGATGCAGAGGATCCTCTTCGCTTGGGAGAGGATGGAACGCATCTGCTCGGCGTCTTTGCGCAGGATCATACTAATGAGAATACGAAATAGACGAATCACCGGGCCCCAATAATCGGCGGAAATCGTCTTCACTTTTCCGCATCTCCTCTCCCCGCACGCAGGGAGAGGGTAGGGTGAGGGGCCGTGAGGAAAGTGCGGTGTCTATCATGCTCGGCAATAAAGGGAGGAAGTGTATCGCTCCCGCCCTTCCGGGCAACACGCTTCGAGTTGCGGGAAGAAAGTGACTGTCATCTGGCAACTATATGTCGATCAATAATGACCACAATAAAACAAAAACACAAACAACAAACGGGAGGGGCGCGACACGGGGGGTGAAGGGGAAGGCCCTGCCGCGAAGCGCCGACGAGTCGGCTCCGAATCCCTGTAGGAGCCGACGAGGAAGCACAGGGCCGGGCAGAGTGGGCGTTGGCGCGTCAGCGCTTTGGCTCCACCTTTGTCGCGACAAAGGTGGAAAAGGGAAATCGAAGAAGAAACGCAATAACCTGTGCTTCACCCCAGCAACTTATCGATTCTCGCACCCCGTTCCGAGCGCGGGTCAATACGAAAGCGGATCTTGGGGACACGGTGGATCTGGAGTGCGCGTCCGAGCGCCGTGTGCAGATCCCTGAGTCTCGAAACGAGGAACGCAACGGCCTGATCCGGAACCGCGAGCGCACTGATGAGACAGGTCGCATACGAAAGATCCGCCGACACCTCCACCTCTGTCAGCGAAACGATACCACAGGCCGGAGGGCACTCCCTGAGAAGCGGGGCGACGACTTCGCGAACCACGGAGCCGATCATGGCGGGACGACGGGACGACATGTTGCAGGTTACAGGTTAGCAGGTTACAGGTTACAGTTTTGAAAAAGGCCATCTTGAAATTTGAAACCTGAAACAGATCTCGTTCTTCATCAGTGTTACACTGGATCCAATGCCTCCTAAAGATATCATCTTCTGCGGTACGCCGGAATTCGCAGTGCCGTCACTCCGAGCACTATTGGAGCGTCCGCAGGACTTCAAAGTGAACCTCGTGATCACGCAGCCCGATGAGCCCGTGGGTCGCAAGCAGGTGCTCACGCCGCCGCCGGTGAAAATCTTCGCCGAGGCGCACCGCCTCCCGTTCATCCAACCAGAGAACATCAATGATGAGGCTATAAGCTATAAGCTACAAGCTATAAGCTGTGACGTTCTCGTCACCGTCGCCTACGGGCAGATCCTCTCGCCCGCCCTGCTCGCCCTGCCCCGCCTCGGAGCCGTAAACGTACATCCGTCGCTTCTGCCGCGCTGGCGGGGCGCCTCCCCCGTGCAACACGCAATCCTCGCAGGCGACAGCGAGACCGGCGTCACCGTACAGATGATGGTGCAGGCACTCGATGCCGGACCCGTCCTCGCGCAAGAGCGCATACCGCTGTCACCCGATGAAGCCGCCGAGCGCTTGAGCGCTCTGCTCGCGGAGATGGGTGGCAAGCTCCTCGTTGAGACGCTCACCAAACCATTTGTGCCGGCCGCGCAGGAGGAATCGAAGGCCACGTTCTGCCGCAAACTCTCGCGCGCCAACGGCGAGGTGAACCCCGCGGAGATGACCGCCGAAGAGATCCACCGCCGTGTGCGTGCACTCACTCCCTGGCCGGGCGTGACGGCTCCCTTCGGGGGCGAACGCGTGAAAATTCTGAAGACAGCACTCGTAGCGGAACCCGAAGCGCTGGAGATTCCGTGCAAGGACGGCCGGACGCTCTTTGTCCTGAGCGTGCAATCACCGGGCCGCAAGCCCATGAGCGGCAAGGCATGGCTTCGCGGACATGCGAAATGAGGAAAACGAGGATGCCAAGAAACCGAAGAATCCGAGGAGCGCTTTGTAATGAACTCCTCGGTATCGTCGGTATCTTCGGTTTCGTCGGTTTCTTATAGCTTGGTCTTCATCTCCTGCAATGCCACGATGATCTGCTCCAGATCTTCGGAATCGAACATGATCGTCGTCTTGCGGCCGCCGCGGCTCTTCTCAGAAATCTTGAAGAACTTGCCGTTGCCCGACTGCTTGAGATCGATGTAAAAGGTCCGCTGGCGCGCGTGAATGGTGATCGAGTGGATCTCGTCGGCGTACTGGCGATTGCCGCCGCCGTTACCGCCGCCGAATGAACCGCTGTCCTGTTGCGGCGCGCCGCCCGTGAGTTCCGCCATGGGATCGAACATAGAAAGAGGGGGAAGAAAGTAGAAGCACACTCCCTCTCCGGAATCTCTGACCGCCGGACCGATGGACGTTTCGCATTCCCTACTCCGTCACACCTTTCTTTTAGGAAAGTGGCGCAAAAAGGATACGCGGCTCCCCAACTTTTTTCCAGTCTTTTTGCCCTCCCCATTTCCTCATCTCCGGCGTGATTTGGAAGTCTTTTACGAGCATCTTCTCCGCATACGGCACTTGAAGCTGGCGGGCAATCTCCTGTGCGGTCTTGGGGATGAATGGCAGAAGCATCAGGGAAATATGACGCAGCCGTTCGGCAAGATTGGAGAGCTCCGCAGTCTTCTCTGCCGCGGGGAGCGCCCACACCCTGCGCGCATCGATGTACTCGTTCGCCCCCACGGCGATCTTCACCGCCTCCTGAATGGCATCTGAAAGACGGAAATCATCCATGGCAGCGGCATAGGCTTTCCATGCACCGCCCGCGGGATCCTTCCCGACCGCGGAGAGCATCCCGCCCTCTTTTTTGAGCAGCACAAGAACACGGTTGAGAAGATTGCCGATCTTGTTCCGGAGCATTGCGTCGTAGAGTTCGTCGATCCGCTTCCAGCTGAAATCCCCGTCATTCCCCACTGGAATCTCGTGCGAAAGATAGAACCGGAGCGGATCGGGGTTGCCGTTGAAATGCTTCATGACCTCCTCGGGCATCACAACGTTGCCGATCGACTTGCTCATCTTCTGCCCCTCGCTCGTGAGGAACCCGTGGATGAGCAGGCGATCCGGTATGCGCACACCGGCATGTTTCAACATCGCCGGCCAGATGAGCGCATGGAACCGTGCGATGTCTTTGCCGATCACGTGCGTCACCTCGGCATCCTCCCACCACTGGTTCTCCTCATGATCCGTGAAGTAGCCCAATCCCGAAATGTAATTCGTCAGCGCGTCGCACCACACGTACATCACGTGGTCTGGATCATCCGGAACGGGGATGCCCCAGCTCAAACTGGACTTGGGACGCGAAAAAGAAACATCCTCCAGCCCCTGTTCGATGAGCGACAGGGTTTCCTGCGCACGCGAGGCGGGCACGATGGCGTAGCCGCCCGAAGGGCGAGCCTCGCTGTGCGGGCCGCCTTTCTTCTTCGTCAGCAGGCTCTTGAGCCAAGAGGCATCTTTGCTCAGCAGGAAAAAATAATTTTCTTCGCTCACCTCCTCGGGCACGGCATTGTGGATCGCACACTTTCCTTCCGTGAGATCGCGCGCCGTCATGAAACGTTCGCACCCCGCGCAGTAGAGACCGGTATAGGTGCGCTTTTCGAGGACGCCGGCGGCGACGAGCTTCTTCCATAACGCCTGCACGGTCGGCCAGTGGCGCTTCTGATCCGTCGTGCGGATGAAGAAGTCGGAAGAAATCTGCAATCGCCGATAGAGATCGATGTACAGAGGAACGTTGCGGTCCACGAGTGCCTGCGGTTCGACCTTCTCCTCCTGCGCCTTGCGCTGGATCTTCACCCCATGCTCGTCGGTGCCGATCTGAAACCGCACATCGTCCCCCCGTAAGCGGAACCACCGCGCAGTTACGTCGGCCAGCACCTTCTCCATCACGTGCCCCATATGCGGAGCCGCATTCGGATAATCAATAGCCGTTGTGATGTACTGACGCATAGAAATGAAAGAATCAGAACTTGTGGCTTGCCCTGAGCGAAGCGAAGCGAAGTCGAAGGGTGATGTATTGGCGCGACATACTCACACAGCCTAGCACAACGATCCTCGCATTCTTTGCATTCTTCGCTTTCCTTACTTTCTTTGCCTTCTTTTCATTCCTCGCTTTCTTCGCTTTCCTTACCTTCTTTACCTTCCTTACCTTCCTAACCTCTCCTCACCCCCCCGTCACGCTTACGAGCAGCCCCTCCACGTAATAGATGATCGACCAGCCCATGATCGCGAGAACGAGTCCGCCCAGCGCGTACTCGATGATCTTCTTCGCCTCGTCCTTGGCCGCCTCGCCGCCGAAAATGAGCTTCACGGACCCATAGAGCACCGCGAGCACGGCTCCGCCGCCGACCAGCTGAAAGATGAACGTGGCCGTGCGTCCGGCAAGATCCAGAAGAAACGTCTGCCCTCCGCCGCATGCACCGAACGTATTGCAGTACATGCCCCACACGCCGGGATCGGCCGCCAGCGCCGGTTCCGCGATCAGGCCGATGAGGACGGAGAGAAAGTGCGTCACAAGCCCAGATTGAGAACGGCATGCACGATCGCGTTGGCGGCATTGATGATGAGCGTGCCGATGATGGCCCAGAGGATCATGTTCATCGATTTGTGATACGCATCCTGCTTTCCCCAGGCGATCACCAGAAGGATCGCGGCATAGATGACGATGCCGATGAACGCCACATTGAGCAGCGACAGGACGGCGCTGACCGCCACGGCCATGAAATCGAGGTGCGGCGTAGATGCTCCGGCCAGAGGCGAGACGCGTGTGTGCACGAAGGTGACAATCGCCTGCGAGGCGAGCGCGAGCATGAATCCCCCGAGAGCGTAGATCATCGACATCTTGCCCTTGTTGCCTGCGCCATCGTCGCCCGCACTCAGAATCATCTGAATGCCGCCGATGACCACAAAAAGCACGGCACCGCCCCCCGCAAGCCCCACGAGCAGCGAACCGATCACGGGGATCAGAGGAGTGATCATATTCACAGGCGCACATCCGCCGGGCACCCCCACGCAGGGATCCTGTGCGGGCGCAGCCGCCAGAGCAGTCGTGGCCAGAAGGGAGAACAGCCGCGTGAAGAGCGCAGAGAGTGTCATTTGAAGAACAAGGAATTGAGCGTGCGCAGAATGAATCCGGCAAAGAGCAGGATGATCATGCCGGTGATCGCCCACATCATGTGTGCTTTCCCCTTCTCCCGTTTTCCGCTGTCCACCGCCGAGAGCATGATCATGAATCCTCCGATCAGCACCCACAGCACGCAGAGACCCATGGCGACGTAGATCAGCCACGCAGCGGCATCGTTGAAGTACGACAGAAAGGTGCCGAATCCCGACTGCACCGCGATGTTGGTCTGATTCCCGAGCGGTGCGAGCAGGTCGATCCCCCCCTGATTGCGCTGCGGCAGGGTATTCTGCCCCAGCACGGCCGCAGGCGTTGCGAATGTCGCAACAATGAGGATGGCCGAAAGTGCAGATTCGCGCAGACGCATCAGGAAATTATAGCACAAATCGATCGTTAGATCGAGAGGATTACCTGCCCTCCCCCGCGCAGAAAACACCCCTACGAGGTAGCGGAATATGCCCCTCGACTCCTCCTCGACTGCACTCGGAGTCGCTCGGAGCACTCTACATAATTCTCAATAATTGGTCGGAGCACCGAAGGTGCGCAGACCACGAGCGAGGCCCCAAAGGGCCGAGTCGAGTGGAGCGGATGACGGGGTTCGAACCCGCGACCTTCGCCTTGGCAAGGCGACGCTCTAGCCAACTGAGCTACATCCGCGTTGTGGAAATCCTACGGAGAACGGTGAAGTCCCGCAAGCACACCGCCTGGATAGTTATAGCGAAACCTCGGCGGAGTTCCATGCGCTCATGGAACGGAGACGGGTGGAGCGGGTCGCCCGCGGGCGAACCTCGCTCCAAAATTGCATAGCAATTTTGGAGCGGGATACTGGAGCTTATGCGGAACTGAATCATAAGAATTGTGCTGCAAATGCATTTGAAACATCAATGAGTTTCCAATCGGTAAAATCCTGATTAATTCTTACAACTGCAAGTTCAGCATTGGTGTTATTTAGCATCAATACAGAGTAAGAATATTCTGTTCCGTCCTTATCTGTGATTAATCCAATGAGATAAATTCTCTCGAAATGGTGCTTACCATCTACTGCTTTTGCTATTTTATTAGGCTCATATTTTCCCGCACCATCTGTAAAAACGATTAAAATTTTACCTGATGCATATTTTTCGCCCAGCAACGCCTTATGCATTACCGCCTGAATGATGCGCTCTTCGCCTCTGGGTAAAGAATTACCTGGAAAATCCATCGCAGCGACATTCTCAACAAGAACGCAATCACCAGTCTTTTTATCAACGATCACACCATCACAATCGTCTGCTTCACCAAAAGTTAGATCGGTACTTCCAAACCAATTATAGACAACACAAAGAAGCCATAGAGACCATATTTCACGAGCTCTCAATTTAAAATTCTCAAAGTCTCGACCATTCCAAAGCCAGCGAGGATCCTTCACATATCGCTTCATATCTTTCAGTGCAATGTGAAAGTCTTTTATGAATTTCTTGCCTTTGAGTTCTAAAATTCTAATCAGAAAAAGATGGAGAAGAATTGTGCTACTATATCGTTCATTACAACTTCGGAAACTATTTCTCGCATTCTTATGGCGCAACTGACACGCGATGAAAAAGAGCAACTGTACATAACAAAGACAATCGAATTACAACGGCTTTGGAAGAATCCCATTCCTCATCGTGAGGAATTCAACTTCAGTGATGCTACTGAAGAATGGCTCGATGCAGAAATTAGGAAAACGAACGCCCTGATTCGGTATGAAAAGCGAACAGAGATAATGGCTCGTGTACTTGGAATTGGAACAACTATTTTTATCGTTCTTGGTATTGTCGGCCTTCTTATTTTCGGCATCAAACAGCTAGCTGGACTCTTTCTGTAAGCACCGGATTGGAAAAACAATAATCTTTGTCACGACGGGTAATAGGATTACTAGAACAAGTCTCTGATTGTTGAATCAAATCCCCGCGCAATTTTCTCCATCGTGCTGAGTCGCATATCTCGCGGCTTGGCGCTTTCGTGCTCTTGGTAGTACTTGTACTTGATCCCGCATCGTTTGGCCGCTTCCTCCTGCGTCCAACCATGCTCAAGGTGAAGCTCTCTGATTCGTTTGGCCAGCTTTTGCGCTGCTGTGAGAGGCACGACCAGAGTATCGCGTCCGCCAACTTTCCTTTACATCCCAATACTTTGGGGTGTAAAATATATGTGATGGAAAACACAAAACTCTCGCAGATGGATACTGGCGCTCCTCGTTCTCCGGAGAAAATGATTGAACAGCGAGTTATTGAAGTGCGACAGCCAGTCACAATCGAGCGTACTGATAAGCAATACAAATTCGGCATACTGGTCGGTTTCATCATAATGCTGATGGGAATTGGCTCCAGCGCATTTCTGATTTACCGATATGTGGAAAACTACAATCACATACCGTATACATTTGCAGCGCTGGCAGAAGATCAAAGGGCTATCTACGTGTCTCTGGCTGGAATTGTCTTCGGCTTCATCCTGTTTTACCTTGAGAAGTTCCTCGCTTGGTGGAATAACGGATAGGGGCTGTAAACGGTGAGTGGCAAGCACGGAGACATTCGGCAGAGACTTTGATTAACGAAATCCCGACGCAGTCTCCGCGGCGTAGCTGAAAGCGACGGCGGGGACGAAGCTGGGTGGAGCGGGATAGTGAAACTTATTCGGAACACATAAAGTTGGGGGCCTAGCATTCCAGGCCCCACAGGTAGTTGGAGTACGGCTTGTCGGCCCACTCCTGACGTCTCGTCATTCGTGCCAGAACGAGAACTGGTGCGCCCATTTCTGGGCTGGTATCTCCTCTCACCAAAGAGAGGCGCCTGCCTGGTCTACCAAGCATTAACATCAATTTATCATCTTACAGTATTTCGTCAATATTTTGGAGCGGGATACTGAAGCTTATGCGGAACCGAGAGTAGTCCATCCATCTTCCGAATAGACTTCTTGAGCAAGGTAAGCTCTGATTGCTTTTCGGATATAGGGAATTGTATTTTTCGGAAGTTCGGTGATCTCAAACCAACGAAGATCATCGCATTTTTCAGGTTCTTTATTTTGGACATCGCCGTTCCATTTCGTAGCAGCAAAGAAGAATCCTATTCTCTCCGGGTTGGTCTTACGATGCATCACATGCACTAATTTCAGATCTTCGGGCGAAAGACCAATACCTGCTTCTTCCTGTGCTTCCCTCATCATGGCATTTCTCGCGGTTTCATCGCCATCGATATGACCTGCCACGAGACTGTATTGTCCATCTTCATATCCCGTTTGATATCGACGAAGAAGCAGGATTTTGTTTCCTTTCCGCAGCAATAAATATGCCTCTGGAATGAGGGTGAATCTCTCAGTCATTGCCACAATCTACCATGTTGGAGCTCCTTGTGGGAGGCTATAACGGAAAAGTTCGATCGGTCCCATTGGGGTGCTAGAATGGAGTTATGGTCTCAGAATTAGAAGGAATCATTCGGCAAAGCACGTTCTCTGTTGTGGACGGTGCTTACATTTACGCTAAGGTGGCAGCATTCCCCGCGAATGGTGACCATTTTCTTGTTACGAAAGATTCCGATGAAATCACAGTCGTTACAAGGGCGGAATATGTGTCAGCACTGTCTTTGATCGAGAGAAACAAAGATGAATACGCATTGGTTGCCTTGAATGTTTCAATTCCATTTTATAGTGTTGGATTTATAGCTGCAGTGAGCGCTGCGATTGCAGACAAGGGAATGAATATCCTCGTTGTTTCAACTTACTCAAAAGATTACATCTTGGTTATGCATGACAAACTGCAAGAGGCAATCCAAGTGCTCATAAATATGGGCTTTTCTCAGAATTGAATTGGAGCGGGATACCCGTTCGACTACGCTTCGCTTCGCTCAGGGTAGCCGTCCACATCCAAAAACCCTTCGCACTTCGCGCTCGCGTTTTTGGTGTGGAGCTCCTTCTTCCAGTCTATTCGCAACCGGATGGAGAGGGCAAACCTGGTTCCGGCATGAAGAGAGAGGTACGAGAAAGAGCGTCACTGTCGTCACAATGTTCGTATGATCGCAAGAGAGAAGGGAAATCAATGTGCCGATCATAGCGACGCATACGGTGACGATAGGGAAAGATCTGCCATTTTTCCGAAGCCTATACGCAGGGATAACCGTTATCGGTCGGGTATGCCTTTGATTTCCTCCTATTCCATGAGCAGGAACCAGTATTGATTCTGGAGGTCTTGGCTCAGCCGGAAACAATCTGCGTGTGAGAGGACACCGAGGTAGGACTGGAGCGATTGCTCGACGCTCTCGGGCGGAAGACGCCCCGTCTTGCAGTTCTCGATGCGCTCCTTGAGCCTTCGGACCATGCGCCGTTTCGCTTTCGGTCGTAATACGCGATGATGCGGCAGGAGCACGTATCCGAGAAAGTCTATGCCCTGGCCGTACTTGCGGATCGTGACTTTGTGCGGATGGAGGGCAAGATGCAGCCGCTCCTTGAGAAAGGATCGGATCGAGACAAGCATCGCCTCCAGTTCCTTGCGGCTTCCGGCAACAATCACGAAGTCATCCGTGTACCGGGCATATCGCTTGATCCTGAGCGTGTTCTTTATGAACTGATCGAACTCGTTGAGGTAGATGTTCGCGAAGAGCTGCGAGGTGAGGTTTCCGATGGGGATGCCTGTCCGCACGGAGGAGGTGGGAATGTCAGCTACGAAGCTCCTGATGATTTCGCGCAGGAGCGTGACCGTCTTTTCGTCCTTGATGCGTTTCGCGAGGATGTGGAGGAGTATGTCGTGATCGACGGACGCAAAGAACTGATGGACATCGCACTTGAGAACGAAGCAGGGGCGCGTGGTGTTCCGGCTCACGCTTCGGAGCATCTGATCCAGCGCGTTCACTGCCCGATGCGTTCCCTTGCCCACCCGGCAGGAGAAGGAATGAGCGATGAACGTGGGCTCGAAGATGGGGTTGAGCACCGAGAAGACGGCGTGATGCAGGATGCGGTCTCGGACGGTCGCCTTGTGAATGCGGCGCTGTTTGGGATCGCAGATCGTGAACGCGCTGTAGGGCCGGTGCCGATACGTCCCTGCGGCGAGTTCTCGATGCAGTTGAAAGAGATTCTGCTCCAATTCCCGTTCGAACTCCTGCACATCTTTTCGATTTTGCTTCCCTCTACGGAACTCCTCCCACGCAGCGAAGAGGTTTTCTGCGGATATAATCTGCTCAAAAAGGCTACGGTGAACCTGCATTACGGCATTGTAGCCGCTTGCCGTCGCGGCTTTCGCGGAATTGACATAGGAGCTCTATGGTTATAAAGTATACTTAGATGTTCTTTCAGAGCATCGTCAAGGTTTAGGGATGAGAGACAAGCATCTTGCGCCCTCTTCGGGCATAGGGTGCTTGTCTCATCCGAGGCAGCCGAACCCGGCGTTCCGGGTACACAGTTTCTCGTTTCAGAAAGGCTGGTGTGTCATGTCTCAAGACATGGTGCGTCGCGACGTTGAGGAGTTCGGGAAGGACCACGGTCTGATTCACGAGGTGGTCGTCACAGGCCGCAAGGTCGGAGCCGAGCAGGCGTTCTACGCCGCGCTGGCGCACGACGAAGCGCTCTTCCGCCGCGTGGTGGAGATGGTCGAGCAAGACCCGCTCCAAGCGGCACTGCAAGCCCTGCTGGCGGCAGCCGCACAGGGGGTGACGTGCGAGAACGGGGTCTACCGCTTCTTTGACCCCGGCACGCCGCTCATCATTTTGCGCAGCGTGCCCGTTGTCCGCGAGAAGAAGCTCGTCTACCCGCAGGACTGGTACGACGGATACGACTGGGCGAAGCGCACGGATGCCCCGCAGGAACGCTTCCTGCGCATCCCCGTCACGGACTCCTTCAACTTGTCCTTCACAGATCAAGAGAAGCTCCTGACGGAGGATGAAGAGGTACCCTCCACGCGCAGCGTCGCTACTTTCCTCGTCGTCAACGCACTGGCGACCGGCAAGCGTCTCTTGCCGGATCGCTACGTGCGCACTGCCGACAAGGTCTCGGACGGCCGCCGCGTCGTCGTCGGCGACTTCGGTGCCGTTGGCTTCAGCGTCGACGACTACTGGGGTGACCGCTGCGACCCGCGCATCGGTCTTGCCGCCTCTCGGAAGTCCCGAACCTCGAAGTCTTGAAGCCTTGGCGCTTCTTGACACCTTGAACCTCCGCGACATTTTTTTCGCGGAGGTTCTTTTGGTATGCTCTCAGTGTGCATCGCTCATGCAGCCGGGATTATGGTTCCGTCTCGCTGTGCACCTCGTCTCTGCGATCACCGAAGCGATGAGCGTAGGTGGCAACCTGCCGGAGTACCGTGCCTCTACGGAGCGCGGTAGCGAGTGGGCTCAGACGAAGGAACTTCTTGCTCATTCTCAGCGGAGGTATCCCGCATGTGCGGGGTTGCTCCCGAATGAAATACAGGGGGAAGAGGACACAGGCCGAAAGGCGGTAAACCTCGACTCCCGGTGCCCTCGGACGGGAATGAGCAACAAAGGACTCGGACGGCAACCGCGTCAACGTCGGCAACTTCGATGCCAATGGCTTCAACGTCAACAACAACTGGGATGACAACTGCAACCCGAACATCGGTCTTGCCGCCTCTCGGAACTTCCTTCTCACCGGCCCGAACTACTCTCTCTCTCTCTCTCTCTCTCTCTCGCAACGAGCCGGACAGAGGGAGAGTTTGTTGTTCCTTCACGGACTTCATCCATCCGCCAAGCATTCTGCCGATCTCATCGACGATTTCCTGTAACAGAAGGCACTTTTTGAGATCGAGGAGCTTGGTGTCCTTGGTGAGCCGCAGGAATACGCGCAAAACATTGAGCTTCACACTGACCCGTTCAAGATGCGGGAGCTTCTCAGGTTTCGAGAGCTGACTCGCAAGCAAGATACCTTCCAGCACATCGAGGATCAGATTCTCCGCCCGCTGCCAGATGGTATAACGGTCGGCCTTCGCTACGAACCCGCGCAAGCCGTGGAACGTCTTGTAGAGTTCGTAAGCCCGGCGAAGGATCGGAATGTCGAGGTCGTCCATATTCGTCAACGCATTTTGTCCAGCACGGCTTTCGCATTCGATTCTGTCACCATGTAGAAATGACACATTTTCCCACATAATTCAGCCCAGATCTTCCCGATCTCGTCCTTGTAATCTGAGTCTGCGGAACCGACCAGCTGCTCGCCTTTGTATTCCAGAATCCACACTTCTCCATCCTTTGTTTTCGCAATGAAGTCAGGGAAAAAGCGCGATGGACGGTAGCCTTGGAGGAAGAAGCCCTCACCCTTGGCGGGATTGCGGAACCACCACTCGACCGCCGGATGTTCACTGAGCGGCTTTGCCACCTCCTCCCGCTCTGCTTCGTTCATGGTGTCGTGGCGGTCGAAGAGGTGCCGCTTGAGCCGCGCCTCCTCAGGATGGAGCAACGTGAGTGTCTCCGGATATCGCCACCCGTCCTTCTTGCTCGCTTCGATGTCACCCTTCTTGAGTGCCTTCGTGAACTGTCGCTGCGCCTCGTCATTGAGCTGCTGCTTCACTCTCTGATCGAGGAGGGTCACAAGCGCAAACTTGGAAGCGTAGAGCGTCTTGAGGTCGTGCGTCTTCCGCAGTGACTTCACGACTCCATCCACGAACTTCGCGATGTCGCCGAAGGTGATCGGCTCCTCCTGGATGCGGTGGGCAATCCACTGGATGAGGGTCCGTTCGTTCTCCATGGCGAAGAGGTGTGCGAGCTTTTCCGCTCTTTCCTCCAACCGCTTCACCCCTTCCTCGGTGATGTCGATCTTCGTCCTGCGCGTTTCCAGGTCCTGGAGGAGAACCTTCAAGTCCTTCGGCTTCTCCAGAGTGAAATCCTCCGGGATGAGGTCGCGATATTCCAGCGGCTCTCCCCGTAGCAGGAATATCGGCAGGATGATCTCCTCGTCCGTTGCGAGCCTCTTGGCTTGGTAGGGCGGCACGTAGTCTTCATTGTCTCGCTTGATGTCCTGCCTGGAGTAGCCCTGCCCGACGAGCGCTTCTTCCACCTTCCTCACCGCTTCGGTGAACTTCTTGCTGCTCGTGTAGACGTAGGATTCGTTGAGGGCATCGGCTTTGCGCCGCTTGGTGTAGGGCATGCGCAGGATGCGCCCGATCACCTGCTCAACGAAACGGGACGTGCCGACGTTGGAGGCAGAGACGAGGACGTAGGCGAAGCTGCAATCCCACCCTTCCTTGAGGGCATTGCACGTCACGATGTACCGCACGGGGCAGCGCGGACTCAGGAGATCATCGTGCGCCGCAAGCTCGTCTTCCTTGCCCGTGGGGAGTTCGAGTGGGGCGGGGAAACCGTGGAGGGGAGGCACAAGCCCATGATCACCGCCGGGGAGTACGACAGGGCGCAGGTGATCCTCGGGCGCAGGGGCAAGCCCCGGCAGCGGACGCACGACAATCCCTACGCCTGTCTGCTCCGGTGCGGCGAGTGCGGGTCCATGGTGATCCTGGACGTGAAGCGCAAGCTGCTCAAGGGCACGGGAGCCACGCAGGAGTACTCCTACTTCCGCTGCTCCCGACGGCGCTGCGAGGGCGAGTGCGGCCAGCGGGGAGGGCTGAAGCGCACGGAGCTTGAGAAGCAGCTCGTGAGGATCATCGACGCTGCGGAGCTCCCGCAGTCCATCATCGAATGGTCACTGAAGAAGCTCCAGTGCTCCCAGGAAGACAAGAGGAAGCTCTACGAACAGGCTCTCCTCAATCTCCAGAAGAAGGAGTGTAAGGCAGAGGAGAAGGTCAATAAACTCCTCGATCTGCGGATCGAGAACCCGAGAGCCTTCACGCCGGAGTCCTTCGAGCAGAAGCGAAAGAGCCTCGAAGCCGATCTCAAGGGAGTGAAGAAGAAGCTCAGGGACCGCGAGGCGGCGGCGAAGTCGTGGCGGGACGACGTCCTCGACAGCGTCCAGTTCCTGGAAGGGGTCCGTGAACGCTACCAGCGTGACGCCGGTGAACGCCTCGGCATCCTCCGACGTCTCGGGCAGACGTTAGAACTGAAGGATAGGGAGGTGACTTTTGAGCTTGCGAAACCCTTCGTGAGCTTCCGTGAGGCGCGGGAGGCCATGCGGAAGGAGGTCGGTGCGTTAGAACCGCTCGATTGCGGCTTGGAGGAGGTCAGAAAGGATGTTTTTGAGAAGGCGATTGCCGTTTGGAGCGGGATACCCGTTCGACTACGCTTCGCTTCGCTCAGGGTAGCCGTCCACATCCAAAAACCCTTCGCACTTCGCGCTCGCGTTTTTGGTATGGAGCGGGATACGAGAATCGAACTCGCGTCTCAAGCTTGGGAAGCTTGCATACTACCACTGTACTAATCCCGCCAGAACAAACGCATAGTACGCATTTTTGTATGACGCGCAAAGACGCCATCTTGCGTTGCAGAGAGGAATACGAGAACCCGACTTCGCTCTGCGAGCTTCGCCGGGCAGGTCGAACTCGCGTCTCAAGCTTGGGAAGCTTGCATACTGCACACTGCCTGCCTGTCCGTCCGTAGTCCTGCATGTGCGGGACGAAGGCGGGTACTCATCCCGCTTTAGAACACGGCCAACAATACACAAACCTCAAGCAACCTTCTACGTCTCGGGGTGGAATCCGTGGTGCGCCCGGCGGGATTTGAACCCACAGCCTTCAGCTTCGGAGGCTGACGCTCTATCCAGTTGAGCTACGGGCGCACTGCGGCCATCTTACGAAGGGAGCCCGAAGAACGCCACAGCATTGTGCGTGGTTCTGCGATCCACTTCTTCGAGAGAAAGACCTTTGATCTTCGCGACGAGCTTCGCCACCTCCACGACGAATGCGGGTTCATTGCGTTTGCCGCGGTACGGAACGGGGGCCAGATACGGCGCATCCGTCTCCACCATCATCTGCGTAAGAGGGCATTCCCGGATCACGCGCTCGATCTCCCCGGCATGCGGATAAGTGGCAATGCCGGTGAACGAGAGCATGATGCCCCGCGCCACAAGGTCCGAAACATCCTCCCACACCTCCGTACAGCAGTGCATGACCACCCGTGTGAGATTGCAGCCCTTCAGATCGGCGACAACATCGCGAATCGCCTCGCGGCAGTGGACCACGGACGGAAGATGAAGCTCATGTGCAAGTGAAAGCTGTGCACGGAACACGGGCCGCTGCACCTCGCGCGGCGAGAAATCGTAATGATAGTCGAGACCGATTTCGCCGATGGCACATACCTTCGGCGAAGAGGCAACCATCGCGCGGAGCGTGTCCGCATCTGCGGGCTTCCAGTCCTTCGCATGGTGAGGATGCACGCCGACCGTGCAGAAGACCCCCTCGCGTTTCTCCGCGATCGCAAGACACCTGCGGCTCTCGGGGATCGCATCGGCAATCGTGATCATCTGCGACACACCCGCCGTGCGGGCACGGGCAACGACATCCGGAAGATCGCGGGCAAACTGCTTGTCGGCCAGATGACAGTGTGTATCGATCATGCTCGACACTCTAAGCCGGTGGAGCCGCGACGGAAATGCAAATCGCCTGCACAACGAAAGAGGCCAACACAGGGCCGGCCTCTCTTCTGCTGGAAAACGCAGTACTTATCGTTTCATGGACTCGAAGAGCACCACAACGGCACCCAGGCCCACGAGGATGTACACCACCGCTTCTGCCGCAGGAACGGTACCGACAACCATGCGGACGACGTTCAGGTCCCGGTTCATGAAGACGCCGATGCCGATGAGTCCCCAGTTCAGAGCGCCGACGACCGTGAGGACACCGGCGATCATTCCGAGGAAAGATTTGCCGAACATAGGTGGAGAGAGGAAAGAAGTAAGATTAAGTGTCACTCTAGCAAAATTGTGCCGTCCAATGTGTTGGCAGACATGATTTATTGCGATTCGTCATCTTCATTCATCCACCACGGTCGGGCCGTGCGGCTCATGCCCCATGATGCCGACGACGAAATCACGGGCCTGAGCGATGACGCGCGTGGCAAGTGCATCCGGTGTCTCTCCCGGCTGCTGCAGGCACTCGGCCACTGCCGGCTGTGGAGCCTGACAATCGGGATACGTGGGAAGAGCACATTCTGAACCCATAAAAATGAAGGGGAAGCACTTCGAATATAACACATTGTTTACAGCACACAAGCACTTGCGTTACCATGTGTCCATGCCGAAATCCCCGTCCCTCAATGAACTGACCGTTGATCCTGCAGAGGAATTCGACGACGATGTGGAGAACGATCGCGCCGCACGGAATCTTACACTCTTGATTGGGGATACAAGGAGTGAACTCGGGGCACCGGAGAATATAGAGCGGGATGCATGGACAGAAACGGTGCGCGAAGAGCTTACGGATGACTGAAAAACTTCCGGAACTCCGCCAAAGAGCGCCATTGGTGGGTCGGGAGGGATCCTTCACATTCGCACTTCACTTTATTCAGTGCAAGTTCAGGACAAGTGCGAACCTCCGATGCAATGGCTTGCCATGAGAAGCCCCGCGCATGCGGGCGACGAATGGTGGGTCGGGAGGGATCCTTCACATTCGCACTTCACTTTATTCAGTGCAAGTTCAGGACAAGTGCGAACCTCCGATGCAATGGCTTGCCATGAGAAGCCCCGCGCATGCGGGCGACGAATGGTGG
>JAQUKV010000008.1:0-24735 GCA_028718905.1 Candidatus Peribacteraceae bacterium | reverse complement strand
AGGGATCCTTCACATTCGCACTTCACTTTATTCAGTGCAAGTTCAGGACAAGTGCGAACCTCCGATGCAATGGCTTGCCATGAGAAGCCCCGCGCATGCGGGCGACGAATGGTGGGTCGGGAGGGATTCGAACCCTCGGCCAATGCCTTAAAAGGGCACTGCTCTACCAACTGAGCTACCGACCCATTCGGAATACGGTCATTGTACGCGCATGAGAGGTGCAGCGCGAGAGAACACGGTACACTGCCGCCGATGAAGATTGCACTGGTCCACGAACTTTTGACCATGCGTGGCGGCGCCGAGAAGGTCGCGAAGGTCTTCGCCGACATGTTCCCCGATGCGCCGATCTATACGCTGCTCTATGACGAGCAAAAACTGGGTGACTGGTTCCCGAAAGAACGCGTTCGGGTAAGCGGCCTCCAGACCCAATGGTTCCCTACGCCCTACGCCCTTCTTCCTACGCCCTATCGCTTCAATCACCATCTCTACCTCAAGCGCTTTCCCGCCGCTGTGGAAGCCTGGGATTTCTCCAATTTCGATCTGGTGATTTCGAGCTCCTCGGCGTTCGTCCACGGCATCATCACCAACGGAAAACCGAAACACTTGAGTTACGTCCACTCTCCTGCCCGCTACCTCTTCGACCGGACGCACGACGTGCTGAAACGCGCGGAACACGGGATGTTCGGACCGCTGCGCAGAAGGTATCTCGAACGAACGTTCCACAAGCTTCGCATCTGGGACAGCGAAGCAGCCGACCGGCCAGACAGACTCATCGCCGCATCGAAAGAAGTGCAGCACCGCATCGAGCTCTACTGGCGAAGAGACTCCGACGTAATCTATCCGTCCATCGACGACTTCTGGCTCACAACAACCCCTACGCCCTACCCCCTACCCCCCTTGTCCTCCGAAGCCTTGGCGAAGGAGGATACCCCCTATTTCTTCCTCGCCTCCACCCTCGTCCCCTACAAACGCATCGACATCGCGATCGAGGCGTGCAACCGACTCAAGTTGCCGCTCAAGATTGCCGGAACGGGACCGGACGCACGCCGGCTGAAATCGATCGCCGGACCCACCGTGGAATTCTGCGGGTATGTTCCGGATGCAGAACTGAAATCCCTCTACTCCGGCGCCGCCGCTCTACTCTTCCCGGGTGAAGAGGACTTTGGTCTGGTGCCACTCGAATCCATGGCCTGCGGCACGCCGGTGATCGCCTTTCGTGCGGGCGGTCCGCTCGAGACGATTGTCGAAAGGAAGACCGGAACATTTTTCAATGAACCGACGGCGGACTCCCTCGCACAGACTCTTCAAAACTTCAGGCGGGAAAATTTCGATCCCGCTGCCTGCCGCGGGCGGGCGGAGGAATTTTCGCGAAAGAGGTTTGAGGAGCGGATCCACAACACCATTCAAAGCATCATGAAATAGGAATCACAAAACAATACACAAACATCTAACAAACAAAATCCCGGAAACGCGCCTATGTGGCGGCGATAGCGGAGGGGGTCATAGGCGGAGCGCTTCTCTTTGCTACTTTCTCTTATCGCCCTGATAAGAGAAAGTAGAAATGATTCCTCACACTCTCGCCACCAGTGTCCCCCCGATGACGATCAAGATTGAACCGATGAGGAGTTGGGGCACTTTCACCTGTTTCCACTCCGCAAAAATCCAGAGTGCGAGCGTCACCGCAACCAGAGAATTCATATTGTAGAGCGGCACCAATTTACCCAATGGAACCCCATAGTGAATGAGAGCCACTGCAACGAGACTCGTGCCGATCCCCCACGCCGCCCCGCTCCCCATGGCGAGGAGTGCGGAACGCGTCGTCCATTCCCTGCCCGGATCCAACCAGAGCAGCGCAATACCAGTCAGAATGATCGCTATGCCCGCCGCGATCAGAAACGGTCCGATACCAATACCCACTCCGGTGCTGCCCCGCTGAAAAATCGCACTCATGCCGTAGAGTAGGGCAGGAATGAGGCCGCCAATGATGAGTCCGGTTGTCGTAGGAGTCATGGACTTACGCGGTGAAAAGATTTTTCTGTAATCCTTCCGGCATGCTCATCCCCAACAGACTGTAGGCATGGGGTGTGGCAATACGACCCTTGGGCGTGCGCTGCAGGTAGCCCTGCTGCAGCAGATACGGTTCGTAGACATCCTCCAGTGTCTCTTCTTCTTCCGCAGTCGCTGCCGCGAGTGTGGAAAGCCCCACCGGCCCTCCTCCGAATTTCGCGATGATCGCCTGCAAAATCGAACGGTCAGTGCGGTCCAATCCCCGGTCATCGATACCCAGCGCCTCCATCGTCGCCCTCACCCGCTCGAGGGTCACCGTCTTTTCGCCCTTCACCTGCGCGAAGTCGCGGATGGCGCGCACGAGGCGGTTACAGATGCGCGGGGTAGACCGGCTGGAAGTCCCGATCAGATCCGCGGCACCGTCCTCCAGCACGATCGACAGGATGCGCGCAGACCGCAGAACGATCTGTTCCATTTCGGCAGGCGTGTAGAACGAAAGTTTGAAGTTGTGGATGAAACGGTCGCGCAGCGGAGCGCTGACGGAACCGGCTTTGGTCGTCGCCCCGATGAGCGTGAAAGGTTTCAAGGTGAGCCGCATGGAGCGCGCCGACGGTCCTTTGCCGATGACGAGGTCTAAGGCGTAATCCTCCATGGCGCTGTAGAGCACCTCTTCGATGACGGGACGAAGACGGTGGATCTCGTCGATGAAGAGCACGTCGCCCTGCTGCAGGTTCGTGAGCATGGAAGCCAGATCACCCGGCTTCTCGATGGCAGGACCGCTGGTGATGCGGATTTGTGCCCCCATCTCGTGTGCAAGAATGTGCGCGAGCGTGGTTTTGCCCAGTCCCGGCGGCCCGTGGAGGAGCGTGTGGCCCAAAGGTTCTGTGCGCGACTTGGCCGCAGCAATGTGCACGAGCAGGTGCCCCTTGATGTCACTCTGCCCCACGTACTCCGCGATGGTCTTGGGCCGGAGCGTCTGTTCGAACACCTCGCCATCGCGGGCGGTCTTTGTCGGCGCAGCGGCGGAGGTGTGCCTCATCGGATGTGTCAGTGCCATAGCTCTGAGGATAGCACAGATCGCCACCCTGCCTCACCCCCCAACCCCCTCTCCCTCCTGCAACGATTCCTGCAGGGAGAGGGGGCGCACCTCTCGTGCTTTCAGGCCTTCTCAGGATGACAAAGTGTGCCCCCTCTCCGGCTTGGCCGGCGTAGCCCGAGCGAAGCGAAGGGCGAAGACGGGTTGGCGTTGGGGTGGGATCGGAGAGGGGGGTAGGGGGTGAGGCAATAAATCGATCGGCGCGAAATTCCGCTATAATGGCTCCACCGCATGTCCCGTTCTTCCCTCCTCCTTACAGGCTCACTCCTCCTCGTCCTCCTCTCGTTCGGCACGGCCGACGCGCTGCTCGTGGAACCTTTTCCGGTGACTCCCCCGTCCGAACAGGCCTCTTCTTCTGCGCAGTCCAGTCAGGCGTCACAGCCGGAAGAGATCCCGCCGGAGGAGCCCCCTCTCCCCCCGTCATCCGAAGAAGCCGTGCCCCCTCCGCTCCCAATCCTCCCGCCCGATCCGGTGGACGTTTTGCCGCCTCCGCCGCCGTCATCGGAAAATCCTCCGGAGGGAGCCGTGACGAAAAAATCGGGGACTGATCCGCTCGCCATCGTGTCACAACTCAATTTCACCGCGGAGGAAACGGATCAACGAAGCCTCCTCTCCGCCGTGGTGAAAGAACCGTCCCTCGTGACCACGCGCGTGCTGTTACAGGATGGCGACCGCGCCGGGCTCCTTGCCTGGATCGAGACCCCCAATGTGAAAGAGGTGTTCCTCGTCCTCAAGGACTCCCTCGCCACTCTCTTCTCGCCCGAGGTGCGCGATCTGCTCGACGAGATGCAGGCCCCCGAAGGAAAACCTCCGCGCAACTTTCTGACCTTCCTCGACCCTGCCTTGAGCGAAGAGCGGTTCGTCTTCGTGCGCGTCCGCGAACGGCTGTACGAGTTCCATATCGCCCCCGGAAAAGACGAGGCGATGTACAAGCTGGTGGAGGCGCTGACGAATTAGGGAATGCGGGAACTGGGGAAATAGGGAACTTGAGAAATCGGAGACTTTGGAAATGGGGTTTGGAAAAGAACCTAGTTCCCGCATCCTCGTTCCCTAGTTCCCGTGTTTTTGCGTCCCTTCTTCATTGACGTTCCTCACCCCAACACATAAAGTACCGCGGCTATGGCGAAACAGGTCGCAAAGGTCATCAAGGCTCAGGCACGCGGCGGGCAGGCCAATCCCGCACCTCCGCTGGGACCCGTTCTCGGACAGGCCGGGATCAATATTCAGGAATTCTGCACCAAGTTCAATGACAAGACGAAGAACCGGATGGGTCAGGTGGTGCCGGTGGTCATCAAGGTCTACACCGACCGCAGTTTCTCATTCGAGCTCAAGCAGTCCCCTGCGGCCGCGCTCATCATCGAGCATGCCAAGATCGAGAAGGGCAGCGGCGAGCCCAATAAGAACAAAGTCGGTAAACTGACAAAGGCGCAGGTCAAAGAGATTGCACAAGTGAAGATGCCGGACCTCAATACCAAAGATCTCGATGCCGCCATGCGCGTGATCGAGGGCACGGCGCGCAGTATGGGAGTGACCATCGAGTGAAGAGGAAAGAAAGCGAGGAAATCAACGATTCTTGGTTTTACGTTCATCCTCGTATTCTTCGATTTCCTTGATTTCTTCGATTTCCTCTCTCTAGTCAGATCATCCATTTCGCCATTCCGCAACAGATTTCTCGTGCGGATGGCAGGAACGAAACGTAAGCTTCATCAGATTCCTCCCCATTTCGTCTATGTCCGCCGCCTCTCCGCTTTCATTCTTCTTAAGCCCCGTCGGAGTCTTCTACTCCGCGACGTTGCCGTGTCTGCTGCTCCTGCTCCTCGCACTCATCCTGCTGGCGAGCACTTCGACACCGGGCGCCAAAGCCGGTCAGGTGACCCGCGCGGCGTTTCATTACATCATGCAGGGACTCGGCATCGTCCTCATGACCGTGGGAGCGATCCCGACACTGACGAGTGTGCTCGGCGGTCCTCCCTATCCGGGCCGCGTCTACATGAGCTTGCTCTGGGTCTTCCTCGTGGGAGGAGCTCTCTTCCTGTGGCATGAGCAGTGCACGCAAAAGATCGAGCATGCCTCGCTGGCCGTGGTGCACGCGCTCTTCGTCACCACCGTGAAGACCATCGGGTACGTGGTGGCTCTGTTCTCAGGACTCGTGCTGCTGATCCAGACCGCTCTGGGGCAGTATCCCGCACACTGGTGGGTCTCGCCGGTGGTCCTGCTGCTCTACGGCATCCTGCTCTTCTGGAGCGCCCGCGAGAGCGAACTGGGTGATCATTCCTTTCAGTCCGCCCCGCTGCACACTCCCCACAAAGCCCACAAGAAGGCTAAAAAACACCACGGATGGTTCGGCTTTCGGCTGTTCGGCAAACGCGCCTGACCGGCGGATTTCTGTAGAAATCAGTTGCGGCTGACGGCCGCCGTCGGCACACTATGCCCGCATTTAGAGGGAGTCCCTCGGCTACGCTCGGGACGCCTGCACCTCTTCCCCACCCATCCCATGTCCAGCAAATTGAGTCCCCTCGCCCGCCGACGCGGCAAGAAATATGCCGAGCGCGTGGCTCTCCGGACCAAGAACCGTTACGAAATCGCCGAGGCGACTCAACTTTTGCCGAAACTCTCCACCACGTCTTTTGATGCCACGGCCGAGGTGCACATCCGCATCAATGCCGATACCACGCAGGCCGACCAGCTGGTGCGCACGACCGTCGCCCTCCCCCACGGAACGGGACGCACGGTGCGCGTGGCCGCCTTCGTTCCCGATGACCGCATCGCAGAGGCCAAGAAAGCCGGTGCGGATTTGGCCGGAAAAGAAGACCTGATCAGTGACATCGTCAAAGGCGTGATCAACTTCGACATCGCCGTTGCCGCTCCAGAAGTCATGAAAGAGCTCGGCAAAATCGCCAAGATCCTCGGACAGAAAGGCCTGATGCCCAACCCCAAATCCGGCACCGTCACGACGAATATCGCCAAGACGATTGCGGAACTCAAGAAGGGCCGCATCGAGTGCAAAATGGATAAGCAGGGCATCATCCACGCGACATTCGGCAAGCTGTCGTTCGGAGCGGACAAGCTCAAAGAGAATCTGGAAGCACTCCTCCACGCCGTCAAAGAGGCGCAGCCTTCCGGCATCAAAGGCGAGTACATCGCCTCGGTCACCGTGGCGCCGACGATGGGCCCCGGCCTCAAGCTGTCGCTCTGACCGGATACATCGGTTGCTGCGTTCCGCACGTCATCGGGAGCGGTGAATCGGGCTGTCTCCGTACTTCGTCATTCCCTCTGCTCTTGCAGGAAAAACAACGGGCGCTAGGATGAGCCCCATTCTTTTTCCCATGTCCTCATGCCCGAAACATTGCATATCGTCAGTGGAGACCTTGGCGGCAACAATTGCCGTTCCGCAGTCATGACATTCGACGACAACGAGCCCCATCTGGAAGAGGGAACCTACCGATCATGGAAGTCTGAATGCGAAGAAGACCTCGGCATTGTTTTGGATAGAGGGATCGGTGATGCCATTCATGACTTTCACGGAAGAATCGCTGGTGCCTCTCTCGCCATCGCCGGACCGGTGGATGATCACCGTATCGCACTCAACGCACCGAATATCCGCTGCCTCCGTTCCCGGGTTCCATACGATCTGGCAGCCGAAATGTCGCGGCGGTTCGGCGGAGAGAATATCGCAGGCAATGATCTGGAAGTAGCTTGCGCCGGAGAAATGGAGCAGGGTGCCCTCAAAGGAAAAAAATGGGCCATGCTGGAAAATTTCGGCACCGGATACGGCGGGGCGCGCCTGTTCAATGGCGTGGCAGTCGCCGCAGAGCCGGGACACATGTGGCTGCCGAACAACGAAGCGCGCTGCGGGTGCGGCAAGACCGATTGTACCGAGGCAACGTTGAGCGGCGGGGCGATTCGGCGACGGATTCAGGGAATGCACGACTCTGGGGCAATCGTCATTCCGGCAGGACTGGACCCGTGTGCATTTGCGGATCAAGAGTCAATGAAGGGCACAGAGTGGGCAGTGAATTTTTATACAGGCATCGCGCGTGATATCGGCGATATCTGGGGCAGCAATCTCAATAATTGCCCGCTCATGACCGATATTGTCTTCATGGGTTCCTTCCTGGAACGTGCCATGAAGATCGAATTCTTCCGTCAACAGGTACGCGAGGCGATGCTCGCGCGATCCATGTTCTCGCAGCAGCATGCGAACGTCGGAATCTATGAAGTCTCGGCTCCGCGTCTTCCATCCGGAGAGTCCCTGGGCCCGCTCTACGGAGCGGCCAGTGTTTGGAAACGGCTGCACGGTGAGCGACATCACGAGACTGCTTGAGCTGTCTCATGCATTGAGAATTTTTCGCACATCTTCGATCGTCTCTACTCGTACCAATCGGGAGCGCAACTCCTTCGCCCCTTCCATCCCTTTGACATAGTGCGCCAGATGCGTGCGCATTTCGAGCATGCCCTTGCGCTCCCCTTTCGTCTGCACCGCACGCTTGCAGTGCTCGAGAATGAATGGAATCTTCTGCGCGAAGGTGAGCTCGTCTTTCGTCGTATGAATCCCCTTCCCCGCGAACGCATCGCAGATATCCTTGAGCAGCCACGGGTTGCCGATCGTCCCGCGACCCACCATCACACCATCCAGGTTGCCGATGCGATCGAGTGCGTCCTGCGAAGATTGGATGTCGCCGTTGCCGATGATCGTAACCGCGGACAGCGCCTCTTTGAGCGCATAGATCGGTGACCAATCCGCTGTACCGGTGAACTTGTCGGTGAACCGCCGCCCGTGCACCGCCAGCGCCTGCGCTCCTGCCTCTACGAGACGCGTGCAGAAAGGAATCAGGGTCTCGGACGTATTCCAGCCGAGACGCGTCTTCACGCTCACGGGAATCGAAACCGCCCGAACTGCGGCATGCACCAGCTCCGCGGCAAGCCCGGGACTCTTGATCAATGCCGAACCGTGACTGGACGAGACAACTTTGGCCGCGGGGCACCCCATGTTGATATCGATGCCATCCGCCCCCATCTGTTCCACGACTTTCGCCGCTTCGAGAAAGTGCTCCGGCTTCTTGCCGAAGATCTGCACGATGAATGGGCGCTCCACCGCGGGGTCGAAGTGCATCATCGCCATTGTTTTCTTCCCCCCATACGCCAGCGCGTCCGTCGAGAGAAATTCGGAGTAGACGATGACCTGCGGCGCAAGCGCCTTAATGAGCTGCCGGTACGAGGCGTCCGTCACGCCGGCCATGGGCGCCAGCGCGATGATGGGACGCACTGCCTTCTGCCAGCGGAAGTGGGACGGTCCTGACATGAGGAACTAGAAGAACACAGATTGCGAACGCTGACGAGACTAAGTTGCGGCTACTCTATCGCACAGAAGGCTCCTTCTGCAGCAGAATAGGGCAGATATGTGGATTCCCAGAGCCGCCGCACAGACGTTGAGCCTGATTCCGGACGGAGGAGTGCCGGGGTGTGACTTCGCTTCAGGTGATCTTGTCAAAGACTGTATCCCACTGTTCATCGCACATGTCATCCGGGTGGTGTTCGGTTTTGTCGGCGGTGTGTGCCTGATTCTCATTCTGATTTCGGGATACCGCATCCTGCTGGCCGTCGTCACCGGCGGGGACAAATCCACGGGTTTTGAGATGCTCCGATGGGCCATCATCGGGTTCATCACCTCGGCACTCACCTTCTTCATCATCGATTTCATTATTTCCACCATTGCCGGCATATGACTCCCTCCTCATCCTCCGACGCATTCTCGTCCTTCCGCATCATCGGCAAGAAGGCTCAAAAGCTCTTCGACCGTGCACGGAAGGGTGTCGCTCAGTCACAGAAGGAAAGTAAGTCGCACCCAAGCAGGTTCCCTTCCACCCCGAAACATCTGGAAGTGACGGCGCACATCTCCGTTGCGAGCGTGGCACGCGCACTGTTCACGCTGCTGGCGATTCTGTTCGGGGTATGGATGGTCTTCCAGTTGCGCGACAAACTGATCCTCCTGCTCATCGCCGCGTTCATCGCGGTGGTCATCGATCCGAGCGTGCAAGGTCTGCGCCGCCTGCACGTTCCGCGCGGAGTTGCCGTGCTCCTGCACTATCTCGTGGCGATCCTCGCCCTGATCTTTCTCGTCGTCTCCTTCATTCCGATCATCGCCATCCAGCTGCAGCAGATCTCGCTCTTTCTCAGTACCGAGGTGAACGTATTCCTGTCCGACCCGCAGATTCATCTGCCCTTGGTTTCGTCGGATGTGAATATCCGCCTCACCGCCCTGCTCAAGACCTCGCTGGAACAACTGGCCATTCATGACTTCACCGGTGCACTCGAACGTGCAGGATCCAACCTGTCTGATTTCGCAGGCGGTTCGTGGGAAGTGGTCAAGACCGTAACGGGGTCGGTGGCTGCTTTCGTCACGGACTTCATCATCGTGCTGGTACTCGCATTCTTCATGCAGATGGAGAAAGAGAAAATTCTGCAATGGACCCGCGGCTTCCTCCCCGACCGCTACCGCAGTTACACGAACCTGAAACTCGAGGCGATCCACACAAAGATCAGCCAGTGGGCACGGGGCGAGCTGCTGCTCATGTTCAGCATCTTCGCCTTAACCCTCGTCGCCCTCATCATCCTGCGCATGCCCTACGCCCTCACGCTCGCCGTGCTTGCGGGATTCTGCGAGTTCGTACCCGCCGTCGGGCCGTTCATTGCCGCCATTCCTGCAGTGATCATCGGCGTCACGCAGGGAGGCTTCATGTGGGGAGTCGTTCTCATCGCGGTCTACTACGTGATCCAGTGGTGCGAGAATAACCTGCTTGTGCCGCTCATCATGAAGCGTGCGGTCGGCCTCTCGCCCATCGCAATCCTCTTCGCGTTGCTTGCGGGCATCAGCTTCCCTGAAACGATCCATCCGGTCCTCGGCGTGCTGCTCGCCATCCCCACAACCACCGTTCTTGCGATATTCCTCGAGGATGTGCGATCCGCGCAGGAACGGAAGAGATGATAAGTTTCTTCGACTTCTCGTTACAAGACCACTCTCTTCGCTTGTCTACCACTGATCGGGAGAACTTTTTCTGGTAAAATGGTTGGAACTTCCCCCTGAATTGGCACTCTCTATGCTACAGTGCCAACCACTCCTCCCCTCCGCCCTACTCCTCACCCTAACCCTATCATGCATCCATTCGATCGATTCACACCGAACGCGAAACTCGCTCTGCAGATCGCCGAGCAGGAGGCAAAGAATATGAAGAGCCTCTACATCGGGACGGAGCATCTGCTCCTGGGTCTTCTGTCGATTCCGAAGTCGCTCGGCTTCTCGATCTTCACGGGAGCGGGTGTGACGCTCGAAAACGTGCGGATCCTCCTCAAGGCGTCGAAGACACAAAACATCGAAGGAACGCAGGTCCGCCACGGACTCTCGGTTTTTCTGCACAACGTCATCGAACAGAGTGTGATCACCGCGCACAAGTTCCGCCACGCCAACGTGGGCACGGAGCACCTGCTCCACTCACTGGTCTCGACGGGCAAGAACGCCGCCACGGTGCTGCTCGCGGAAATGCAGGTGGATCCGGACGACCTCAAAGCCAGAGTAGAGGAGATGTTCGGCCAGATCAGCCAGTTTAAACAACAGAACCGCAATATGGAGCAATCACTCGAGGCGTTCTTTCAGGGGCTGCAGGGCGCGATCGTGGGAATGCAGGGCGCCAACATGATGATGGAACCGGATGGCCTCAAGCGCAGACGCAACGGCGAGGCCAAGAGCAAAACACCCGTCCTCGATTACTTCACCGACGACCTCGTCGAGAAAGCCAAGCAGGGCAAGATGGACCCGATCATCGGACGCGACCTCGAGATCGAACGCCTGATCCACATCCTAAACCGCAAGACCAAGAACAACCCCGTCATCATCGGCGAACCGGGCGTGGGCAAGACCGCCATCGTCGAAGGGTTCGCCCAGCGCATCGCCGCCGGAAAAGTGCCGGTGAGCCTGAAGAACAAGAAAGTCCTGCAGCTCAATATGGGATCGATCATCGCAGGCACCAAGTACCGCGGAGAGTTCGAGCAGCGTTTCGATGACATCATCAAAGAGGCCCTCGAGAGCGAAAAGGAAGTGATCCTTTTCATCGACGAGCTCCACACCGTCGTGGGCGCGGGCAGCGCGGAAGGTTCGCTGGATGCCGCAAACATCCTCAAGCCGGCCTTGAGCCGCGGCGCGATCCAGGTCGTGGGTGCCACGACCACCGAGGAGTACCGCACCATCGAAAAAGACGGGGCGCTGGAACGCCGCTTCCAGTCCATTCTGGTCGAGGAAACCGGCGTGGAGGACACGATCAAGATTCTCCAGGGCATCCGCCCCACGTACGAGGAATTCCACCATCTCTCCATCACCGATGAGGCACTCGAAAAGGCCGTTGTCTTAAGCAAGCGCTATCTGGCCGATCGTTTTCTGCCGGACAAGGCTATCGATCTTTTGGACGAGACGGCGGCCGGCAAGAGCATCCAACAGGATGACGCCTCTCCGGATCTGAAGAAGATCGAAGAGAAATTGGAGAAAATCGTCGCCCGGCAGCAGCTGGCCGTGAAGGAGCAGAAGTATCACCAGGCGCTCAAACTCAAACAGGAACAGCAGCAGCTTGCGGAAAAGCTCAAGGAGCTGCAGGGACAGGCCGACGGCGACCGCCGCACGCCCATACAGATCACGGGCGACGACATCGCCCACACGCTCGCCCGCATCACGGGCGTCCCCGTCACGAAGATGCTCAAGTCCGAATCGAAGAGGCTCGCCAATCTCGAGCTCGTGCTGAAGAAACACGTGATCGGGCAGGATGAAGCCATCCAAAAAGTCTCGCGCGCCATCCGTCGCAGCCGTGTGGGCATCTCGGATGCGCGCCGCCCGATCGGCTCCTTCCTCTTCCTCGGTCCCACGGGAGTCGGCAAAACCGAACTCGTACGCACGATCGCAAGCGAGATCTTCAACCGTGAGGATGCGCTCATCAAAATCGACATGTCCGAATTCATGGAGCGGCACAACGTCTCGCGCCTGATCGGCACGACCGCAGGCTACGTGGGTTACGAGGAGGGCGGCCAGCTGACCGAAGCCGTGCGCCGCAAGCCCTACTCCGTGGTGCTCTTCGACGAAGTGGAAAAGGCCCATCCCGAATTCTTCAACCTGCTCCTGCAGATCATGGAAGACGGCACACTGACGGACGGACAGGGCAAGCAGGTGGACTTCCGCAATACGATCATCGTCATGACCAGTAACATCGGCGCCGAAAAGCTGACCAAACAGGCGGCCCGAATCGGCTTCAAACTGGAGAGCGAAGCATCGGCCGAAGAGAGAAGCTACGAGGAGAAACGTGAAGAGGTCATCACGGAGCTCAAGGATAAACTCCGCCCGGAGTTCTTAAACCGCCTCGACCACATCATCGTCTTCAATGCGCTCAATCAGGAACACATCCAGAAGATCGTGAAGATGCATCTGGATCTGCTCGCGGAACGCCTGAAGGCACAGGGCCTCATGATCAAGGCGGACCAGAAAGCCGTCGCGGTTCTGGCCAAGCTTGGATTCGATCCGGCCTACGGCGCGCGTCCCGTCCGCCGCATGATTCAGGAAAAGGTCGAAGACGAGATCGCCGAATCGATGCTGAAAGGCATCTTCCGGTCGGGGGATACCATCGTCATCGCCCGCAAAGACGATGATCACGTGACCGTCCTTCCGGCAAGTGCGGCTAAGCCGGAAAAACTGCAAGCAGAAGAGCAGAAGACGGAGGTTGCATAACTGACGAATTGTTAAATTGTTATCATGCTTGCGAACAGAGCACGATGGCAATTTAACCATGTAACAATTTAACAACTTCACAACATCCCCACCCATTCAGAAAAACCCCAAATCATGCTATAATAATGGGATTTATGCCTATCGAACCCGTCAAGATCCCGCAGAACGTCTATGTGGAGGATCGCATCGTCGGTCCGATCACCCTGAGACAGCTCATCATCCTGCTCGCAACAGGGGCATTCAGCTACGGCATCTGGACCACTGCGAAGAGCCAGCTTGGCGCATCCAGCGTGCCGCTCACTATTGTGTGCTGGATCCCGTTCCTGATCGGAATCATCTTCGCCTTTGTGCGGATTCAGGGGATCAGCCTGATGCGGTTCATTCTGCTAATGGCGGAAAAAATGGATAAGCCGGCTGTCAGGCTGTGGTCCCCGCGCCGCGGCATCACGATCAACTTCCAGTACTTCTCCGGCGTGGAGGAAAAAAAGAAAAAAACGGTCACACAACCGCATCGCGAGAAACTCGAGGAGCTGAGCGCCATGCTGGATCAGGGACCGGTTGTCACGGCGAAGAACGGCACCCAGAACGAAACAGCCGCGATCTCGGCCGAGGAACCGGCAATCCCGCGACCGGTGGATCAGAGTCGGATCCGTGCAGAGGCATCCGACGACGGTTTTCCCTTCGACGACATCAAAACCGCACACACTCCCGGAGCGGCCGAAAGACCGCCGCAGAATTCCCGGGTGACGATGCGCGATATCCTCCCCCCTTCCGGCGCCCACACATGACACCCGATGTTTCCGAGCACATGGCCACTCCCACGGATCACGAATCGGATATCCCCCGCGGCAAGAAACCGAAGGACACCGTGCATAACCGCAAGGGATTCTCGAAGGCCGCCACCCAGCGGTTCCTCCCCATCGCGGAGATCCGCAACGATACCGTGGTGCTGAAGAACGGAGGACTACGGGCCGTCCTGGCCGTGGAGGCGCTCAACTTCAACCTGAAAAGCGAGACCGAACAGAAGGGAATCATCGCCGGCTACCAGTCGTTCGTGAACACCATCGACTTCCCCCTGCAGATCGTCATCCGCTCGACGAAGATCAACATCGACCCCTACATCCAGCAATTGCGCGTCCGGGCGAACGAGCAGCCGAACGAACTCCTCCGGGACCAGACCGTGGAATACGCCAACTTCATCGAACGCATCGTCGAGGCCGCCGATATCATGCAGAAACGCTTCTACGTCGTGGTGCCGCTGGATGATCATCCCAAACGCAAATCGATGATTGCCACGTTCCTCGAGTGGATCGGCATCGATGATTCGACAAGCAAGGCGCTCGCCCGGCACCAGATGTTCGAGAAGCGCGTCTCGCCCCTGCGCGACCGAATCAATCTGGTGGAAGCCGGTCTCAACAGCATCGGTCTGACCACGCGCCGGCTCACGACCCGCGAGCTGCTTGAGCTCTACTATCAGGTCTATAACCCGGGGACCAGTCAGGAGCAGAAACTGAACCAGATCTCGGACATCAATACGTCGGAGCTGGTGCTCTAGCATGAGAGACAAACCTGCGGTTTTTCTCTCATGAACTCTCTTTTCCCTGAAGCGGTGTCGCTCCAGTTGTGGGTCCCGCCGAAGGCACCCACAACTTCGCGACGGTCATTGTTTATTTGTGACGGCAACGGTGAACAAGTTGAAAAAGAAAGCCCATGCAAATCAAAGCAATACCAGTAATATTCCAATACGGATGATTCATTGAAACAAAAGGCTGTCCGCATTGTCGGAGTGCAATCGAGAGCTCCGTTCCCATCTCAGTTGTACTGCTGAAGCATTCTCTGCTTATTTGACTCGCGTCATTAACTGGCAACATGGCAAAAGCTATGAGTAATGCTCCAAAAAAATTGAGTACTAATCCTAATGTATCCAAAGCTGTGCTGGAGGCTCTTTTCATGGAAGGTAATTCTTATACTAGTGATATCTTCGAAAAAACAAAACTAGTTGGAAGGGAGGGACGGAAGGGGAGGGAAACCCGCAGGTTGCCCTCCCGGCTTGGGTGTCAGGAAGGTAAGGGAGGTGTCGGGGGGCCTAGGGAACCGGACAAGGTTCCCTGGTCCCCTGACGAAGAAACTACTTACATTCCAGTCTCAGCGAGAAAATGATCCCAGACTCTTTCTTGACTCCCGCAGCGCCAAAGCGGAAACTGCAGCCGATGTCATGGCTCGTGCGGGCATGACCGAAGGTCCTGAGCTAGTCGAAGGACATTCCCATATTTCTTCCCCCGCACTCCCTCTTTCCTATGGCACGCCCCGCCCTTGTCAAAAACACGATCATGGAACAGCTGCTGGAGTCCGCCCCGCCGATCGTGCGTGTGCGCCCCGGCGAACTCGTCGAAGGCACCGTGGTTTTCAAAGCCAAAAACAAGCTCCTGCTCGACATCGGCGGGTCGCAGACCGGCATCGTCTCGGGGCGGGAATTGCGTGATTCCTTCAATACCTTCCGCAGCCTGCAAATCGGATCGGAAGTGACCGCGCTCGTGCTGGAGGAGGAGAACGACGAAGGCATGATCGTCTTGAGCCTTCGCATGGCCAGCCAGCAGAAAGCGTGGGACCGCTTCCACAAGCTGGTCGAGGCGGATGGCACTATGGAATTCGCGGCACAGGAGGCGAACAAAGGAGGCCTCTTGGCGAACATCGACGGCATCCGCACGTTCCTGCCGGTCAGTCAGCTCGCGCCCAGTAACTACCCGCGCGTGAACAACGCCGACGCCTCTGAAATCATCTCGAAGCTCAAGAAATTCATCGGTCACACCTTCACCGTCAAGATCATCACGATGGACGAGGAGGCCGGCAAGATCGTCGTCAGCGAACGCGAGGCGATGGCCGAAGAACGCGCCAAGGCGCTGGAAAGTCTGAAGGTCGGCGACATCAAAGAGGGTATCGTCAGCGGCATCGTGAAGTACGGTGTCTTCGTCTCGTTCGACGGCGTGGAGGGATTGGTGCACATCTCCGAGATCGCGTGGGGCCACGTGCGCAATCCTGCGGAGCACGCGGAGCTGGGTGACAAAGTGACTGTGAAAATCATCGGCATGGATGGTGACAAGATCTCGCTCTCGATCAAGCAGCTGACCAAGGATCCGTGGGAAGAAGTGGCCGAACGCTATCCGGTCGGCAAGCGCGTGCAGGGCACGATTGTGCGCTTCACCGAATACGGCGCCTTCCTGAAGCTGGAGCGCGATATCAACGGCCTCGTGCACCTCTCCGAGATCGCGCACCACAAGGTGACGGATCCCTCCGAGGTGCTGACCATCGGCCAGAAGGTGGATGCGCAGGTGATCAACATCGACATCGACGAGCGCCGCATCGGCCTCTCGATCAAGGCACTCCTGCCCATCGACAAGGAAACCATGGAGCGCATCAAACGCGAGCGCGAGGAGGAGGCAGCGAAAGAGAAGGAGGACAAAGAGACGAAGAAAGCAGAGCCGACGGAAGAAACGGGCGAAGAGAAGAAACCTGCAAAGCCTGCCCTGAAAAAGGAGGGGAAGGTGAAGCAGGAAGCGCTCTTCCCCACAGAGGATCCCGCAGCCAAAACCGGTGAGTGGGTGGCTTCCAAGACCGGCAAGAAGTACTACGCGTCCGATTCCGCCGCCGGCCAGAAGATCAAAGAGGAAAACCGTGTCTACTTCAAGAGCGAGAAGGAGGCGGAGAAAGCAGGATACGAAGGATAGGAAAGCGACGAGAGCGAAGCAATTGAAGAAAGCGAGGATCCTCGCTTTCTTTGCTTTCCTGGCATTCTTCGATTTCTTTTCCTACGCCTCGATCTTCTGCTCGCTCAGAAAATGCAGGTGCAGGTAGAACACCTCCTGTCCCCCGCCCTTCCCCACGTGGAACTTGAGTTGGTAACCGGAAATGCCGTGCGCCTTGGCGAATGCCTGCGCCTTGCGGATGAGGAGTCCGGGGACGTGCGCGGTTGCTTCGTTCAGATCGTCGATGGACGGCACGAAGTCCGTGTCCTTCTTGGCGATGAAGAGCAGGTGTGTCGGCGCCTTGGGATGGATATCTTTGAACGCCATTACCTCGTCATCTTCGTAGACAATGGATGAAGGAATTTGCTTATCCCGGATTTTGTGGAAAAGAGTCTGTTCGTTCATGGAAAATGAAGGAGGACTGCAGCATAGCTGCAGGTATCGATCAGAGACAATTCCTTTGATCCGGAAAGCACTTATCTTTGACTTTTAGGCCATTTTGAGAGAAAATAGTAACGATGGCTGGGAACACTCCAGATACACACTCCGAGACCGCTCCGTTGGCACCCAAGCCCGTGCTCACGGTCACGCAGCCCGAGAAGATCGGGAGCCTGCTCGACACCCTGAACCTGATTGATCAGATGAGCGAACGCATCGGCGAAGACAAATCAGGCGACATGGGGGGAAGCAGCGGACAGGCGCAAGTCGGCACCGCAGGTGCTCGCGCTATTTCGCCGCGCGACCAGGCTATTGCCGATCTTCCCGCCGAACAGGTGATGCAAACGAAACTCGCAGAGAAGATTCGGGCCGAGGTCGGCACGCTGCGCTCCCAAATCCGTTCCATTCCGGGGAGCAGCCAGCCCGGAGCCGCCTTCCGCCTGAACAAACTCTACGCGCGCATCCGGCTCCTGAACCGCTTACTGGCAAATCTGTTCGAATCTTCCGTAGAAGTCATCAAACGCCTTTTCATCCGCGTTTTCATCGACGAACAACCGATTTTATAGGGCGTAGGGTGTAGGAGTAGGGCGTAGGAAAAACCGGCGAGCCTCTTTCGCTGACCCTACGCCCTACACCCTAATCCTTTTTGTCGTGCTTCTTTTTCCCCTGCTCAATCATATCCAGCACCCACTGCAGAATGGCATCGACCATGCTGAGCGGTTTCATGAGCACATCTTCCAGCTCCTGCGTGAGTCCCTCGACTCTGCGCATCGTCTTGCGCAGATCCACGACGATGAAAATCACGTGGTAGAGCACGATGAGCACCAGAATGGCGATGGCAAATTCCATTCCGAGCAGAAGGTCACTTGCAGAAATCATGGAGTGAGGAGAACGTAGAGCGTAGCCTATCGGTCTCTCCGCGCATGCGCAATCCCCTCTCCGCCCGCTGGCTCTTGACCCTGAGCAGAATCGAACGTCTGCCGCGAAAGTCTGCCGTGACGCTGATCACGCTCTATCAGCACACACTCTCACCCGATCATGGTCCGCTCCGGCACCTCTACCGGTACGGCTACTGCCGTCATGAGCCGACGTGTTCGGAATACGGAAAACGCGTGATCATGGAGCACGGCCTGATCGTGGGCAGCTTTCTGACGGCGAAACGCCTGCTGACCTGCCATCCGTGGAGAAAACCGTCGCCGGAACGGATGATGCGCGCATCGCACGGAATCAGGCACTGAACTCCTTCACCCTTCGACTTCACTGCGCTTCGCTCAGGGTCACGCAAACGAAGTTTCGTTTGCGTGACAATAATCATCGATCTGATTATGCTTTCCGAGGCTCCTCGATATCGCCCTTCGACTACGCTCCCTCCTCCAGAAGCTTCGGAGGGCAGGCAAGGGAACACCGCGGTGTCATCGGTTTCTTCACAGCAACGCGGGCGTCGTATAGTGGCTATTACACCAGCCTTCCAAGCTGGGAAGGGCGGTTCGATTCCGCTCGCCCGCTCCAACCTCGCCAAAGGCGGGTTGGAGCGAGGCTCCCCCCGCCCGTAGGGCGGGCGGCCCGCTCTCTTTTGTGATAAGATGAAGTGCTATGCACTACGTGTATGTACTGCAAAGCCTGAAAGACCATGGCACCTACGTTGGATCCACAAACGACGTACAAAGAAGACTCGATGAACACAACGCTGGCCGATCCGGATCCACAAAACATCGCGCTCCGTTCACCATTCTATTTATCGAAGAATTTCAGTCATCACCGGAGGCAAAAAGGCGCGAACAGTGGTGGAAAAGCGGTGCGGGCCGGAGAAAAATGAAAGAGTTCTTTGTGAAGCGACGCAGCGAATCGGATGAAAGGCAGTACTGAGCGAAGCGAACGTGCTCGCCCGCTCCACTAAATTTATGGCTTATGAAAGCCTTTTTCTTTCGTACGGGTAAGCAGGAATACAACTGATACACTATCTGTATGCCAAAAGTGATAGTCATTACTGGACCATGTGGCGCCGGTAAAACAACCGTTGCAGAGCTACTCTCTGAGAGATTGAGCATTCCTCTGCTCAAAGGTGACGATATAAATCAAGAATTGTTTCCGGGGCTCATTGATATTGAGAAACATCCAAAGAAACTTACAATTCTCAAAGAAGAACTTCTTAGAAGAACGAATGTGCTCTACCACAGTGGCAAGAACGTAATTGTGGATTACATAATGTTAGGCACCATTGTAGATGAATTTAAAAAGATATTTGGCAATGATGTCGTTTTCAAAATGCTTTTACCATCTGAGGATGTCCTCATTCAAAGAGATAAAGAAAGAGAATGTTGGACTTCTGGAAAAGACCAAGTCATATCTCTCCGTAAACAATTCCATGAACTCAAAGAATTAATGAAACCAGAAAGCATCATTGATAATAGCAATGAAAATGCTGAGGCGACTGTTATAAAAATCGCAAACTCACTAATTTTGGACACACACTCCCAGAAGAAGATAGCTCAGTTGTAATAGTTTCCAGTAACCCGCTCCACACGACATCCTCACCGACTTGCGCTACTCTGTGGCGGATCTATGCACAAGCGCACCCGCAAGCTTCTGTCGATCTTCATCAGCCTCCTTCTCTTTCTCATCGCCGTCTGGGCGATCCGCAAGTCGGTCGCAGGGCACCACCCGCGTGAGATCTGGCGCAGTATCATGGATCTGCCGCCATCACAGATTGGCTGGGCACTCCTGCTCATCATCGTGAACTTTCTGCTGGTCGCGGCAATGGATACCATTGCGGCCCGATTTGCAGGAAAGAATATGTCGTACTTCCGGATGATCCTGCCTTCATTCATCGGCATCACGTTCCAGTACAATGCAGGATTCTTCGGCGGAGGCGCCATGCGTTTCCGCCTGTTCTCTTCACTCGGCCTCACCGCCAGACAAACCGGCAATATGCTCCTGCTCTTCTCGCTCGCATTCAGTGTCAGCTTCTGCCTGCTCACGGGATTGGCGCTTCTCGTTGACCCGCTTGAAATCTCGGAGCAGGTCTCGTGGCTGCCGGAGGTCGCGGGAGCCTTGCTGCTCGCCGGATGCATGCTCTACTTCTGGCTATGTGCCCGAAAGAAACCCCTCCGGGTGCTGCGCTGGAAGCTCAATCTGCCACACATACGCGCAAGCATCCTGCAGGTACTGCTCGCGACCGCGGATTGGGTGGTGGAGGCCGGAATCCTCTACGTGCTCCTGCCGTCCGAGGGCCGCGCATCCTTTCTCATCTTCGTTTCCGTCTTCATGCTGGCCCATAACTTCGGTGTCCTGAGCAATACGCCCGGAGGCATCGGCGTGTTCGAAGCGACGATCCTGAACCTGCTGCCGTCCGGCAGCGCACCGACGAAGATGCTGGGCATTCTGCTCGCATACCGCGGAATCTACTACGTACTCCCCCTCCTCATCGCCACTCCCCTGCTGGGGGAACGGATTCTGGCCTTCCGTCTCGCGCAGAAGACCAAAACGGGAAAAGAAATGATGACATGATTTGCCAAGAGTTCCATGTTTTTCGCATGGACGGGTTTTGACACGGGCCAAATGACATGGCAGGATGCTGACGTGAATTCTGCGTACGTCCTTTCCTGCTCCCCTGTATCCTCCTGCTGCTCCTTAGCAGGGGATGCACGCGCATGAAAGAACGTCCGTAGTCCACATGCACGCGTCACCCCCGCCGAAAAACCGGGGGTGATTTTTTATTTCTTTTTCCCTCTGATTATGGAGACAACCTCACGCTACCTCGGGGACCTCACGCCCACAGGAGAAACCGTCCACTTCCGGGCCGCCGCTCCGGACGGCTTGCACCCTGATGCGAAGAAAAAACTTACCGATGCCGACCTCGAAATCGTGGATGATCCCGCAACAGCGCAAGCACTCATCATCCGAAGCAAAACGAAACTCCTGCTGCCGGAAGCATTCGCAACCCGCCCTGACCTCATGTACGTCGCCCGTGCGGGCGTCGGCGTGGATAACATCGACATGCGACAGGCATCCGAAGCCGGAGTGGCAACGATCAATACTCCGGGTGAGAGTACGCGTCCCGTTGCTCAACGCGTCCTCGCATTTATCCTCGCATGGTCCGCCCGTATCCGGGAAGGAACGGAGGCTCTGCGTGACGGAACATGGCCCAAAGGCGATAAGAACGTGGAACCGATCGACCTGACGGAAAAGACGCTCGGTATCATCGGATACGGACGCATCGGAGAAGAGACTGCACGAATCGCAGGACCGCTTTTTGGTAAGACAGTCTATACGGATAAACGCAATATTCCCGGCGCCATCCCCTTGGAGGAACTCCTCCGTCAGTCAGATGTCGTCTCCATGAATGTCTCCGGCAAAGATCCGGTTCTCACCCGCGACTTGCTCAAAAAATTTCTCAGGGACAACGCCCTAGTGGTGAACACCGCGCGCGCGACGGTCATCGATCTCGATGCATTGCTGGAGCAGATGAACAGCAGAGGCGTATCCGCCGCTCTCGACGTATACCCGAATGAAGGTAAACCAGAAATGTTCCGGCGAGCATCAGCCGACGCCTCTGAAGAAACGACAACAGCCAAGATCGCGAAACATCCGCACTTTCTCGGAACGCCTCATACGGCAGCTTCGGACCAGGTGACACAGAAGAGGCTCGGTTTTGAAGCCGCAGACCGCATTGTGGAATTCGCACACTTTGGGACGATCAATCCGGGGAATCTTCCCGGCCACACACTGCCTGCGATCACCCTGGAAAAGCCTAAGGCTGACGGAAACGGTAACGGAAACCATACGCCTCCGCGCAGCCGCGTGGTGACGCTGCATCGCAGCGTCAAGGGAGCCAGCAGACGACTCGACGGCATTATGGCAGAGCATGACGTGAACATTGCGCAGAGCACCAATGCCGAAGGTCCGCATAAACTCGCAATGACGCTGCAAGATATTGACGAAGTACGTACTGAAGTTCTCATTCAAATTCTGGGAGCACTCAACGAGGACCCCGACGTCATCAAGCGACGCATCATGATGTTTTCCGCATAATCTTCCCCGAACATGCGGGGCGAGTCGCACTCGCCCCGCATCGAAAGGAGATTGATGGAAGATCAGTAGAGGACTTGTCCCTGCTGTGTGAGCATCCGCTCGTCCGAGCTCACCACACGATCCTGTCCGACCGTCAGGAGCGCATCCCCGATCCGCACGATACGTTCGATATCTTTGCCGTAGAGATAACTGCCGGCCTTGAGCACATCATCCTCCCCATAGTGTGTGACGGTGCCACGGAGCGTGAGGCCGCTCTGCAAATCCACGTTGTAGACGTACGCCCCCTGGAACACCGTATCGCCGTACGAGGGGAAATCCCACGAGCCCTGTTGTTTGGCCGCGTCCGAAATCTTGGCCACGGAAACGGGGAACGCAAGCAGGTTTCTGCTCCGATCGAACAAAAGCGCCTTGTGATTATTGAGAAGCGGGCTCTGCGTTCCGCGATCCCCGATCACGACCTTGCTCATCTCGACGGGATTGCCGGGATCCGTGACGTCGAAGAGCGCGACTTTCATGCCCTGGTACCAGGCGAAATTGCCTTCCTTGGAATCCTCCGCCTCCTTTCCAAAGCCTAGGATGTGATTTTCATCGTAGGGATGAAGATAATTGCTGTACCCCGGAATCTTGAGCTTGCCGATGATGCGGGGGTTTCTGGGATCGCTCGTATCAATGACGAAGAAGGGATCGGTATTCTTGAACGTCACCATGTAGGTGCGGTCGCCCATGAAGCGCACGGAGTAGATCTGTTCGCCTGGAGCGATATCCGTAATGGACCCGGCCTGCTCAAGATCGAGATTGAGGACGAACAGGTTGCTGGAAGACGGATTTGCGCTCTCCCACGTCTGACCCTCGGTCGTCGCCACGCGAAAGGTCTGCCCGTGTTCATCCATCGAGAACTGGTTGAGAACATGACCGGGCACGGTTCCCTTCGCCTTGAACGTCACACCGTCGCTCGTGAGCGCAAAGCGGTAGAGATGCGTCTGTTCCGCAGAACTACCCGTTCCGTCGCGCCAGAAGTATGACCACTCCGTCGCGGCGACGTAGAGATTTTCGGGAGAGACGTACAGATTCTGCGCGGAACCGACGATCACCTCTTTCTGCACCTCGGCTGTGGCGTTCGCGAGCGGCACGACAGCCACGATCAGGTACTCCGGCTGCGGGACATGCGGCAGGATGGTCACATCGGCACACTTCGACACGGGCCGGTCGCCGTCACCCAGCGCGGAATCCTGATACGAAGGGAGAACATCCGTTTCGCGGTAGAGCGGCATGGGGCCGACCCAGTGGAACCCCTGATTCATGACGAGATACATGCGGTCACCGATCCTCCGGCTCGAGACCAAAGATCCGTCGAATTCCAACTCCCGGCTGAGCTTCGGGTTGGCGCGATCGGAAACGTCGTACAGACGCACCTGCGTGCGCTGTCGGCTGGAGGGATACGGATAGAGCCCGGGCATGACTTTCTGCATGATGCCGTAGGGCTGCTCTTTCCAGACAGAACCGGTCACCACCAGACGGTCACCGTCGAGGTAGAGCTCGGAAGGAGTGAATGACGAATCCTGGAGATCAATCATGCTCACGACCTCCATGGCCGATGCGGGCTCGGCCCGAATGATGCGGATCAAGTCATCCTGTACCGCATAGAGGTACGTGCCGTCCGTCTTGACGATGTCGGCTTCGTCGACGCCCGCAACCTGCACATTTGTCCGGGAGTAGTCTCCGGATTGCTGTGCCTCGCTCGCCTTGGCCGTCTGCGGCGGGATCGCGCCCGTGGGCAACACCTTATCTTCGATCATCATCCCGCCACGATAACGTAATGTTCCCGTCTGTTGCGACTCCTCCGCGAACGCCGCCAGATCCGCGCAGCTCTTGGCCGTCTGCGGCTGCTCTGAGGCAAGATTGATCGCAAGGGACGGATACTTCACATTCAGGAATGCCTGCGTAGGCTGATCAGTGACCCCCGCCGTGAGTCGCCACATCATCTCGGCCATTTCGCCCCGCGTGACTGCGTTCGTGAGTCCTGCCACGGAGGGAGGAATTGCCTTGGAACTCTCGAGGGCACGCGCGTAGCCCGCGTACCACTCGCCACCGGACTGCACCTGCTGCCCGTAGGCAAGCGACAGGATCTTGGCCGCTTCCACGAAAGTAATGGTCTGCTCCGGCTTGAAGCTACCATCAGGATATCCGCTGACAATCCCCTCCTCCTTGGCCGCACAGACGTACGACGCAAACCACTCATCGCGCACATCAGGAAAACAGTTCTGCCCGAGGAAACTCCACCCGCGGCTCTCGAGAATGATTTTAAGAAATTCCGCGCGGTTGACCGTGGCGGAGGGCTTGAAGGTGCCGTCACTGTAGCCTTCAATCACCCCGCTTGCCTTGAGGGATTCGATGGCAGCGGCATAGGGCGTAACCCCCGGCCGCACATCCTGAAACACGAGCGCAAAAGAGACAGACGGTGCGCTCACGAGGAACACCGCACCGATCAGAACAGAAGAAAAAACTCTGCGAAGCGTGCGCATGGTAATAAGGGAGGCTCATGACTAGCTGAGGGAAGGTTGATATCCTTCTTTCCGCTCCATGAAGCTCAAGAACCCGTACTCAATCCGCGCACGAATTTCCGAGGCTAAATTTCGCCAGTTTTTGAGGCTTTTTGCATT
>JAQUKV010000007.1 GCA_028718905.1 Candidatus Peribacteraceae bacterium | reverse complement strand
TTCGATGAGTTTTTCGCTCCTAACCACAGGTCATCCCAACTTCTTGCGACAAGTTATGGTTCGGGCCTCCAGACGCCTTTCGGCGCCCTTCACCCTGCCCATGGTTAGCTCACCCGGTTTCGGGTCTAGTGCCAGCGACTATGGTCGCCCTATTCAGACTCGCTTTCGCTCCGGCTCCGGCTATGGACTGCCTTAGCCTTGCCACTGACAACTAACTCGTTGGCTCATTATGCAAAAGGCACACGGTCACGGGCCCCGCTTCTGGATTCGGGAATGGTTTGCGCCGCTTCACTTGCAGGAATCACGTAGCTGGTAGTTGGTAGCTTGTAGCTGGGAATCGCTTTCCGAGCAACGAACTACAAGCTACGAACTACCGTTTTCCCGCGAGTGTTACAAACGCAATCTCCGTCGAACCCACAAGTGGGACCCGCTCCCATTCCTTGAACGCATCACATTTCAGAGACTATTTCATCCCCCTTCCGGGGTGCTTTTCACCGTTCCCTCACGGTACTATCCGCTATTGAACTCTGTACCTGTTTAGCCTTGGATGGTGGTCCACCCGGATTCGGGCCGGATTTCACGTGTCCGACCTTACTCAGGAATCCTCACCCGTCTTTTGTCATTTCGACTACGGGGCTCTCACCCGCTATGGCCGCCCGTTCCAGGGACGTTCGTCTATGACAGCAGAATCGGTACAAGAGGTCCTACAACCCCTCGTGCAAGCACGAGGTTTAGGCTGTTCCCCTTTCGCTCGCCACTACTCGGAGAATCTCGATTTGATTTCTTTTCCCCTGTTACTGAGATGTTTCAGTTCACAGAGTGACCTCCTGGCTTCGCTTCTGGTTTTGGGGAGGGTGGTGCATTTTTTTCCCTCTGGCAGGAAGTATTACGTATACAGTATTAAGTATTAAGGGAATCCAAAGTCGAACCCGTAATACGTAATACGTAATACTGAATACTCCCCAACACCCGTGAAACCAAAAGTGAAGCCAGGTCATAGGATATAACTCCTATGGGGTTTCCCCATTCGGAAATCCCCGGCTACAAGCGCCTGCCTAGCGGCTTGCCGAGGCTTATCGCAGCTGGCTACGTCCTTCTTCGGAGTACAGAGTCGAGGCATCCATGTGATGCGATGAGTAACGTTTTTCTGTAAGCCCCGTAGTGCTGCAGAGCAGTTACTACTGGGGCAATTGCTGTTCACGTGTCGCAGGACCCCAACACCAGTCTGATGCGGGGCAAGGAGCGGGCAGGATGTGCCCGCACATGCGCACGTGATTATTTTCAATTCATTCATGTTCTCTTCACTGCCGGTGATGCGAAGGAACACGATGCGCCGACCTCGCCGCCCTACTCCGACTCTCTGCGTGGAGAACCCTTCGACTCCCCCTCGACAAGCTCGGGGTCGCTCAGGGTTATCTCTGGTTCGGCGCTGCTCGATTCGCTTACGCTCATCTTCGCATCGCTCTCCCAGAGATAAAAAAATTGCGGGTGGCCTATGCACACCCGCAGAATCCGAGAACTCCCCCGAAAATACGGGGGCCGAATCCTACGGGTGGGCACGAGGAAACATAGAGCTTCCGCAGTTTACTGTGGAGAAATGACGAGTCAAGAAGAAAGAGAAGGACCTGAAATTTCCTCTGCCAAGTTAACCTCACTCCTCTTCATCCGCCCCTTCTGCCCCGCAGAAACACCCGTATTGAGGCCGTTTTCCGCATCTTCCCACGGGGACCAATACAATCACATTTTCCGTCACGATTTCGGTGCGGAAAAGCTTCGCCCTTTCGGGCCCATCCCAGCTGCGGGTTGAGATAGCCTTCGAGTCGGGATCGCGGGGTGACGTTGCCGAGGAGGGTGACGCGTTTGACGGATTTCATGCGAGAAGAGCAGACGAAGCGATGATAGATACCGCAAAAAATCTTAGGCAGAAGAAGCTGCGGATTAATTCTTCATCTCACTTTTATCTATTCCTCTGCCCCGGCAGGATCCATGGGAATTCCTGACTGACTCAGTTGCGCTTGGAGCTTCCCTGTGAATTCATTGATGCACTCACGCACTTTCGTCATGTCATTGCTTTCGGTGGCTGCCCGCAACTTTTTCCCGTACTCTTCAACAATATACTTGATACATAAAAGCGCTGTAATCTGCCTCAGGGAGTCGACTCCAAGTTGCGCGATATTTCTTTCGAGATCATTCAGCATGGTAACAAAGGGGAAAGGAAACCGAGGAAGGGCATCCTCTTCTCTGGGGCTAGGTCATGTCAATATGAACCGGTGAGGCCAAACAAGGAAGCAATCGGAGAAGCATGCCTCGAAAGCCTCCCGGTCGTGGAGACTGATTTGCCTTGGTATTAATACGGTTTACAGCGGAAGTAATGGCCCTATAGAGATCTTCGGGAGACTGAGTGGGTAGAATGCCCATTTGCTCCACTTCATACTGCTCCTGAATTCCCGCGAGTCTCATTATCCCATAGGTGGTTCGAAGCCGTTGCTGATCTTCCGGTGTAAGAAATGGCATTGGTTCACTAAATTAGTACGCTAATGATGGTTCGTCAACCTCTCATGAATCGCTTTCCCCTACCTTGGAAAAAGGGACGTTGCCCCGCACGCACGGGGCTTCATCCCTATGTCCTAAGTCCTACCCTTCGTCATTTTCTGCCGCCTCCACGGCTCCCTTCTTTTTGGAAGAAAGCAGAACGAAGCGATCCACCATGATCTCGGTGCGGCTGGCAGGCGTGCCCTTCTTGGTTTCGAAGTGGCTGGTATGCAACCTGCCTTCGACGTACAGGGGCGCACCCTTCTTCACGCGCTTGTCGGCAAATTCGGCCAGCGGTCCGAAGCACACGAGAGAATGATATTCCGGCTCGCGCTGGAGCGTGCCTTCGTTGTCACGCCACGCACGGTTAGTGGCGAAACCGAGGTTTAAGACCGGCCGGCCGGCCTTGGTGGCGCGCATCTCGGGATCGCGGGTGACGTTCCCGAGGAGCGTGACACGGTTCACATTAAACATAGAAAATAGGGGAAAGAAATACGGACCCCCAAGGCTACGGATAGTAAAAGACGAATGGAATGACCTCACGGAAAACAAATCGGGATGAGTCCTGTTTTTTGGCTTCACAGAGAGCAAAAAGGAGTTCCATACGATGGTGGAACGCCCCGGGAAAGTGGCGTGCAGAAGGGGGATTGACTGCATGGAAAGCAGCTTCACTGCATAGTGAATCAACGTATTAATACATTGTTACTTGTAATCCACGAAACGGAAGAAAGGAACGAAGGCGAGTTGGCGTGTGGGAAGGATCGGCGAAGGGGATACGAGGCGAAGACAAATACAACTCACAAAAAAGAACGGCGCTTCTCCGGCAACCGCCCCGTTTCGGACAGCGGGATTCGGACAACGGACTTCGGGGCGCACATTCCATTTTCCTTTCGCGCGAAGCAGGAATAAACAATCCATCGCGAAGCAATTTCGCAATAATCCGTGCCGAAGAGCAGGTCTTGCCCGTTCGACTCCTCGTCCCGCGTGGCAATTGCTCCATGAGTGGATAGAGCGTCGGGAACAGGGCGTAGGACCAGATTTTCTCCACCCTACGCCCTATTCCTACGCCCTCGTTATGCGTCCTCCATCGACTCTTCGCTGACTGCCTCTTTCATTTCTTCCTTGGCGGTGACTCCCGATGCCTCCACCGGTTCCCCCTCTTCGATGCCTCCCACCACCTCCTCGGCGGTTTCGCTGCCCGGCGCATCCAGCTCCGAGATCTTCTCTGTGGCATTGAGGATTTCTTCGGCTTCGGCCTCCGCCTCAACGCGCGACCGCAGTTCCACCTGCTCCACTTCGCCCGCTTCCAGAGTCGTCCGCTCCTCGGGCTCAACCTCGTCCTTGAACTTGAGCAGCTCGACTTTGAGTCCCAGTGCCTGCAGTTCCTTCACGAGAACATTGAAGGATTCGGGGATCGACGGGCGGCGGATGGGCTCACCCTTCACGATGGCCTCGTAGGCCTTGGAGCGCCCGATCACGTCGTCGGACTTGATCGTGAGCATCTCCTGCAGCGTGTAGGCCGCGCCGTAGGCTTCCAGCGCCCAGACTTCCATTTCTCCGAAACGCTGGCCTCCGTGCTGCGCCTTGCCGCCGAGCGGCTGCTGCGTGACGAGCGAGTACGGTCCGACGCTGCGTGCATGGATCTTGTCCTCCACGAGGTGGAGGAGTTTGAGCATGTACACGATGCCCACGGTGGTCTTGTGCGCAAACGGCTCGCCGGTGCGCCCGTCGAAGAGCTGCACCTTGCCATCGGTCGGCAGGCCGGCCGCCTTGAGGAACTCCTCGATCTGATCGACGGAAATTCCATTCAGGGCCGGAGTCGCAACCTTGATCCCCAGCTTTTCACAGGCCCAGCCCAAGTGGGTTTCGAGAATCTGTCCGATGTTCATACGGGAAGTGACGCCGAGAGGATTTAAAATGATATCCACCGGCGTGCCGTCCTCCAGATACGGCATATCCTCGGCCGGCACGATGCGCGAGACCACGCCTTTGTTTCCGTGGCGGCCCGCCATCTTGTCGCCGACCTGCACTTTGCGCGTCTGCGCGACGAAAACTTTGATCTGCTTGATCACACCGGTCGGCAACTCGTCACCCTCGGCCCGGTCGAAAATGTGCACATCCACCACCTTGCCGCCCGCGCCCCCCGGCAACCGGAGCGACGAATCCTTCACGTCTTTCGCCTTGTCACCGAAGATCGCCTGCAAAAGCCGTTCTTCCGGTGTGAGCTCCGTCTCGCCCTTGGGTGTGATTTTGCCCACGAGAATGTCACCTTCATGCACCGTGGCGCCGATGCGTACGATGCCGTCTGCATCGAGATCCTTGAGCTTGGCCTCGCCCACGTTCGGGATATCGCGCGTGACCGTCTCGGAACCGAGCTTCGTGTCGCGCACATCCGTCACGTACGACTCGATGTGAATGGAGTCGAACCAGCCGTCGCGCACAACGCGGCTCGAGATGATGACGGCGTCTTCGAAGTTCGCGCCCTCCCACGACAGGTACGCCACGAGCAGGTTCTGCCCCAGCGCGAGCTCCCCGTTCTCGACGGCCGACCCGTCCGCCAGCACCGATCCGCGATGGACTTTTTCACCCACGTGCACGCGCGGCCGCATGAGGACGCATGTCCCCTGGTTACTGCGGACGAACGTGGTGAGGGACAATTGCTGTTTGCGGCCGGAACGGTACACCACGGCGATGTGCGCGGCGTCGACGCTCACCACCTCGCCGTCTTCGTCCGCCAGAACCGCCTGACCGGAGGCGCGTGCCGTCAGACCTTCGATGCCCGTACCCACGAGCGGGGCGGATGGACAGATCAGCGGCACAGCCTGACGTTGCATGTTCGTTCCCATCGAGGCACGCGTGTTGTCGTCGTGCTCCAGAAACGGAATGAGCGACGTGGATTCCGACAGAATCTGCTTGGGGGTCATATCCACGTGCGTGACATCGCGTCCGTCCACAAGCACCGGTTCGCCGCTGCGGCGGGCGGAGATGGTCGTCGACAGGAACTCTCCGAGCTCCGAATACTTGGTCTGTGCCTGCGCGATCGTGAGGTGACGCTCCTGTTCCGCGTCAATATAGATGAACTTGCTGGTGACGTAGGGGCGCACCGGCACGGCGGATTTGCCCTCCTGACGACAGATGGAAACGATTTTTCGGGCCATCTCCTTGGTGGCAACCAGCTCGCCCTCTTTGAGCAGGACCTTGCGGTCCTCGCGGATCGTATCGCCGATCATGCGACCGACGAGTTTATCGGGGTCCAACGGAATTTCGTTCTTCACTTCACGATACGGCGTTTCGAGGAACCCGTAGGGATTCACGCGGGCCAGCGCCGCCAGATGCACCACCAGACCGATGTTCGGACCTTCGGGTGTGGCAATCGGGCAGATGCGGCCGTAATGGCTGGGATGCACGTCACGCACGTCGAAACTGGCGCGCTCGCGCGAGAGTCCTCCCGGACCCATGGCGGAGAGGCGACGCTTGTGCGAGAGCTCCGCGAGGGGGTTCGTCTGATCCATGAACTGCGAAAGCTGCGAGCTTGCGAAAAATTCGCGCATGGCCGCGGTGATCGGACGGCAGTTGATCAGCTGGGTGGGCGTAACGGTCTCCATATCGAGCACGGTCATGCGGTCTTTGATGATGCGCTCCGTGCGCACCAGACCCACGCGGTATTTATTCTGGACGAGCTCGCCCACGGAACGGATGCGGCGGTTGGCGAGATGATCGATGTCGTCGGGAACCCCGAGCCCGTTATTCAGATTGATGAGCTCTTTGAGAATCGCCACGAAGTCGGATACCTGAAACACGCGGTGCGACTCGTCATTGTCCGTCTTGAAGCCGAAGCGACGATTGAGCTTGTAGCGGGCGATCTGGCCCATGTCGTATTTCTTGAAATCGAAGAAGAGCGAGTCGATGAGCTGTTTGGCGTTCTCGGGCGTAGCCAGATCCCCCGGGCGGATCTTTCTATAGATGCTCTGGTAGGCCTCCTCCACGGTGCGCACGGAATCCTTCTCGAGCGTGGTGAGAATGTAGTCGGCGTCCTTGCCCTTCACCGAAGCAAAGAGGTCGAGGATTTTCTGATCCGTCGCATAGCCGAACACGCGCAGAAGCTGCGTGATGGGGATCTTGCGCTTGCGATCGATTTTACAGGTGATGATGCCGCGGCGATCCGTTTCGATCTCCAGCCACACGCCCCGTTTGGGGATGATCTTGGCGGCATGGTATTTGGGATAATCGGGCATCTTACTGAAGAACACGCCCGGCGAACGGACGAGCTGGTGCACCACCACGCGCTCGATCCCCCCGACGATGAACGTACCCGTGTTCGTCATGAGCGGAATCGACCCGAGGAACACATCCTGCTCTTTGATTTCGCCGGTTTCTTTGTTGATGAGCTGTACATGGCCCTTCATGGCCGCTTCGTAGGTCAGGTTGCGGCGGCGGCACGTCTCGGGATCGTACTTGGAAGGATCGAACGTATGCCCGAGGATTCGCAGCTCCATCTTGCGACCCGAGAAGTCCGTGATCGGGCTGATCTCTTCCAGAAGCTCCTTGATGCCCTCGGTGAGGAACCACCGGTAGCTCAAGATCTGCATCTCGATCAGGGACGGCAGAATCTCGGAAATATTCTCCTCCTCAGTCAGGTACACGCGGCCTTCGGCAATGCGTGTGGGCGTGAGGTGCGCGGGAAGATTGCGTACGGCAAGGGATGCGCGTCCGGCAGGAGGAACAATCGGCGGTTCAATCTGCGGCAGGATCTTCTCCTCCACATGCACGCGGTACGAGCGCTTGGGGGGCAGTGCGGGCTTCTTTACGGGCAAAACCGCCACAGGTTTCTTGGCAGCCGCCACAGGTTTCTTGGCTGAAGAAGGCGCCTTCTTCACGGCATGAGCCACCGTGCGATGTGCCACTTTCTTGCCTGCCGGCCGAAGCCTTGGCGAAGACTGGGGTGCGGATTTGGATGCGGGTTTCTTGTGAACTTTTTTCGCAACTTTCTTCGCCATAGCAGAGAGGAGAAAGGAATAGGAATGTCCTTCGACTCCCCCGCATGCGCGGGGTCGCTCAGGATCTGTTCCGGTTCAGCATTGCTCACCTCGCATACGCTTCGGCTTCGCACTGCTCTCCCAGAACCGGCAGCACTCACAACACAATCGTCACTGCTGCGAATCGTGCCCATTCTAAAGGGATGGAAGAGGCTGTCAACGCAAAGGGCAGGGAAAGGTAAAGAAGGTCAGGAAGGAATTGAAGGTAAAGAATGTGGCTTATACATATCCCTCACTATCTTCAGTGCCTCCCACCTTCCTTACTTCCCTTACCTCAATGACCTTCTTTACCTGCCCTCAAACCGTCTTGCCACCTCCTCCCAATTCACCATATTCCAAAAAGCCTTCACATACTCCGCGCGCCTATTCTGATACTTGAGGTAGTACGCATGCTCCCACACATCGAGGCAGAGAAGCGGCACCGTACCAATGGAAAGGGGCGAATCCTGATTCGGCAGATTCATCACTTCGAGCTTGTCCCCGTTCCTGACGAGCCACGCCCATCCGGACCCGAACTGGCCGAGTGCCGCCGCCTCGAACTTTTCACGAAAAGTGTCGATAGAGCCGAAAGATTTCTTGAGTGCATCGGCAAGAGCACCTGCGGGTCCTGCGCTCTTCGGACCCATGACCGACCAGAACATGTTGTGATTGGCGAATCCTCCGCCGTGATTCCGCACGGCCATTTGCTTGTCGTCGGGAACGGCTTCGAGGTTCCTCAGAACTTCCTCGATCGGCTTTTCTGCAAGTGGCGTGCCGGCGAGTGCCTTGTTCGTATTATCGCAGTACGCCTGATGATGCTTGCCGTAATGAATCTCCATCGTTCGGGCATCGATGTGCGGCTCCAGGGCGTCGAACGAGAAGGGTAATTTGGGAAGGGTGTAGGGCATAAGGAGAGGGGAAACGTCATTTTATGCGCCGTCGGACCGATGTCCAGTTCCATTGTTCGTTGATTGTTCTCCTGTACAAAGAGAGGGCGGCACGCGCGTGCCGCCCGTGGCACCGTCGGTCAATGACCGACGTGCCGTGCCTGTTCTTCCTCATCGCAGCATTCCTCCCAGCCACTCAGCAACGAGCAGGATAGCCAGGCCGATTGCGGCGAGAAGGAGGACTGCCAGGAAAGCTAACGGAAGCCTGAGAAGCCTACGAGGCTCTCGCACATAGTCCCAAAAGCCCAAGGGTTCCATGGTTCACTCCTTATACTGGAATAGGCACACCCCCTGCCTCTTCATAATGAGGGACGAAGCATACCTACGCTGACTCAAAAGAACGGCGGATCATCATACAACAATCCCTCCACTGAAAGCTATAATGACCCCATGCATAACCACCTCCTGTCTACAACGGAGGATCTCGCCGTGTACGACCGGTTTATTCGAAATCACCCGCTGGGCTCCCTGTGGCAGTCGCTGGAGTGGAAGCGCTTTCAGGAGGCACTCGGACGCGAAGCACGGATCTATGCTCTTATGGAAGAAACGCAGATCCTTGCCTCCGCTCTTGTGACCATCGATCGGACGGCTTTCGGATTTTCGACGTGGGATATCCCGCGCGGCCCACTGGCAGTAAGCAGTCAGCAGTACGCCGCAAGTGATCTGCTTGAAACTATTGTTCGGGAGGCACGGCAAGAGAAATGCTTGAGCATTTACCTCTCGCCCGAAACACCCTGCGTACTGCGCGCTGCGTACTGCGTACTGCGTCCCTCATCCCGTCACGAACAACCCGCCGCCACGCGCATCATCGATCTCACGCTGACGGAGGAAGACATTCTCCGGCAAATGAAACCCAAAGGCCGATACAACATCTCCGTGGCGGAGAAGAATGGCGTTCGTGTGGTGGAATCGCAGGATATTCCCGCTTTCATGGGTCTACTAAAGCAAACCGGACTTCGCGACAACTTTTCTTTTCACTCCGCACGACACTACGAGGCTTTTTTGAGGGAATTAACGGGGAGTTTCCTCTTTCTGGCGTTTGCTGCCTCACCCCCCAACCCCCTCTCCGATCCCACCCAACACCAACCGGAGAGGGGGCGCACTTTCTCTGCTTCCATACATGTTTCAGAAAGACAAGGCGCTCCCCCCTCTCCTGAGGCAAGTGGAGTGGTAAAGGAGAGGGGGGGTTGGGGGGGTGAGGCAAAACCCGTTGCGGGTCTTCTGGGCGTTATCTGGGGCTCGAAGGCCTATTACTACTATGGGGCATCCGACTACGCTCACAGGGCCCTCATGGCGCCGTACGCCCTGCAGTGGGCCGCCATGCGCCATGCCAGAGCTGCCGGCTGCACCACCTACGACCTGCTGGGTGTCTCGCCTCCTGACGCACCGGCGAACCATCTCTGGCAGGGAGTCAGTGTCTTTAAAGAGAAGTTTGGCGGCAGCGTGGAGATCTATCCGCCGGAACAGGAGATTGTGCTGCGGCCAGTGACAAAAACACTGCTGCAATGGAAACGGAGCTTGCTTGGGTGATCCCTGCCTCACCCCCGACCCCTCTCCGTACCCCCCAACGCCAACCGGAGAGGGGCGCGCTCTTTCTGGTATTTCTTGCCTTTTTTGAAATGACAGTGTGTGCCCCCTCTCCCTGTGGGAATCGTTGTAGGTAGGGAGAGGGGGATAGGGGGTGAGGCAATTCCCATGCCTATTCCAAAAAGCCCCCCCGCTTTCGCGGGAGGGCTTAGTTTGGTTGCACGCGTCAAATACTACGAATCACCGAAATGCAATTAGCCACGGTAGGTCGTCGAGTTGACCGCTGTGTCAGGATACTCAACCCACTGGAACTTCTGGTTCGCAGCGTTGTCTGTATCCCTCCACTGGAGGCGGCTTTCACCCGAGGCCTGTCCGAAGACCGACTTCGTGATGTTCGTAAAGTCGTTCAGAGACACTTGCAGGATGCTGGAGCCTCCGCTCGAAGCAGCCGTGTTCGTGTTCGTCACGTTCGCGAGCAGCGTGAGCGTGATGGACTGACCGGAGTCAACCGCCGTATTCACGACGGATCCCACCAAGCCGCGACAGTCGACCAAGAAGACGCCGGAAGCTGTTCCGACAATCGTGGTACCAGCCGTCGTCTCCGACGTGCAGGCAACGTTCTGCGACATCGAAGCGGACTTGTTGTAGATCTTGAATCCGGTGGTCGCCATGTTCACGTTCGTAGCGTTCACCGTGAAGATCGCTCCCGAAAGTACCCACTGGTTCGCGCCATCCTTCGAGTTGCTGTTTGTGGCAGCAGTGAGGGTGAAGGCGCCGATCTCGCGGTCAGCTCCGCTCGGGACTGTGCCCGTGGCGGCTCCGCCGTTCGTGATCGAAGCGAGCTTCGAGAGGACTGTCATGTTGACGTTACCGACAACGCGGGCATTGGCCGCGTTGGCGGCGGTGCGGCCGATGAAGACCTCACCATTCGCGGTCGAGTTTCCGTTGTTCGCGATCAGGTTGTTGCTCGAGGCAACACCGCGCGCGCGCACGGATCCCGTACCGGTGGAATCGTTGGACGCGGCCGTGTGATCGATGAAGAGAGCGAACAGGTTGTTGCTCGTCGCACCGTTCACGTCGGTCTTGATTCTGGGCCGGACCGTCACCTTCACATCCGTACCCTTCGCTACCACGAGTTGCTTGTTATCCATCGTGAAGCAGAAGGCGGTTGTTCCGGAACCGGAGGCCTCGGTATTGGCGGAGCCGGAGGTCATGCGGTTCAGCACATCAGCGCTGCCGCAGCCGCCGCTTACCGCGGTGGCCTGGGTGGCGCCATCCAGCCAGAGTTCGAGAGAGTCAACGGACGCGGCCGTGCTTCCTGAAGAGTTCAGGACAAGGTCCGTCACGTCGATATCTTCGTACTCGGCATGCATCTTGATGCGCAGGACGGGCTCGCCAAGGGTTCCACCGAGGAGCTGGCGTGCGCCGATTGTCTGGGAATCAAGCGAAACGAACAGGTCTCCCTGTGCCCGGAGCGTGTAGTTGGTGGACTTGGCAGTCGTCACCGTGATGTCACAGGTCGTGGAGCAAACACCATTCGTCTTGATGCCGGAGAGGCTGGTGCCGTCGGCAAGTTTCTCGGCCTCGACATAGGTCACCGTGGACCCAGTATCGAAGGAGAGCTGAAGGTCATTCCCCGTGAGCGAGGAGGCCACATCACCGTGGACTTCGAAGACGACCGTCTGCTCCTTCGGGAGCACATAGCCGCCTCCAGCCATCTCGGAGAAGGTCACCTGACTCGACTGGGTCGCCACACCGTTCTCGAGGACCGTGTCGACCACGCGGTCGCCATCCGTGTCCACCCAGAGGGCGTAGTTGTTCACGTTCACGAGTGATCCGGAATCTGCCTCAAAGACCGCCTTGGTAAAGAGCAGGTCTTCGGCGGAGCTGGCCTTGGCCTCGAAGCGGAAGAGGTTGATATCCTTCGCATTTTCGACGGCTGATTCCGACGTCGCGAGGGCCTTCACCTCCACCGTGAGGGTGGCGTCGATCACTTCCATGACGTTACCGGCAATGTCGCCGCGCGGGCGGACATCTCCGACTTTGTCACCGGTCGTGAGACCTTCCACAACCATCTGGTAGGTCGTCACACCCGTGATCACGCTGCCGAACGAACACGTGGAAGAGTTCGTCGTCAGGTTGTTGCTCGTGTCGAGCACGTGCGTGGGCTCGCCGCAGATATAGATGCGGAACTTGTCTCCGTTGCGCGGGTGCGAACCGGAGTTAGAGCTGAAATCCACGCGGAACTGCCAGGTCTGCTTGCCTTTCACGACGAAGTCGTCGAAGCGGTAGATCTGGAATTCGCCCGGATTGGCAGCCGCAGCATCTCCACTGCCGGCGCTGGTCGTCAGGCGCACACCTGTGACCGTGCGGCCCGTGGTCTTGTTGCGGAGTTCCACTCCTTCCATCTGGGAATTGATGGCTACGGTGTCTGTCGTCGAGGCATCGCAGGCTGCCGCAGTGGCTGCCGATCCGCCATTGACACACATGTAGCCTCCCGTGGAGGTCTGACCATGCACGAGGATGTAGAGGTTCTTGATGTCGATATCCTCACCGCCCGTCGAGAACTCGACGTTGGCGAGTACGGCATCATTGCTGTCGCTCGTGTACTGCGTGGTGGCCGGACCATTGATGCCGATGGTGAATTCACCTGCATCGATGCTGACGGTCGAGGCGTTATCCGTGGGGATGCTCACCTGCGAACCGTAGAGCTGGCCGTTCACGCCGTAGCCGTACAGAGAACCGACTGCGAAGAGATCGGAGCTCTCTTCGAAGTGCATCTGAATGGACTTATCTGCACCATTCAGAATGTCTGCGACGATCTCGAGCGTGATCTTGTCGCCCTCCAGAATCGTGAAGGGAGGATCAAAGACCATCGTGATGAAATCACCGACTGTCTGCGCAACGGTGTTCGTGAGGATCGTTCCATCCGTGCGGCGGACTGCGATATTCACGAAGTCGCCGTCGGAAGCGGAACTGTTCTGCTCGAAGGTCATCGAATAGAGCGTCTGATCCTCGGTGGAGTCGGCGTCGACTTCGAACTTGCCGATCACCTTGCCTTTGTCACCCACCTGCACCTGACTCGGGTTCACCGAGCGGTACGTGATGGTCAGAATGCCGCTCGTCACAGCCGCTATTCTGAAGGTCTCGCCGCGGAGCGGGAAATTCCCGGTAACGGCAGCAGCGTTGCTGGTGACATCGGACGGCAGTTCGACCACGAAGTCATGCTCCGAAGCCGTAACGGCCGTGGAGCTGAAATCCGCGACGAGGTCGACCGTCACGGTCTCGCACGGATCGATCACGAGCGCGGAGGAAAACCGCAGATCCGCGGTCTGATCCTGCGCATCGATCGTCCGCTTGCGCGATACGCGCGCGCCATTCACGGCGGCGTACACGCCATCAATATCGGTGGACTCACCGAAACCCTCATGGAGGACGGTGAGGTTCTCCACCTGCACCGTGTCCTTGCAGGACGCAGTGAAGTCGGCGGAGAGCAGGACGACACCCACGGCACCCTTCGGCAGGGTGTCACCGCGGGGGTTCTTGGACGAGAGAGAGACCTCGAGTTCACCGTCGCCCTTCACGATGGCTGCATAGCCAGCGAAGGTCTTGGTGCCCGAGACCGTGTCTCCGGCCTCGGATTCGACGTCCTTCACCTGCATCGTGTACTCATGATCGGCAACCATCTCTTCGCCGAGCGTGAGCTCGACCGTGTCCTTGGCGATGAGTTTGGCGGCATTGATCGGTACAGTCGGGGAGCCGGACATCGTGTAGTTGGCCTTGTTCTCGGCGGAGGTCTTGTCCATGGCAACCGTGAATTCGATTTCAACGGTCAACGCGGACGTGGCCATGACGGACTTGACAGCCGGAACAGTGACCTGGCCCTTGCCGCAGTCGACACCGAAGGTCAAACCTTGGTCGACGCGGTGGAGCATGACCACCATTTCCGCGCGGTTCATGTTGTCAGAGGGGCGAACACGACCCGTGGAATCGTCACCCTGCAGGACACAGTGATCCGCAGCAGTCTGGATGCCCTCTGTGTACCACTGGCCGGAAGGATTATCGACGAATTGCGCAGCTGCGCCGGTCGAGTCCAGGCCGAAGGCACGGACGATGAGGGAAGCTGCCTCCGCGCGATTGATGTTCGCGTTCGGGCGAGCGTTGCACGGCTTGGTGCCGTAGCAGTTATTGTCACCACGCACCCAGCCCTCCTTGGCTGCCTCTTCCATGTAAGCGTAGAACCACGCGCCGGTCGGCACGTCGTTGAAGCTCGGCACAGCCGGAGGAGTGGAGAGCAGACCGCCATTCAGCATGACGATCAGCTTGGTGAATTCCGCACGCGTGGCAGTGTCACCACCACGGAAGCGCGGTTGCGTAGCATCGAGGTAGCCGGCATCGGTAAAAGCCGAAACGGCATCCCCGTACCACACGCCTGACGGGACATCGCTGTACGCTGCAAACGCCGTGCCGACCTGGGTCAGCATGATCGCTGCGACGGACAGACCCGCACAGGCTCTCTTAAAGCGGGAAATATCCATAAGGTATGGAGTAGAGAGGAAATAAAGACCGAAAAATGAGGAAATGAGGAAATGCGATGATGGTATGAAAGTGATTGTGGGTAGTGACTCGTTACCTGTCCCCCTGCGCTCTTGTGTGCGAGAACGCCCCGCGCTCTTGCGGATGCTTTTACATTCATCCACATGAACCCGCAAAAGTGCGGGGCTTCTCCTTATATATAAAGAGGTGTCACGAGGCCAAGGAGATCCTTTCCAGGGTTCGACGGCCACTGAAGGAACACGACCTGTCCTTCCCTATAAAAAGGAAAGCAAGGTGTGAAGCTTGTCTCGTCCCGCATACGCGGGACAAAGGCAAGGCGCCGATTTGTCAAAGGGCGTATACACGGATCTCGCTTTCCTTTCCTCGAGGAAGGCGGATCGCGGAGATCCTATGGAAATCTGCAGGAAGCTGCAAGATCTCGCACGGATCCGTGCATTGGGTCAAACGGGGAGGAATAGGGAGTGTTACAGGGTCATTTCTGCCGGAACGTTCCGGAATTGATGGCTCAAAAGGCACTTATTGCCAATTTCTCTTAAGAGAATTGAAGAGAAAATAGGCTTACTCACTCCGGAAAGTGGGTAAAAAACCACCTTGATGTATAGGAAATATGTGTTGGTAAAGCTCTTTTTCCGTTCGGCCGCCTTAACACGACGTTTTATTGACCTGACATTTCCCTTTAAATTTCCTTAATGAAGGTACCTGTTTTCAATGGCTGCGCTGAATGAACAAAGGTGAAGAAGAAGAACGCCCACAAAAACAAAATCGGATGCGGAAACAAAACAGCCAACAAAATTTCCGGAAACGCGCCTATGTGGCGGCGATAGCGGAGGGGTTCATAGGCGCAGCGCTTTCTTTCGTCCTTTCTTTGCCGCGCTTGGCAAAGAAAGGACAGAGGAAACCAATCAGTTCTCCACTCAACGAGACAACGATTCCCGATGCATCAAAAAGAATAACTATAGTTTTCGTACCTTCTGTCCCTCCGCCGTATCTTTCACTTCATAGCCTTTTATGCATGAGGGGACAACCTACGGTTTTCCCCTCATGGACTCTCCTTTCCCTTTAGAGGAATCGCTCCAGCGCGGGAACCCGCGAGACCCGCGCTTCGCGATAAATTGTTTCTTATAACTTTTTTAATTCCTGTTCATCACCGTTGTCACGTACCTCATATCCTTCTTTGTGAATCTCTTCTCGCAGTTGATCGGACAAATGGTAGTCCTTTGCCTTACGTGCTTCTTTCCTCTTGTTCAGTAGCTGCAAGACCTTGGCGGGAACATCCAGTGCCTCTGGTTCGAAACAGCCAAAGGTGTGGCGAACCAGTTTCACGAAATCTATAAGTACTGATTTCACATAGAAATCTCCTTTGCCCAATCGTGATGTTGTCATCGCATTAAAGACACAAGAAAGTGCAGCTGGTGTATTGAGATCTTCGTTCATCATTTTTGTAAAAAGAGGAGTCCATTTTTTGATCTGCTCTCTATTCCCAACCGTTTCCTTTGGCAACTGCGCAATGTGTTCTTGCAACGCACTCTTGGACATGCCCAGTGTTTGCTGATGGGCAGTATGAATTTCTTCCATCCACTCCACAATCTTCCGCCGCGCCTTCTTTGCATCCTCCAGTCCCTTCATGGTGAACTTCAAATTGGTGCGGTAGTGGACGGAGAGAAGGTAGTACCGCAGGTCCAAGGGGCTGAAACCCTTTGCAATCACGTCAGGCAAACTTAACACGTTGCCAAGACTCTTACTCATTTTCTCTTCCCCCATCTTGATGCGGCGGCGGTGCACCCACGTGCGGACGAAGGGTTTTCGGCCACTACTGGCCTCACTCTGGGCGATTTCACACTCGTGGTGCGGAAAGATGTTGTCCTCACCGCCCGTGTGGATATCAATTTGATCGGCCAGGAACTTGCGGCTCATCGCGGAGCACTCGATGTGCCAGCCGGGGAATCCGGCCGATGCATCGTCGCCTTCGGTGAAGACACGCTCACCCGTTTTGAAGCTCCACCGCAGAAGATGCGGCGCGTTCTCACCCACACACTTCTTCCAGAGCGCGAAATCCGCGCTGCAGTGCTTACCCTCGCGCTCCTCGATGCGCATGCCGGCGCACAGGTTCTCAATCGTATTGCCCGAAAGCGCTCCGTACTGCGGGAATTTCTCAACCGAAAAGTAGATGCCGTCCGAAATCTCGTACGCGAAACCTTTGTCGAGAAGAACACGGACCATCTCGAGCATCTCTTTGACTGTCTCGGTGGCGCGGGGCCGCGCAAAGGGTTCGAGCATATTCAGCGCCTTCTCGTCCGAAAGATATTGTGCTTCGTACTTGCGGGCGATCTCGAGCGGATCGAGCTTCTCTTTCTTCGCCTGCTTCTCAATCTTGTCGTCGCCCTGCTCGGCATCATGAAGAAGGTGCCCGACATCCGTGATGTTCTTGGCATGGATCACTTCGTACCCCATCACCTCCAACCAGCGCCGCAGCAGGTCTGCCATGAGGAACGATGCATAGTTGCCGATGTGCGGCCGACCGTAGACTGTGGGACCGCAGGTGTACATGAAAACGGTTCCGCGGGAACCGTTTTTACCCTGAGCGAGTCCCGAACGTGCGTGAGGGGCGGGTCGAAGGGTCTTCTTCTTCTCTTCTTCAATCGACACGAACTCCTCCTCACGCTTAGTGAGCGTGTTGTAGAGGCGCAGCGACGATGCGGTCTTGTCGGCCATAGGCACAGCATAGCGGAGCGAGCCAAGAGTGACGACATAATGAGAAGGCCCAGTGCACGGATGCATTGGGCCTTACACTGTGACAATCGGTAACCCGTTGGGTTACGAGCCGGTCGAAGAACTGGTGGCATCGCCATCGGTTTGACCCTGCGTGGATCCGTCGGAGGCCTTTTTGTCGCCAGCCGCCGCTTCATTGCGACGAATGGCATCGAAGACCTCCCGACGATGGACAGGAACCTCTTTGGGGGCTTCCACCCCCAGACGAACCTTGTCCCCGCGGATCTCTACCACGACGATCGTAATGTCGTCGTTGATGACGATGCTCTCGTTCTTCTTACGCGAGAGCACGAGCATGGGAACATCCTCCTGCACAAAAACACGGAAACGGAACGCTCGAGACATAAGAGCACGCTCCTATCTGTCGAGCGTTCCGAAAACAACGGAACCGAATCTGTCACAGAGCGATCTCTTAAAGGAAACCTTTAAGAGAGCCGGAACGGTACGCGCACGGGCCGGAGAAGTGAAGAAAACAGTCACGAAAAAGCCGGCAGGAGAGGGGGTAAAACCTCTGCCTGCCGGTGTCCAGCCGACGACGAGCCGACTGAACGACGGGCCAGTGAAACCAGACGAATCCGGTCTCGCAATAAGCGTAGCAAAAAACGGGAGCGTGCAAATGATGATGGGCACAAAAAAAGAGACCCAGACGAACGTACGTCCGCTGGGCCTCTTGTGTGCGAGGATCATGCGATCCATCGCGCTGTCGCCCGTTACTGCCGGGCCGTCGTGAGACCGCTGGTCAATTCGACCAGTGCGGGCTCGGCCAGCAGTTCCATGATGGCGGCGTAGTTGGATTGGGGGTCCTCCAGCAGGACGAGCATGGATCTCAGCGTCAGCTTTTCCTCGTCGAGCAAATCGTTCTTGAGCTCACGGAGGATCATCTTCTTGAGGAGTTTCAAGTTGACGATGGGCAGATCAGGATGCGCCTGAAAGCCCATCTTCACCTTTGTCCCCTTGATACTGAGGATCACGACCATTCCCGGACGGTCTCCACCGAACACCATTGCGCCACCACTGCCTACGGTTCTAACGAGCATTGCCACTCCTTTCCATAGAGAATGGCACCCGAACTTGGCTGGGCCTGCAGGGCTACAATCCATGTGGAAACCCCGCTTCGTCCAAAATTCGTGCAGAGAGTATGCCAAGAAGTATAAGTATTATCAAGTACTATTTTTTATTTTTAGTCAAATACCCCGTATCCCCTCCCCATGCTAGCCTGCGCTCAACGCATCACTTTCCCCACTGTTTCCATGCTCGCCACTGCCGATATTAAAAAACTCCTCGGTTCCGATGCCGAAACGCTCCTCAATCACACCTGCAAAGGGATCACGAAAGATCGCCTGCACATCCCCTGCCCCTCGCACGTGAAGGATATATTTGGCATTTCGGACCGGCCCAAAGAAGCCGTGAAACACCTGCAGGAGTTGTACGATCACGGACGATTGGGAGGAACCGGCTACCTGAGCATCCTGCCGGTGGATCAGGGCATCGAGCACTCGGCGGGAGCGAGCTTTGCCAAGAATCCCGATTACTTCGACCCCGAGAACATCGTAAAACTGGCAATGGACGGCGGCTGCAATGCCGTGGCTTCCACCTTTGGCGTGCTGGGCAGCGTCGCCAAGAAGTATGCCGACAAGATCCCCTTCATCGTGAAGATCAATCATAACGAGCTCCTCACCTATCCCAATGCATTCGATCAGGTGATGTTCGGCACCATTGAGGAGGCGCACAATATGGGAGCGCTCGGCGTGGGAGCCACCATCTACTTCGGCTCGGCGGAATCGCGCCGGCAGATCGTGGAGGTGGGGCAGGCCTTCTCGCGCGCGCACGACCTCGGCATGTTCACGGTGCTCTGGTGCTACCTCAGGAACAAGGACTTCAAGAAGGACGGCAAGGACTATCACACGGCCGCGGATCTCACGGGGCAGGCCAATCATCTGGGCGTGACGCTTGAGGCCGACATCATCAAACAGAAGTTGCCGGAGTGTAACGGCGGGTACAAAGCGATGAGCCCGGAGGGCAAGTACGGCAAGTTCGACGAGCGCATGTACACGACACTCTGCACCGATCATCCCATCGATCTTGCGCGCTGGCAGGTGGCCAATTGTTATATGGGTCGCATCGGCCTCATCAACAGCGGCGGCGCCAGCGGCAAGGATGATCTGGCGCAGGCCGTGAAGACCGCCGTCATCAACAAGCGCGCCGGCGGAACGGGACTCATCTCGGGCCGCAAAGCATTCCAGAAGCCCATGGACGAGGGTGTCGAGCTCCTCAATGCGATTCAGGACGTGTACCTGTGCAAGGAAGTGACGGTGGCGTGAGAGGCAGTTTCCTGCCTCACCCCCGACCCCTCTCCGCACCGCCCGACGCCAACCGGAGAGGGGCGAGCAATCAGATATGACATGCTGTAATGAACATATAAGCATCTCCCCCTCTCCATGCAGGAATCGTTGTAGGGGTGGAGAGGGGGTCAGGGGGGTGAGGCAAATCTCACAGCGTGATCTTCTCGCGGTTCACCACGATCTGCTGACCGATAGCAAAGAGAGTCGACACGCCCCAGTAGAGCGACACAGCCGACGGAAACTGATAGGCAAAGACACCGATCATGAGCGGCAGGCCGTAGAGCATCATCTGCTGCTGGAGCTGCTGGCTCTTGTCCCCTTCGGCTTTCGATTTGTCTCCCTGCTGCGCCTTCTTCTTCTTCGCCGCGGCGAATGTGAGCTTCATCTGGATGAATTGCAGAATGACCAACAGTGGCGAGAAAAGGAGGAAATTCGACTGCAGCAGGTCGAGCCCCAAAAACGTGGTGCCGAACGTCCAGTCGAGATGCTGGTAGAAAGGATAAATGAGGTGCCGCGAGAGCTCGAGCACCGATCCGTCGCGCACAACGTAGAAGACCCCGATCAGCACCGGCATCTGGATCAGGAGCGGCAGGCACGACTGGAACGGATTGATGCCGTGCTCTTTCCAGACTTTCATCGTTTCCTCCTGCATGCGCTTGGGATCGTCTTTGTACTTGCGGCGGATTTCATCGAGGATCGGCTGCGCTTTCTGCATCTTCTTCTGACCTTCCAGCGAGTGCTGTGTGGGAATGAAGAGCAAAAACTTCACAACCAGCGTGAGAATGATGATCGCCACGCCCAGACTGTGCCCGGGAGACACGGAGGCAATGAAGATGAGAAAATTCAGAAAGGGCTTCGTGATGAACGCACGGAAGAGCCTGGTGAAGGGGCCTGCTTCGCTGAGCGTGACCCGTCCGCTGAGCGTGCCGTATTCCGCCGGGACAATGGCACCGCTCGCCGTGCGGAATGTGGCTTCAGAAGGCAGTCGCACTTCATAGGTACCGTACTGCGAGAAAAGCGAGTACTTCCACGGACCCAGATCGATGCGCGCCGTGGATTTCGGGGCGACTTCGGTCAGCGGCGTACAGGGCACCGCCGTCTCTGTGGTGAAGAGCGGAGCCAGCTGGGCGCCCGATCCCTCTCCTGTCACGGAAAATACTGAAACGGGCGGCATTGGACAGCGATTCATAAGCAGGAGCGTGCCCTCCGTGTTATTGCGCAGAGAGAGCGTGATACTGTGATCGCCTTTCACATGCGCTGCATCGGGTTTGAGCACGACATCCGCAAGACTGTTGGGCCCCGCGGCCTGCTGCGGAAAGAACAGCCGGAACACGAGCTGCGTTCCCAGGTAGACGATGGCGAAGATCAGCGCGAATTCGAGAAGGGCGCTCCGTTTGCGGGGTGTTTCGGGCATGCGTGAAGGAGAATGAAGAAGGAGCGAACGTCGTTCAAGATCGCTCGAAAGTCGCAGGAGAGACTAGAGGAACGCGGCGACACTAACAATTGAAAGCTTTCGCAAAAGGGAAACCCCTGGTTTCCCTCCCGCTCCTCGACAAGCTCGGGGCGCCCCGAGCGATGGTCCTTGTTGGCCAAACTACAATCTTGCATGGTAATCCGCAGTGCCTCACGGCAGCGGCGGCGCATGCGGTTTCTGTCGACGGCACGCTTGCTTAAGGCGAGCGAGGCGAATGTGCCGATGTACAGACCTTGCGAAGCCCGGTCGCCGAGCCGCTTGTACTCACTTGCAGGAATACCGCGCATCCACCGGATATTCATGGTTTTGCCGCGCCAGAGCGTACCGTGGCGGAGTACCCGCTCATTGGTTTTGCGCCCACGGAGATGGAGGAGCTGCATAAAAGAAGCCTAGCCTCCCGGACGAAAGGACAAAAGCTAGAACGTCTGCTGAACACCGGGAGACGTGTGCCCGGCGCTATTGACGCGATGCTGACGCATCCGTCGGTCTTTGCCGCCCTGCGCACTCGTCTGGCGCCACTGGATCTTGGGGTCATCATCACGACGCCGCTGACGTTCCGCCTCCCTCTGTTCCTCCTGCGTCAACGGCAGTTGCGGCTCACCCTGGATGTTCTGTGCATGGGTATTGATTTCCATACTCAGTTGGCTGAAGAGCGCGTTCATTCTTTTCCGCAGTTCAACTGCACCCAACTGCAAATGATGCGACGAAATCACTCCGCGCAATGCCTCTTCCATCTTCTCCCGGGCCAGTTCCTGTCCACAATCCATATCAATGGCATCCTGCCAGAGTGAGAGCAGGCTCTCTTCCCAGTACTCCCTACCTGGGATTCTGGCTTCCAGCAACTTTGCGGATATTTTTGCCTGAACCTGCTCCTCATTCGGGCGCAGCGGCTTCGAAGAGGAGGATGATTCACGATTGGTCTTTGTTTTCATACAATTATTATTATAACACAATTACTGTATTAATACAAATACTCCTCTTACTCCCGCTTCCTTTGCTCTGGGCACTTCCTCCGATACCATCCGCCCCGTGTCTCTCACTCCCACCCAGGTCCGGCACATCGCCAAGCTCGCACGCCTCACCCTCTCCGACAGCGAGGTAGAGAAATTCAGCCGCGAGCTTACGCAGATCCTCGATTACATCGAGAAGCTGAAAGAAGTGAAAACGGAGGGCGTGGAACCGATGAGTCAGATCACGGGTCTTGGCAACGTCACCCGTGCGGATGGTATCGCCGAGTGCCCCGCGACGACGGAGGCATTGCTCGCGGTGAGTCCCCTGCCCATCGTGGATCAGCAGATCGAAACTCCTTCGGCACTCGGCTGATTTTCAATTCTCAATGATCAATTTCTCATGCTTTCCTCCCTGACCATTGCACAGGCGCACGAGCGACTGAAGAATAAATCGCTCTCGGCCGTTGAGCTTGCGCGCTCGTGCATCGAGCGGATCGAATCGGTGGATACCTCCCTCAATGCCGTGGTGCACCGCAATTTCGACCGAGCCCTGGAGGAAGCCAAAAAAGCGGACAAGAAGGGAACGTTTGATCATCCGCTCGCGGGCATTCCATATCTGGCCAAAGATGTCTTCTGTGAAGAGGGCGTACCGACCACCGCCTGCTCCAATATCCTGAAGGATAAAGACTTCATTCCGCCCTTCGATTCCACAACCACCAAGCGCCTCAAGGAGAAGAGCGCCGTCAGTCTGGGCAAGACGAACACCGACGAATTCACCATGGGCGCCTCGACCGAGACGAGCTGCTACGGTGTCACAAAAAATCCGTGGGACCGGACGCGCGTGGCCGGAGGATCATCCGGTGGATCGGCGGCTGCAGTGGCAGCGGATGAGTGTTTGTTTGCCCTCGGAACCGATACGGGCGGAAGTATCCGCCAGCCTGCGGGTTTTTGCGGTTGTACAGGGCTCAAGGTCACCTACGGCCGCACCAGCCGCTACGGGGTTTTGAGCATGGCCAGCTCGCTCGATTCCATCGGAGTGCTCACGAAGACGGTGGAGGATGCAGCAATCGTGTTGGGAGCCATCGCAGGCAAAGATCCTCTGGATGCCACGACGGGCGGGATGCCCGTGCCCGATTACACACAGACGCTCAGAAAAGGCGTGAAGGGTATGAAGATCGGGCTGCCAAAAGAATACTTCATCAAGGGGATGGATCCGCAGGTGGAAACGGCCGTGCGCGCGGCAGCCAAGGTGTATGTCTCATTGGGGGCGACGATCGTGGATGTCAGCCTGCCCCACTCGCCCTACGCCATTGCGACGTACTACGTGATTGTTCCGTCAGAAGTAAGCTCGAACATGGCCCGCTACGACGGCGTGCGCTTCGGGCACACGGTACCGGAGCGCGACAGTCTGATTGAGTACTACGAGCGCGTGCGCAGCTCCGGATTTGGGGATGAAGTGAAGCGCCGCATCATGATCGGCACCTATGCGCTCTCGGCAGGGTACTACGACGCGTACTATCGTCAGGCACAGAAAGTACGCACGCTCATCAAGCACGATTTCGAACAGGCATTCGAGAACGTGGATTGTCTGCTCGCTCCCGTTGCCCCCACACCAGCCTTCAAAATCGGCGCTCACACAGGCGATCCCGTGCAGATGTATCTGGAGGATATCTTTACGGCTCCCGTGAATCTGGCCGGTATTCCGGGGCTCTCGATCCCGTGCGGCTTCTCAAAAACTGTCACTCCGAGCGGAGTCGGGGAGCTGCCTGTCGGCATGCAACTGCTGGGCCCCCAGTGGGGGGAAGAGGTCATTCTGCGGGCGGGATACGCATACGAACAGGCGACGGAGTGGCACAACAAGAGGCCAACCCTCTCCTAAGAGCCCTCAGGCAGCCTGAATGGCCAACATACGCTTTCGTGCAGAATTTCTTCTGCTGCTGAGAAGGCTGATGCATACGTTGCCCTCTCCGTATCGGCTGACACAACGGCATCGGCCGACTGGCGGTATCCTCGCATCGCCGCGGTACAAATCCACTGCACATGCTGATCGATATTATCCAGATCCACTTTGCCGAGTACGCGCTCCATCTGCTCATCCGCAATTCTGTGCACAAAATTCGGTATGACTTTTCCATCCGAGTCATTGATACTCGAGAGCAGCTGCGCCACCTTTCCCCGCGCCACAATGGGCCAGTTGACACCCTGCGCACGCGGCGTGAGCGTGGTGACATCCGGAGCGGGATGGACGGATTCCTGTGAGAGAACATGTCTGGAAAGATGATGATCCATAGGGATGAAAATATGCGGAAAGAGGCTACCCATGTCAACGGCAATGACAAGAGATAGTGTTCGTTTTCTTCTGGGGACAGAGGGAAGATGATTTCAGAAAGCCCAAATCTGCTCTTCGATGCCGACGAATCCCAGCAACGTGCCGTCCTCTTCGATCATCGGCGACACGGTGATGCGCGCCCGGTACGTCTCGCCACTCTTGCGACGGTTGGTGCACTCGTTGATGAAGGGATAGCGGTCTTCCTTGATGGTCTTCCAGAGCTTGGCGTAGAACTCCTGCGGCATCCGCCCGCCCCAGACGCTAGGCGTGTTCCCGATCAATTCCTGCTGCCCATAACCCGTGATGCGCTGTGTCGCCTGATTGGCATACAGGATGACCCCGTCAATATCGGTGATGATGATGTGGTTGTAGGCATTCTGCACCGCCAGACGGAAGACGCCTTTCTTCTGCATCTCGGCCAGTGTCGCCTCCTGTTTTGGAGTGAGAACATCCATACGCATACTGTACCTGATGCCGGGCCCTGTAGGCCATGACCGGAAACCGGGCCGGCCAATCAGTGATACGCTCCATCTCTCTTCTCTTTTCGTTGTCTTTCTTATCCTTCTCCGTTACCTTTTCTCTGCTCCATACGGGGTTGTAGCTCAGCTGGTTAGAGCGTCCGCCTGTCACGCGGAAGGTCGCGGGTTCGAGTCCCGTCAGCCCCGCCACGCCTCGCATGCGAGGCGTGGCACGCCACGATTTTTTCATGCGAGGCGTGGCCCGCCACTCTCTGTATAGGAAAATACCCGCCACCCATTGCATTGACGCCTAAGAAAGTGAAGATCACCATCCATTTTCCTATGTGGTATTTCTATGTTCTCCAGAGCCTTAAGAAGCAAAATTGGTTCTACAAAGGTTCAACGAACGACCTCCGCAGAAGATTCAGAGAACACCAACAACGACAAGTGATTGCCACGCATCCGTACCACCCTCTTCGATTGGTGTACTACGAGGCGTACATGAATGAAAAAGCTGCGAGAGAAAGGGAATCTTGCGTGAAAGAAAGCGGGTCATCGTGGGGTGCGCTCATGACAAGAATTAAGAAGAGCCTTGACTGAGCGAATAAAATGAGCCGAAGATTCAGCCCAGCCATTACCTTCCGTAAGCCATTTTCTCTAGAAATTGACATATTTTTCTTTAATAATAAAATATCTATTCCAGAACATTCGTTCTGGCAGTTCCTTTGCACCATAGGCACTGAGGGAAAGACCGGTGGTTTTCGCGTTGCGTATTTTTTGAAACGAATATGCGGCGCGGAAACTACCGTCCACAATTTTTGTGGCAGAGACACCGCGCAACTCTTATCGGAGGGTTCGTTCGATGAAGTACCATCTATCGGCAACGCTTGAGGCCACCCCAAACAATTGGCAAACCATGCTTCATGCGTTCGCCAATGTTCCCAGGAAGCTTGATGAAGAGGCGATCAAAGCCATTCAGGTCGCCTCGCATTCGGCGCAGATTTTGCACAATCACCGTGCAGAAATGCTCGCGTTCCTGGATGCCTGCTGGAACCCGCGTTTCGGGACCCAGTACGGGAGACCCACATTCGAAACGTCAGCACCACACAACTTTCGACTCATCCGCGAACAGTGGGGACTGAAGATCGTCCTGTGGTATGCAGACAACACGGGAAGGGGTCTGCCCGGCGAAGGAATGCACCTCAACGTCAGTGCGAAGGATCCCGAGCGGGTGCGTCAGTTCGCCCACGAGGCAGCCCGGGGCCTGGGCCACACGTGGTTCGGTGCTCTCCACTACGAGGACGGCCATTCCTCCGCTCCTGGAACCGCATGCGGAAAGAGCGTCGATCACGTTGTCGATGCCCTCATCGAGGCAGCAGCAGAGAAACCCGTGGCCTGAGTGCCTGAAATGCAAAGGAATACCCCCTGATCAATGTGGTCAGGGGGTGTTTCGTATACATAATCGTCTCTCTGGTTATCGACGTTCGAACCACGTTCAGGAGGTCCCGCCACGCCTCGCATGCGAGGCGTGGCCCGCCACCTCTTTTTTTCATTCTTCCGTGGCACACCATCGAAATCATTCAAAAAAAAGAAGCCGCTCTCCCACGGCTTCTTCTCTGGTGTCCGACACCTCATTCCTCATCCGTTGAGCTTTCTTGGGAGGGGGGACCCTTGCCCTGTCCGCGATGCATGCCCTCTCCGCGAAACCCGCCCATCATGCGGCCTCCGCCGAATCCGCCGCCGATACCGAATCCCATCTCGCCCTTGAGGCCATTGGGGCCTCCGCAGGCATCACGCACTGCTTCGCGCGCAGTCTGCATCTGTGTTGAATCTTCCGGCATCATGGCCTTCATGGCCGTGCGGAAATCCTCATTGGCTTGTTGCAGGGCCGCCTGACGCTGCGTCTCATCAGAGATGGAGGCGGCAGCGGCGAGCGCGTCACGGTGAGCCTGCATCGCGACCTTGCGGGCGTCGAACGTGGCGTCGAACGTGCTCAGCATGAGATCCTGCTCCGCAACCTGCGCCTGCAGACACGCCTGTGAGGGGACCGGACGCTGGCGGGGGGTCTTTGACTCGCCGGAGGCCGACGAGGCCGCCGTGGCGAGGATCGGTATCAGGATGAGCGACGAAATGCCGACGATCGTCCCGAACATGTATTTCTTCATACGGATAGTGGGAAATAGAAATAAATATCTCTGAAACAACGCCCATCGTAGGGGAAGGATGTTAAGAGAGAATTAAGAGCGTGCACGCGTATCGAAATGCACCGTAAACGTGGTTCCTTCGCCCACGGTGCTGCGTACCGAAACTGTCCAGCCGTGCAACTCCACGATGCGTTTGACGAGAGCCAGCCCCAAACCGAATCCTCCCATCGCGCGCGACTGCTCCACCTGATAGAAGCGGTTGAAAATGTGCGGCAGCGCCGACGTTTCGATTCCTACGCCGGTATCTTCGACAGCGAGCAATTTGGACGTGAGACGGACATGGATGCGACCGCTGCCGGGCTTGCTGAACTTGATGGCATTCGAGAGCAGGTTGCCCAGCACCTGCTGTAGCAAAATCGCATCACCGTTCACGGATACATCCTGATGGAGCTCGCACTCCATTACGACGTGTTTCTCTTTCGCCAGTGACTGGTAGCGCTTCACGGTTGCCTCGACGAGTGCAGTAAGATCGACCGGCTCATCCTCGCGGACAAAGGTGTCCAGCCGCGCCAGCTCCAGTAACCGCTCCACCAGCACCGTCACCTGTTTTAAATCCGCCTTGGCCGACTGGATGCCCTCGCGGTATTTGCCGTTCTTCATGGCGAGATCCAGTGAGGAATTGAGAGCGGCGAGAGGCGTCTTGAGCTCGTGACTGGCGTCCTGCGTGAACTGCTCCAGCCGCTCCATCATCTGCTCTGCAGGCTTCAGGCTCCTGCGGGCGAAAAAGAGACCGACGAAGAACGTGAGTGCCGAAACCAGAACACTGATGATGAGATACAGTTCTGCCCGGAGCGGAAGATCCCGCATGGGCAGCCGCTCCATGCCGGCCACTTGTGCGAAACCATACACGCGGTCATTCTCTGAAAGGGGAATGGTCAGGACGGTATAGGGCTCTTCGCGCACCTCGATCGTGGAGTAACCTTCCGTCGTGAACGAAGGAATGTTTGTGAAGAGCGCTCCGGAAAAGAGAGCATTGCCTTCATCATCCAGAATCCTGACGCGCTCCGACACCGGAGGCGGAAGCGCCAGCGCTTTGCCCTGTGCCATGTTCGCAGCGCCGTTCAGAACGATCTGCGCATCCCGCAACAGCCGGCCGCGGGCCATGCGCTGGGCGTTGCCGAAATCCACCACAAGAAAAAGGGATCCGTTGATGAGGAACAACAGAAAGACGAAGCCCATGAACTGCAGCGCAATGCGTACCGAGATGCGCCGGAAATTTGCCGCGTGGTGCGTCATGGTCAGACTGCGGGAATGAGATACCCCTTGCCCGGTACGGTCTCGATCACGTCCTTGCCCAGCTTACGCCGCAGATACGCCACATGCACATCCACCGTCTGCGAGAACATCAGATCATCCCGCCCGCCCCACACGTGTTCGATGATGCGCGGGCGCTCCTGCACGATGCCTTTGTTGCGCAGCAGGAATTCGAAGAGGCCGTATTCCTTGGGGGAAAGACCGATTTTCTTCTCATCGCGGAACACCTCGTGCGTATTCGTGTCGAGCACGATGGATCCCGCTGTCAGACGCGGCTGCTTTTCCGGTGTCTTTCGACGGAGCAGCGCGCGCACCCGCGCGAGGAGCTCATCCAGATCAAACGGCTTGCCGAGATAATCATCCGCCCCCAGATCGAGCCCGTGAATGATCTCCTGCTGCTTGGTACGCGCCGTGAGCATGAGAATCGGCATGTCTTTCTTCTGCTGCCGCAACATGGAACAGATCAGATAGCCGTCCATCCCCGGCAAATTCACGTCGAGGATCAGCAGATCCACCTCCTGCGTCATCGCCTTCTCGAAGCCCTCTTTGCCGTCATGGGCGACCGTCACGGCGTAGTGCTCCAACTGCAAAAATTGCCGGATGTTCTCCGCCAGCTTCTCCTGGTCTTCGATAAGGAGGATGTGCATGAAGCTGAATTGGGAATCAGTTACGTGAATAAGGGTAGAGACGTAAGATTAAGGAGAGATTAAGAGTCTGCGAAAGACCGTATACAGCCATTGTGCCGGGCCTTAATGCCCCCTTAACCATGGAACAGTATAATCGCTTGTGGTACAATGATTTGCTGATTTAACAATCACATTATGCTGAATAAGTTCCATCCTTCCTCGTTCGTATTGGGCATCGTATCTGGGCTTGTCGCCCTGTTCCTCCTCGCCGGGGTCATGCGGTTTATCCTGCCCGCGAGACCAGGTGGCGGAAACCCCGCACGTACCCACACTACAGGACAGCGCCGCCCATCCGGATCGCCACAGAACTTTGCCCCCACAGGCAGCAGCACGCAAACGCCTCCCTCTCATTTCGGAGCATCTCCCTCCCCCCAGCAATAATGGAGCAAATCGTCCTGCCGTCACAGGCACAACAGCCGAAGCCATCCATTCGGGTCATACAATGGATGCGCAGATTCGTCCGACAGATTCATATTCGAAGCTACCTGACGGGATTGGGCGTCATGGCGATTCTGGGCGTGAGCTATTTCGCCTTTGCCCAGAATACGAGCCAGACGACGACCGCAACCACGGGGAGCTATGTCAATGTGGAACGCCAGACACTCTCTTCGAGCGTGAAGGCCACCGGCACGGTTGCCTTCGGCAGCGAACAGGAACTCAAATTCAACTCGAAGGGAACCATAGCGAAAGTGAACTTCGAAGAAGGGGATACGGTGAAGAAAGATCAGGTGATCGCGGAACTCGACAAGGTATCCGCACTGGCGGATATTCAGCTGTCACAACTGGCCATCGCCGCAGGCAAACTGCAATTGGAACAACTGATTGCGGACCGTGAAGCATCTGCGCTGACAGCACAAAATGCCGTGAATTCCGCAGAACGATCCGTGTCGCAGGCCGAGTCGGATCTGGCCAAAACCCGTGAGACGGAATTACAGAGCCTGGCATCCACGGCACAGGATATCATCATCGGTTCGGAGAAATTGCTGGACTCCTTCTATGGAGTACTGACGAACGCTACCGTGGCACGTCCGCCTGCGGATATCACGACACTCGACATCGATCGTCACCTCTACCGCGATTGGACGCTCAAGAATGCTGTGGAAATCAATTACCGGGAGGGAGTGAATCAGGCCACTGCCATGCGCCAGAAGTACGGCACAGGCTTAAACAGCGAGCAGGATGCTGCGGTGATCTTGCAGGCGCTGGAGGATGGCCAGTCTCTGGCAGAGACTCTCCAAAAGCTCGGCGAGCAGACGTATAGCCTGATGCAGGGAGCGAGTACGGATTCCATTACATTCACCGTGGATGAGCTGACCACCCTGCGTTCCACGGTCAATACGAACCGCTCCACCGCGGCCGGTCTCGTGGACGACGCACGGACAGCACAGTCCAGCCTCGTCGCCCTGACGACAAAAGAGAGCATCCCCAGCACCACGCTCCAAACGAAAGAAGACACTCTCACAACGTATCAGGAATCCCAATTGGTGAAAGAAGTCTCCCTGAAGAGCACTCTCAAGAGTCTGGATACCACTATCGAAATCAAGAGGAACGACCTCACGCAAAAGGCTGTTTCCCTCTCAAAGCTCTACAAAACACTGGAGGACTATCGTCTCGTGGCTCCGTTTGACGGCGTCATCACGCACCTGGACTACAAAGTCGGAGACAACCTGCTGGAGACGGGCGACACGGAATCCCTGACTCTGCAGAATCCGAGTTACATTCTCATCACCATTCCCCTCGACCAGGTGGATGTTGTGCGCGTGCAGAAAGGCATGACCGGCAGCATCGTCTTCGACGCCATCCCCGGGCAAACATTCAAAGGTGTCGTCGACAGCATCGACTCAACGGCCGTTACGACTTCCGGCGTCGTCTCGTACAATGTCGATGTGAAGCTCCCCACTCCATCGGGAGTCACCATTCTCTCGGGCATGACGACCACGGTAACCATTGAAACCTCGAGAAAGGAGAATGTGCTCATGGTGCCCACCCTCGCGTTGCATACGGAAGGAGGCGACACAACCGTTCAGACCACATTGAGCGGCTCCGTGATCGTGACAACGGGCGTCACCAACGGTCAGTACACGGAGATCGTCTCCGGCCTGAAAGAAGGCGACAGTGTGCTCTCTGTGAACCTTGGTACCAGCACTGCCTCCGCTTCAACCAGCGCCACCGGCAATAACTCCATGCAATTGATGCGCACACTTGATGGGGGAGGAGGGGGAGGAGGCCCTCCCCGATAGATAATCGGTCTTAATACAAGCCTCTATGATCCAACTCAAGGACATCATCAAGGCCTATCCCCTTGGGAAAGAGCAACTTGTTGTTCTGAAAGGAGTCTCCCTGACAATCAATGCCGGCGAATTCGTCGCCATCATGGGTCCTTCCGGCTCCGGTAAATCCACGCTCATGAATATCATCGGACTTCTGGATACGCCCACAAAGGGATCCTATCTGTTGGAGAAAAAAGAAGTGTCGAATTTGAGTGAAAATGAGCAGGCGGATGTGCGCAGCAAGCGCATCGGCTTCGTGTTTCAGCAGTTCAATCTGCTCCCCCGCATGGACGCGCTGCGTCAGGTGATGCAGCCGCTGCTGTATCAGGGAGTACATCGGACGCAGGCGGAAACGAAAGCGCGGGAATCACTCCATATCGTGGGCCTCTCGGAGAGAATCTCTCATAACCCGAATGAACTCTCGGGCGGACAGCAGCAGCGTGTGGCCATCGCCCGCGCACTGGTCACCGACCCCGCGATTATCCTCGCCGATGAACCGACGGGGGCACTGGATACGCAGACGGGCCATGAAGTGATGGATATCCTCACCACCCTGAGCAAGCATGGAAAAACGATCGTCATGGTCACGCACGAGCCGAGAGTGGCGGCCTTTGCCCACCGGACCATTCGCATCGAAGACGGACTCATTCAATCGGGGACACTCCCTGACGGACTGCGCAACATTCCATCTGCATACAAATGAACTTTTTTGAGAACATCCTCAATGCGCTCGGCGCGATCGGCAGTAACAAGATGCGCTCCGCGCTCACCATGCTCGGTATCGTCATCGGTGTCGCCTCGGTCGTGCTGCTCGTCGCCATCGGGCAGGGGGCGGCAAGCGGGATCAAATCGCAGGTACAGGGCCTTGGGACGAACCTTCTGAGCATCTCGCCGGGCAGCCCGAATCAGACAAATGTGCGTTTCAGCATGGGCTCGACGAGCTCGCTCAAATCCACGGATACCGACTATATCACACAATATGCAGCCGAATTGCTCAACGGCATTGAGCCGGAACTCAGCAGTCGCCAACAGTTGGTTGCAGGAAATATCAATACAAATTCGAGCGTCGTCGGCACGGTTCCTTCTTACCTGACCGTTCGCAATTCAGCCGTGGAATACGGCAGTTTCATCACGGAGGAACACCTCACTAATGTGGATAAAGTGGCCGTTCTCGGCCCCAGCACCGCCTCGACGCTCTTTCCGGATGATGCCGATCCCCTCGGAAATACGTTTCGCATCGGCAATAATATCTTCACGGTTATCGGCATACTGGAATCAAAAGGAAGCACGGGGATGACCAATCGCGACGATACCGTGCTCATTCCTCTGACGACCATGCAGCGACGCATCGCAGGGAAAACCTCCCTGAGCTCCATCAGCGTTTCCGTGAAAAACGAAAGTGAAATGGATTACGCGAAACAAGTACTCACGGCCATCCTACTGAACGCTCATGGCATCACCGATACGAGCAAGCAGGATTTCACCGTCTTGAGCCAGGCGGATGCCGTGGAGACACTCAACGCCGTGACGAGCACGCTCACCTACCTGCTCGGCGGCATCGCGGCCATCTCACTCATCGTCGGCGGCATCGGCGTGATGAACATCATGCTTGTTTCCGTCACGGAACGGACGCGCGAGATCGGCATCCGCAAAGCCATCGGCGCCAAGAAACGTGACATCATGACGCAGTTCCTCGTGGAATCGACTGTCCTCAGTATATTGGGGGGAGCAATCGGCATTCTGATCAGCGTCATCGGCTCCTGGATCGTCACGATATATTCCAGCCTTGAAGCGACCATTGCGCTCTACTCGGTATTCCTCGCCTTCGGCTTCTCGGTGTGCGTGGGCATTTTCTTCGGCATGCTCCCCGCATGGAAAGCGGCCAAACTGCGACCGATCGAGGCGCTGCGCTACGAGTAGCCGCCGTGCTCCTCTGAGCTATCGAAACGTCTTCCACAGCAATTGCCCCGCTGTGATGATGATCACGATGATGAGGAGGGTGCGGATGTACGCATTGCCATGCTTCACTCCCATCCGCACACCAAAAAAACAGCCAATGACAAAGCCCAACGCAAGCGCCGCTCCTTCCAGATAGCGGATGGTATTCGTGGAGGCAAACGAGAGCGTCGCAACGAGCGACATGAGAAACCCCACTGCCCGCGCAGTCGCGGCACTTTGCAGGAAAGAAAGACCGCCCCAAGCCAGCAGGAGCATGATGAACGTGCCGAATCCGGTCCCAAGAAATCCCCCGTAGATCCCAAGGAAAAATGCGCCGATACCCAGAAGTATCTTGTGGCGGTGAAGAAGAATCTTCTCCTCTGCACCGAGCTTGGGCTTGGCGAGCAGAAAAATGAACAGAGCGACGAGAAGGACTGCCACAATCACGTTCAGAACACTTGAGGGAATGCGCAGAACCAGATGCGCTCCGAGGTAGGAACCCAACGATGCAGCGATGCCGACTGCCACTACCAACCCCCACGGCAGTTTTTGTGTACGCCGATACCGCAAAACACTCATGCCTTCGCCGAACACGACGGCAAAACGATTGGTGGCGATCGCGACGGGCGTAGGGAGGCCGATGAGGAGAAGCGCGGGCAAACTGACTAGTCCACCGCTCCCCACACTTGAGCCGTAGAAACCTGCAACAAATCCCGCAATGATAAGGAAAAGGAATGGCACGAGAGAAGGGAACTTACGCGCAGCAGTGTATCACCCCTCATGATCTTTGTGTCACACACTCCGATCGAGGCGCTGCGCTACGAATAACGAGTAACGGAAAAGAAACGCCAGGAGGTTTTTTCTCCGAACCCTACGCCCTATCCCCTCAAATGAGGTGTGAGAGGAGAACAGTCTCAGAAGAGTCTGCCCTCCCCTCGCGGATCTTCCATCAGGACGCTGGCGTTTCAGGCGTCGGGACAGAAGGTTCCGCTGGCGTCGGAGCCGGCGTTGCCGGGACCGGGGTACCGCCGTTCTCACCATCACTGATAAACATAGTGATGCGGGGGAAAGAAGTACGTGTCCTGACCCTATAGAACATCACGACATTGAAGCAAGGGTTTTTTTATGAAATTTTCTTGTGCGCAGATGATGAAACAGGCATTTGTAGTACTGCTTCACGAAATTTCTTTCACATTTTTCCTGCCGCACTCTATGACATGGCAATACATCTCTGACCGGCTCCTTGTAGTATTTTCTCCGGAGACTCTCACCGCACTGGCCGTCTTTGTGATGGCATTCGCCGTTCTCTGGGCGATCAAGCATATCGTGCTCTCCCGCTTTCAAAAAATTGCACACAGCATCGGAGGCAGTATTGGTGACACAGTCGTACATACCATCGGAAAGATCGGCTTGCTCTTCTACGCCGTGGTTGCGGCAGCCATCACCGTCACTTTCGTTTCTTTGCCTCCCGGAGCCGCAACAACGCTGCACTCTGTCATTCTCGTGGCTCTGGTTGTTGAAGCCACCCGGATCACGCAGCGCATTGTTCTGTTTCTGCTCGAGCGGCGATTGTTCCCTCTGGGAAAGCAGCCGCACGAAGGTATTGTAAGTCTGCTCAAGATCGGAACGAAGACCGTACTCTGGACACTGGCGCTGTTGGTGATGCTCTCCAATCTCGGTATCGAAGTGACGGCGCTCGTGGCCAGCCTCGGTGTGGGAGGCATCGCCGTGGCATTGGCCGTACAGAATATTCTCGGCGATCTCTTCAATTCCATTTCACTCTACGTGGACCGCCCCTTCGAAACGGGGGATTTTATCGTCGTGGGGCCGCACATGGGAACCGTGCAACGCATCGGGCTCAAAACGACGCGTATCCTCGCCCTGAGCGGAGAGGAACTGGTGATTTCGAACAGCGAACTCACAAGCACGCGCATCCAGAATTTCAAGAAGATGACGAAACGGCGCGTGCTCTTTTCATTTGGAGTGGAGTACGCCACCCCTACCGCCAAACTCAAACGGGCGAAAGAGCTTGTTACGGGCATCATCGGCAAAACGGGGGGTGCGGAGCTGGACCGGGTGCACTTCAGGGAATTCGGCGATTCGGCCCTGCTCTTCGAGGTGGTGTACTTTGTCCAGTCCGGTGACTACAACGTGCACATGGACCTGCGTGAGCAGATCAATCTGGCGATTGCCGAATCCTTCGAGCAGGAAGGTATCCACATGGCATTCCCGACGCAGACGGTGCATCTGGTGCAGGAGAAAACGAGTTGATGTCTACTCTTCAATATACAAGAGCGGGTTCTTTTTGACTCCTTTCACGCGGACCTCAAAGTGAACGTGGATACCGGTGGCTCCATAGACGAGACCCGTGTTGCCCATCGCCGCGATGAGCTGGCCGCGTTGCACCTGATCGCCCAGCTTTACGAGAAGCTCTTTGTTGTGTCCATAGAGCGTGACGAGATCATTGCCGTGATCGATCTCGATCACGTTGCCGTAGCCGCCGTTCCATCCGTTATCCGCACGGATCACCGTACCGGCTTCCGCGGCGTACACGGGGCCGCCGCCCTTCTCCTGCAGATCGAGTGCATAATGGCTGGAATTGAAATACTGCGTGATGAAGCAATTCACGCTGCATGGCTTCTGCAGCACGCCGGAGGTGGGCGCGGTCGTGAGCGCAGCCATCTCTTCCGTTTTGGTGGGAGGCGGCGTCCTGCCGTTGCCCTGCTTCGCCGAAGATTTGGAAGATGCGGCGGCAGCCACCTGCACCGGCCTGTTCACAATCGGCTTGCCACCCGGAATAATGAGCTCCTGTCCGGCCAGAAGAAAACTCCCCTTGAGCTTGTTCTGCTGCGAAATGGTCTCGAGCGGAACATCGTAGAGCTCCGCGATGCCGAGGAGCGTCTGACCGGCCTTGACGGTATGGAGCACACCATCCACCGGCAGGATCACAAGCTCGTCTCCGGGATGGATGGTCCCGCCTTCGCGGAGATTATTGGTCCACGCAATCGTCTCTTTCGAAATTTTGAACCGTTGTGACAGCCGCTCAAGACTGTCTCCCTCCTTCACGGTGTACGCGACCGCCTCGGAGTATGCCCGACGGCCGCCCTGCTGCGTGAGAGAAGAGGACTTCATCAGAAAACCATCCTCGACGAGCAGAAATTGCTGATCGACGGATCCGGAATCCTCGAACGCCATCGCCGGCTTCGGTGCGTAGGGCGGGACGATCAGGGAAACAGCCAAGGCAAGACCGCATGCGAGACGCACCCGGAGAGAAAGCCAGTGCATGACGGATTCCTGCGACATGTGACGGCATTATGGCGTGATCTGCGAATGATTGGATGCCCCGGCGGGACACCCGCCGCCCTGCGCGCACTCCGTGTCCTGCACAGGTGTTTCGGTGGCACCCGTTGATCCGAAGAGACTGAAGAGAATGGCCTGCATATCGTCGTAACGCTTCTGGGACTTCAGCAGAACCACAACGTACTCGTGCCCTTCTTTGCCGACCACCGAAACCAGACACTGTCCTGCGGCATTCGTCGTGCCGGTCTTGCCCTCCTCCACAAGCGGATTGTTCGCCCGCAGGAGCGCATGGGTATGCGCCAGGGAAATTGCCTGTCCACTCCGGCTTTGGATTACCGTTCCCTTGATCGACATCCGCTTCCGGATCGCCGGTTCGTTCTGGATGAAAGAAACCAGACGGGCGATGTCGCGCGGGGTGGACCACTGGCGCGGATCATCCATGCCCGAGGCATTGGCATACTGCGTCCCCGAGAGCCCCAGCGCTTGTGCCCGTGCATTCATCTCTTGCACGAAAACCTCGGTCGAGCCGCTGTGAAACCGCGCAAGCGTGACCGCCGCATCGTTTGCGGACGCGATCAGGAGCGCCGAAAGCAGATCGCCGACCGTGAACCGTTCTCCTGCCGGCAGGTACACCACGCTCCCAGGGGTCTCGGCGATATCTTTGGGAACGGTCACCCATTCCTCAAGACCGTGTTTCTCGACGATGAGGAGCGCCGTCATGAGCTTAGTCAGGCTCGCCATGGGACGCTCGATGTCAGCCTGCATTCCGTACACCGTCTGCCCCGAAGCAAGATCCATGACGATGATGCCGGACGCCGATAAACGCCGGTCAATGGAAACGCGCTCCGCAGGCGGCGCAATGGGCACACCCACGAGGGAGGCGAGAGGCGGTGAAGGGGGCGGAATATCTGCCGCCACGGGGAACAGCCCCAGCAGGAGTACAGACAATACCGAGCTCATGAACATCGGCTACAGCCTAGCGGAAACAGGCGGTTCCCGAAAGGAAGAGGGGGAATTTCACGGAGAAATGCATGAGGGAAAATCAAGGCCGCCACCCCGAAGAAACGATGGACAATCCCGCCGCTCCCCGTACCGTCCATTAACGGTAGATCACGCGATCCGCCAGCCGCAGATCCACATATTCTTTCACTTCCGACAAGCCGACGGATCGTAGGAACATGCGATACCGGAGCAACTGCTCCTCCAGAGGACTGCGCACATCGAACCAGAGACTCACCTTCTCCACCGACAGATGGAATTCCTGTGCACGGATGAACGCGACCCGCCGTTTCACCGGCTGTCCGAATTGCGTCTGCAACGTATCCACCGCCTGTTGCATCCTCTCCAGTAAATCCTGCGAGAGAATCGGCGAGCCGGGTTCCGGCCGGATGCCCCAGTCCACAAGATCGATAAGCGGCAGAGATGCCCCGCCGGAATATCCGGGCGGTACCATCGCAAATGTCCCGCGTCCGGTGACGAAGGTCAGTGTCGCACCCGATCCCTGAGGGGGCAGATTTTCTTCGCCGGGTGCGAGAACGCGCGCCCGGGCCACGAGCGGCGTCAGATCCACCCGCACGAAAAGTTGCGACGGATAGTGTTTGGTCACCGTCACACTGCGGATATCCATGATGCGCTGCTCCAGCAGTGACCGGATTTCGCGTCCGGAAACAGTGACGAGAGAACGGCCGAAGACGGGAGCAAGCTCCTGCTGCACCTCCTCGATATCCAGCCGCGGATCCGAACGCGACACGCGGATCTCTTCGACCTGCCCGATCGGGGAGAATGCGACGATGCCCACTGCGAGCAGAATGAGCGCCGCGAGCGTGATGGCGGACCACCGGATGATGGACGTTCGCCAATTCACCGCCCCTCTGCGTGTTGCATGCACCCAACGCCGCCAGCGCACAGCGAGACGGTTGCGGAGCGGCACCGCGTGCCTGCGGGCCACAAGGCGTTGCGTCCTGCGACTGACGGGACGATTGAACCGTTGGGGGAGGCGGGAGGCGGGACGGAGGGACATGAAAGCAGTAAGCAGTATGCAGGTATGCAAAGAAACTTTCTACCACTTACTCACTGCGTACTGCATACTGCGTACTGCAATGCGACTCGCCATTATCGCCGACTGGCTGCCGACCTTCGGGGGCGCGGAACACGTGATCGCCGAGCTGCATGCCCTGTGGCCCGAGGCGCCGATCTTCACCACCGTGGCGCGGCACGGACATCTGGGACCGCTGGATCATGCGGATATCCGCACGAGCACACTGCAGAAATGGTACCGCCTCCTCGGCCGCCATGAAGTGCTGCTGCCGTGGATGCCGCGTGCCATCGAGGCGGTGGATCTGCGTGCATTCGACACCGTGATGAGCTCGTCGCATGCCGTGGCAAAAGGAATCATTCCGTCCTCTTCCGCGGTACACGTGTGTTACTGCCACACCCCCATGCGCTACGCGTGGGAAATGGAGGAGGAATACCTGCGCGACTTCCGCGTGCCGAAGATGCTACGCCGGACAGTCAGGCGCACACTCAAGCATCTGCGCCGCTGGGACATGACTACGGCCAGGCGAGTGGACCGGTTCCTCGCCAACTCCAGAACCACGCAGGAACGCATCTCCCGCGTGTACGGACGCGAGAGCACGGTGATCCCCCCGCCGGTGCAGGAGAAATTTCTGAAGGCTCCGCTCTCAGCGGCAACGGATCGGAAAGGATTTCTCGCCATCGGCCGTCTGGTGCCCTACAAGCGTTTTGATTTGCTCATCGCCGCCGCCAACCAATTACACATCCCCCTGACCATCGCAGGGAACGGCAGTGATTTCGCACGACTCAAGGCTCTCGCCGGACCCACCGTGCACATGCTCGGCTTCGTACCCGATGCCGACCTGCCGGACCTGTACGGGCATGCCCGCGCCCTGCTGCTCCCGCAGGTTGAAGATGCAGGGGTCGTACCGCTCGAGGCGCAGGCGTGCGGCACACCTGTAATCGCCCTCAGACGCGGGGGAGTGCTCGATACGGTGCAGGATGGCGTCACGGGAATGTTTTTCGGGGAACAGACCGTCGATGCTTTGCAAGGCGCACTGGAACGATTCGGGCACACACCGTTCGATCACGCAGCAATCCGGGAACATGCGCGTCAGTTCTCGAGCGACCGCTTTCGGGAACGGATAGAACAAATGGTGATGAGGGTCATTGAAATGAAAAAATAACAGCAATAGCGCGCCTCAATGCCCGTAATCCGGAGCTCTTGAAATCCCATCCGGAATATCTACCATGGCACCATGGCGACACTGGATACACAGCAACGGCAACATGCGGCAGAAATCCAACAGCAACTGCAGCGAGAACCCGGACTTGAGCATGTACAAGTGGACCAGAATGTCGACGGAGAATGGCTAATGAGCGGCACTGTCGCAACGCAAGAATTGCGAAGAAAAGCGTGGGCGATTCTGCATGCGGAAGCAGAACATCGAAGAATAGCACATACCGCAAGAAACTGGGATACCATGCGAGTGAAGCCAGAGCCATGCCGCTCCACTCCGTGGGGTTGATCCGCGCTGGAAGAGCAAAGGCTACGGATTTGCTATACTCCCATCCGTGGACCGGTCGAAAGATTCCCACAAAGGCGAGAATGGAAAAGTAGCGGTGATCGGCGGCTCCGCGTTCATGCACGGCGCACCGATCTTTGCGGCACTCGCCGCAGAAGCCAGCGGAGCCGATCTGATCTTCGTCAGCCTGCCCAAGTGCCATGCCGAGGCCGCCAAAGCAACCTCGCCCAACTTCCAGGTGCACCCGTTCGGCGGCGATGATCTGTCAGCCGGAGACAAAACGGCGATCTTGGAACTGCTCGCAACGATGGATTGCGCAGTGGTGGGACCCGGTATCGCGCACGGCAATGCCAAGAGTCTCAAGACATTGCAGGACATCATCGCGGAATCCCCCTGCCGCCTGATTCTGGACGCGACCGCTCTGCAGCCCGAGACACTGGAACTTGTGCGCGGCAAGGCCGCCGTTCTGACTCCGCATCTCGCGGAACTGGAACGCATGAATCTGGTTCCTGCCGATCTTGCTCTGCAGGCAGGCAATGCCGGCGCGGTGATTTTTCTCAAAGGACCCATCGACATCATCGCATGCCCCGATGGCTCCATGACGGAGCTCAAAGGAGGCAATGCGGGCTTGACCGTCGGCGGCACGGGGGACGCGCTGGCAGGGCTCATCGCGGGATTGATCGCGCAGGGCATGGAGCCTCTCGATGCGGCGAAAACCGCCGGGCATGTGATGAAGCGCGCGGCGGAGAAGCTCTTCGACGCGTACGGTTATGCCTTCGGCACACGCCGGGTGATCAAAGAAATTCCTACGCTTCTGAAGGGAGTGTAAGACCCGGTACATCTTCCGGATGTTCCAGCGCAGCCACCAGAGCAAACCTGAGTTCCGGATCTTCGGCAAAAACTTGCCGAACCTGCTGACGGAGCGCCTCCGGATCAGTACTTGGTTTTCCAATATTTGCATGGAAATCATCGGACCGCGGGTAACGCTCGATCATGTGAGTAACAATGGCTTCATTGCGCCGGATGAGCCGAATGACCTCATCATCCCGCATGCCCTCAAGTGCATCATGATCGCGAAAACCCATGTGCTTCATCCAGGCGAGCACTTGTTCATCTGGCCAATCGGCCAACTGCGATCCCCACTTGCTCCAGATGCACGCGCCAAGCTCTGCACGAGAAAGATTCTGGAAACCATATCTTCCCCAGAACAATGTTTCATCAAAATTATGAGCGGCCTCCGCCGCCCCTTCGGGGCAAATGGCATGGGCCAGTTTCGATGTTTGCAGGTGAGGAGGGAGCGAAGACCACGATGGTTCTCTTTCAGAAGACATACCCTCAAACTATCGCCACCCACGCGGCAGAGCAAAGGAAATCCTCACGAAAACCTTTCGAAATCCCCCATTCCCAACCCTTCCCCCGGAGGGGGAAGGGCGTACTTCACGTGTTTCCCCTCTCCCACCGGGGGAGGGGCCGGGGGTGGGGGAGAAAAAGAAAAGAAACCAAATAACGCTACAATCCTCGTCGTATGAACCGTTCTCCCTTCTCCCTCTTCGAGCCGTTTCGCGACCGCCTGATCGTGGGGATGTGGAAGAAAAAGGATCACCAGCCGCACGATATCTGCGGGACACTCGGAGTGAAGAGTGCGGCATCCGCCGAACAGGTACATGGAGCGAAGACTGTCATCGCACGCGGCGCCGTGGAATACGCACCCGATGCTGACGGACTTGTGACGGATCACACCGGTCTCGCGCTCTCGGTGCGGTGGGCCGACTGTCAGGCATTCGTTCTCTACGCGCCCAAAAAAAATGTTCTCGGCGCGCTGCATGCCGGCTGGCGCGGACTGAATGCCGGAGCGATCCCCGCGTTCTTCGCAGCACTGAAAAACGAATGGGATATCGATCCGGAAGAAACTTATGTAGCTGCCGGACCGTCGCTCTGCCAAAAGTGCGCGGGATTCAGCGATTCTGAGCGCGAGCTCCCGACGATCCCGCCGGAGTTCATTGCAGGAAAAAATGTCGATCTGCGCGGCGCGGCGGACGCGCAACTGTTGAAACTCGGGCTTCCTCCGGATCATTTTGAACGCTCGCCGGACTGCACGTGCTGCAACCCCGGAAAGTACTGGACGTACAGGGGAGGCGACCGGGAAGCGGTGAGAAATGGAGGGACGAATGTGCTGGCATGTGTCCTCTTGAACAGGAATGAAAAGAAATAGAAGAATGAAAGGAAATAGAGGAAAGGAAAGAAAGAAAAGAGGGAGGTCACGACCATTCTCCTTTATTTCCTTTTCTTCTTTTCCTTCTTCTCTTTCCTCTATGAAGAGCTGCATGGCAATCCTCCATCCTCGTCGCTAGAATCCCATCGTCTGGACGGCACGTCAGAGCCGGTACGTTTCTCCTCAAGTGCTCTAGGGGAGGCCTACTCTCCCCCGACCGTGGTCGGAGGATGCGGCCACCCACCTGGTTACCCAGGAGCATAGCGTCCCTGCTCAACGGCTGTTCGGCATGGAAGGCAAACCTACGGTTTTCCTTCCATGAACCATCCTTTCCCTTTAGAGGTATCGCTCCACCCCGATAGCCACGTGCGGGGTTCGCGATGGATTATTTTAATTTTGCGAAACCAGCGCTTCGGCACGGATTATTTCATACCGACGGCGGACTGTTTTGTTAGTTGTATGTGTGTTCGATCCATGACCAGAGGCACAAATAACTTCGCGATGCATACCTCAATGCATTCTCAACTTTGTGGGCGGGGGCGCGCCATCGGGGGTGAAGGGGAAGGCCCTGCACCGCTCAAGAGCGGTACGCGCCGACGAGACGATGCCGAATCCTTGGAGGCATCGGTGAGGAGGCACATGGCCGGGCGGAGTGGGGATTGGCGCGCCGGCGTTTGGGCTCCACCCTTTTCGCCGGAAAAGGGTGGAAAATCCGGTCCTCCAGCAGAAGAAACCCAGAAAGATGTACACTGATTCTCTCATGCTCCCACTCGCCGAACGAATGAAGCAGGCCGATGCCCTCCTCGCCCCCTACGCGGTGCCGCACGAGGGAATGCTGGGACGAAGCGTCAAGGAGCCGGAAGATGAAACCCGATTCCCCTTTCAGCGCGACCGCGACCGCATCATCCACACGCAGTCGTTTCGCCGGCTCAAGGGGAAGACGCAGGTCTTCGTCGCCGGAGGTTCGGACCACGTCCGTACGCGCCTCACGCACACCATGGAAGTGGCGCAGATCAGCCGTGATATCGCGCGAACCCTCGGCCTCAATGAAGATCTTGCGGAATGCATCGCCCTCGCGCACGACCTGGGGCATCCGCCCTTCGGCCACACCGGCGAGGAAGCATTGAATGTGTTCATGACGAAACACGGTGCGCATTTCGAGCACAACGAGCAATCACTCAGGATCGTCACGGTACTGGAGGAGCACTCGTCGCTCTTTGCGGGACTCAACCTGAACCGTGAGGTGTTGGAAGGCCTCAAGAAGCATCAGACACCGCATGACGCGCCCGCCGATGTCCTGCTGCCGCCGGGAACGTCGTTGGAGGCGCACGTGGTCAATCTGGCCGACGAGATCGCCTATACCGCACACGATTGCGACGACGGCCTCGGCGCCAAACTCTTTTCGTTCAAGGCAATTCAACGGATCCCCTTGGCGCGCGAGGCGGCAGAGCGATCGAAAGCTCGCGGAACATCTCTGCGAGGCTCTCTCATTCACCTGCTCGTCACGGATCTCTATGCCACGACAGAAAACTTTCTCGCGTCACAAGCAATCCGGACAGTGCAGGACGTCGTGCATACGTCGCGCCCTCTCGCGCACTTCTCCGCTGCAATGGAGCAGAAGCTCGCGCAGCTTCGCAGTTTTCTCTGGGATCATCTCTACATGAGCTCCCCTGTACAGGCATGCAATGAAAAGGGCAGGAACACGGTCACGCAGCTCTGCGCCGCCTTCGAAAAAGATCCTCCGCCCAAGGTGAAGGAGCTGCGGCAGAAAACACAGGGAACGTTACCCGAAGCGATCAAGGACTATGTGGCGGGGATGACGGATGCGTATGCCCTCCGTCAGGCGCAGGAATTCCATCTCATGACCGGCCTTGGTGCACCTCCGGACGCGCCGGAAGAACCGTAAGCGGATCGATGCGCTCTGCATTGACGATCACTTCGAAGTGCAGGTGCGGTCCCGTCGTGAGTGATCCCGCGCCCGGCGTGCCGGGCATACCGCCCGAAGCCGCCAGCACGTCACCCTGACGCACGTGATCACCCTCCGCGACGAAGAAGGCGCTCGCATGGCCGTAGAGCGTGGCAAAGCCGTCGTGCTTGACCAAGATATAGCTGTAGCCAAGGCCGTTATCGACGATCTTATCGACCACACCGTCCGCCGCACTGCGGATCGCGGATCCCTGCGCTACGGGAATGTCGATGGCATGGTGAGGAATGCCGAACCGTTTCTCATACTCCGCATCAAGGAACAGGGCGGAAAGGCCCTCCTCGGGCTCCACGGGCCAGAGCACGCGCACGTCACCGGGGCTGCCTACGGCCACCGTAGCCGAGAGGCCCTCGGCCTCCCACATTTCCTGCAACGTCTGCCGGAACTGCTCTTCGGCCGCGCGTTCGTCGGCCAGAAGCGACAGCAGTTTCTCTTTCGCGATACGGATGGAGACGCCATCGCCGGAGCGGGACGCCGCATCCTCCACGATCTTCAATTCGTAGCGCAGGATTTCTTCGCGCTGTGACAGCACCGTCTGCTCGGTGCGGATACGGCGGGCATCATCCTCGGCGCTCCGAAGCGCGAGCATACGCGCCTGACGGTCCGGTCCGCCTTCACCCTCCGCCGGTGCGGCGGATGTCGGACGGGGAGTAACCGATGCCTGCACCTGCTGACCGGGAACCTTCCACGTCATCCATACGACTACCCCTCCCGCTGCAAACAAGAGGAAGAGTGTCTCGACCGGATGGGGGATTTCTATTTCAACGTGGAGCATCAAAGTATTGTAGCAAAAAACGCTCCACTCAGCCATGCACTTCCAGAACAGAAAAATGGAGGACTGCCACCGGGCAAGCCCCCCACGTTGTTCGCATTGAGAACGGCTTACAGATCTTCGTTGGCCATGTACTGTTCGTCAGACATCGGCTCTTTGCACTGCTTTGCGACCTTCTGGAAGGTGCTCCATGCAGTCTGGCGTGCGGTCGGTGATGCAAGTGAGTATTTAAGCGCCAACGGATTGAATACTCTGGATGTTGGCGAATCCTTTCTCGATTGTCACCATGAGAGAGAGGGTAACTTGTCGCTCCCCATCCGTGAGCGTGCGTTGGCGGGCAATCGCCACATATTGATAGAAAGCTGTGATGATATCCATCTGAGCCTTGAGGAGATTCAATACCTGGACAGTCGCGCTGTTCTCTACGGACTTCGTCTCTTCTAAAGAAGAACCGAACAGTGTGATGTACTGATCATACTTCGAGAGGAATACTGCATAGTCGGGGTCCGGAATTGCAGAGAGAACGTTTGATGATAAAGAGAAAACAGAACTGGATATAAACGAAGCACTGGAAGAGAAAGAGGAAAATGCCGCAGAGGTGAGGGAAGACGATCTTGAGAAGGCCGAATCAGCCGAGGAAAGGGAAGTGCTTGCCGCTGCCGAGGATGCCATATTATTCGGCAAAGTGGGCAAGGGAAGTTGCATCTGCAGAGACGCTGGGGCAAGAGGGAGAGGCTGACCTTCTCCACTGCATTCCGGATACGAAAGCCCCTGCAGAGTTCGATACAGGACAGCCAGCATCTCGGCTTGGTTCAGAGTATCCGCAGGACGGACGGTCCCTCCACCATCATCTCCCTGGAAAATACAGTGACTGGACGCGATGCGAAGCGGCTCAACATACCACGCTTCGGATTCCATATCCCGAAAGGTCGGAGCGGATGTCTGTGCAGTCAGACCGAAAGCACGAACGAGGAGAGCCGCTGCCTCGGCACGATTGATCGTTCGACGTGGAAAAGCAGAGCAGGGATGCGATCCGCAACAATCTCCCGCTCCGCGCACCCATCCTTGCGCCGCCGCCTCCTCGAATACGAAGAATCGCGGATCATCCGCGGAAATATCATCGAACGTCGTGGCGGAGAAGGGGCCGTGCACCACCCCGCCCTTCAGGCGGAGCAGGAGATCGAGAAAGTTTCCGCGGGTCGCAGTCGCTGCAGGGCTAAAATCCTGTGGTTGAATATAGCCGGCCTCCACGAAGGCGCTTAGAGTTCCGGCATACCATGCACTTTCTGCACCCATAAGGGCATATGGGAAAAGAATAGAAAAAAGAGCTGTCAGAAGAGCAAATATAAACTTCCTTGAACAGGACGCATCACCCGAACATGGGAACACACGAGGTTTCATGGGGCGCCCATCATAGCGGAGCTCCGGCGCGCTCTACTTTTTTTTCTTCTTGAACCAGCGATCCAGATAATTTACCGAGAGTGTCGTCATACCACCCGTCACGATACCGATGAGAATGGCATCCTGCGTTGGGCCGACCTCCCACATACTCAAGAGAGCGCCGATGATGAGCGCCGTCATGGACTATTCCGTTCCATCTCTGGGCAACTAATCCAACTTGTGCCATAATTTGATTTATTATATAATAGTGTTGAAAATACATAACCCGCAATCCAACAATGCATTGCTCCCATATGTTCATAGCCTGCGCAGTAGGGATGCTGGCCTGCAGCCGGCAGGTTTGTGCCCATGATTTCGTCTTGGACTATCAGAGCGTGCAAGGCGAAACGAGCACACTGAGTACGAATCAATTTTTCGTCGAGGGAGGAGTGGTTTCGCTGCCGGGAGCAGGCAACGGAACGACAATGCAGGTGGATGTTCCGGCAATCGTTCCCCAGTGTGGCGACGGCATTCGGGAAGGAGATGAGGACTGCGACGGTAATGAATTCGGTTCCATCAGCTGCCAGAGCATGGGGTTTTCCGCCGGAAACCTGCAATGCACCGAGACCTGCACAATAGAGAGTATTGATTGTATAAAGGAAACTGCTGCCGCAGAAGAAATACAGAACGAAAGTACGGGAGGCCGCAGGGGAGCCAACATCAATGCCGTGACAACGACCACGGCCTCTGCCGAACATAAAGGACAGGAATCAGCGGCTATCCCGTCCGTTGCAGAAGCTCTCCGGCTCATCGTCGTATCTGATGACCTGCCTCTGCCAACCGAGAATACGACGCTGATATTGAAACCGAAATCCACACTGCCGAAACAAAAAGAAAGAAGCCTGCCACGCTATGTTGCGCGACCGATTCCGTCCATGCTTTCCGCCTCTGCATCTGCCACCCTGACGGAAACAGCCTCTGACCCCGGTATGGAACCACCGGAAACTTCATGGAGCCTCCTCGCATCGATTCTGTCGCCCAGAGTACCAAATAATGTCGGCTTCCTCGGCGTCGCAATGCTCGGCCTTGCGATTATACTGATGCAATGGCTGCAGGGAGGATGCAGACAAGGATCTGCAGCCCTCTCCACGCACAGACGGTCTTCTCGTGTTTCTTCACGCCAACGACACCAAGCCAACCATTCAAAGAAACGAATATGAAATGCAAACATATCCTTACAGCGGCCTTGTTTCTCTCGTTACTCGGCGGTACAGCAACGGCGCACGCGTCAACCGTTCCACATTCTCTGCTCTATGAAGGAAGAATTCTGGATGCCTCACGTCGGCCGATCACGACGTCTCTGATATTGCGCTTCTCGCTCTGGAAAGATGCGGACTGGACGGCGGGAGATACTGCAAGCGGTTCCATCAATATCGCATCGCCTATGTACGGGGGATGGTCTGAGGTACAGGCCGCCACCCCCACAACGAACGGCATCGTGAATGTGCAATTGGGGAGCACCACTGCACTGCCTCAGATCGATTTCAATCAGCACAAGTACCTGCAAGTGGAAATAAAATCCGCCGCACAGCCGGATGCTGCTTTCCAGCTGCTCGATCCCACCGGCGATGCCGGAACGGATACCGTGGACCGGACATCCATCGGATCCGTCGCATATGCGCTGAATGCAGAAACCCTCCAAAACCGCAGCCCGGGAACGAAATCAGGGAGCATTCTGCTACTGGGAAGTGACGGGAAAGTGGAGATTGCACGGATGGGAAGCGGAACGAATCTGCCAAATTTCACTATCAACGCGGACCAGGCAGAAACAGATACCGTTCTCACCTTCGGGAACCAAGCGGGACCGGAAACGCTGAAATTCAATAACACGGCAAAGCGGTTCGAGCTCTCCAAGGATCTTCTGGTCTCAGGCAATATCGGCACCACTGGTAATATCAGCGGATCGGGAACACTGAAGGTGAACGGAGCGGCAACCCTTGGGGGCACGGTAAAACTCAATGGTGTCGCCTATACATTCCCCACAGCGGATGGAACAGCTTCGGGACGTTTTCTCGCAACGAACGGGGCGGGGCAGCTCACCTGGACACAGCCGTTCACCTTTGCGCGAAAGACAAATGACGAAACCGTGACGAACTCCACTGCACTGCAAAATGACAATCACCTCTTCTTCGCTGTCGGAGCAAACCAGACATGGATTTTCGAAATGCATCTGGTGGGGAATAGCAGCACATCGCGGGATTTCCGCTTTGCGGTGGTCGCTCCCGAAGATTCCACCTGTCTCACATCCGTAAGTGATGCGAACGGCTCAACTGGGGGCTCCGTCATATCCTGCGGAGCCGAGATCACCAAAATCGCGGGCACCGGTGAAGATACGCCATACATCGTACATGGCCTGGTTTCAACGGGTTCGACCCCCGGCACAGTGCAGCTTCAGTGGGCACAGAATAGCTCCGGATCGGCAGAAAGCATTCTTCGTACAAACAGCTTTCTGTCCGCGGAGCGCGTTCAGTAATGCACGAAGGCAATCAATGATCTTTCTGAAACACTACTACTTCTTCTTTTTGATAAGCCAGCGATCCAGACGGTCCACCGAGAGCGTGGTCATGCCGCCCGCCACAAGGCCGACGAGCACGGCATCCGGCGTGAGGCCGACTTCCAGAACGCTCAAGAGCGCACCGATGACCAGCGCCGTCACGGGCTTGCCCCACTCCATCGCTGCGAGCTGCGGAATCTTGAACAGCGCTTCGCAGATGAAGAAGACGAGTACGCAAACCATAAAAAACTCCGGCGTGAAGACTGCCTGCGGCAGCGCCTGGAGCAACGTGGTGATGTCCATGCAACAGGGGGAAGGAACAGTGCGAAAGTGTAGCGCATCTCCGTGAAATCGGCGATGATTATTTTTCTCGACACCGAATCAGATGGACCTGATATGGCAGGCGCGGTAGGGCTCGAACCTACGACCCCAGGTTTTGGAGACCTGTGCTCTACCAGCTGAGCTACGCGCCTAAGTCATTAACATCTTATCGGTTTATTGAAAGGGAGGGTAGATAAGAAGAACCATAGGCATTTGTGCCTATGCGCCCTTCTTCTTCCACCCACCCCACCGCTTGCCCGGCCCGCGTGCACGCTTCTTGGCGAGAAGATCGCTCGCTTCTTCCAGTGTCACCGCCTCGGGCGTGAAACGTTTGGGCAGGGAACAATTGGTTTTGCCATCGGTCACATAGGGACCGTACCGGCCGGTCTTCACTTGGATTTCCGCGCCCGTCACCGGATCAGAGCCGAGGGTTCGCAGGGGTTCGGCTGCCTGCGTCTTGCGCTCTTTGGCGGAAGCCAGATAGGCAATCGCCTCCTCTTTCGTCACCTTGGCCGGATCGAGTTCCTTGCCGAGCGACGATGTGGCTTCGCCCCACTTGATATACGGGCCGAAGCGCCCCAGATGCACCTCGATCGTCTTGCCGTCTTTCTCGCCGAGCGTACGCGGAAATGCGAGGAGCGAGAGCGCCTGCTCCAACGTGATGGCGTCTTTTCCGATATTTTTTGGGATGGAGGCACTCTTGGGCTTGGGGATATTTTTGAGTTTCTCGCCTTTCTTGAGCTCGATGTGTCCCAGCTGGATGTATGGACCGAAGCGACCGGTGCGCGCCAGCACTTCGAGCCCCGTTTCGGGATCGATGCCGATCACGCGGTCCTTGAGCACATCGCCCTTCTGCACTTCATCGGTCTTGGACTTGATGAGCTTTGCGAATGGTTTGTAGAAGCCCTTGAGGAAGGTGACGGATTTGAGATCGGCCTCCGCGATATCATCGAGTGACTGCTCCATTTTGGCGGTGAACGTGAGATCCACGATATCCGGAAAGTGTTCCGTGAGCAGATCCGTCACCGTGAAGGCGATGTCTTCGGGAATCAGCTGTTTCCCCTCCTTCTTGATGTAGCCGCGCTGCTGGATCACCGAGATCGTCGGGGCGTACGTCGAGGGACGGCCGATGCCCTCCTCCTCGAGCTTTTTGACGAGGCTCGCCTCGGTAAAGCGTGGCGGCGGCTTGGTGAAGTGTTGCTCGGGCAGCAGGGCTTTGCAGTCGAGCGCTTCGCCTTCTTTCATCGGCGGGAGCACGCTCGAGCCTTCTTCCTCTTCGGCGGCAGCCTGATGCGATTCCGGTTCGTCGCGTCCCTCAAGGTACACGCGCAGGTAACCGTCAAAGGCAATCGTCTGCCCCGTCGCGCGGAATGTGTACGCGGCAGCCACGATATCGGCACCCACGCGCTTGAGCTGCGCCTCGGCCATCTGCGATGCGATCGCACGCTCCCAGATGAGGGTATAGAGCTTCAGTTGCTGCTGATCGAGGACATCTTTGAGTGATTCGGGTACACGCGACATCTCGCTGGGACGGATGGCCTCGTGCGCCTCTTGTGCGCCCTTGCTCTTCGTCTTGTACTTGCGCGGAGAAGAGAGGATGTACTCGCGACCGTAGTGCTTCTGGATCGTCTCGCGGGCATCACTCAACGCCTTGTCACTCAGGTTCACCGAGTCGGTACGCATGTAGGTGATCAGACCCACATGTCCTTCGCCCTTGCCCAGATCCACGCCTTCATAGAGTTGCTGCGCGACCATCATGGTCTGCTTCACACTGAAACCCAGTTTGCGTCCGGCCTCCTGCTGCAGCGTCGACGTGGTGAAGGGAGGGGGAGGCGTCTTCTTCACTTCCTTCTCTTCCAGAGTCTGAACGGAGAAGGGAACGCCCTTCAGATCGGCAAGCACCTGCGCGGCCTCTGCTTCACTCACCGGCACAAACTTCTTGCCGTCTTTCTGTTTCAAATCAGCGGAGAACGGCTGCTTCGCGTCACCGATGAGATCAGCTTTGACCGTCCAGTACTCCTCCGCTTTGAATGCCTTGATGGCCCGCTCGCGGTCGACGATGATCCGCACCGCCACTGACTGCACGCGTCCGGCCGAGAGCCCGCGGTACACCTTCTTCCACAGAAAAGGGGAGAGCGTGTAGCCGACAAGGCGGTCCAAAATCCGGCGGGCGTGCTGCGCATCCACCAGCTTCTCGTCGATCTGACGCGGATGCGCGACCGCGGCATCAATCGCCTCTTTGGTGATTTCATGGAAGACGATGCGCTTCACCGGCTGTTTTTTCTTGCGTTTGAGAATCTCAACCAGATGCCAGCCGATGGCTTCCCCCTCGCGATCTTCGTCAGTCGCGATCCAGAGATCGGAAGCCGAATCGAGGGATTTTTGGAGCTTTTTCACCACGGTCGCCTTCTCTTTCGGAATCACGTACTTGGCGGAAAAATCTTCCGTATCCACGCCGAGTGACCCTTCGGGCAGGTCGCGCACGTGCCCCATACTGGCTTCGACATCAAAATCTTTTCCAAGAAAACGCTTGATGGTTTTGGCCTTCGTGGGACTCTCGACGATGACGAGATGAGAAGGCATGAAGATTTTTGGAATTGAGGGGCGAGGAAATCGGAAGAGATCAGGGCTTGCCCTGAACCCGAGCGCGAGTGGTTCAGGGCGAGAGACTAGTGGGTGAAGTGAGCGGGTGTCAAAGAGAAAGACACATCCACCACTCTTCGTCACGAAAGAGGAAAAGTTGCTTCATACGAAAAAATGTGACTCAATCACCGAAGAAATCACTCCGGACTGACTACCTTTAGTGCTCAAAAGGATTTGGCTTCCTTGAGCCAAACTGACGACGTTAAGCGAAAAACACAGCGTCACAACACTGCGTGGCCTGCCCTGAGCTTGTCGAAGGGCTTGCCTAAGCCCTCCCCGCTCGTACACTGAGGGCGATTTACTTCTCCTTCCCCCATCCGTTATGTCCAAGCAGGATCTCATCAACGCGATCGCGGATGCAGCCGGCATCACCAAGCGCGCCGCTGCTTCGTCGCTCGATTCCCTGATCACGCTCGTCACCAAGGAGCTCAAGCGTGGCAACACCGTGACGATCACGGGCTTCGGAACCTTCAAGGTCAGTAAGCGTGCCGCCCGCATGGGTGTGAACCCGAGGAACCCCACGCAGAGGATCTCCATCCCCGCGATGAAGGTGCCGTCCTTCAAGGCCGGCAAGACCCTCAAGGACGCCGTCCGGTAAATTCGAATTTGGTTCTTAAGAAGAGAGCCTCCGTGAAAACGGAGGTTCTTTTCGTAGTAAGCAGAAAGCAGTACGCAGCGAGCATTGCATCAATAGGGCACTCGCAGAGAATGCGTTCTGCGTAATACGAACTGCTTACTGCTTCCCAAACTCTTTGCGCATCGCTATTCTTCGTTCCCGATGAACGCTGCATTGATTCAGGACATCCTCGGCAACCTCTTAAAGCTCCTCGATCTGCCGTTCGACACGATCACGGTGAACGAAACGGAGGGAGAGGGATTTACGCGCGTGGACATTACCTCTTCGGCAGCAAGCCGCCTGATCGGCTGGCACGGCGAAACACTGAACTCCGTTCAGCACCTTCTGAAATCGATCCTGCGAAGCAAAGAGAATCTGGAGAAGAGTCCGTTCCTCGTCCTCGATGTCGACGGCTACCGCCGCGAGCAGGAGGACAAGGTAAAGAAGATGGCCGAGAACAAGGCCGATTTCGTGCGCCGGACGGGGACCCGCGTGGCGCTGGCGCCCATGAGTCCGTACTTCCGCCGCATCGTGCATCTGCACATTGCGAGTAATCCGCAGTTCCAGGATCTCACGACCGAATCGATCGGCGAGGGGGACTACCGGCAAGTCGTACTGAGATCGAAGGGCAAGAAAGGTCCGGCGGTCGGCGAAGAGCTGAATCCGGTGATGGCGGAAGCAACATCCGAGGAAAAGGGGTTTGAGAATCTGGATGTTTAGCGTGGAGGACAAACCTGCGGTTTTTCCTCCACGATCCACCTTTTCCCTAAAAGGTGTGGCTCCAGGCAGGCAAAGCCCGCCTTCGCCACAAATTATTTATATCGCTCCGCGACAATCACTGATCAAACACATTCTTCCATAGATCGATGTTTCGATCGAAATATCCCTGCTGAAGATAAAATCGATGCGCGGGAATATTTGGAGCAAAGCAGGACACATGAATGATCTGGCATCCTGCCTTCTGAAAGATCTGTTCCAATTCTGCCACCAAAAGTTCTCCGACCTTTTTTCCTCTATGCTTTTCCTCCACAACCAATTCCAGAATGTCCCCGATCTTTACCGGGTACCCTTCAATGAAATCTTGTTCAGATGGTTGCGCGCGCACAATCCCCGCAATGCACCCGATTCTTTTTTCGCCGTCTGCCGCCAACAACACATACCCGCGGCCTTCTTTTACTTTTTCCAGCAACAACGCCACATACCGCTTCGCATTGAATTCCTCTTTGGGCCGCGTCTGTTTCTCAGGATCAATCTCCGCAATGTACCCTTGCAATTCGGTGATCAGACGTTCAAGTTCTGCACGATCTTCGGAGGAGTAGGGAACGATGCGAACGGCCATACTGTCAGGTTATCATCATTTCTCTCTTTCTATTTTCAATTATCCATTCTTCATTCGCGGCCTCACCCCCGCATCTTCTTCCACTCTTCCAAAAGTTTCTGCTCCGCCCTGCTCAAGCGTGTGGGGATTTCGACATGCACCGTCACGTAGTGATCGCCGAAACGGCTGGTATTGAGCACCGGCATACCCTTGCCCTTGAGGCGGAAGATCTGCCCCGGCTGCGTGCCTGCCGGAATCTTGAGCGTCACGGATTCGCGCACGGTCGCAACGGAAATCTCGGCGCCGAGCAGTGCCTCTGTCACGGGAATGGAAACGGCGGAACGGATGTCATCGCCGTCACGCTCGAACGCGGGATCGGGCCGCACGCGCACCGTGACATACAGATCGCCGACTGCGGCACCTTTGAGCCCCGCTTCGCCCTCGCCGCGCACGCGCAGTGTCTGCCCGTCCTGCATGCCTGCCGGAATGTGGATCGTGACGGGCTCATGCGAACGGACCCGCCCGTCACCGCCGCACGCCTTGCACGGATGCTCGCTCGTCTTGCCCGACCCGCCGCATTTTTCGCAGACCGCCGCCTGCCGGAAAGTGCCGAAGAACGACTGCGTGGTACGCGTCACCTCGCCCGTCCCGTTGCACTCGCTGCACGTCACCTGCTTCGTCCCCCCCTCGGCCCCGGATCCTCCGCACTTCGTACAGGCACGCTGGCGCTCCAAGGTGAGAGTCCGGTCGGCACCCGTCACGACGTCTGTGAATACGACTTCGATTTCGATCTGCAGATCACGCCCCTTCTGTTCACGCTTTCCCCTCCGCGCCCCGCCCCCACCGAAGAAGGACTCGAAGAGGTCACCGAATCCTCCCAGATCCTCCGCGTTGAAACCCGAGAAATTGAACCCGCCGAACGGCCCGGCCCCTCCTCTGGCACCGCCGGATCCGGCCGGCCCCCCCGTGGAACCGAACTGGTCATACATCGCACGTTTCTTTTCGTCACTCAACACCTCATAGGCCTCATTCACTTCCTTGAATTTTTGTTCCGCCCCCTTGTCCCCCTTGTGACGGTCGGGGTGGTGCTCTTTGCTCAACTTCCGGTATGCACGCTTGATGTCGTCTTTCGAAGCACTGCGCGGAACGCCGAGAACGGCATAGAGATCCTTGGACATCCCCCCAAGGATCGCGAAGGAAAGGCTTGGAAGCAAGGGTGAAGATTCCATTAATCACACCTGCAGTATTTCGTAGCTACACATTCGACGATGCTTTGCGGAACCCCGCATCGGTGGCATCCGGCAAACGGGGGAATGGCTGAAATCATCCATTTATATGGCTTACTGTCGGCACCTGGTGCGGGGTGGAAGCTCATCTCTTTTTGTGATAGAATAGTCCGATGGCATTCAGTGCATCACTCTCGAGGAAATTCCTTGGATTTGGCACCCTCTCGCTCGGCGGACTGAGTCTGCTGATTGTGGGTTACGCATTCTTCGGATTCAACGGAAACTCCTCACCTCTCGCAGGGCGTCTGGTGCCCGCCGCCTACCGCAAGGAGGTACAATGGCGCGTGATCGACGCCAACATGGTGGAGAGCGGAGCGACCATTCCCCCCGATACAAACGTCATTTTCACCCTGCCCGGAGACACGCAGCCGATCCTGCGCAGAATCCTTCTCGGTTCGTACGATCCGGACGTACGCTACTGGGGCTACTGTCTGCCCGAGAACTATGATCAGACTGCATCCGTGGCAAGCGACCGTCTTCCCGGAAAAGTATTTCTCTCGGAGGGGGAGCGCAAAGCACGGGATGACGAGTACAAACGGCAGCTCAATGAGCGCTTTTCGGTTCCGGAGAACCTGACGGAAGAGGACCTCAATCAGCTGCGGCAGCGGCCTTCCGGCCGCATCGAGCATGAGATCGAAACATTCGATCCGGGGAGTATCTGTTATATCATGTCTCAGGTGCCCCTCGCCATCGGTCTCGATCCGGACGATGACGAAGCCAACGATCAGGTGGAGAAAGAGTACGACACCGATCCCGAAATTGCGGACAGCGACGGAGACGGCGTGTCGGATGGTCGCGAAGTCTTCTTTCTTCATTCCAGCCCTCTGCGGCGGGATTCCGACGGCGACGGCCTGATCGACGGCCTGGAAGATATCAATCACAACGGCCGCATCGATTCGACGGAAACTGATCCGACCAAATGGGATACCGACCGCGACGGATTGCCCGACGGACTGATGAAGATCGGAGCCGGACGCAATACGCAGGTGCTGGGCGAAGACAAAAACCTGAACGGTACCGTGGATGAGGGGGAATCCGACCCTCGCATGTGGTCCACTCTGAAGAACGATATCTCCGACGGAGAGCGCTATTACCAGTGTCTGATGACCGGAGGCTCGGATTGCTAAAACTCCTCAAATCCTCTATAATGATCCGATGACATACAAACATTTCCTCCGCGGCGCACTTCTGCTTTTGAGCCTCTGCGTGGCACCTGCCGCACTGGCCTACCTCTCGCCGGAGGACGTGTTGCTGAACAAGGAACTCTACCTGCCTCCGACCACCCGCGAGACGATGGACCGCGTCGCCCAGCAGTCCCGCGAGAGCGCTGACCGCAGGGAACGCGAGCAGGAAATCATCTTCAATGCGCAACATTCTTCAGAGGCTTCGAGTGTCGCTGCAGTACCGGCACCCGCGGAAGGGAACGGTGCGGCTCCTGAAGGATCGTACTCCGCCGAGGATCTGCGTCTGCTCCAGACGATCCGTCTGCTCGACCGCGTGCAGCGCAACCAGCAGGTGGTGCTGTACGGCGATCGCATGCTCCCTCTGCAGGCGGACTCTTTGCACGGCGGTGCCCCCCTGGCCCCCACGGGCGCCGGCGGCATCCTCTCGGGCATCACCATGGCCGGAGCGGTCGGCTGGACGCTCTGGCGCGCCAAGAAAGGGAAGGTGATGGCCGCCAAATAGGGATTGGAATTGGACATGAGGGATTGGAGCTGTTTTTGTGTGCTGTTTTTTTCCTCACCCCCTACCCCTCTCCCTACCCACTTAACGCCAACGGGAGAGGGGCACGCTCTTCCTGTAGATGAGCATACTTTGAAGAGACCGTTCTCCCCCTCTCCATGAAGGAATCGTGGCAGGGATGGAGAGGGGGCAAGGGGGTGAGGCCAGGATCTCTTTCCGCATCCCCCGCCCCCTGCTAGTCTCCCTTGCCTGTGCAGAATCCTCTCTCGTTAACGGGTAAACGCTGGATCATTCCGGAGCGGAAAGATGCTGTGCCTTCGGCAATCCCCGCCAGACTCATGGCCGAGCGTTCCCTCTCCTCCGGTAACGCGCTCTTAGACCCGTGGATTTTTCCGGATATGCCCCGTGCCGTGGAGCGCGTAAGACGCGCCATTGCGGCAGGTGAAACCATCGGGATTTTCGGCGATTACGATTGCGACGGTATCACGGCGACTGCGCTCCTCGTGCGATTATTGAAAAGACACGGCAACGAACCCGTCGTGCGTCTGCCGCACCGCGTGCACGACGGCTACGGACTCAACCGGACGATCATTGAGGAATGCGGCGTGCGCGGCGTCACCCTGCTCCTCACTGTGGATACGGGCATCACTGCGATCAAAGAAATCGCTCTGGCGTCCGCACGGGGAATCGACGTGATCGTGACGGATCACCACCATGTACAGGATGAAGTGCCGAAAGCGCTGGCGCTGATCCATCCCGCTCTCGCTCCACGCCACCCGTTGCCCCATCCCTCCGGCGCAGGGGTCGCCCTGCAGTTCATCCGCGCATTCGAAGGGGCGGACGAGTGGGATGACCGTCAGACGGATCTCGCCCTCGCGGCCATCGGCACGATCGCGGATCTGGTCGAGTTACGCGGCGTGAACCGCGTTCTGGTACAACAGGGCATCGCCGCCCTCAATGCGCTCGACAAAGGACCGCTCTCCCTTCTCGCGGCATCCGTACGCACGCAGGGCGGACCTCTGACGAGCACGGATGTCGCGTTCCGCCTCTCTCCACGCATCAACGCCGCCGGACGCATGCAGGACCCTCTCATTGCGCTTACGGCTCTGCTGGAGGGCGGAGAAGCTCTCACCCGGCTCGGGCAGCTCAATACGCACCGTCAGGACGCCACGGGCGGCCTGTTCGCGCGTGCATGGCAGCTCCTGCATCTCTCTTCACAACCGCGACCAGAAGAGATGGCCGCACTCCCGGCACTCCTCACCGTCACGGGAACGGATGTGGAGTTTCCGTCCGGACTCATCGGCCTCATCGCAGGCCGGCTCACCGAAGCGACAGGGCATCCCAGCGTCGTGGTCACCATCCGGGATCGGGAATGCACGGCGTCACTGCGCAGCACGCCCGCCTATCACGTCACCGAGGGTCTCGAGCGGGTCGCCGATCTGCTCAGTGCATTCGGCGGCCATGCGCAGGCGGCGGGATGCACGTTCCCGGAGCAGAACCTTGCCGAAGTGTTGCGGCGCCTGTCGCAGGACGCGGCCGCGCGCACCACACGAGAGCATCTCATTCCCGCACTCGCCGCAGATGCGATGATCGAAGCGCGGGACATCTCGCTCTCCTTCTGTGCACAACTGAAACAGTTGGAACCGTTCGGTCAGGGAAATCCCGAACCGGTCTTCCTCCTCAAGAATGTTACGCTGGAGCAACCGCGGCGCGTCGGGAAGGAGGGGGCGCACCTGCAGGGACGCACCGCGGGATTGAAAACAATCGGATGGCGGCTGGGTCCCCTAAGCGATCATACCGGCCAGTCACTCGATCTCCTCTGCAAGATCGGCGTCGACACGTGGAACGGACACAGGGCGCCGCAGATCGTCATCGAAGATCTGCGAGTAGCCTCCTCATCACTCAAGGAAGAGACGCAACTGCCGGAAGGAGTGCTACACTGAAGTCATGTCGGAAACCGAGAGGCTACCGAAGGCGCCTGACGCCCATCAAGGGCATGAGCATGTTGGTGCGGAATCTTCTTCCGTCGCGCAAATTGTGAATAAATTTCGTCCGCTCCTCAATTTCGCCGCCGGGATGCGCACCCACCACCCTTTAGAATTCTACAAAGGACGGTTATCCCCTGTGCCAAGAAAAGGATCCGATTCGTGACTTGTCTGTCGCGAAGACGGGCTCCGCTCGTCTAGAGCGACACCTTTAAGGGAAAAGAGAGTTCGTGACCTGTTCGGCTTCGCTCAGGGTCACCCATAACCTCAACACTCTTGTTGTATTACGCTGTCACCCCGAGCGCCCGCCCGGACGTTGTCCGGCACGGACGGGTAGTTGAGGGATGAGAGAAAAACCGCCCTGTCGGCAGTAGCCCGAAGGGCGAAGGCTGAAGGTTTGTCTCTCATGAATTACACCGGTGCCAGCGCCCCCTCCATCTGGAACACGCTCGAAATGGGTGTGCTCAACGCCGCTGCGATTTTATAAGCAAGGAGCACCGAGGGATTCGTCTGCCCGCGCTCGATCGACATGATCGTCTGCCGGCTCACCCCCGTACGCAGCGCCAGTTCCTCCTGCGTCATGTTCTTCTCGAAACGGAGGCGGCGGATGCAGTTCTTCAGAGCGACAGAGGACATGAGGGGGGAGGAGGAGGGGTTACGTAGGGGCGCATTGTACTGACGGCGCACACAAGATCAAGGTTTGGTGTGTGCACTTCGCTTGCACAAAAAAACATAGTGATGTCCGACTTATGAAGCAAGTAAAAGAACGGCGAGTGGAATGAGATAGAGAGCAAACCACGACAGACTGAATCGTCGCACCATCGCACGCAAAAAGAGAATGGCGAGCACACTGGAGCCGAAAGATGCCAAGACACCGACCCAAACAACGGAAGGAGAAGGCAATGTAATGCCATGCAGAAGATCCGTGGCCGTGATCAAGGTGGCCCCTGCAATCACCGGAACAGCGAGAAGAAAAGAAAATTCCACCGCCGATTCACGTCGCCATCCAAGGGAACGTGCGGCGGCAATGGTGAGTCCCGATCGTGAAACGCCCGGTGGCAACGCACAGGCCTGTGCCAAACCGATGAACAGTGCATGGAGCCACGGGATACGAGAGGCATCTCTGTGTTGCGGCACACGCTCTGCGAGAACAAGCAGAACACCCGTAATCGCAAAGCCCACGCCCACGAATGTCAGAGAGCGCAGGTGCAGTGCGATGAAATTTTCGAAGAAGAGACCGGTCATTGCGGCGGGAACGGTTGCGAGCAGAATCATGAAGAACAGATGCCGGTGACGACTCTCTTTTGTTGAGAGGGAACAGAGCATGTTCCACCACAGCATCGGATATGCAAGAAGCAGTGCCAACAAAGAACCTGCGTGCAGCAGAATATCGAAACTCTGCAGGTGCGCCGGAATACCCACGTTGAGGAATGTTTCGGCAAGCACCAGATGCCCGGAGCTCGAAACGGGCAGGAGCTCGGTGATCCCCTGCAAAAGGCCGAGGAGCAACGCATCGAGAGCGGTCATCCGCGTGCGGGGGGAACACGCCGCTGACACCAACGTTTCCACTGGACGTAGAGCCACAACAGCACGATGCAGCCGCCGACGGCCCAGAGCGTTGCGGTCTGCGACCATTGCCGGACAAGCTGCTCGTTGCCGCCGACTGCGAAACCGATGAGCGCGAGCACCGTCACCCAGAAACCCGCACCTAAACCCGTCCAGAGCGAAAAGCGGAGCAGCGGCATTTCCGCCAACCCCGCCGGAAACGAAATGTATTGCCGCACGACCGGGATGATGCGCCCGACGAAAGTGCCGATTTCGCCGTGTTCGAGCAGAAAACGCTCCGCCCGCTGGAATTTTTCGGGAGACATCAGAAACCAGTGACTGTATTTCAGCAGCAATCTGCGCCCGAGCGTGGCGGCGATCATGTAGTTCGCCAGAGCGCCGAGCATGGACCCGAATGCCCCGCAAAAAATCACAAGCCCCAGATGCATCTGACCCTGTTTTGCGAGGTACCCCGCAGGGATCATCACCACTTCGCTGGGAAAAGGGATGAAGGAGCTCTCCACCGCCATGAGCAGGATGATGCCGGGGTACCCCACGGCCCCCACGGTGTCGACCAGCCAGTGTGCAAATGTCTGCAGCATCTGTCACAGGCTACAGAAGAAGCGCATGTTTGGCGATTGAAACAGTGCCGATCGGCTTGGACGTCCGCCCGGATTTGCATCCGAAAATCGGCGAACCCCCAATCATGAACGGCTGTCAATTCATCACATCTCTCTTAATGCGCTACTGATCCTCTTTGCTAACCCTCAGCAAAATTCGATACCATTACCGAAAATGGCGTCTTCTCCTTTCCACGGCATCTTCAGTTCCCTGGGATCCCCCGAGTGGGATCAGAAGGCGGCGGCGGCAACGGCCGTCAAACTCACGACCGAAGAATCCGCTCCGTCCCGTCAGTCGGGTATCGGCCAGATCGCCGTGGATATCTACGAGCAGGACAGCTACTACATCGTGCGTGCACCGCTCGCGGGCGTGAAATTGGGCGATCTCGACATCGAAGTGGATGAAAAAGTGCTCACCATCCGCGGCAGGAGGAGTGTTCCGGATGCGGTGGCGCGCGATCAGTACTATCTGCAGGAATGTTTCTGGGGGGAATTCTCTCGCTCCATCACGCTGCCGTGCGTCATCGACCCCAAGCGGGTGAAGGCCACGTTCAATCGCGACAGCATCCTGAAAATCCTTGTCCCCAAAGAGGAGAAGGTGAAAGTGATCCGGATCAGCGAAGGAGGCTAGGTAAGCAGTATGCAGTAAGTATTACGCAGAACGCATATCGAAAAAAAGCGCACAAGAAAACTCTGCTTACTGCTCTCTGCTTACTGCGTACTACTTTTTCTTCGTCTTCCTCCGGCGGATATTTCTCAGTTGTGCCGACACTTCACCGCGCATCGTCTTCAGTTCTGCCAGAACATCCTCGCCGCCCATGTAATGCCAGTCCACCTGATCGAGCAGACGGGAGAATTGCTTCAGGCACCTCTGTGTTTCTTTCCGCTGATCGGCCTTCTGAAAATTTCCCTCGCGCAAATGTTTCCAGAGCTCGATCTGCATGACGTAGAGATCGTGAACCTTGGCGAGTGCGGACTGTGAGACGGTCATGGGAGTTTATGTGGAAGAAATCGAGACATTGTAGCGGTTTTTGGCAGAAGGGTCAAACCAGGAACACACTGAACTGTCATATGCGGTTCATGGAAAATGGCATCTGTCAGCGAAAATCAACCAATTCGAGCCGGGCATATTTTCACTCTTGTTTCGCTCCGCCAAAACGCGCCGCTTTCCTTAATTCCGTTCTGTTATGCACGAACAGATCGTTTGCTATGATGCAAGTCTATGGAATCCATCTTTCTCATCCTCCTCCTTGTGGTGCTCGGTTTGATTGTGAGCCCGATCATCCTGCTTTTCTCGGTGTCCAATCTGCGCAGGCGCGTGGACGCACTGGAAGAATGCATCCATGAAGGCAGATTACCTGCACGCCCTCTACGTGAGGAGTCCGTTCAGGAACGGCAACAACCCGTTTTGTACCCACAACACTCGGCCCCCACGGCACTTGATCGTTTTGTACTTTGGGCGAAAGAGGACTGGCTGCTCAAGTTGGGCGCACTGCTCCTGATCATCGCATTCGGCTGGCTGACGACCTATGCCTTCATGAACAACTGGATCGGTCCCATGGGTCGCATCGCGTTCGGCATCGTTGCCGGCGTTCTCTTTCTACTGCTTGGCTTCTGGAGAATCCAGAAATTCATTCATCAGGGAGGTGTCTTTCTGGTGCTGGGATCCACAGTGATTCTGGTGACGATCTTTGCGGCACGCTCGGTGTACGGTTTCTTCACGCCCTTGAGCGCTCTCGCCCTGATGTTTCTGAGCACAGCCTTCGTGGGATTCGCCAGCGTACGTTATAACAATCGCGCCCTTGCGCTCGGCAGTCTGATCCTTGCAAGCGTCGCACCGCTGCTCACGCACTCGCCAGAACCGAACCTCGTGGGACTCTTCACCTACCTGCTGATTGTCACACTAGGTGCCATCTGGATCGCTGTCATCATCCGCAGACACGAGCTCACCGCGGCGGCTCTTATCATCATCGCGCTCTACAGCATCCCCACACTCGCATCGAAGCCGGTGGAACTCCCCACTCTGCTGCTGCTCGCGTACGCGTTCGCGGCTGCCTTCTTCGTCACCAATACCGCAGGGCTCTTGAAGTTGGAGAAGAAGGAAATGCTTCCGGATCTGCTCACTGCCGCAGGCACCGGTTTGTTCCTGCTGGCCTGGATCATGATGGCGGCTCCGGATGAATGGAAAAGCCTGATCATCGTCGGGTGGATGCTCCTCTTCGTCATCGGGGCGTTCTCGATCTTCACCATCACTCACAAGCGCGAACCGCTCTATGTGTATGTGGGAGTGGGTATTGTCCTGCTTGCCGGTGCGACGGCCGCAAAATTTGAAGGTGCCGCATTAACCATCGCCTACACCTTGGAAACCGGAGTCATCGCCGCACTGGCCTATGGCCTGCTCAAGGATCTCAAGATTGCGCTACGGACCTCTCTGCTCTTTGTCGGACCGATTGCGCTCTCTGTAGACAGCTTGACCTCCCCCCAATGGTCCATGGGCTGGTCCATAGGCATCTGGCATGATGACTTCTTTGTGCTCCTCACGCTGGGAGTCGTCTTGCTCGGCCTCGGCGCCTTTCTTTGGTCGCAGGCGCGGATGGCGAAGCCGGCAGACCTCGAACTTCCCAGCGGGCTTCTGGCGGCATTGGGCTCCCTATACCTCTACGCACTGCTCTGGCTCTCACTACAGGCAACGCTGCAGGATGCCACCGCGGTGATGAGTGCTCTGGCTGTCTACACGATCATCGGGCTCATCACCCATCTCGCGGGAAAAGCGAAGGGACAGCAGGGATTGAAAGTATACGGTGGAGTGGTACTGGGCTGCGTGGTGGCGCGCCTGCTCCTGATCGATGTCTGGAGCATGGAGCTCTCGGGACGGATCGTCACCTTCTTCCTCGTGGGCGCACTGCTCATCTCGACGGCTTTCATAGGAAGAAAAAAACGTACTTCCTAAACCTTTTTCTGTTCCCCAATGCACATGAAGCATATTGCTTTCTCCGCCCTCACGCTCTGCCTGATCGCTACTGCGGTACGGGTACAGGCGCAGAATGCTCCCCTGACGCCGGAGCAGGTCATCAGTGCCTACCGCAATTACAAAGATGTCGGCTCGCTCAGAATCAGCGTACCCACAGTGGTTGAGGTCCCGTTCAATACCGAAGCGATGGAGCGTACGGATTTTGCGGTCTGGAACCAAACCACCAGTGCCTTCGAGCCATCCTCTTTCCGGGAGGAAACGGTGCGCGCACTTTCGGTGACCTCCAGCACGGCGCAGGCGAATATCCCTTTGAAAAATATGGTCGACGCGAACGATGACACCTTCGCCGAGTTCCCCCTTCCTGAAAATACTCAGGGGCAGGTGCGTCTGGTCCTTTCAAGTTCTGTACCGGTCGCTTCTTCCTCGCTCACCCTGCTGCTCGATGATCATGTGGCCCAACCGCTCACCGCAGAAGTGCGTGCCATCGTGGAAGGAAAGGAATCTATCATTCTGGCAAACAGCAAAATGACATCGTGCTGCACGCTCTTCTTCCCCCGCACCATCTCGCAAACCTGGACGGTCACATTCACGTATGGCCAGATGCTTCGCATTACCGAGTTGCGGTTGAACCAAGAAAACGCTTCGCCTTCCTTTCGCTCGCTCCGTTTTCTGGCGCAGCCCTCCCAGACGTACCGCATCTACTTCAATCCGGACCGCAAGGTATCCGCCAAGGTCGGTGAAGCGGGAAACCTGGCATCGGCGAAAGACGTGATGTCGATTGCCACCGACGGCTCGAAGCCGAATCCCGCCTACCGCATCGCGGATAGCGACGGTGACGGCATGCCCGACGTACAGGATAACTGCGTCGCGATCGCCAACCCGGATCAGCAGGATCTCAACAGCAACGGCCGCGGAGATGTCTGCGACGATTTCGATCAGGACGGCATCATCAACAGCAAAGATAACTGCGAAAATCTGCCCAACAGGGACCAGAAAGACACGGATGGCGACGGGATTGGGGATGTGTGCGATACGCAGGAGAGCCGTGTCACCGAACGCCTGCCGTGGCTGCCGTGGGTGGGCATGGGAGGTGCCGCAATCGTTCTGGTTACCCTCTTTGTCATCACTCTCCGTTCCTCAAAGTCATCTCCCCCCTCCCATCCTTTCCAATGAAAATCTCCCAAGCCATCCTCCCCGTTGCCGGACTCGGCACGCGGTTCCTCCCGTGGACGAAAGCCATACCCAAAGAGATGCTGCCGCTGAGCAACCGCCCGATCATCGCGTACGTCGTCGATGAGTGTCTCGAGGCAGGCATTACGGACATCTGCTTCGTGATCAGCCACGGAAAAGAGGCGATTCTTCGATACTTCGAAGAGGACCCCGCACTCGCAAAGGAGATGAAGCGACGCGGCAAAGAGAAGCTCCTTACCGTCCTGAAGACCTACGAAAAAGCACACTTTGAAACGGCGTATCAGGAACAGATGCTCGGGGACGGACACGCGATTCTGCAGGCCGGCACGTTCGTGAAAAGCGACATGGTCGCCGTACTCTTCGGCGACGATCTCTTCGTCGGCGACAAACCCGGCATCGTGCAGCTGATCGAAGCGAGTCATTTCATCCCCGAGAAGGAATTTGCACTGATCGCTGTCGAAAATATCCCCCGCGAGAAGACGAACCGCTATGGCATCATAGAAATCGAGAATGAGGTGCACGGCCACCCGCGCCTGCGGAAGGTGAAAGGTCTTGTCGAGAAACCGGAGCCCGTGAAGGCGCCTTCGACACTCGGCATCGTGGGACGTTACCTGATTCCGCGCTCCGTCATCGCGTCGCTGCCGGATGTGCAGGCAGGAAAAGACGGTGAGATCCGCCTGATCGATGCCCTGATCGCGAAATTGAAGACCCTGCCGGTCTACGCCCTTGAGTGCAGCGGCTCACGGATCGATACGGGAACACCCGAAGGGTACGCAGAGGCAGTGAGGCTGCTGGGAATGATGTCGTAGTGATCCTATCGGGAAAGGGATTGGGGATTATTAGGAATTGGCGGTCGAGGCTTTTTTGCGACAGAAGACGATGAGACCCGAAATGAGTTTCCCAGTTTGGTCAGCAAGCAGTAGCCCCTGTTGGATATCTTCGAAAGTGAGCAGTTGGACCCGAACTGCAACATGGAGATACGCGACGACTTCGGTGCATTCTCCCCGGGCAATCGTGTAACGATTTGCTTTGTCGGCATAAGTATACCTCCCGAATCCCTCAGCAATATTTGCAACGATACTCGACGATGAACGCTTCAGTTGGGATGACAAGCCATAGACTTCCTCTTTCGGAAGCTTCTTGCAGACACGATAAACTTCCGCAACAAGATCGAGTGCTCTCTTCGTCGCCTCCAATTCCAGAAACGAATCCATAAGAAGTTCCCGAATCCCTAATAACTAAGGCTCAAGACTAGTTAAGAGGATGTTTTCGAAAGAGGGACAGTAAGAGATTATACAGGTTTTCGTGACGATGATTAAATCTGAATTCGCATTCTTTCAAGTGAAGGTAGAACGTCTGTTTATGAA
>JAQUKV010000006.1 GCA_028718905.1 Candidatus Peribacteraceae bacterium | reverse complement strand
ATCAGACAGGCTGGATGACCAAGATCCACCCTTGGATCTCAAATGGGATTGACGCCTGACTCGCTTTAGCAAGCCCCCTTTGGGGGCTCTCCTTCAGGCCACCGGCTCTGCCGGTGGTCAGCTGACCTTCCCCTTCGTAACTACCCGACGTCAATCGGATAGGAAGAGCACCTATTTCGTTTTGTAAGCTTGAAAGCAAGAGAAAGTGTGCCCCCTCTCCATGAGGGATTGTGGGCGGGATGGAGAGGGGGGTAGGGGGTGAGGTAAGAAAAGACCGCCCCCAAGACGGTCTTCTGAAGACAACGTTTGCGGCTTCACGCGACGGTGTCGATCACGAAGGTCACGATGGCCTGCGAGATCAGGATGATGATGAGACCGATGATCACGTAGATGATCATTTTCTTCGCCTTGTCCTTTTCGCTCTCTTCCCCCTGCGAGATGATGTAGCGGATACCGGCGACGATGATCATCACCACCGCGATGAGCGTCATGAACGTCAGCACTTTCTGGATCACCTTCATGATCGCATCTCTGAGATCACTGGGCCCTCTGCCTGCGACGTTGGGCGGATTTTCGATCTGAGCGAGTGCCTGATACGGGGCGCTGCACACAACGATTGCTGCGAGCTTAAGACCGAGAGAGCGGAGATGCGTCATGGGGTGGGGGAAGAATTTTCCTTATTGTTATACGGCTTTTGGTGCGTGCGCAAGGTCTTGTAAATATCAGAAATACATTCCGGAAAATTGGCAAGACGCTCTATCTGTGCAGCAGAGGGTGCGGATCTCTTTCCATTCGAACAGGATCACGATGCTGTTTTGCAGTTCCCGCTTCTCGGCACACAGCTCAATGCGGGCTTCTTGTTCCTTGAAATATTCCTGTCAGTTGTGAGACTCTGAGGCTTCACGACTGTTCTTTGCCGATGAATCCGGTGGCGAGCAGGAGCAGTGCGGGGCAGGCAAACCACAGATCCTGATAGGTGATCATGGTCGCCATGAGCCGGCTACCCTGCATGATGACAGCGATGGATGCCGTCTCCGCGATGGTTTTCGAAAGGAGCGGCACATCCGCCACATAGGTGAGGAGGGTCGAGAGGAGCAAACCCGCCGTCGCGAAGCCGAAGATGCCGGTGAGCACGAGGTCGATGCTCCCGCCCGGCTCGCGTTTGAACTCGATCTCGAAACCGCCGCGTACGGCGAGGAAGATCACTGCCGCGACGAAGAGCACGAGCTTGGTGGTCGAGAGCAGGGTGATATCGATGGTGATGCCCAGCATCGAGAACATGGGATCGGAGGTCGAGATGCGGGCGAGCAGGTTGCCGATGCCCTGCACGGCGACAATGGCGATGTACGAGGCGATGATGATCTTCACGGATTCGTGTTTTCCGATGATGAAGCTGTAGGTCATCACGACGGCGAAGAAGACGATGACGAACAGATCCCAGGTGAGCGTGAGGTCCATGGAGTGCATAGTACCCCTGCTATTTAGTGGAGGACAATTGTTGTGAGCGGCGCGGGTAGATATAAGATATAAGATGTAAGACGTAAGATGTGATGTAAGGGACTGTGCAATCGAAACACTTACCACTTATGTCTTACCACTTACGTCTTTTTATGTCTTACCGCTTACAGCTTCGTCATGCGTCACGGATTCCTCCTCATCGATAAGCCCTGCGGACCCACCAGTCACGATGCCGTGGCAACGGTACGCGCGGTGTTGAAGGAGCAGAAAATCGGGCATCTGGGCACGCTGGATCCCGCGGCGGAGGGGCTGCTGGTGCTCGCTGTGGGCGCGAAGGCGCTCAAAGTGGTGGAGCTGTTTACCGATTTGTCCAAGGAGTACGAGGCGGTGGTTCATCTGGGGGCGACCTCTACGACCTATGATCGCGAGGGCGTGATCGAGCGGTGGACGCCGGTGGCGGGTTGGCACGCACCCGATGAGATCGCCATTCGTTCGCTCATCACGAGCCGCTTCATCGGCAAGATCGAACAGGTTCCGCCCGCGCACTCCGCGGTGAAGGTCGGCGGTGAGCGCGCGTATCGCAAAGCGCGTCAGGGCAGGGGAGTGAACATTCCGTCCCGCGAGGTCGAGATCACCGGCTGCGCCATTACGCACTATGACTATCCGCATCTGCACCTGAACGTCTCTTGCGGCTCGGGGACGTACATACGGTCACTCGCCCATGACCTCGGGCAGGTACTCCAGTGCGGCGGGTACCTTGAGAAGCTCAAGCGTACGCGGGTGGGAGAGTGGAAGCTCGAGGCTGCGGTGAGGCCGGAGCTTGCCACGTGGACGGGCGTCCTTCCTTTAAAGGATGTGCTCGCAGGGTTCCCGAAACTCGAGCTCACCGATGCCGAGGCGGAGGATATCAAGCACGGCCGCTCTATCCAGAAGGAAATCGCGCCCGATACGATCGGCTGGCACGGGGGACTGCCTATTGCGGTGCTCATTCCATGCAGGGATGGGACCAGAACAAGTCGGGCACGAAAAGTGTTGTGAATTCATGAGAGACAAACCTTCAGCCTTCGCCCTCCGGGCTACAGCCGACAGGACGGTTTTTCTCTCATGGGCTCTCTTTTCCCTCAGTGGTGCGGCTCCAGCGCGGGGCCCGCGCCCTTCGACTACGCTCAGGGCGCCCTGAGTGACGAGTGGAGCGAAGCGAGGAATCGAACGGGCGAGACCCGCGCTTCGCCGCGGATTATTTATAAGTGTTTCATTCCATTGTGCCATCTGGATGTATTTGATACTTTGTCGCTTGCCGTTCAGTAGCTCTGTTCGCTTGTCCCGCTTGCGGGACATAGAAGACAGCCGAGCTGCTCGATCCTTCTCTGTTCCTTCCACTCGCGTTCCCTCTGGGTCAGTAGCTCAGTCCGGTAGAGCAGTTGCCTCTTAAGCAATTGGCCGTGGGTTCAAATCCCACCTGACCCACCATTCGTCGCCCCGCGTCTGCGGTGCTCCTCATGGCAAGCCAGTTTTTTACGTGGGTTCAAACTTGTCCTGAGTGTTACGAAGGATCCCACCTGACCCACCATTCGTCACTGCGTTCCTCATGGCAAGCCCCATTTCAACATGAGTCCAAACTTGTCCTGAGGCGCAGCCGAAGGATCCCTCCTGACCCACCAGAAAAAATATGTTATAGTACTATGCTATGGAAAACGCCTCATCAAATATTCCTTTAGAGGTGCATGTCGGGGCATTGACTCACTTTCCGCACCTACAAACCATTACTGAGAGCATACGTCGTGGAACTTTGAGAGTAATTGCGTTCGACCCAGCCTATGTGCATTGGCCTCAAAATAATTATCAGGGAATTGAGCTGGTTCCAAAATCAGGAGAGTGGACGGGATTAGATACTTCATCGACGAATGATGTGTGGCTACTCAATGTTCTCAATGATGCCGTGAAAAAATCTTCATCTGGGAAATGGCTTCCTAAGGTTGAACGTAATGAAATCTCGGAAGCGCTATTTCGAGAAGCTGTGAGAATTGTGAAACCAACAGGGGTCATTCATGTTGGAGCCGATAATACACCAGAAGAGTTTCCGTATTGGAAAGTGGAAGCAATGGCGTATCGCTATCATTTGCGCTGCGAAACACTCGTTCACTGTATTGTTGGAAAGCCAACCACCGAGCAAATTGCATTGTATAAGCAACTGACAGATAGAGATTGGCGGCCTCCTTATCATGATTATGCATATTTTGTTGAGTTACGAAAAGAAGCTGTGGACTCAGATTCTTTTCCAACTCCAGCTACAGTTTCGAGGTAGGGGACGAGTGTGTTCCAATTCAATCTAATTTCGTCCACCATTTGCACTCTCAAGAACCGCGCGTAGAATTGTGCGCGCTGTGTTTGACTACACCAGATAAACATTTTAATTTGACTGCATGGCGGTCAAGCTCGATCTGACCCGGTTAACGATTGCACCCGATCACGACATCGCGAATCGGGTGGCGGACAGAGCGCATACTGCCTTCCTGCAGTATCCGTCGTACTTGCTTCGTCCGCGGTTGCTGGTGGCGGCGGAATCTGCGTTGCACCCGCATGAGTCGCTGTATCACCTGGTGCTGCACACGTTCCACGCCGTGAAGGCATGCATGGAAAGACTGGAGCATCTTCCGCGCGGGGAGCGCGATCCCTGCGACCTCTCCGTCTCCGACATCACCCGCTGCCGGGAGCTTCTCATTGTCCTCGATGTGGCAGTGCCCGTGATCGCCGGGAAGAGGAAGGACGGCGCGAAATTTTTAGGTATGAGACAAGCGGCGCTCTGGTCCCGGTTCGAAGCGGCCAGAAGCAATCATGAACCGATGAATTGACCGCGTTTCGTGCACGCTCATTTGTCCTGATCCTTCATCGCCGCCCATACGAGCAGGACGATGATGCCGATCACGAGTAGCCCGACGAAGGGAAGTGCGATCATCACGCGGACATTGTACCCGTTGCACATTGTGATTGTTGTCTGTTCAAAGGAAGTGGTACGATTACCTCCATGCCTGCAAAGAAAGGTGCGCATGGCCCCATGCCTCTCCCGCCCGCTCCGAAGCTCCGTAAGATCCTCGGGCCGAGTTTCATCATCCTCGGGCTTGGGCTGGGGAGCGGCGAAGTGATCCTGTGGCCGTACCTCGCCAGTAACTTCGGGCTCGGGATGGCGTGGGCGATCGTTCTCGGGATCACGATGCAGTTTTTCATCAATATGGAGGTTTCGCGCTACGCGCTCATCCACGGCGAGAGCATTTTCGTCGGGTTCGCGAAGCGGTGGAAACGGCTGCCCGTGTGGTTCATTCTCTCGACGTTCTTCGGGTTCGGCTGGCCGGGGATCGGACTGGCCGGCGCAACGCTTTTCGCCGGGGCGCTGGGGCTCGACAATGTGCACGCCGTGGCCATCATCATGTTTTTGGGTATCGGATTTTTCCTCTCCATCGGACGCGTGCTCTACAAGAGCGTCGAGCGACTGCAGATGATCGTCATCGGGTTCGGTGTGCCGTTCATCCTTCTCCTCGCGCTCTACCTCTCCCGTTCCGCAGATGTGGTCACTCTCGCGCAGGGGCTTGTGGGTCAGGGACAGGGTTTCTGGTTCCTGCCTGCGGGCGTACCGCTCGCCACGTTCCTCGCCGCGCTGGCGTATTCGGGGGCCGGCGGCAATCTGAATCTCGCCCAGTCGTGCTATGTGCGTGACAAGGGGTACGGCATGGGTCGCTACGCCGACCGCATCACCAGTGTGATCACTGGCGGCGGCGGCGCGGAAAAAATTTCACTGCGCGGATCCACATTTGCGGTCACAGAAGAGAATCTCAAACGCTGGAAGAAGTGGTGGAAGGTGACGAACCTCGAACATTTTCTTGTCTTCTGGCTGCTCGGTCTCATCACAATGCTCCTTTTGTCGCTGCTCGCGTACGTCACGACGTTCGGCAGCGCGGGCAACGCGCAGGGAATTCACTTCATCCTGCTCGAGGCTTCGGCCATCGCCGGGCGCACGCTCCCCGTCTTCGGCATGCTGTTTCTGTTGGCGACCGGCATCATGCTCCTCGCCACGCAGCTCACGGTGCTCGACTCGACCAGCCGCATCATGACCGAGAACGCCCTGCTGCTCACCCGCAAACGCACCGCGCGTGTTTCGCTCGTGTACTACGGCATTCTCTGGACGCAGATTCTGTTCGGGATCGCCGTATTCAGCCTCGGGTTCGACCAACCGCGCGAGCTCATCGTGCTGGGGGCGTGCGTCAATGCATTCACGATGTTCGTGTACACGGGACTCCTCTACATGTTCAATAACCGCGTTCTCGCCCGTCCGCTCCGGCCGTCGCTCTGGCGCAACGGCGTTCTGCTTGCAAGTTTCCTCTTTCTCGGATTCTTCTGCGGGGTGACGGTGGGGTCCTATTTGGTGTAGGAAAATAGGGAAATAGGGAAGTAGGGAAATAGGGAAGTAGGGAACTAGGGAACTGGGGAACTGGGGAAATCGGTTTTTTTTAAAAGATCCTATTTCTTCGTTCCGAGTTCCCTAGTTCCCGAATCCCAAGTTCCCTATCCTTCGTCTTCCACTTCCTTCGTCCCACCAACCGCTTCCATGCCGTGCCGCTGAATCGTCCGCCAGTCGAACGGGAACTTGAATGTTTCGAGTGACCGTACGAGAGCGGCGAAGATCAGCCACGGTGTCGATTCTGCTGCGAGGAAGGAATTCCCCGTTTCCTGAACGGGATTGTAGTCGTTCAGGACTCTGGATTCCTGTGCAACGGGTACGACGCCGTACTGCAGGCAGGCATGAAGCTCCTGCATGTCAGTCGGATCCGTGAGAAAGAGGGCGATGTCCGATGCGGCGAGCATTTTGCGGACGTGGTCTTCGTCATGCGGGATGATCGCGATGCGGTGACCGCGTTCCTCGGCAAGCTGCGTGAAGAGTTCTCCGTAGTCCGCGCTTCCTTTGCCCAAAACCAGCAGCTCAATGGGCAGGCTCAACAGACCGGGTAAAAATTCTTTCAGGAGTGTACCGCCCAACGCATCCGACATCCCCGCCGGAAGGCAGACGACAGGCGCCTTGGGTTCCATGGGCCAGCCCAGTTCCTTCTGAAGTGCCGTCTTGTTCTCCACCTTATGCTCGATCGTCCGTGCGCTGTAGCGCCGGGCAATCTTCGGATCGTAGGCGGGGGAGAGGGGATTCACGTAAGGATTAGGGTTAGGATTAGGGGGTAGGGGGTTGGGTGAGGATGAGGGGGGGTGGTGGAGGTTGTTGGTTATTATTCTGGTTCTTTTCTTTCCTTTTTTTCTTTTATTTCCTGTACCTTCCCTGTTCCTTATTTTCCCGAGTTATCCTGATAGTATAGCTGAAATTCGCTCTTTCAGGGAGGGGAGAGGGCTTGAGTTTTTTCGGGGTTGGTGTGTTTTAGAGGTAAGGGAAGTACGGGAGGTAATAGGAGGGGGAAAAGGCTCCTTCAATACCTCCATTACCTTCGATACCTTCCTTACCTTCAATACCTCCATTACCTTCCTTACCTTCATTACCTTCTTCCTCTGCTACTCTATTCGCATCCAACACCTTGTTCTGATCGACGGGCACCACCTGATGTACCGGGCGTACTGGGCCATTCCGCGTACCCTCAAAACGAGGGCGGGGGAGCAGGCGAATACCGTGTTCGGGGTGGCATCGATGCTCCTGTCGATTCTGGCCAAAGAGGAGCCTGATGCGTTCCTCTTCTGCTTCGACGAGGGCGATCAGACATTCCGTCATCAGGAAGCCAAAGATTACAAGGCGGGACGGGCCGAGACCCCCGATGATTTCTACATGCAGATCCCGCGGGTGCACGAGCTCATTGATACGTTCGCCATCCCGCACGTTTCCGATCCCAGGTTCGAAGCCGATGATCTGCTGTGCGCCTACGCGCGGGCGGCGGAACAGGCGGGGATGCGCGTGACAATCGTCACGGGGGACCGCGATGCGCTGCAACTTGCCTCCGATTCGATCCGTATCGCCATCCCGCACAAGGGCTACCAGCAGGCGGAGTATCTGGGTCCCAAGGAGATCGAGGCGAAGTACGGCGTGCGGCCCGACCAGATCCCCTCGTATAAAGGGCTCACCGGCGATCAGTCCGACAACCTTCCCGGTGTCAAAGGCATCGGGCCCAAGACAGCGGCGGAGCTCCTGCAGAAGTACGACACGCTGAAGAATATCTACGATCATCTGGAAGAGATCCGGCCCGCCGTTCGCGAGAAGCTTGCGGCCGACCGCGAGCAGGCGTTCTTCTGCGAGCGCATGGCGCTGCTCGTGACGGATCTGCCGCTCCTTCCGTTTGATCAGCTCTCTCTCGGGATATTGCCCGTTGCAAAGATTCAGGAGTTCTTCCGCGCGATGGAATTCACCCTGCTCATCAAGAGACTGCAGGCGATGCTCCAGACCTCCTTTGGCAGGGCGCACTGCGCACCCGAAGATGTCTCCCTTCCCGCTCCATCGGAGGCAAAAACAGTGGAGCAGATGATCCTTTTCTGAAGGTCGGAGACATTTTTTGATTGACGACAAACTGTGTTCAGATGTTTTTCACTCTGATTATCATGAGATGGTGATCGGACTTCATCCCTAACAGGAGCGTAAACTACAGAACAGAAAACTTGTTCTTCAGTCGTCTCACTGAATACCAAAGATACTCACGTCAATCTTGCGGATCTTTCGTTTACGCAATTAAACTCCCGTTGTCTCGCGGATGTTCCAGTTTGGGATACGCGGAACATCTTCTGTATTCATCATTTCTCTGACCCCCTCCACCATGTCCAAAGAACGCATCGTCGCCAGTCTCGATATCGGAAGCGCCAAGATCCGGACGGTCGTCGCCGTGGTGGACTCCGACCAGGAGAAGCTCATCCCGAATGTCATCGGCGTGGGGCTTTCTCCCTCTCACGGGATGCGCAAGGGGCACGTGATCGACGTGGAGGAACTCATCCACAATATCATCTCCTCCTTAGAAGATGCGGAGCGCATGGCGGGGGTGCCCATCAATCACGTGTTTGTGGGCCTGAGCGGATCGCACATCGAATCCTTCGACAGCCGCGGCGTCATCGCGATCTCGGGATCTGAGATCACGGTGGAGGACGTGGGGCGCGTGCTCGAGGCCGCGCAGGCCGTGAGCATTCCGCAGAACCGCCGGATTTTGCACATCGAACCCAAGTCGTACGCGGTGGATGAGCAGCGCGGCATCAAGAATCCCGTGGGCATGACGGGCATCCGCCTCGAAGTGGAGGCGCACATCGTCACGGGGCACGTCCAGCATGTGAAGAATATCGAGAAGTGCGTGGATCAGGCGGGCGTCGACATCGACGATCTGGTGCCGGCCACCATCGCCGCGCCTGAGGCGGTACTGACCAAGCGCCAGAAAGAACTGGGGGTTGTGGTCATCGACATCGGTGCGGGCTCCTGCAGCGTTTCGGTGTTCGAGGAGGGGACGATCCTGTACTCCGCCAGCCTGCCGATCGGCGGCGAGAGCGTGACCAACGACATCGCAATCGGGCTGCGCACCTCCATCGATACCGCCGAGAAGATCAAGATCGAATTCGGATCGGTGCTGCCGCAGGAGATCGCCGAGCGCGAGATGATCGACCTCTCCTCCGTCAGCAAAGTGGATACGCAGACGGTGAGCAAGCGCTACATGGCCGAGATCATGCAGGCACGCTACTTTGAAATGTTCTCGCTCGTAAAGCAGGAGCTTACGCGCATCGGACGCAGCGGCATGCTGCCGGCAGGGGCGCTCCTCACCGGGGCGGCGGCCAAGGCGCCGGGTGTGCTCGATCTGGCCCGCGATGTACTGGGCCTGCCGGTGCAGATGGGATTCCCCGTCGATATCGGCGGTGTCATCGAAAAAGTGGATGATCCGGCCTATGCCACCGGCCTCGGCACCCTCATCTGGGGCGTGCGCGAGGGCGAGAGTGCGCCGATGGTCGGTACCGCCCAGATGAAGCGTGCCGTGCAGCGCGTCGGTTCCTGGTTCAAGAGTCTCCTTCCTTAATTCCCGAGTTCCCTATTTCCCTCGTTCTCTCATCCTACCCCCTACACCCTACCCCCTCGTCACATGTCCGATACTCTCCGTTCCCTCTTCAGTGGCTCCCGCGCGTCGAGCAACGGCTCGAGCCACGACGATAATCCCATCGTTTCGCGCGAAGTGCGTCCCGATGCCACACCCGGAGCGCGTCTCATTGTCCTCGGATCCGGGGGCGGCGGCAGCAATGCCGTGAAGCGCATGATCGACTCCAAGGTGCAGGGCGTGGAGTTCGTCGCGCTCAATACCGACATGCAGGCGCTCTACCACAATCCGGCACCGAGAAAGATCACGATCGGCCGCGGCACGACCCGCGGGCTCGGAGCCGGGGCGAACCCCGAAGTGGGCAAGAAGGCCGCGGAGGAGAGCAGCGCCGAAATTCAAGCCGCGCTGGAGGGTGCCGATATGCTCTTCATCACAGCGGGACTGGGCGGCGGCACGGGGAGCGGCAGCGTGCATGTCATCGCCGAGCTTGCCCGCAGCATGGGGATTCTGACGGTGGCGGTTGTCACGAAGCCGTTCAGCTTCGAGGGGCTCAAGCGAAAGCAGCAGGCCGAGGATGCGATTGCGAATCTCAAGGGCAAGGTGGATACGCTCATCACGATTCCGAATGACAAGATCCTCTCGCTCATCGACAAAACAACACCCCTCACCGAGGCGTTCCAGGTGGTGGACGAGGTGCTGCAGCACGCCATCGAGGGCATTTCGAACCTCATCACCGAGCACGGACTCATCAACGTGGACTTCGCCGACGTGAAGTCGATCATGCAGGACGCCGGTACGGCGCTCATGGGCATCGGCTACGGCACGGGCGACAGCCGCGCGGCCGAGGCGGCCCGTGCGGCCATTGACAGCCCCCTGCTGGATCTGTCGATTTCGGGTGCCAAGGGCGTGCTCTTCAATATCACCGGCGGCACGGACCTGAGTATGTTCGAGGTGGACGAGGCGGCACGCATCATCACCGAGGCCGCCGATCCCGAGGCGAACATCATCTTCGGCGCCGTGATCGACGAGAAGTACACGGGCGAGGTGAAGGTGACTGTCATCGCCACGGGCTTCGAAGAGGCGCATCTGGAGGGTCTGCCCACCATCGGTGCGGCACGCACCTTGAAGCCCGGTGTCCACACGCCCGCCCGCTACACTTCCCCCGCCGAAGAGAGAACGGAACAGCCGTCGTCCCGCTCGGCGTTCCACGAGCCGGCCAAGACCAATACGCTCGGCCTCACCGAGGAGGAGCTGGAGGTGCCGGCGTTCATGCGAAAGCCGATCAGTAAATAGGGGGACATTTTCTCCCCCACCCCTTACCCCTCCCCCTCCGGGGGAGGGGACTCTGTGCTCTTGAGCGTCCTCCCTTCCCCCGCCGGGGGAAGGGTTGGGGATGGGGGAGGAAACAGAAAAATTTCCATTATGCATGCGTTCCCGTCGAGCCGAATCCTCCTCTCGTTGCTGCTCCGTGTCCGTCCACTTCATTCCACTCTGCGCGGTCGACCCTCACGAACATCCCCTGCGCGATGCGCTCGCCGCGTTCCACGGTGACGGGTGCATCCGAGATGTTCTGCACCTGCACTTTGATCTCGTCCTCCGGTCCGTGATAGTCGCAGTCGATGACGCCGACCGAGTGCGGACAGACGAGCGCTTTTTTGCGGGGGAGGGAAGAGCGGGGGAGGATCAGAAGCGCATAGCCTTCGGGCACTTTCACAATCACATTGCCCGGCACGAGTGCGATCTGTTTGGGTGCGATGACCGTCGTTTCGCGCGTGATCAGGTCAAAACCGACTGCCCCGGCCGATTCGTAGCGGGGGAGGGGGAGAGAGGCGTCAACGCGCTGAATGGCGACCTGCATGGCGGCAGGATGCGCGCATTACATTCATGCGGCAAGTTATGCCCCGTTTTCCTGTCCGATGATCGAGCGATAACGCTCCGAAAAATCCTTATAGTTCATCATTTTCGTTCCTTTTTCGTCTTCAACCTGACTGTCGAGGAATTTTTTCCCTTTACTCATTTCTCCTCCCTCAAATTCCGCGAGCACCCGCATGAGCGTATCCGGATTGTTGGCGATCTTCTGCGTAAGTGCACGGATGAACGGCTCCCGCGCCTCGTCGAGTTTCTTGATGATGTCCGGCGGAACCGTTGTCTGGTCGCGTTCCGCATTGGCGAGGAATTGCTTCATGGTGATGCCCGCAATGCCGAGATCGCTGTCCTGCATTCCGATGGCATGTGCCAGTCTCCATACGAATTCACGCGTCCGGTTGCGGTAGTCCGCCGTGCGCAGATTGGGGTTGGCGACCGGCCGCTCGATTTCCAGTGCTTCGGTGGAGAGCGAGACTTGTCCGGCTTTCAAGTCGGTCGCGCGCATCATCTGGTTATCCATCACGATGTAGGCGCCGATGGACTGTGCCAGGTTTCGAACGTCACCGTCGGTCATGATTGCCTTCTTCTCCTGTGCGAGACGGGCCAGATTTGCGTAGACTTTGAATTTCTCATTGAATCCGACGTACGCATTCTTCCAGCCTTCTTTCGAGACTTTGGAGCGTGCGCCGCTCATCACACCGAGCAAGCTGAGCATTTTCACCCAGTCGATCTCGGTCGCCAGATAGGGGATGTCTTCGTGATCGAGACCCTCCGCCCCTTTGTCCAATGCTTTGGAAATACGCTCGAGAGCCTTTTGGTCGCGCAGGAGCACCAAGCGCATGAACATCGTCGTTTTGGTCCCCGGCAAGAAGGTCGGTTTTCCGTCGGGGCCGCGTTCCGTGAGTCGATTGGAGATATTTTTGATATCGGAGAGCGAGTTGTGACGCTGGTAGAAGTAGTCCAAGAAGGGGAATTTGAGCAGAACGCCTCCTTTTTCTCCTGCGAGCGCGCGGAGGCGTTCCAGTGGCATGAAACCGGAGGCGATGCCCTGGATCAGAAAGAAGACCTTCTGTTCCATGCTCATCTTTCCGTTGCGCATGGAGTAGTGGAGCAGCTCCTCGTAGTGATGCGGGTTCACATCTTCCGGAAGAGGTTTTTTGGGTGTGGAGGTGGTGCAGTCCACGTATGTTCTGAGCATGACATGCAGTTCATAGGCCGTCTTTCCCGCGATGTTCGCAAAGTTATCCGCTTCGTGCGTGTAGGACTGCTTGTGCTTGTCGAAATTCCCGCTGTTGCCGGTCATCCATTCGTTGAACATGTCCTTATCGAGCCAGATGTCACTGATGAGCTTGTGGAGCCACTTGTCGCGCAGTGTCTCGTCACGGTCACAGGGGCCGATGGGCATCGTATACTTCGACTTTTCATTCAGCGCCTTCCAGACACGTTGATCCCCCCAATTCATGCGGCCTTTCTTGACCAGGAGTTCGATACTGGCACGGAGTTGATCCCGCGTGGGGGTTTCGCCGATCACTTTCAGCAGTTCCTCCGCGTCCAGGTTCGTGAAGGAGTCTTCCCACTTCTTCACGCGCTCGAGCTCTTTGCTGTTTCTGGCCCGTTCCGTGTAGTGCGGCAGGCGTTCCGTGTACTTGCCGATGATGGGGATCTTGATGGTGGTCCCGGGGATGTACACCGGCAGATTCTTCGTCCACGCTGCTTTGGTGTCTGCAGTTTTGTTATCCTGAATGGAATGCCAGATACCCTCGATATCCTCTTTGAATTCCTTGTACATACGCATGATATCCAGGATGCAGTGCCATCGGATGCCGATCATTTCGGAAAAACTCTTCACTCTCGAAACGGGTTCTCCGCTGATTTCCGCAAAGTGTTTGTCGAGCGCCTCCACTTTCTTGGTGGTGTTCGAGACATGTTCTTTGAAGTTCTGCACGGTTTCGATGTATTTCTCGTTGTGTTCCGGATCCACCTCCGTTCCGTTGCGCATTTTTCCGTTGGCATGGATATGCTTCAGCTCATTGAGCACATCCCGGTATCCGCCGTCACCGTGGCCGTTGCCGACAATTTCGTCGGCTTCCCGCTTGAAGCGGGGATTATAGTGTCGGCCTCCCTCCGGTGTTCCATAGGCGTTCCCGAATGTCTCGATACTGTTGATCATGTGTTCGATGGCTTCCAGATCCTCGTGCGCGTCGTACGCGCCCGTGGCTGCGGGAGCCTGTTCCATCTGCTGCGCGTCAACCGTCGGGATTGCTTCATCGTCGGTGGAGTGGAGCGGAGTGTCGCTTTCGAACGGAGTACCTTCTTTTTGCTTCAGACTATTGAGGAGGGCGCGATCGTCGTGTCCCTCCGCCGCGAGCGCACCGCGCACTGCCGCCTCTTCCAAGAGGGCGCGCCGGAAGCGAGCCTCGACGCGCCGTTCCAGGAGTTCCCTCGGCATCGTGGGATTTTCCTTCATGAATTGCGCGCGAATCGCTTCCTTGAAGATGCCCCAGCGGTCGGCACGGCCTTCGAGGGATTGCCAGGTTTCGGCAGTGATCTCATCGAATACGAGATCGAACAGCTCAGGGAGCAGATGGCTTTGATCGCTCAGAATCGAAATGAGAAAGTGTGCTTTCTCATGTTCGATCAATCCCGGCCACTCGCTCTGCGGGACATCTTCGCGCACATAGATCAAGCCGCGGAAGTAACATGCTTTGGATGTCGCAACACCGAATTTCTTGAGGTACTCCAATCGCGGAAGGACACGGATGCACTCGTTCCCGTTCGGGGGGATGGTTCCGCTCGTCGCGTTTTCAAGTGTGCGAATCAGTGAGACCGCCGATTGCCAATGTTGCAATTGCACGCCGATGCGCTCGCACATCTCTTTCTTTTTCGCATCGGTGATCTTGGCTCCTGCGAGGAAGTCCAGGTTCTCTGTAAGATCTTTGGCGTACGCCTGCACGAGATCGCCGACTCCCAGTGTGGCACACACGGGGTGCGTGAGCAGCGTGGAGAGTTCATTCTCCAGCCTCTTCGTTTCTTTCTTTTTGTCGCCGATCCACGTACGTGTGTCCGTATCTGTGAGTTCGCTCGTCACGATGCGCAGTGCTGCCGTGCCTTCCCGATTCGCGTCGTTGAACACGGATTCCCCCTGCTCCAGCAGAATCTTCGAGACGTATTCCTCCCGCGCCATTTCCTCTTCGCTGAAGGCGGAGAGCACGGCGGGATCGTTGAGTTGCGACTGGAATGTTTCGAGGGATTGTATCGTTCCGGCGCTCAGCGCGGGATCCGTGAGTACCGTTTTCAGCATGGCGAGACAGCGTGCGGCCCATGCCTGTCGTTCCTGCCGGTCGCGCGTTTCCTCTTTGAGTCCTTCCGGGCTTCGCCACCGATTCCGGAGCTGGTCTGCGTCTCTCCGGATGGAATCGAGCGTTGCAAGATGTCCTTCCGCTTCGCGCAGAAAAGCGTCTGAAAGCCGGGTAAAGTTCGCATTGTCGGGATCCTGCACTAGGTCGTTCTCTGGGTCATCGACTTTTGCAATCAGCTTCAGCGCGCGCATGCCCGGGTCCGCTGCATTTCTCTGGATTTCATCCTGCAGATCTTTTGCCTTCGTCTGTTTCATGGCTGCAGCGGCTGCTTCTTCAAGGTTTTGCACCGTTTCCTGTGCGCCGAGTCTGAGCTGGATCGAGAGCAGCCGCGCAAGATCGCGCGCCTGCTCTTTGAGCTGTTTCAGATACTCGAGTTTTTGTTTTTCATCCTGCTCCGCAGGCAGCACTTCCGCGGTGCCCCAGTACCGGTTGCCGAATTCTCTGATGCGGCACATTGCTTCACTGACGTTGTCGAGCGTGGTATAGAGCTCGCGGACCTGATCCATTGTGAGCGGGTGCTTCGTTCCGATCTCGTTGACGGCAGCCTGGATGTTGGGAATTTCTCCGAGACTCAGCCTCGATGCCACTGCCATGCCTTCTTCACCGATTTTTCCGAGCATCTCTTGTGTTCTAAAGCGTTCCCGCGCGGTTTCGATGGCGGCCTGTTGCTCCTCATAATTTTTGATACGCGTCAGGGTCGATCGTGCGAAAGCGGCGGTGATGCCGGGAGATGCCCGCAGGAGCATCTCGATAAATGTCCGCTTCACTGCGATCGGAAACCCTTGTGCCGTGTCGAAGTCTACGATGGCGGAGAGCACTGCACGCGGAGAGCCACTCGGCAGAACAGATTCCCGCTCCGACATGTAGATGGCGATGCCTGCCTTTGTCGCGACGGAGGCAAGATCGATCTCTTTCATCGATTCCTCCTGCGTGAACAGACGATCGAAGGCTTCGCCGTTCTTCAATTCTTCCCCCAGTCGATCGAAAATTTCCTGACTGTCGAGTACCCGGAGTACCGAAGAGATTTTCGCACCCGTATCCTTTGTCTCACGCTCCACAAGGCGGTCATCATCAAACGTCCGCTCGGTTTCCGGTTCGGGTTCCTGAGGTCCTTCGTGTGGTTTCTGGGGATCCTTTGGGTCTTGGTTTTTCAACAGGAGTTCGCGCTGCTCCCGGAGGGGAGAGCGGCTGAGGGCAAAGCGTACGAAAGCGTAGAGGCTCAGCATGTCAAAGTTTACAGATACGAATTATGTAGTCAAGTATAGTTTCACGTCGGTCGGAGATGATCGGGAGGAACTGCGAGAGGGCGGAAGCGATTTCCAAAGGAGGATTATTTCCCGTTTGTACCTGCAGACTGCCCGCTTTCTTGCGTTCGATGTGCACCTCCACATACCCCGCTCCCTGCAACATCCAGAAGCTATTCAAATCGCTCCATGGAATCAGGTGTTTGTCCCATTGAAGACCCTGTGAAGAGATCTGCACGGTATGCGTGATGGGTGGTTTGCCATGGATGAGTCCGTAGATGACACCGAGCAGAACGATCACAACGGCGAATGTCCACGCCTGTGTGAACAAGGCGTACGCGAGAAAGAGGATCGCAACCGCACCTGCGATCAGGTACCAGCGCTTTCCGCGGTTGTGCGGAGGACGCTCGGGAGCGGTCCATTCGAGGAGGATGTGAGTGTCTGTCATGGATCTCTGTGGTTGTGTATAAATCCTTCTATTCTAGCGGAAAAACGGCATTTCGCCCATGACAGGGGGTTGCTGATTTTCTAAACGATGATTAAACAATCATTGTGATTTTCTGGCTTACAGAAGCCAATCAAATCACTTGATCAGGAGGATGATTGCAGTCGCAGTGACGATGGCGAGGAAGAGGCTTCCCACACCAACTTCCTGAACATTAGCCATCTTTGTCCGGCGACAAAGGTGGCCCAAAGCGCCGGCGCACCGACGCCCCTCCACCCGGCTCTGTGCCTCCTTGTCGATGCCTCCAAGGCTTCGGCATCGTCTCGTCGGCCGGTTTGCGAACTGAGCCTTCCCCTTCACCCCCCGCGGTGCGCCCCGCCCCAATTGGCGAAAGGGTATGGAGTTTGTTACTGAAAAAACATCTGTGTTTCAGTGCAGTGGGGTTGAATTAGAAGAGAAGGATCAGCGCTGTGATTGCCACGATGACGAAGAAGATGCTCCTGACCCACTGTTCACCCTTGCGGATGGCGTATGCAGCTCCAAGCAGAGAACCGAGCGTGACCGAAGGCGCCAGGACGGCTGCCGTGGTCCAGTGCATGCTTCCGCTCGCGATGAAAATGATGGTGGAGGTCACTCCCATGCCGAGACTCTGTACTTTGCGCGTCGCCGAGCTCTCCAGAAATGTCTGACCGAAGCAGAGCATCATGGCCGTGCGGCCGAGCAGGCCCGTGGCCGCACTGAAGTAGGTCGAGAGGATGCTCAAGAAGAATATCGAGGCGTATCCCGCTGTTTTTCGTTGCCATGATTGCCGGTGCACGGGATGAATGCCAAGGTTCGGTTTGAGGAGTGAAATGCCGACCATGCCCAAGATGAAGACACTTAGGAGTTTTTCGGCGAGCGGCCCCGGCGTCCACAGAAGGACGAATGATCCGATCAGACCGCCGGCGATGCCAAGCAGCAGCACGGGAAGGATCATCGTGTGGATGACTTTTCCGGCGCGATGCAATTGATGCAGGCCCGTCAAGTCCCCGAGCGTGATGGCGAGGCGGAACGTGGCGGCTGCCTGTTGCGGCGTTAAGCCGAAGAGGATGAGGACGGGCACGACGGCCATGCCGATCCCTCCTGTGGTTGTCGCGATGAAACTCGTTCCAAAACCGATGAGAAAGATCAGAAGAGATTGGTGTGAGAGCAGGGTGAACATTCCGGAGGATTGTAGATTGTTTTGTTCGATTTGGAATGTTTGTTCTTCGGTGTTTCCACCTTTGTCGCGACAAAGGTGGAGCCAAAACGCTGGCGCACCGACGCCTCCGGCCCGGCCCTGCGTCTCCTCGTCGGATTCTCCAAGGTTTCGGATCCGACTCGTCGGCGAACGATTGTTGCAGGGCCTTCCCCTTCACCCCCCGCGGTGCGCCCCGCCCGATGAGATTGCATGGGACTTGCTTGTGACCATTGAGCTCTCTTGGTACCCTTCGTTGGCATTTACGGGCAGTTAGCTCAGCCCATTCGGCATGCTCAGGGCTTCGCGCTATCCTTGCGCCGCGTTTTTCTCTTCATTGTTCACCTCGGGCAGTTAGCTCAGTTGGTTAGAGCGTCGCGTTGACATCGCGGAGGTCACTGGTTCGAATCCAGTACTGCCCACCAACCTCCGCAGGAGGTTGTCCACCATAGCCTCGCCGCAGCGAGCGGAGGTGGACATTTCAGGCAGGACCTCCTGACTACGGTTGGCAGGCCATCCTCCGGAGTTCGAAGAGTCGAATGACAGTGAGCGGAGCCGCACCGGAATCGAACTGCCCTTCTCGTTTGAGTTCGAATGACATCCACTTTCGTCCACCAGAACATCTTCGTGCATTATACAAACAGCAACGATGAGTGACATTACAGTGATTCGCCTACGCGGCCGGAGGTCGCTCACCGATTCAGCGCTCGCAGCTTCACGTCTTGCACATTCCATTCGTACCATTGTTTTTTGCTTGTGATGCGCTTCTGTTCGCTGAACCAATCTTCCCAATAATTTTTTGGACGCTGCCTCTGCTCGCGGAGCACAAGTCCGTAGACGTCTGCAGAGAGCATCTGAAGTTCCGCAAGATTGATTCTGGAGTCTGAGCGTTCCGAGAGCCACATATTTGCACGGAAGATGAATTGCTCGGTCGGCAGAATCGATGCAACCGCGTACATCCAGATGAATCCGTACACGAGAACTTTCATGATATCCCGGCGTTCGTGCTGCGCCAGGCACCAGAACAGATATCCGAAGAGCACTATCGCGAAGAGCACCGTGTAGCTTGCAAAAAATTTCTCGTAACTGAACCCGTAGAACCAGACGTACATCGCCATGCGTTTTGCGGCCGAAAAGAGCAAAAGGATTGATGCAACGGTAAAAACGGTGAGCAGCCGCTGCACACGCAGACGTGTGCGGCGGTAGTACACGAAAAAGAGAATCACATTGATCGCCGTGAGGGCGAACAACTGCCAGAAGCCGCTTTTTACAAGCACTTCTGTCTGATGAAACTCGGTGGGGAGGTTGGTCACCCAGAGAGACTTCAATTGGGTGCCGAGGAATAGGACGTACAGCAGCAGGATTCCTCCAAGGACCACGCCCGAGACGATGTCATCCATCGACCTATGAGTGCCTTCACTCCGGACTTCCTCTCGCCTATTCCAGCTCGCCGCTATGGCAATGAGCGCGATCGCGAGGGCAATGAAACAGACAGTCCGCACAAGCCATTCGATAGAAATGAAAGAACGCACGTAGTCCACGATCGCTCGCATCATCTCTGCAAAAGCAGGATCAGCTGCACTCAAAAGTGGTATGAAGATCACGAATGCCAGTACAACGAAGATGACGAGTCCCATCACGATTTTACTCATGGTACGGATATGCTCTGTTCCGAACGGAATAACGATCTTCACAATCGTCTCAATGGCAATGCCTATCTGTCCGATGGCACCAAAGAACCGCCGGAGCACATGTTCGATCCATGTACGATTCCACGAGAGTCGCTCGTAGTTTGGAGTCGAGACCACGACCCTGAAGCACACGAAGAGCGGAACCAACACCAGTATGTTCACCATCTTCACGAAGGGGTTCTCGTAAAGGAGGAAGCTCAGAGCAATGAGCAGGATTGGCACGAGCCACGGCAGATGTGTCTTCTTAAGCGGTCGCTCATCTGCGTGTACGGAAAAGAAGAGAGCAACACCGAGCGTGAAGACGGTGTAGTTGACTCCCATCGCATAGGGACCCTGTTCCCAGATTCCCCATCCGGCGAGTATCCAGAAGAGCGCGAGGCCGAGGCCAACGTACACGGCTCTCCGTAACGGACGAGTGACGGTCGGCATAGACGCACAGGCTAACGCATGTGCCCTGCTCTCACAACTACGCTCATCTCCACAATCTCTGCCTCACCTCCAAATCAATCCTTGCCGTCTCGATTACGGCCCACTATCCGGCTTCGTCCGGCTGCGCGAAGCAGCCGAGACTTCGCCGAGATTTTCCATGCCTCAGCCGGATGCCACGGCGTAGCGCATCGAAGCCGGGCAATCCTGATTCGCATTCCGGCCTCCTTCAGAACTGCCCATCATTCTGGTGGAAACGACATCAGAAGGATGTAGACTTTTTGGCATGTGGCAGCTCTTCCTCGATCTCTTCTTCCCCCGCCGGTCCCTTCTGGGACAGGACGGGGAGTGGATCACGGAGGCTGAGCGTCGACTGCTCGTCCCTCATCCGGTGATCGAAGAGACAGCGGATCTCCGGCGGCGCGGCATTCGTTTTTTGGATCGGTTGGTCGCTGCGAGCACGTACGCGGATTCGCCGCTCTTAAAGAAGGCCATTCACACGTTCAAGTACGGACACATTCGAGGGTTGGATCAAGAGCTTGGCCGACTCATCGTGCAGGCGCTCACCGAGATTGATCATTCTTTTCAGATAACAAAAAATAATCACGGCGAAACGCTGGGTGGCTCTGACGGGACCCAGCGTTGGAGCCGTACCTTTGAGGGAAGGGTGGGTTCGTGGGAGGGAAACCGTAGGTTACCATCCCGCGAAATCGTGCTCTGCCCCGTTCCGCTCCACTGGGTGCGGCGGTTCCAGCGCGGATTCAATCAGTCGGAGCGTCTGGCGCGCATCGTTGCCGCGGAGCGCGAACTTTCCGTTCTGCCGCTCCTCAGGCGCATCCGTTGGACGGGTTCACAAATGAAACGCACGCGGCCCGAGCGGCTGACGGGCGTCACGGGAGCATTTCGCTGCATAACAAATCATCCGCCGTCTCATGTCGTTCTCATCGATGATCTGTCCACCACCGGTGCGACGCTGGACGAATGCGCTTCCGCACTCAAGCGCGCCGGAGTTTTGCGTGTGGAAGGCTGGGTGGTTGCTCACGACAGGAGGCAGTACGCAGACAGCAGTACGCAGTAAGCGCGAAGCAATCCCTTACTGCTTACGCGTACTGCCGAATCGACGTTCATACATTCCGTACTGTTGCTCGGGCAGAGCAAGGCGAAGTGGGTGTGGAAAACTTTTTAATTTTCCACCGGGCGACTAGCATGCCAAACCTGTGACTCCGGTCACGTGTTATGAAGATTTTTCTCCTGTCCTATCCCCCTCACCCTCCTCTTCCCTTGTTCGGGAGGAGAGGGGACAGAGGTCCTGAGCTTCTATGATGATGCTGCTCACAGCAGTGGCCTTCGTTGTTCTGCTGACGGTACTCATCCTCATTCATGAGTTCGGGCACTTCATGGCGGCGCGCAGAGCGGGGGTGACGGTCGAGGAATTCGGCTTCGGCTTGCCGCCGAAAGCACGCACGCTTTTTAAGCGAAACGGTACCGTTTTCACGCTCAACTGGATACCGTTCGGCGGGTTTGTCCGTCTCAAGGGTGAGGCGGCAACGACCGTCAGCGAACGCAACAAGCTCGGCAGTTTCCATCATGCGTCCATTGCCGCGCGCATCGCAATCCTCTCGGCGGGTGTCTTCATGAATTTCCTTCTCGCCTTTGTGCTGCTCGTGTTCGGATTCTCGGTCGGGCGATGGATTCCCACGTACTTCGAGATGTCCGACATGCTGGAACACTCCCGTCAGGGCATCATCTCGCTGGAGACGGGGGTCGTGATCGAGCAGGTGGTGAGCGGTGAGCCGGCGGCGATCGCGGGCGTGCCCGAGAAGAGCGTGCTCCTCAAGGTCAACGATACGCCGATCACGCTCGCGGAGCAGGTCGGGCAGACTCAGCAGGGCAAGCGTCGGGTGGCATACACCGTTTTGGTGGGGGAGGGGGCCGATGCCAAAGAGCAGCAGTACACCGTGACGCTCAAGGACGGCAAATCCGGCGTGGTCATCTCGACGTTCCCGCGCAAACTCTCGGCTCCTTTGCGTGGGGTGGGGATATCAGCACTTCTGGCGTTTCGTGAAGCTCGGATCATGACGGAGCAGACCATCATCGGCATCGGGACGCTCATCCGTTCCCTTGCCCAGAGCGGGCGCGTACCCGAGGGCATCACGGGCATCGTGGGCATCGCCCAGCTCACCTACTCTTCGGTGCAGGCGGGGTTTATGACGTACCTGCGTCTCGTTGCACTCATCAGTCTGAGTCTTGCGATCCTGAATTTCCTCCCGTTCCCGGCACTCGACGGTGGCCGGTTGCTCTTCGTGCTCGTCGAGGCGGTGACGCGGCGTCCGCTCAACCGCAGGTTCGAGGCGTACAGCAACGCGCTCGGATTCTCGGTGCTCATTCTGCTCATTCTCCTCATTACCTTCTATGACATTGTCCGTCTCTTCTAGCGCCCGCAGCGACCTCGCCACCCTTCCGGTAGCGGAGTATGTGGATCAGGGGCTCTGGATCGCCGTCCTGCGCAAGCTGGAGGAAAGGCTGCAACGCAGCGCCTTCATCACGTGGTTCAAAGACACGGCGATTCTGGGCAAAGACGGCGGAACGCTGATCGTGGGACTCCCGCTTCCCATGTCGCTTTCGTGGCACATGGAGCACTACCGCGTGATGACGCTCGAGATCGCACAGGCGCTCGATCCTGCGATCGAGAAGATCGTCTACACCATCGACGGGGGGCTCAAAGATAACCGCGAACGGTCGGTGGATCTGCTTTCGGTTTTTCCGGAGCAGAAAAAGCGAAAGTTGCCGGGCAAACCCGAGGTGAAGATGGCCGAGGGTGTCATCAGCAAGGTCCTCAATCCCCGCTACACGCTGGAGCACTTCGTGGTCGGTGCCAACAATCGTCTCGCGCATGCGGCGTGTCAGGCAGTGGCCGCGGCTCCCGGCGGACGGTATAACCCGCTCTTTCTCTACGGCGGCGTGGGGCTGGGCAAGACGCACCTGCTGCAGGCCACGGGCAACGCGATTCTCCGCAATATGCCACGGGCCGTCGTCGTCTACACGACCACGGAGGATTTCACCAATCAGGTCATCGAGGCGATCCGGAGTCAGAAGATGGAGCAGTTCCGCCGCCGCTACCGGCAGGTGGACGTGCTCATCATTGACGACGTGCAGTTTCTCGCGAACAAGGAGCGCACGCAGGAGGAGTTCTTCCACACCTTCAATGCCCTCTACGAGGACCGCAAGCAGGTCATCCTCTCGGCGGACCGGCCGCCGCAGGAAATGCAGCTGGAGGATCGTCTCATCTCGCGCTTCGCCCGCGGCATGATCGCCGACATCTCGGTGCCGGATTACGAGACGCGGTTGGCGATCCTGGTCGAGAAATCGCGTGAGTACGAGCTTTTGATCGACATGACCGTGCTGCAGTTCATCGCGGAGCACACGACCCGCAACGTCCGTGAGCTCGAGGGTATTCTGATGCAGGCAGTGGCGCAGTACGAGCTCGAGTCGCGCATGCCGACCGTCAAGAGCATCGCCGAGATCATGCGAAAGCTCAGCCGCGATCCCCATGCGGAGGAGGAGCAGGTGGGCTTTGAGACGACGCCCAAGCGCGCGCCCACGTTCCAGGACGTGCTGGAGTGCGTCAGCCGCTACTACTCGGTCTCGGTGCAGGACATGATCGGCGCCTCGCGCGTGCGCGAGATCCTGATGCCGCGCCAGATCACGATGTTCCTCGGCAAGAAACACCTGCGCATGAGTTACGTGCGGTTGGGCGAGGTCTTCTCGGGCCGCGATCACACCACCGTGATGAACGCGTGCGAGAAGATCGAGGCGAAGATGCAGAACGATCCGCAGTTGCTGCGCGAAATGCGTGCGATGGAGCAGGAGTTGGGGGTTGTATAAATTTGTGTCCTGTGGCAGAGAAATCGGTAAGAAATATCTTGAAGCGATCTAAGGGGTTCTCTAACATTTACCTATGTTGGTCGAGACATTGTCACCCCATCAAATGAAGTCAGCGGCTTCTGTGGATGCCCGACAGCATCAGGCGGTCATTGAAGCCATACGAGCATATTTCGGCGGTGACCGTTTAGAAGCTTGGGGCTATGGTCCTGATCAGTTTCCCAGAGGACAAAAGATGGTGGAATTCACGGTGCAGTGCAGTTCTCTTCGTATGCAGGAGCTCATTCGGGTGGTACTGCAACGGAGTGGAGTTACTCTGAAAGCGCGGACAGATGAGGGGGCTGTACAGTGAGCACATCCGCTCCCCGCGGGGCCTGCCAGAGTCACCTACGGCTTCGCGATTCTTGCCTCATTTTTGCCGGTACCGTGGATGGAGGTTGTATCATTGCACCATGGCCACACACGAAGCCGATCATGGGAGGCATGAGATTCCGAAACCCTCGGATGTGCAGATCCACACATGGCTTCGCAATCTCTCGGATGCGGAAAAGCAGACGCTCATTGCACAGTGGTGGCTGCGCAAGCATCGCGATGCCCGAAAGAAACTCGAAGAGCTGTTTTCGGCAGATTCCATTGATGCGTTCCAGGCAAAAATTCAGGCATTCTGCAGGCAGCTCGGTGGCCATTTTGCCGAGAACGAGCGGATGCTGTTGAGCATGCTGTATGTCTACATGATGAATATCATTCCCGAAAACATCCGGACCGAAACGAAGCAACTGGTGGATGCCGCTCTTGCAAAACGGCCCGTTGTGCGGGAGTGATCCCGGTTTTTCTCTTGTGGCAGGCTGAGCGGGGGCGTACCGTTTGTCTGTCATGTCGCAGCGCACGACCACTACCACGACGACGTTGACCTCCCGCTGAGGTTTACCGGCCGTAGCGCAGCCCATATTGGTGTTGACAGCCCTCCTTCGCCAAGGCTTCGGAGGGCAGCCTCCGCTGCGCGAAGGCTGGAAGGGGTGTAGCGCTGACCGTTCGATCCCACCACCCTTCCTCCGCAATAGCGAAGGAGGTTTTTCTCTGTTACTCTTCACGCATTATGGCAAAAAAATCCATCGGAACGCAGGTGCCCGATTCACTCCACAACATGCGTCACTCGCTGGCGCACGTCCTCGCGCAGGCCGTGCAGCACCTGTGGCCCGATACGCAGATCACCATCGGTCCGCCGATTGACACGGGTTGCTACTACGATTTCCTCTTTGCCAAGCCCATTTCGGATGCCGACTTTTCCGCGATCGAGAAGGAGATGCGCCGGATCATCGGCTCGGCACAGACCTTCGAAGTGGATGAGATGTCGATTGCCGCATCCGTGCAGTACTGGAAGGACAGGGGCCAGACGTTCAAGGTGGAGCTGGTTGAGGATCTGGCCAAGGCGGGCGAGACAAACGTGACGCACTATCGCAACGTTGATGCCGGCGGCAAAGAAATGTTCACGGATCTCTGCCGGGGCGGGCATGTTTCTTCACTGAAAGAAATTCCTCCGGACGGTTTCAAGATCACCAGTCTTGCCGGTGCCTACTGGCGCGGAAAAGAAACAAATGCGCAGCTCACGCGCATCTACGTGGCGGCCTTTGGTTCCAAAAAAGATCTTCAGGAGTATCTGACGATGATGGAGGAGGCCAAAAAACGCGATCATCGCAAACTCGGCAAAGAGCTGGATCTCTTCACGTTCTCTGACATGGTGGGGCCGGGTCTGCCGCTCTGGACGCCCAAGGGAACGATCATCGCGGATCAGATCGAGGCGCTGGCGAAGGAGATGGAAGAGAAGGGCGGATACATGCGTGTGCGTACGCCGCACATCGCCAAAGGCGCCCTCTACGAGCGCACGGGACATCTGGCGCATTATAAAACATCCATGTTCCCGCCGATGGAGCTGGATGGAGAGGAGGAGTACTACCTGAAGCCCATGAATTGCCCGCACCATCACGAGATTTTTGCCAGTCGTCCCCGCAGCTATCGTGATCTGCCCATCCGCTACGCGGAGTACGGTCATTGCTATCGTTACGAAGACAGTGGAGCGCTCTTCGGTCTCATGCGCGTGCGGTCTCTCTCGATGAATGACGCGCACATGTACGTGACGGAGGAGCAGTTTGAAGAGGAGTTCAACGCGGTGATTGATCTGTACCTCACGTACTTCGCGATCTTCGACATCCAGAAGTACGTCATGCGCCTCTCGCTTCACTCATCCGATGGACTCGGCAAGAAGTACGTGAATGCACCCGAGTTGTGGCTGAAAACGGAGGAGATGGTGCGCAAAGCGCTCAAGAAGAAGGGCATCGCGTTCGTCGAAATGCCGGACGAAGCCGCGTTTTACGGCCCCAAGATCGACGTGGAGGTCTGGAGCGCCATCGGTCGCGAATTCACGCTCGCCACGAATCAGGTGGATTTCGACGTGCCGGGCAAAGTGGGACTCAAGTACACCGACAAAGATGGTTCCGAGAAGGTTCCGCTCTGCATTCACCGCGCCCCGCTCTCGACGCACGAACGACTCATCGGATTTCTCATCGAACATTTCGCGGGGCACTTTCCGCTGTGGCTCGCGCCCGTGCAGGCGGTCATCATTCCGGTGGCCGAACCGCACGAGGTGCCCGCGCGACATGTCGAGAAGGCGCTTCGGGAGCAGGGGATCCGCTGCGAGGTCCTTCCCTCCACGGATTCTCTCGGCAAGCGCATTCGCGCAGGCGAGCAGCAGCGTGTTCCGTACCTGCTCGTGATCGGTGATAAAGAAGTCGCCGAAAACGCCGTTGCGGTTCGCAATGTCGTGACCAAGAAGCAGGTGTCCGTACCGCTCAAGGAATTTCTCGAGAAGACGAAGGAGGATATCCGCATGCGGCGGCTTGCGTGCTCAATCGGGTGATCGAGATTGTTTACCCCTCTCCCGACCCTCCTCCCCCGTTGGGGGAGGGGAGACCCTCATGTTTTCATTGTCCTTTCTCAAGACTGACCTTCTCCATGCCATGAGGCCTTCCCTCTCCCTGTGGGAGAGGGGCAGGGAGAGGGGGTGTTCGTGCAGGCTTCGTGAGGAGGAACATTCCTGCCGCGATGGGAAGGAGCGAAGCGATCTGCAGAACCGACGGTGTTTCGTGGAGGACGAGCCAGGCCACGAGCAGCGTGCAGAGCGGCAGGATACTCACCATCGCGACGGCTTTGGTGATGGGAATCAAATGAATGGCTTCCACCCAGAGAGAGACCGAGAGCCCGAGTAGAAGGAAGCCATTGGCAAGCAGAAAAGCCAATGATGCGAATACCGCTTCATGTGTCGGTGTCTGTTCGAAGGTGAGGGCGAGCAGTAACAGGCAACCTCCGCTGATGATGCTTCGGCAAAACATAATGACATTGGTTGACACCACTTTTCTTGCGCGTTGCGCATAGCGATTTCCAAATGGTGCCAAGGCGGCACTTAACAGGATGAGCAGGTTGCCCCATTGCCATGCGCCGGTCCCCTTGGGCAGCAGGATCAAGAGCGCTCCGCAGACCATACATACGGCGCCAGCCACCGTCCGTGGCAGCAAAGGTTCATGGCGTAACAGGAGTCCCAAGATGAGAAAGGAGAAGAAGACTTCAGTGGTACTCAGGATCGCGGCGTTGCCCGCTGTCGTGTATTTGAGGCCTAGGAAGTAGCAGCCGTACCCGGCAATGCCAATGAAGAAAGTCGCGAGGAGAATATCTCTCCATGCTGTGCATCGCAGCAAGAACGGCCATTCCCGTTTCAGGGTGAGCAGGCAGGCGAAGAATCCTCCGGCGAAGAGCGTGCTCATTCCCGCGGAGAAGAGGGGAGGAAGGTTCGTGAAACTCAGAATGATGACGACGGGGAGGGCACTGCTGAGCAAAGTTGAAAGAAGAACGTTCACTTCGCCCTGGCGTTCCTGATGCAGGAGCATGAGGGGAGTGTAGCAGGGGGTGCGCTGGAATTGTTGGCAGGTGGGGAGAGGGGGTTGGGGGGTGAGGCAGGTCTCTGCTATTCTTCCTTCGATGTTCCAAGCGTTTCCTGTCGGTCCGTTCCTCATCTGGACCTCGGTCGTGTTCCTGCTCATCGGCATCTGGATCTCGACGGAGTTCTTCCTCCGGCTCGCCGGCAGTGCGAATCTCTCGCTGCAGCATTTCCGCGATCATGCGTGGTGGTACTTGATCGGATTTCTCGTGAGCGGGAGGGTGATCGCCATCATCACGCAGTACCGCGTGTACTGGAATGATCTGCCGCGCATTTTCATCATCTGGGACGGGGGATTCAGTTTTCTCGGCGGCGCCATCGGCATCGGCATCATCCTCTTCTGGTCCACCCGCAGCCATCGCGCCACATTCCTGCAGTGGCTGGATGTCCTGCTGCCCGCCACGATGCTCGGCTCCACGTTCAGCTGGCTGGGGCTCTTCTTCGCCGGGCATTCCTACGGCAAACCGACGGATGTCTTTTGGGGTGTGACGTACGATTCGATCTCTGTCCGCTACGCCGTGCCCATCCACCCGGTGCAGCTCTACTATGCTTTCTTCTCCCTTGTGCTCACGTTCCTGCTTCTCATCATCCGCAAATACAGCAAGCGTGCGGGAACCGAGACGTTGATCGGTATCATCTGCGCAAGCGTCGGCACATTCATTCTGGAGTACTTTCGCGGGGATTTCACGATCCCGGTGTTCGCCACGACCGTGGATTTCATTATCCTGATCTCCCTCTTTGTGAGCCTTGGCGTCTTCGCCGTCATCGAGCTCATGCTCTCGCGCCGGATGTTGCTGCTCTTCGAGGGCGTGCTGCTGCTCGTGTTCGGCGGGTATGCACTGCTCCGGTCTCATCTGCCGCTCCAGACACACGAGTTACGGTTCAGCCAATTCCTCGCCATACTGGCGCTGCTGGCCACCGTCGTGTACGTTGTGGTCCATCGGCGGCGGTACCCGCACCTTTGAGCGTGAGAGACAAACCTACCCTTCGGCTTCGCTCAGGGCGAGCGTTTTTCTCTCACGAACTCTCTTTTCCCTTAAGCGGTGTCGCTCCCTGTCTGCCGACAGGCAGGCAGCGCTGGGACCCGTCACCCTGCGACTGCGCTCAGGGTGCCCTGAGCGACGAGTGAAGCGAAGCAGAACGAGGAGTCGAACGGGCAGAGCCACCCAGCGCTTCGCGACGGTTATTAAAAAAGTCTATGTTTGCAGCAGGGACGGGAGGCGGTATTCTGCACTCGGCAACGGTGCTCGATTACTCCGCCCGTTGGTTTTCTATCCTTCTCTTCTATGCAGTTCTTCGCATCTCTCCAGTCTTTCTTCGATCCGTTCCTCCTGTTCCTTTCGGCGGATCCGATTCTCCGGATGATGCAGGGCGGTCTGCTCTTCATCGGATTCGTTGTGATTTTTCTCGTGTTCTTCGTCACGCGGGACATCCTGCTTCGGACGCATTCGTTTCTGTACATGACGTTCTGCATTTTGCTTACGGCGTTGCTTCCGGGTGTCGGATTCCTGCTGTACCTCCTCATCCGCCCGGCGCGCACGATCCGCGAACGCGAACAGGAGACACTCGTGCTTTCCCTTTCCGCAAAGTTGCTCGGCAAACCCCGTTCCGGCAAAAAATCCTCTTCGCAGGACTGATTCCCCCTCTTTTCATGGCAACGCTCCAGTCGCTCTTCATTTACCTCTTCTGGCCGAACCCCGGCAATGCCCACTACGGCAGTACCAGCATGCTGGTCCCGTTGGTTGCCTGCGCGCTTCTTTTGCTCTTCTCGTTTGCGTTCCGCTTCTGGCGCGGACGGATGGGCAATCCCGTGATGAAAAAGCTCAGCCGTTCGTGGTCAGGCGCCGCCTTCTGGTTCGGCGTCTCGGGGCTCATCTTCGTCGTATCGCGTGTGGAGAGCATCGGGTTTCTCGCCATGCGCCTGTGGTGGGTTCTGTGGGGGATCGCGCTTGCGCTGTTCCTCGGTGTGCAGATCCGGCTTTTCAGGATGCGTTACTACGAAAAGCTTCCTGCAGACGTCTCGGATGATCCGCGGGATCGTTATCTTCCGCACCGGAAAAAATAGAAATGAGCACCTGATTACATTATCCGGTACTGCGCAAGTCCTGCCGTTCTTCTTTGGTGTTCAATGAACTTGACAGGGTAGCCGACCTTCGAGAGGATCAACCCCTTTTTATGCCTCTCAAGCACGCTACGGAAACATTCTTAGTCTTCCTCCTCGGCGTCGTCATCCTTCTTACGGGGCTCCTGCTCCCGACTCTCCCCGATCTTCCGGCGGGCGCTCTGCCGTGGGCGATTCTCTTCGCGATCAGTGTGCTGTACCCGCTCTCGCTCTTCGCTCTCTTCAGGCGCCGCCGCGCCGATCATGCGTTTCGGTTGCTCCACTGGTTTCCAGCCCTCATGTTGCTGCTGTGGATGGGTATCGAAGTGGTGGCACTGGAGCTCCCGCGCGCTTTGATGGTTGTAAGCTTCTACACGTGGGGCTGGACGCTTTCCGCCGTGACGGTCGCCTTCATTCTGCTCTTAAGTTACTGCCTGCAGGTGGTGCGCCGCCGCGTGCCGCGTGTCACGCTGCTTCTGCTTGCCTTCATTCCCTTCGTGGGGGGTGCACTGGCGAGCCAGCAAACCACGCACTGGGACCGGCAGCTCGCCTCCGTGCTCTGGGGAGGGGAGTGGCTGACGCAGTTGGAAGGAAAGGAATTCCTCGGCGTCCGTCTGGCCGGCAGGTTGCCCACGCAGCAGAACTTGAGCGCCTCGAGTGATGCCGGCGAGGAGAGCTGGCGCGAGAAGCTCCGGCAGGCCGAGCAGCGCCGCAAGGAGGCGCGCGAAGCGCGTCTTGCGGGTTCCAGCAGTCTTTCCGCCTCTTCGCTGATCGCCCTCGTTGCCTCCTCGCAGTCCAGCGCGGGGACCGGAACGGAACTGAAAGAGGTCAAGACGATGCCGGCCAAGCTGCCCTCGTCGGGTCCGGAGGTCGGAGCGTTCATTTTTCTGATGCTGGCGGGATACACGGCGGTGTTGCATGACAGGGCGCGGAGGAGGGCGTAGGGGGTAGGGCGTAGGAGATTGTGTTAGGATGCAGGCATCTTTCCCTTTTGCCTGTGCCGACGATCCAACGCCTCCATGCACGCCAGATTCTCGATTCCCGCGGGACACCCACCGTCGAAGTGGACTGTCTGCTTTCCGATGGCTCCTTTGGCAGAGCCGCGGTGCCTTCGGGTGCTTCCACCGGTTCGCACGAAGCGTTGGAGCTGCGGGATGGCGACAAGAAGCTCTTTGGCGGCAAATCCGTTCTGAAGGCCGTCGCGAATGTGAACGGAGTCATCGCAAAGGCTCTGACCGGCAAGGATGCCTCCGACCAGCGTGCCATCGATGCCGCACTCATCGCTCTCGACGGCACGGAGGCAAAATCTGCGCTGGGGGCAAATGCCATTCTCGGCGTTTCGATGGCGGTCTGCCGCGCGCGGGCCGCGAGCGAGAAGCAATCGCTCTGGCGGTCCCTGCACGACCAGTTCGGCGCGGGCGATCCCGTGCTACCAGTGCCGATGATGAACGTGATGAACGGCGGCAAGCATGCGGATAGCGGCCTCTCGCTGCAGGAGTGCATGATCGTTCCCGTCGGGTTTACGCGTTTCTCGGATGCGCTGCGTGCGGGCGTCGAAGTCTTTATGACACTGAAGAAGCTTCTGCACGAAGCGGGACACATTACGGCCGTGGGGGATGAGGGGGGATTCGCGCCGCGCGTGAAGGACAGTACTGAGGCATTCTCATTCCTTGCACGTGCGATCGAAGAGGCGGGGTACGGGGCGCAGGTGAAGCTGGCCATTGATGCGGCTGCGTCCGAATTTTATTCCAAAGACGTCTATACCGTGGACGGCAAGAAATTCTCTTCGACGGAGCTCACGGCGTTCTATGCCGCGCTCTGCGACCGCTATCCGATCGTCTCGATCGAGGACAGTCACAGCGAGGATGACTGGGACGGATTCAAAGAGATGCAGAAGACGCTCGGCAAAAAGATTCAGCTCGTCGGGGATGACCTCCTCGTCACGAACGTGAAGCGGCTGGAACGTGCGATTCACGAGCAAGCCGCCAACGCCATCCTCATCAAGCTGAATCAGATCGGCACGGTGTCGGAAACCGTGGATGCCATCGAGCTGGCGCAGCAGAGCGGCTGGAGGGCGATCGTGAGTCATCGCAGCGGCGAGACGGAGGATACGTTCATTGCTGATCTGGCCGTGGCTCTCGGGACGGGACAGATCAAGACAGGTTCTGCTTCAAGGACGGATCGGGTGTGCAAGTACAATCAGCTGCTGAGAATCGAAGAGGAGTTGGAAGCGAAGGCGCGGTACGTCTCACCGTTTTCGTAGAAAGCAGACAGCAGTAAGCAGTACGCAGGCAAATATCATGCGTACTGCTGAATACTTACTGCTTTCTGCTGAGCCACCACTGCTTCACCCACGGCAGCGAGAGGGTGGAGAGCAGGTAGCCCAAAGCGGGAACGGCGGCATTGAGCCAGAAGTTCGGGCTTGCGATCAGCCAGAGGAAAAGGACAGCGATGCCGTACGTCAGAGCGGTGATGAGGATGCGGCGGGTCCAGCTCACTTCCCACGCCTTGTCGGCTTCGACGCGCCGGTTGCGTTCCATGATTGTGGCGATTTGAGATTCTGGATTTTCCATGCAGTATCAATGGTATCACTGCTATAGTTTGCGCGTCGGGGCGTAGTTCAGTTGGCTAGAACGCTTGCATGGGGTGCAAGAGGTCGCAGGTTCAAGTCCTGTCGCCCCGACCATTCGTCGCCCCGCGTTTGCGGGGCGCCTCATGGCAAGCCATATGTTCCATGTATACGTGCTCGAATTGAGGAATGAATCTTACTACGTCGGTCATACTGATGATTTACGGCGCAGGATTCGTGAGCATGAGCAGGGCATTGCCTGCAAGCATACGCATACTATTCCCATGAAACGATTTCTTTGGGCAGAAGAACAGCCGGATCGTGCGAGTGCAAGGAAGCGTGAGAAGGAAATTAAAGGATGGAGACGCGAAAAGAAGGAGAAACTATGGCAATTGTCCAGCTTGCCCTGAAGCGAAGCTGAAGGGTCGCCCCGACCATTCGTCGCCCCGCGTTTGCGGGGCGCCTCATGGCAAGCCATATGTTCCCTGTGAATGCGGCAATTGACACTTCTCGAAAAATATCTATGATGAGTCAATCGTGAAGCCATTATTCCTTCAGTTCTGTTTCTGCCGCCGCGCCTCGTAAAGAGGTGACGGCCTGAACGCTCAAGTCTCAAAAGCAAGTCACCTCTGAAAGAATCTCTTTTCCGCAGGGGTTCTTCCGTTGTTTCCATGATGATTCTCCTCCTCATCATCGCGCGTCGCATCCGTCGCTCCTCCGTAGAGGGACAGGGCTGACGGATCTACCGTCGCCGCAGCACACCCTCCGCGGAGATGCGAAGTACCGTGCTGCGATTCATCATTCACTTCCCATGTTTCCACCAGAATCATCATCGGTATCCGATGCGTACCACCACAAGTACGCCGGAAAAACCCTGCTGCTCAAAGTGAGCGGAAAAACACTCCTCAGTGAGGCGATGCCGGATCTCATTCAGGATATTCAGGCGCTTGCGCGCGAACACATCCGCTTCATCGTGGTGTGCGGCGCGGGCGAACAGAACACGCAGTTTTTCAAAGAGCACCTCGCACGGACGGGGCAGCCGTGGGTCGAGCCCAAGCGTGTCGCCGGCAGACGGGTGACGAGCGAACAGCAGTTGCTGCACGGCGTTCTGCCGGCGCATCAGAGCATTCAGACCCAGCTTCGGCAGTGGTTGCCGCAGGCATCCATCTTCACCCCAAAGCAGCTGCACTGCAGACACCTGACCGAGCTCGGGTTCGTCGGCGAACCGGAATCGGTTGAGGGCCTGCAGCAGAGTCCCGTCATCGTCATTCCTTCCGTCGGGAGTGACGGACAGTCGCTCTTGAATGTGAATGCGGATGATACGGCGCGCGTGATCGTCCAACAGGAGGACCCTGCGATCAATGAGGCCATCTTCGTCACGGAAACGGGCGGCGTTCTGCACAAAGGGCGCGTGGCTTCGCTCCTCTGGAAGGAGGACATCGCCGATGACGGAACTCACGCCTTCATTGATGTGACTGGTGGAGGCGGTGGCATGCAGAAAAAGCTGCGGGAAGCGCGGCAGATGCTGGATTACCTGGCGAAGGTCGTCATCACCGGTGTTGCGGGCGTCCGGCAGGAAATCGAGCGCATATTGGGGAGTGGAACGCTGGTCGTCTCGCGCGCCTCCGTCGTCTGTGAGCCGCCTCCGCAGGATGCTTCCGATGAAGCGATCTTCGATGCGCTGTATCAGAAGAACGTCCTGAGCGGGCATTTCCGCGACCGGTCCACGGCAGAGTTACGGGAGCTCAAGAAGCATGTCCATCTTCTCAAGGTCAGTAATTCCGTTCTGGGTGCATTTGCGCTCATTCCGCGGGGAGGCAGCTGGACGGAGTTCGCCACCATGTGTTCGGATTACAACGGGACGGGCATCGGTGATGCCATCCTGCAGGAGGCACAGAAGCGGGCGAAAAATATCTTCGCCTTCGCGAGCTCGCCCGAGTCTGCTGCGCTCTTCGCGCGCAATCTCTTCGAGAATCTGGGTCCGGTATCCGCGCTGCAGAAGGAGCATCCTGCCTTCTTCGATTGTCTGCCCTGCGTTGCGCAGTACGATGTCAAGAAGCGTGATCCGTGCTTCTGCACCTGGCATAAAGAGGAAGCGCCCTCGCGAACGTAGTGTCTGGAAGAGGGATCGCTCGTGCGGGCGATCCCTTTTCGATTGCCCGGCGTCTTTCTTTGTGCTTCCATACGCCCCTTATGCCGACACCAGGTGCAAACAGACGGCCAAACAGGGGAGTTGATAAATACTATAAATTGTGTTACAATGTTAAGTTGAATTTCTGATATGACTTCTCAACGCTTCTCTGCTGGCAAGCCCCCCTCACCCACCTCTCCCCCTGTTTGGGGGGAGAGGAGTAGCGGATTTGACATTCCGATTTGGAATTCTGTGCTGCCCTGCGTTTCCTCCCGATTCTCTTCATTTGGATGAGTCTCTCCCCCCAAGAGCTATCAGCGGCCACCAGAGCAATTGAGGAGCACCAGCGCATCCTGGTGGTGTGCCACGCCAACGTGGATCCCGATGCCCTCTCGGGGGCGCTCTCGTGCTATCAGCTCTTCCGGGCGATTGGCAAGGATGTCACGGTGGTCTGCCCCGACTCCCCGCCCGAATCGCTCCAGTTCCTGCCGGGGTTCGAACGGGTTTCGGGCGAAATCGCGGATTCCCAGAACTTCATCATCACGGTGAATCTGGATGAGGGGGTGGAGGTGGATAAGCTGCGCTACACCGTGGAGGATCACCGCGTGAACATCATCGTCGTTCCCAAGAACGGGCGCATCCGTCCGCAGCAGATTTCACTCGGGGAAGGGGAACAGCGTTACGATCTTGTCGTGGTGGTCGACTCGGCGGATTTGTCGCTTTTAGGTTCGCTGTACCTTCAGCACGTGGACCTGTTCGCGGAGGTCCCTGTGCTCAATATCGATCATCACATCTCGAATACGCGGTACGGTCAGTTGCAGCTGATCGACACGACTTCGGCCAGCGTGACGGAGGTGCTCTATCACTGGTTCACGCACGTTCCCCACTGGCGCGAGAAGATCACGGGGGATCTGGCGACCCTTCTCCTCACGGGGCTCATCACCGATACGCGCAGTTTTCAGAATCCCAACACCACGCCGCGTTCCCTCGAGGTGGCTGCGGAGCTTCTGGATCTCGGGGCGCGGCAGCAGGAGATCATCCAGCATATTTACAAGACCAAGCCTCTCACGACGCTCAAGATCTGGGGACGCGCCCTCAACCGCATCCAGATCGATGATCGTGCCAAGGTCGCCTGGTCCGCCGTCAGCCGCGAAGATCTGGCCGAAATGGGCGCACAGAGCAGGGAGGTTTCGGGCATTCTGGATGAACTGATCTCCACGATCCCCGATGCGGACGTGCACGTCATTTTCGTCGAAATGGAGGACGGTGAAATCAAGGCGAGCATGCGATCCTCGCCGGCCATTGACGCCAATGTGCTCGCAGCGCAGCTCTTCAGGGGCGGCGGGCATCCGCGGGCATCCGGCTTCCGCCTGCCGCAGGCAGCCAATTTCCAGCTTGCGGTGCTCGAGGCCGTTGCGAAGATCCGGGAGGGTATGGACCGCCAGCGCGCAGAGGTCGAGCATTTACCGGCTTCTGAACGTGTACAACCCGTCCCGTCCGCTCACGCGTCCCCGCCGGTCAGCGGAAAAGACGAGACAGCCGAATCACCGCAGAAGGCAGCATCTTCCTTCGATATCGTGGAGGAATTGAGCGGCAGGAAGAAGACGAAGAAACGACCGGGCGCCAAAGCCGAGGAGAAGAAGAACGGAGCGGAATGAAGAGAAAGAGTTTTTATCTCGCTTTCTGTGTCGCCGGCGCTACACTGAAAGCGGCTTTACTGTGTTTCTCTTGCCCCAGAGCATGAACTTCATTGTATTTCTTTCGCGCCCCTTCACCCCCTCGACTCCGCTCGGGGCAGGTCGGTCTCTCCTCCTGAAGAGAGAGAGAAGTGGCGGAAGTGCTTCTTCCTACTAGTATGCGACTTGTACAGGTTGCGAAAGCATTGGGTATGACCGGCCAGCAGCTGCGCCACGAGCTGGAACAGGTGAATTTCGGTGTCAAAGCCACGGATCGTGAGGTGTCGGATACGCTCGCGCAGGGCATCATCCGATTCATTGCACGCAAGTACGGCAAGGAGGTCGACATGGAGGCGCTGCAGGGCATGTCTCTGGGTGACGAGGATATTCCGAAAAAAGCGCCCGAAGCCCCCGCAGCCCCCGCCGCAACCGAAACTCCCCCGGCAGCCGAGGGGAACGCTGCCGACGATGCCGGCAAGAGCGTGAATGTTCTGCGTAAACTCACGCTCGACGATGTTTCGCGCGAGGCGATTGCCCGCGAGGCGCAGGCTCTCGACCGGCGGCGTCCCTCTTCGCCGAAACGGCGGTCCTTCGATCGTCGCAAGCCTCATGGATTCGAGAAGCGTTCTATCGCCTCTTCCCATCAGGAGCAGATCAAGAAGAAAGAAGGTGTCGTCTCCCTGCCGGCGCACATCACGGTGAAAGAGCTGGCCGAAAAGACTGGCATTCAGGTGCCCATGCTGGTGCAGACGCTCATGAAGAACGGCGTCCTCGCCACGATCACGCAATCCATCGACTACGATACGGCTGCCATCGTGGCGACCGAGCTCGGTGTGACGGTGGCAAAGCAGCAGGAATCGGCATCCGCGGAGGATCTGTTCAGCCGCAATCTGGAGGAGCTCCTCAAGGATGAGCCGGAGAATCTGGTCAAGCGTCCCCCGGTCGTGGTGGTGATGGGGCACGTCGATCACGGCAAGACGTCGATCCTCGATGCCATCCGCGAGACGAATGTGGCGGGCGGCGAAGCGGGCGGCATTACGCAGCACATCGGCGCGTACCAGGTGGAACACATGTCGGCGGGATCCAAAGAAGTGCACAAGATCACCTTTCTCGACACGCCGGGTCACGAAGCCTTTACGGCCATGCGCGCCCGCGGGGCGAAGGTCACCGATATCGCGGTGATCGTGGTGGCCGCGGACGAGGGCGTGAAACCCACGACGATCGAAGCGATCGACCATGCCAAGGAGGCCGGAGTCCCCATGCTGGTGGCGCTCAACAAGATGGACAAAGAAGGAGCCGACGTAAACCGCGTGATGGGCGAGATGGCGGCGCAGGGAATCCAGTCCGAGGAGTGGGGCGGGCAGGTGCCGTTCGTGCAGTGCTCGGCCAAGACCAAGCAGGGGATCACGGATCTCCTCGATTCGATCGTGCTCCTGTCCGCAATCCATTCCTTCACCGCCAATCCCAAACGGTCCGCCGTGGCCACTGTCATCGAAAGCAGGCTCGACCCCTCCTTGGGTCCTCTGGCAACGATCATCGTGAACACCGGCACGTTGCACCACGGCGAGAGCTTCGTGTGCGGACGCACGCTCGGCAAGGTGCGCACCATGTCCGATGCCCACGGCAATAGATTTGAGGAGGTGGGCCCGTCGGGGGCTGTGCAGGTGGCAGGGTTCCATGAAGTTCCCGAGGTGGGCGACATCCTGCAGATTGTCTCTTCGGAAAAACAGGCCCGTGACCTTCTGGCGGCCGTGGAGGAGCGGCGGAACCTGCGGCAGACGCAGCGGTTCGTGGACCTTGTCAGCCGGCTCTCGGAGGGCAAGCTGACGCAGCTGAAAATCGTGCTCAAGGCTGACGCGCAGGGCTCGCTCGAGGCGCTCAAAGAGGCCCTCGCCAAGCTCACGACCGAGACAGTCACCGTCAAGATCATCCACGCCTCCGTCGGGGCAGTGACGGACAGCGACGTTTCCATGGCTGCGGCGAGCGAGGGGATCGTCGTGGCGTTCCACGTTCCGGTGCCGAGCGGGGCCCGTTCCATCGCCGAACGCGAAGGCGTGAGCGTGCGCGAGTATGAAGTGATCTACGCTCTCCTCGATGACATGGAGGGGCTCCTGAAGGGTCTGGTGGAGCCGGTGGATACCGAGAAGGTGATGGGTCACCTGCAGGTGCTCAAGATCTTCCTGACGAAGAAGAGCGAGCAGATCGTGGGCGGCCGCGTGACGGATGGCACGCTCAAACGCCTGCCGTTCCGTATCCAGCGCGGCGGCGAACAGGTGGGGACCGGTCGTATTCTGTCACTGCGCAAAGGCGAGAGTGACATCAAAGAGGCCAAAGAGGGGACCGAGTGCGGCATGCGCATCGAGGCGTCGTGTCCTATCCTTGAGGGGGATGTGTTTGAGGTTTTCCTGAAAGAGCTGAAGCGGAAGGAGGGGTCTCAAGCTGCTTGAGGTCCGGCGCGACGGTCTGGCTGTTCACATTGTGTTCGACGAAGTCGCGGATGAGCGCATTGGCCTCGCGGTCGGTGACGGAGGTCAGGTTCTGGCACAGCGCGTAGAGTTGCGCGGGAGAGAGCGTCTTGAGTTTCGCTGCCATCAGCGCGTCGGGTCCCTGCGGATTTTCTCCGAGCAGGACGCGCACGTACTCCTGCGGATTCACCTGTTTCTGCTGGCGGCCTTTCTTGAGGAGCTCCAGAGCTTTCTTGCCGTTCTTTTGTTTGTGGGCACGCTGAATGAACGCGATCATGTCCACGCCGTCCTGACCCTTGATGTTGAGTGTCTTGCAGAGATTCTCCCATTCCTTGGTCGGCACGAACGCGAGCTGGTCGCGCACGACTTTGGCCTGTCCCCTGAAGAATCCCACTGACCATCCGGTGAGCCCCAGCCACGCCAGCGTGTAGGGCGAAATCCGCCTGTTCTTCATATCGAGCAGCCCCGAGAGGAGCGTCATGCCCGCCATCGCGAGCACGCCCAGCATCTTGAGGGCCCCCTTGCCGCGCTGGACGGCCAGGGAGTCCGGGCGCTTCTGGCTCATGGCTCGCTGGGTCTGCGCATAGACCGGATCGCCCTCCAGCACCATCTGGAAGAAGCGCTCGACCCGCATGACCGCCTGTTTCTGCTTGGGTGAAAGGTCGGGGCCGTTGCGCATCTGTTGCAGCTCCTCGATCCATGCGGCGGCATCGCCGACTCTGTTCGCCACGCGCCCGTTCCATACCGTCACGAGACCTTCTCGCTGTGCCTGATCCAGCATTGCCTCAATCTTTCGCTGGATGCTCTTGCCGTGGGCGCGCGACGGCTGGCGGAAATCCTCCTCCGTGAATCCCGCTCTCAGATCCTGCTTGAGCCCCTGCATGTATGCGCCGATGACGGCCTGTGCGTTCTTCTGTCTGTCGATCAGATGCGGCCTGTCGCTCTTCTTTTTTTCCTTTTCGAGCTGTTTCTGAAACATTTTTCCATCGCGCGGCAGCATCTCGGCGGACATGGCCAGAAGTCCGAGGTCGCCCTCGTTTTCGGCGTCCTGCCGCTCCGCATCGCGCGGGTTCCCTGGCCGGTTCTCCGCTCTGTTCCGTGTCAGGGCCTGTCGCACTTCGTTTTCCGAGATGCGTTCGCGCTGTTCGGGGGCTGCCGGTGATTCGCGTTGGGTTTCGGCCATGTTGACTGCAGGATTACGGCTTTATTTTTGTTTCATCACGGATCCTTTCGACAGCTGGTGTTTTCTCGGAGATTTTTCGCATGATGTCCGCAATGGTTCTGTTGTTGCTCGTGTCAATTTTGAGGTTCTGGTCTCGATTGATTTTTTCAATCTCCGTTCGAATCCGTTCGAAGGCCTGATTGCGTAATGCCTCATTGGCAGCTCCATTGAAGTCACGCACGGCATTTGTGAGATTATGCTGGATGGAGACGGTCACATTCACATGATTGGCGATCTTTGTCGCAGCGGCTCCTGCCGGCCCAGGTGCACCACCGATCATTTCGGGGATGCGGAATTTGCCCATCGGATCGATGAACGCCTGCTCGGGATTCGCTGCAACGCGCAGGGCGGCCAGCGGTGTGGCGCCTCCCGGCAGCGGCAGCGGCAGGAGCAGCGGCAGTTTCATGAACAACTTACCCATAGAGCCGCCGGCGTTCATGATGGGGGCTGCGAATTTTTCGAACAGGGCATCCATCTTGAATGCGGCTTTTGCCCCCATCCACACAACGGCAATCGCCATGCCGACCCAGACGATCTGCCAGAGATTATTGGTTCCCGGAAGGGCAGGCAGTCCCATTTTGCGCAGGAAGGGGTGGTCCGGATTCCATCCCGTCGGCGGATTGGCCGTGGCCACGTTGATCATGATGAAGCCGATGGAGAAGGGGATGGCCGTGACCACCGGAATGAACGCCGCGTGTACGAACTTGTTCCAGATTTCCATGGGATTGAATGCCTTCAGTGCGCCCGAGTCGCCTGCCACGAACCCGATGAACATGAAGGGCATGAAGGCCACGGTGATCCAGATGATGGGGATGCGGATCAGGAGGACGAGCGTCAATGCGAGGAGCGGGAAGAGCAGTGCGATGCTGAAAAAGACCATGATCGACATGAGCAGAGTGAAGGTGAGCAGCTGCGGCAGACGTGCGAGTTGAGCAGGACCGGCAAACGGATTATTCGCGCCTTGCGGCTTCACCACACGTTCAAAGTACTTGAATCGCGCGTGATTATTGACCAGAGCCCCCATAATGGCATTGGGCGTGTTGGCATCCGCATCGAGGACCTCTTCCTTGACGCAGATGATTTTCTGTCCGCCGAAGTCTATGGGGCAGGTCATCCCCGGCGGTTCGACATTCTGAAAGAATGCATAGTCCGTAATGACTTTGCATCCGTCCGGATCAGGATCTCCGTTTTCTTTGTACGCAATGCAGGGGGTATTGATGGCGCTGGGGAGCGAGTAAACCGTTGCCGTGAGAATATTGGCCAGATCCAGTACGACACGCGGAAAGAACCACGAGAAATTGACGAGGATCACGGCGAGCACGAACTTCACGGCATACTTCTGCACGTACCCGCCTTCGGCGAAGACCACGGTCATGATCGCACCGATGATGAGCAGGAACGCGAGCAGGATATTGGTGATGTTGCGCGAGATCTGCCAGATCTTCAGGAGCGTTGCGCCCATCGATTGTCCGTCGGTGCGCAGGTTCATGAATCCGGGATCGAGGAGCATTCCGCAAATTGCTGTGAGGATGTAGATGAGAAAATGCGCAAAAGCCCCGATCCAGCTGAAAAATTTGTTAAATGCAGTGAAAAATGGGTCTATCTGATCAGCGGCCTTGGCGGATTCCATCAGGGCTAGAGCATTCAAACCTTCCGATCTCATGATCCACACAAGGAACAGGAGTGAGAACACTGCGAAGAGGGTTTTTCTTTTTGAAAGCATTCCGATTATTCTAGCACATTTTGCCATTATTCTCAATTGGTCATGCTTTCTGCTGCTTAATGAATGGTGAAGGTGATGAAAAGTATACTTAGAACACAATATGTCCTCACAGTTGAGTATAATTAGTGTTCACTCATTGGTGCAATTTTTGGCATCATTTGATGATTTAGGCTAGAATAAGCCGTATTTCTGAACAAAATCATAGAACAATTGTCTGATCACTTTTCTTGCACTATCCGTGTACTCATGAGTACTGTTTGTGCTCGTGTCGTCCGTCATCCTTAAAGCACTGTTCAGTTCGCAGACGCGCGTGAAGCTCCTCTCGACATTCCTTCTCCATCCCGAGGAGGAGTATTTCATTCGCGAGCTGACGCGTTTGCTCCATGAGCAGATCAACTCTATCCGCCGGGAGCTCGAAAACCTTCGCCGGATCGGGCTCGTCCGTGCGCGCCACCGCAACCGCAAAAAGTACTATCACGTGGATCCGGACTTTCCGCTCTTCAATGAACTCAAAGGGATCTTCACCAAGGAGATTCAGGCCGAGAGCCCGATCGTGGCCAGCTTGAAGAAGCTCACCGGGATCAAGCTGATTCTGCTCGCCGGCACCTTCGTGGGTTCCGAGAGCAAGGTGGATTTGTTCATCGTCGGTGACCTGAAGAAAGAGATGCTGGAGGCGCTGCTGCTGCAGGATCCCAGCCTCAAGAACGTGAAGTACTCCATCTTCTCCGAAGGGGATTTTCTGTACCGCCTGAGCCTCAAAGACCGTTTTGTCACCGAGATCCTGAGTGACCCGCGCCACCTGCTGATCACGAATGCTTTACAGAAGCAGATTGAGGAAGCGCTGAAAAAGTAGGGTTAGGGCGTAGGGCGTAGGGGTAGGGATGCTGAGTTTTTGCTTTACTTCTTCAGCCCTCCTCTGTAGCCTTTTGCCACTTTCGCAATGGTTCATCAGATTCTCCACGAACAGGCAGAACGCTTTCTTCCCAAGCATCCCGAGATCAAACCCGGGTACACGGTGCGTGTGCACGAGCAGATTCAGGATGAGGAGGGCGGCAAGGCGCGCATTCAGATATTCGAGGGGCTCGTGATCGGCGTGCATAACGGGCACGTACCCACGGATCGCACCATCACGGTGCGCCGCATCGCTTCGGGGGTTGGCGTGGAGAAGAATTTCCCGCTTTCGTCATCCGTCATCAAGAAGATCGAAGTGAAGAAGGTGGCCGAGGTCCGTCGTGCCAAGCTCAATTTCCTCCGCGGTCGCTTGGGCAAGTCCGCACGCTTGAGCGAGCGCTTCACCACGGCCGAGGAGTTCAAAATCGCCGCCGCACCCGAACCGGTAACAGAGGCTTCTGTTGAGACGGAGGCAAAGGAGGAAAAGAAGGGGGAATAGGGTGTAGGGCGTAGGGTGTAGGGGATAGGGCGTAGGGCGTAGGGTGTAGGGGATAGGGCGTAGGGCGTAGGGTCGAGGTATAGTGTCTTTGTGAGATATTTGCTTGTCGGGAATTACGGCGTCGGCAATTTCGGCGATGAAGCGCTGCGTCAGTACTTTCTCGCCGCATACCCGCAGGCTCAATGGCATGTGCTCTCCGCACATCCAACAGACGGAGAACTTCCGCGGCTGCCTGCGGGGATTCATTCGCTTCTTTCGACTCGCTGGTGGAGGACGCTTATTGCTCTTCGTGCGAGTGACGGACTTGTCTTCGGAGGGGGAACGCTCTTCACGGACATCGAGTCCGTGCGTGCCCCGCTCCTCTGGTGGTGGCATGCATTCGTCTGCTGGCTTCTTCGTAAGCCGTTCTTCCTCGCCTTTCAGGGAGTCGGTCCCTTTCGGACGCGAGTGGGGGAGTGGTGCGCCCGGTGGACGGTCGCTCATGCAGCCTTTGTGAGTGTGCGCGATGCGGCATCGTTCGCGCTGGTGGAGCCTTGGAAGAAGAACACAAATATTATTCAAGCATGTGATCCTATTTTTTCGCTATTTACTGCGCAAAAGATAATCAATGATGCAAAAAAATTGCTCGTCGTTATTCCGCGAAAAAATTCCTCCGAGTCGTTCATGCAACGGGTGGCAGCGCTGCGGGCTGGCGGCGGGTGGGAGGGAGTGCACATTCTCTCGCTTCAACCGGATGACAGGCGGGAGCAGGAAGTCTGTCGCTCCATTGCGCACGTTCTTTCGCTGCCCGATTCGGTCATTGTTCCGGTCCGGTCAGTGGAGAAGCTTGCAGCTCAGGTGGGTGCGGCAGGTTTTGTCCTTTCTCAGCGGTACCACGGGGCACTGGCGGCACTGGCGATGGGTGTTCCTTTCGAAACCGTGTCGCAGAAAGAGGGGGACAAGCTTTCTTCCCTCGCCGGCATGTCGGCTTCAGATGTTTCCGGTTTGCTCTCGGATGGCGAGCGGCAGCTCCAGGGCGCGCTATTCCCAGAAAAGAGCAAATCTGGTAGAATAGAGTTATGAATACGCTTTACCTCACAGGCGAGGAAAAGAAGGCGTTCGGAGCTCTTCCGGCGGAGCTTCAGGAGGGGTGGGAGGTGGTAGTGGAGGCGGTGCCCTCCCATGATGATATACAGCATCGTTCGATGCGTCTGCATTTGGTTCATTTGCATGATAAAAAACTCATGAGCATCGTCGAACGTGCACGTACACTTACCGATGTCGGAACACTGGTTTCCTTGGTTTCAGGGAGCGATCTCAGTGATGTGAATGATGCAGATCTGGCTGAACTCTGTTTTGCGATCGGCCCTATTCCCCTTACGAGAATCATTCGGGAGTTTCTGTCACAGGCAAAAGATGACAGCGACATCGAAGGCATTCAGTCGCTCGCGACAGTCCGGCATTCTCTTATTTCTGCCGCCTTTTCTGCGTAAGCATGTCCGTTTCCCAGCTTTCACCGGCAGACGCTCCTTCCGGCGGTGACCGCAGGAAAGGGTCCCGTGTTGAGATTCTTCCCAAATTCATTCCGACTCCGGAACGCCTCTCGCAGTACTTGGAAATGAATATTCAGGAAGTGGCTTTGTCTTTGCAAAGTGTTGATGGACGCCGGCTTCTCTTCAATAAATTGATGGAGCATGAACAGGACCTGCGCAACATTGATCCTGCATTTAATCCTGATTTTCTCAATGAACAGCTCGAGCTGGCCGGCGAGGTATTGCGACAGAAAGACCGTTTCCTGAAGGACGTGAAATCTCCCGAAAAGAAGGGGCTCTTTGCACGCGCATGGGAGAAGATGAAAAGCTTCGGCAAGGGCCATCCGTTCGTTTCGGCGATCTTGCTCCTCGCTCTCATCGCCGGAGGAACGGCTCTTGCACTGTATGCAACAGGGAATTTGGAATTGGCCGCAACCAAGCTCGGTTTGGGTAAGGTCTTCGGTGCCGCGGATGCTGCAGGTGAGATGATGCCTCCCGTTCCCGGAAGCCCTCTTCCTCCCGGTGCGGGAGAACTGGCCGTGCCCCCTCCTGCTCAACCCATTCCCGGAGCAGGGGGACCCATATAAGTCTTGGCGTTTCACGCCACACACATTACACACCAACAATGCCAGTCGAACGACCATCCGCAGGCGCACCTGAAGCCAACGAACGTGGTCCGTCTTTTTCCCGATCGCTCGACGCACTGGAGCGCACGCTTGGTCCGGAGGCAAAACCTTTGCCTGGTGAAATTACAGAGCAATGGATTAAGAAGGAACTGAAGGATATTGTGAAGGATCATCGCATTGATACTTACAATGAACAGAGCCGGTACAATGAGCTGCTCTACCGTCGCGCGGCACTGCAACGCCTCAAGGAATTACAGGAAGCGAAGAACGAGAGAAAGCCACTGGATTCTGAAAAGCTCAAGGAGCTCATTGTGGCCGAGCAGGCAGTTGCGTATCACGAGTACTTCCGGCAGGCACAGGGTCACGTGGTTGCCAGTCTCCGGCTCTATCGGGTTCTCCGCGCCAGAGTCCCATCTGTGCCGCAGGAAATTCAGAAGATGGAGATGGATACCGATCGCTATGTGGCTGCCCTGCAGGAGGCCACACAGGAGCGAGTAGGCTTCTCACAGGTGCTCCTGCTTGATCAGCATAGTGCAGAGGGTTTTGGTGATCGGGCATCACTACAGCAGTTGCGTGAGCAATACGTTCGCAGGCTCTCGGCAGAAAGTCTGGCTGCACTGGAGGGGGACAACGATCAGAAGTTGATCCGTGCCAATCAGCTGAACCAGCGTATCATTGATATTCTTGCCGGCAATCATGGCTTGCAGGGAATTGAAGCTGGCTACGTGCCGAAGCAGATGGTTCTGGAGTTCCTGAAATTTCGCTATAAGCAGTTTCTTAGCCAACAGAGTGAGATTGCACGTGATCCTGTGCTGACGAATGCGCGTGCCGAACTGGATCGTCTTGCACTCAAACACAAGCTTGCAGAAGGAGGGAAAGGGGAATTTACGGAAGCGGATAAAGACCGGCACGACTTTCTGCAGCAGCGCGTCAGATCGGTGAATGCACAGTTTGCTGAGCTTGGGGAGAAACGGCGTGCGGTCACCGGTGAGATTCTTTCTCTGACTCAGGATCTCGGGGAGTATGGCATTGCACAGACCGAACTCTCGGCGATCCAGGAGCAGTTCGGCAAGAAGTACAGCTTTGAAGGGGTTGGCGGTATCAGTCCGCTCAAAACCCCCCCCGAAGTCCGCGATGCCATTGCCGAGAATATGGAGATGCGTAAGGCGCATCACCTTGGGCAGATGGGGAATTTTCTCGAACGCGTCGAAAAGGACCTGTTGGATCCGGGCATGAAAGAGAAGACGGAAGATCTATGGAACAAGAACGGTCGTGAGGCCGTGAGGCAGATGACACATCGTCTTGCGGAGTTCTTCACCATCGCTGTTCCCGAGAAATTCGGATTGAAGAAGGCGGCACAGGATTCTCTCACAGAGCCGCTCGATGAGGCAATGGGATGGCCCGTCGGCAAGGAACGCTGGGAGGAACTGAACGATGAGGAGAAGAAGACCGTGCGCGAGAAGGCCACGAGCATCCTCGACCTCATGCAGAAGTTTGACCGTTCCAAGGTGCAGCAATTCCGAGAGTCCATCACGCTCCTCCAGATGGTGAAGCCGCCTTCGGCTGTGGCGCTGGAAACAGTGAAGTTTAATGAAGAGGGTGTAGCCATGCTTCCAAATGAACGGGTCACTCCATCGAATGTGGATGCATTGAGGGCGATGTACGGGGATGCAACTGTTTCGCTCATGCTCATCCGGCAGTTACAGGGTGATTTCGGTGCCGACCAACCACCTTCCGGCTTTATGGGGGAGTATGCGAAATTCCTGCATGGCGTGGATAAGAATATTGATGTGCACCTCGATGTCGGCCTGGCACTTAATGTCCTGAGTGAGCGATTCAATAATTTGAAGAAATGGTTCCTCATTACGGCGGGCGTTGCATTGGTCATTGGGATTGTCGGTACGATCCTCGTCATCAAAGCAGGGGGCAAAGTCGCCCGTTCAATTGGGAGCGGACTCTGGAGCGGTGCACGTGGTCTTGTGCGACTACCCAGCCGTCTGCGTGGTGCGGGTGCCGTCGTTGTGGAGGGATCTGTTGCAGGCGAAACCGCAACAGCCGAGAAAGTTGCCGAGGGCGCATCGCGAACATCTCGGATTGGAAAGGTGCTTGGTCCCATTGGCATCGTGCTCGTCGCTGCCGATTTGCGACGCGTCATGATGCGCGATGCCCGTCTTCAGGTACCGCGGGAGTACGAAGGCATCACTGCAGCCATTGAGCTGTACGAGGGATATCCCGATATTGATCGTACGATACCGCGTTATCGCACTGAACTCATGTACCTGAAGCGTCGGCAACAGTGTTTCGTAATCGAAGACGGATCCACCCGTTTGACGCAGGCCATTGAGCGTGCGAAGCGGTCGATCACGGATACTGATACGCGCGAATATGCAGAGATTGTACAGCTGTGGTGTGAAGAAGTGCGCAAGCATGCGCGGGAACAGAAAATGAAGTATGAGCGTTTGTTCCCCCTCACTGATTACCTTGTGACGGATCCAGCGCGTCCCGCGAGGAATATCGGCGTGGACTTTCGAAAGCTCGATGAGGCCCGTAGCCGTAGTTGGGAAGAGGAGAAGCACCAGAAACGGCTGGATGCACGTGATCAGATGAATACATGGAATCCGAAGAAGACTGAAGAGATCACTGCATTATCGAGAGATCGTTATCTATCGCGGTATGAAAATCTGATCGCAGAGTATGAGAAGCTGCTGGATGCCGGGGCGAGGGTACTCGAGGCGGTGCAGAAGTAATCGGGCAATCGGTGTCTTCAAGAAGCGGAATTTGCTATTGTGGAGCCGTTATACGAATTATGGATATTCGTAACTTCTGCATCACCCCGCACCAGACCTCGCTCCCCTCGGCTTCGCTCGGGGTCTGTGACCGCTCGTTCGGTGCGGGGCAGGTCGCGCTTCTCTTTCTGGATAAGTATGGAAATACGTAACTTTTGCATTATTGCTCATATAGACCACGGCAAGTCCACGCTGGCCGACCGCATGATCGAAGCCACGGGCACACTCCAGAAACGCGAGATGAAGGAGCAGCTGCTCGACATGATGGACCTGGAGCGGGAGCGCGGCATCACGATCAAGCTGACCCCCGTGCGGATGGGCTGGAAGGGAATCCAGCTGAACCTCATCGACACGCCCGGGCACACGGATTTCCGTTACGAGGTCAGCCGCAGTCTCGTGGCGTGCGAGGGGGCGATTCTGCTCGTCGATTGCTCGCAGGGCATTCAGGCGCAGACCCTGGCCGTGCTCACGATGGCTATGGAGCACGATCTCACGATCATTCCGGTCCTCAACAAGATCGACCTGCCCGCGGCCGATCCCGAGCGCGTGAGCGAGGAAGTGATAAAACTCCTCGGATGTCAGAAAGAAGACATCCTTCGAATTTCCGCCAAGGAGGGCAGGGGAGTACCTGATGTATTGGATGCGGTGATCGGGAGGATTCCTCCACCCCGGTTGGGAAGCAGTACGCAGAATGCAGTACGCAGTACGGCTGCGGCGCGCGCTCTCATCTTCGATGCCATCATGGATCCCTACCGTGGAGCGGTCGCCTACGTGCGCGTCGTGGAGGGTCAGTTTAAAAAGGGCGACAGGGTGCACCTGCTCGGGACCAAGACGCCGGTCGAGGTGCTGGATCTGGGACATTTCGCGCCCAAGTACGCATCGGATCCCGCTCTGCAAGAAGGTGAAATCGGCTACATCGTCACAGGATCCAAAGATGTGCGCTCGGTGCGGACGGGGGATACCGTTTCTTCTTCCAGTGAGGTGAAAGCGCTTCCCGGCTACAAAGAAGTGCAGCCCATGGTTTTTGCCGGGCTCTACCCGTCGGAGGCCGATGACTATCCCGATCTTCGCGAGGCGCTGGAGAAGCTGGCCCTCAACGATGCCGCTCTCAAATTCGAGCCGGAACACAATGCGGCACTGGGCAACGGGTTCCGCTGCGGGTTCCTCGGACTTCTCCATATGGATATCGTGCAGGAGCGGCTGGAGCGCGAGCACGATTGCGATCTGATCATCACTGCGCCGAGCGTGCTCTACGAAGTGAAGCTGGCTGTCCGCCGCCCGGCCGAGGTGGTGCGCGCGAGCCTGCTCAAACCGGACGAACCGGATACCGCTCGCATCAGCAATCCCGCGGACTTTCCCGATCCTTCGTGCATCGCCGAGGTGCGCGAACCGTGGGTGAAGCTGGAGATCGTGTGCCGCGCGCAGGATATCGGTGCCGCCATGACGCTCGTCGGGGAGCGCCGCGGCATTCAGCAGGCATTGAGCTATCTCGATGCCGAGCGCGCTCTGCTCATTTTCGAGGTGCCGCTGCAGGGCATCGTGCTCGATTTCTTCGACCTTCTCAAGTCGGCGACGTCCGGCTACGGTTCCATGAGTTACGATCCCATCGGATACCGTTCCGGGGATCTTGTGAAGCTGCAGATTCTTCTGCTGGGCGAGAGCGCGGATGCGCTCTCGACCATCGTGCACCGGTCCGAGGCGCACCACGTGGGTGCCGTCATCTGCAAGAAGCTCAAGGAGGTCATGCCGAAGCAGCAGTTCCAGGTTCCCGTGCAGGCCGCGATCGGCGGCAAGATCGTGGCGCGCGAAACCGTGGCGGCCTACCGCAAGGATGTGACGGGGTACCTGTATGGCGGCGATGTGACGCGCAAGAACAAGCTGCTCGAAAAGCAAAAGAAGGGGAAGAAGCGCATGAAGAAAATGGGCAAGGTCACGTTGACCCAAGAAGCGTTCCTGAGTGTTCTGAAACGATAAGAATGTCCTTCGTTGTTTCATGGAAGAGCCGTGATCCCGAGCGAAGTCGAGGGATGACACTCACGCAGGAGGCGTTTTTGAGCGTGCTCAAGCGCTAGAGCTGAGTCATCGCCGCCGCAAACTCCGCATCGCTCGCCTGCTCTCCTTTCAGGCAGGAGCAGGGATTTTTTTGCCAATAGGGCAGGCCATTCATCGTCTTGCGGACGAGCTTTTCAGCCAGGATGCGGTCCGTCGTTTGCGTCGCAGACAAGAAAAATGCCACGCCGCCTTCAAACACCTCATCGCAGTTTTTCACGCCGCCCCCCGGCGTCATACAGTGAACGCACACCGGCCCCTCCTTCGTGTCGCAACCCTTATCTTTCGGTTGTGCGAGCGGCATGCTGCAGGCGATACATGATTCCATGGGGATGGGGTGAACGATGGAGCTAGGCTAGCTCAACGGGTGCGACCATCCAATCATTTCAGTAGAATGGGTCCGTGGAAATGCATTTCCCCCTCCGCTCCGTCTTTCTCGCGCTGTCTCTCGAAGGACAGCCCAAGTGGCTGTTTCAGGCGCTGCAGGAGGAGCTCAAGTCCTTCGCGGATATCCTTCGTTTTCAGAATCCCGCCTCCCCGCACCTGACACTCATGTTCTGGCCGAGCGTGGGGCAGCTCGAGTATCAGGGGATAGTGGCGCAGGCCCGGAAAATTTCCTCTCTCCATGCGCCGTTCACGATGAAGGTCACGGGTGCAGAGACGTTCGGAGCAAGAGGCGAGGATCATGTTCTTTTTCTTTCCGTTGGTTTCAGCGAGGAGCTGGCGCGCGTGAAAAAGACCTGCCCGTGGTCCGACGGGCGGCCCTTCGCGCCGCACATCACGCTCGCGCGCATCGGGCATCCGCAGCGCTTCAATACGGTGAAGAAGAAAGTAATGAAGATTCTCGAAGGAACGGGGTTCGAGGTTCCGGCGGACCGGTTGCGTCTCTACGCTGAAGTGAACGGAGTGAAACAGACGCTGCTTCAGGATTTTCCCTTCGGAGCTCAATGAGGTTTCTTGGCCTTGCCTCACTCCCCAACCCCTCTCCCTACCCTCCCGTTCGCCGACGGGAGAGGGGAGTGTTTCTCCTGTTTCCAGTTTTGTTCAATGAAAAAATTTGCCCCCTCTCCGGTTGGCGTCGGCCGGGGCGGAGAGGGGGATAGGGGTGAGGCAGATTCCTCGCTCTCAATTTCCCTCCTTCACCCGTTCCTGCAGGAGTTTGCGTACCCCCGGAATGAACGGTTCGAAGACCGTTTGCAGGATGCTTGCGGTGAGAGGTTGCAGCTTCTCGAACGGGACTTCTTTCTTCTGCGCGCGAAAGAATTCCTGCAGCACGAATGTCGTGAGCTGCAGAATGGTGCCGTCGATGTGTTTCTCGTCGATCATGAGTTTCAGGAGGATTCCGGCGACATCGAGCGAGAGCACGGTCTGCAGACGTGTGATCCATCGGATGAGAATCTGACCCTCCTCCACGGCGATGGCGCCGCTTTTCGTCAGAGCGTTTGAAGCCGACAGATCCGGTTCGGGGATCTCTTTCAGCAATTCGCCCAAGTATTCCTTCACCGTATCGCGGCAGCCCTGGTGAATGAGCGAGAGAATGGCGAGGATGAAGATACTGGGGCAGTCGCGGGCGACCAGACGGGAGATCAGGATGAAGAGGTGCGTGTGATCGGCTTCATCCAGGAACTGGACGATCGCCTTGGCCACCTGATCGTCGCGGCGCTTGCTCTTCTTCTCCTCGCGACGGATTTGTTGCATGCCGGCAGCCGCTGCGGCGAAGCGCTGTTTGGCTTCTTCGCTCAACTCCTCGAACCCGCCCGCTGCCCCCTCGCCGGGTGCGCCTATTTCTGGACCTCCGAGATCAGACATGAATCCATCGTAGCATGATTATTTCTTTATTCGAATGAAGTATCCTGAAGTTTGAACCTCCGAAACAACGCGCATGCGTGCTGTGCTCCAATCAAGACAGCGCAGCAGCCAGCGCAGTATGCCGATGCGGTGGAGCGGGGTAAAGCGCAGGAGCGATTCGAAGAGCCCGCGCACGGGGCAGATTTCGATTTCCCTGCAACCGCGGAAGAGGTAGGCGATTCCGTCTTTCGAATAGCGGAAGTAATCGAGGTAGTCCTTCGTCGTCGTCGCGTGGTAGCGGTACAGAAAGGGGACGTACAAGAGGCCCATGCCGCCCGGCTTGAGCACGCGTGTCACTTGCTCTGCAGCCTTTTTGGGATCGTAGACGTGTTCCAGTACGGCCATGCAGAACAGTCCGTCGATCGAGGAATCGGCGAAGGAGAGCGCATGGATGTCTTCCACAAAATCGGGATGGAACTGGCCGGTATAATCCGTCACGCGGTACTGCACGCGCGTGTCTGCAAGGAAACGGCCGAATTGTTTCTGGTGATTGGGGTTCACTCTGTCTCCTCTGCGCGGATCGAGCCTGAGTCCTCCGCCGATGTCGACAATCATTCCCCCTGCGGTGAAGATCCGGGTGGCGGCTTCCTCAAAGAACCTCTGCCAGAACGGACCATGCATGGCATCCGAACGGGACGACGGACGTTGCATGGTTGCCGGAGAAATCTTGAAATCGGGAACAGAGGGGGGCACATCCACCACTATAACATGCCGTTCGCTCTCACGCTTTCACCGGTTCGATGTGCACCATGGTGCAGTGCTCGCGCTTGCCGCTGAACTTCACCACGCGTTTTTCGGAAAAACGGACCTGTCCGTCCACGGAGGCATGAATCGTCCAGTCCTTCCCCACGTGCGTATTGGCTCCGGGACGGTACCAGAATCCTTTCTGACGGATCAGGACCTCACCCGCCGAAACCACCTGCCCGCCGGAACGTTTCACGCCGCGGCGCTTTGCAATACTGTCTCTGCCGTTACTGGTGGAGCCTCCTGCTTTCTTATGTGCCATAGCGGGGAGATTCTACGCATTTTCCTCTTCCGTGCAAGGAAATACTCAGGCAGAATAGACAAGGTTTCGACGCGGGGTGGAGCAGCCTGGTAGCTCGCGAGGCTCATAACCTCGAGGTCGCCGGTTCAAATCCGGCCCCCGCAACCATGTACCAGAGCGCCGCAGGCGTCTTCGACGCCTGTTTTGTGAAGTACGGCGTTCGGTACATGCCACAGCCACTACCTGCCGAGGACGTTCTGGGACATGCCCCGTACCGAGCGAGTGAAACGAGTTCTGGTGCGGGGCTCCTCTTCACCCCTCACTGAGTTCTTCCGGCCATGTACTTCATAAATAGCAGGGCCTGTTCTGAGCGGAGCCGATCAGAGCGCCCGTTTCAGTTCCTCGATCCGGTCAGAGTGGAAGAAGTACAGTTTCCAGTGCTCGAAGACCGGCATCTGACGGAGCAGTTCCATGTACGCGGCTTCACGCTCTTCGGAATAACTGCCCTGATCGCTTTCCGTTTGGTCGAGGGGACGCTGTTGTTCGGTGATGATCAGCACCTTCTCGCCCGGTTTCACCATGCTCAGATTCTCTTTGGCGTACTTGTCTTTGAACTGGACGGAACGGTAGTAATCGAGTTCCTTGTATCCTGCGGCGATGCTCCGGCGCAGCGCCGTATTCTGGTTGCGGATATCCTCCAGCGTCTGCTCGAAGAGCACGTTGCGGTAGAAGGAGAGTGCCAGACCGAACGCCATGAACCCCACAACCGTCAGACCCACGATGATCGTGAGCTGCTTCGAGATCGGTTCGATATGCTGATAGGCCACGGTTTAGGGATTAGGAATTAGAGATTGGGGATTGGGGATTGGGGCGGGATTTCATTGGCTGCTCATCATGGCACAGATTACCTTTCTCTTTCTAATACTGGAACCCATGCAAGTTGATCCCTAATATACTATCTCTCATCTCCAATCCCTCGATGAAAATTTACTGTTCCGGCATCGGCGGCATCGGGCTCTCGGCCTACGCGGCATACCGTGCGAGTCAGGGGCACAGCGTGCTTGGCAGCGACCGTACGGAATCGGAGATCGTGCGCGATCTTACGGGGCAGGGGATCGAAGTGTTCCTCACGCAGGACGGGTCGCATATTCCCGAGGACTGCGATCTTTTCGTCTATTCCGAGGCGGTGCCGGGAACCAGCCCCGAACGTGAGCGGGCTTTGGCGCTCGGTATCCCGCAACAGTCGTACTTTCAGGCGCTTGGCGAGCTGACGAACGATTTTCAGACAATCGCCGTCTGCGGCACGCACGGCAAATCGTCCACGACCGCGATGGCGGCGCGCGTGCTCATCGATGCGGGGCTCGATCCCAGTGTGATCGTGGGGACGAAGGCCCGCGAGCTCGGTGGCCGCAACTGGCGCAAGGGGGGGAGTCATCTCTTCGTCGTGGAGGCGTGCGAGTACCGCCGGTCCTTCCATTTTCTTTCGCCTGCGATCGTTCTGCTCACAAATGCGGACGGCGATCATTTTGATTACTATCGGTCGCAGCAGGATTACGAGCAGGCATTTGTGGATTTCCTGAAGCGTCTGCCGCCGGACGGTCTTGTCATCACGCACGAAAAAGATCCCGTCTGCGTGTCGATTGTGGAGCGTGGAGGGCGGACGGTCATCGATGCCGATACGTTCCCGCTCCCGACGCTCGCAACACCCGGCACGCACATGCAACAAAACGGACAGCTCGTTCAAGCGCTTGCGAAGGAGCTGCAGATTGCACCGGAGAAGGCCATTGCCTCGCTGGCCGACTACGCGGGCTGCTGGCGGCGCATGGAGGTCAAAGGCGAGACCGCGCAGGGGATCACGGTCATCGACGACTACGGGCACCATCCGACCGAGATCCGTGCAACCGTGCAGGCGCTGCTGGGCGCGTACCCCGGCAGAAGGATTGTCGTCGTGTTCCAGCCGCACACGCATGACCGCACACGCAAATTGTATGAGGCGTTCACGCAGGCGTTTGCGGAAGCCGCGATCGTCATGATCCCGAATATCTACGATGCGCGGCCCGATTGTGAGAGCGGCACCGTGGACGTGGATCTGTTCGTCCGGGACCTGCAGAAGGGGAGTGCCGTTCAGGCGATCAACGGCAAATCCCTTGACGAAACAGAGCGTCTACTCCGCGGAAAAATTCTTAAGCCGCACGACGTCCTGCTCGTCCTTGGCGCCGGAAACGTGACGGAGCTGGCGGGGAGGATGATGAAGGATTAGGGAGTAGGAGTAGGGCGTAGGTGTCTCTTTCTGAAATGGAGTCATCGGGCTATCGTGTTCCCCGTATGGGAATGCATCAGCCTTTCGATGCCTCGGCTCAGTTTCAGAAAATGGCTCATCAATTTTATGTGCTTCCGGATGTGCAGGGGCGCAAAGCGGCATACGCATTTGTCAGAGATATTGCTTATGGAGACATCGGATCCAGGGGTGCTCATGATGTTCTGTTGGCTCGAAAAGGAACATGTAGCGGAAAGCATGCTCTTCTGAAGATGCTCTTCGAGAGTCTGGGATATGAAGTGCAGAGTTGGTTTGCCGAGCATGATTTCAGCAAGTTTCCGATCCGGCCTTGGCCGCAGGAACTGCAGGAGTTTGCGGGAAAGACTATTCCCGATTTTCACGATTTTCTGAAAGTGAATATTGGCGGTGAATGGATCACGGTCGATGCCGTTTTTGATGCTTCGCTCGTTCGTCTTGGATTTCCTTTGCTCCAATGGGACGGCAAAATGAGTATGGAGCTTCCCATTCATGCTCTGCGCGTATTCCCTGCAGAGGTGGATGTGGAGAGCCATAAGAAAGCATTGATCGCATCATTGCCTCAGGAGGATCAGGCACAACGGAAGAAATTTCTTTCTTCTCTCACTGCTTGGTTGGAACAGGAAAGAAGTCATATATGAAATAATCCGTGGCGAAGGCTGAAGGTTTCCCATCTGCGCATCATTCCGGCTGGAATGACGGCGAGTCCACCAGAAACTGATCCATCGCGGTCGCAATGATTTTGGCCATGGAAGCACGGTTGACGGGGTCCGCCGGACCGAAGAGACCCGTGGGTTTGCCCTTGTCGTCGGTATACCCGCCCACCAGTTTTTGGGTCGCCGCCGTCTCGATGCAGTCGGCGTAGGGGATTTCGCGCGAGACATCGTCGAACATCGCGCCGGTCGGCCAATCCCGCTTCACATTCAGCGCCTGCAGGAATGTGGCCACGACTTCGGCTCGGGTGGCAGGACGCAGGGGATCCACCGCGCGGTTGAGAAAGACCAGCCAGCCCCGCTGTTCGGCCGATGCGATGAAGGGGGCGAACCAGGTTCCTTTGGCCGCATCATTTTCCGGAGGATCCGTGACGCGGGTTTCGTCGATACTCACGAGCCGGTGGGCGATCTTGGCGAGCTCGGCCAGCGTCACGGCGTCGTTCGGGCCGAACTGACCCGCCGTGAGGCCATCGGCGTCCCGGTAGCCGGACATCACCTTGGCATCCAGCACGCGGCGGACGGACGCGGTGAACCACTGTCCGACGGGGACATCATTGAAGAGCACCGTCTTGCCGTCGATGATGGCTTTCACGAACTGACTTTCCAGATCCTTCGCCTGCTGCTGCTCCAGCTGCGGAAGGTTGTCGCAGGCGAGTTGCACCGAGAGCACCACGCGTCCGTCCTTAATCAGGCGCCCCGACTGGGGACTGGGTGTCGTGCATCCTTTGATCGTGTCGAAGGTCACGGAGTAGAGACCGACGGGCATGGGATCGTAGAATCCCGGCGAGACGCCGGTGTACCGGGCGCCATCCGGACCGGTGAGCGTAAATGGGAATCCCGGAGGGCTGGTATCGATGCTCACTTTGCCGGACAGGGTCAGGGTGTAGTGGATCGCGAGGACGACGGTGCCTCCTTCGTTCATCTGAAAGGCGGCCTGTGGTTTGTCGAAGACGACGGTTTCACCGTTGAGCGTGAGGGTGACGGACGCGGAGAAGCCCGAGGGGGGCATCACATTGAGCAGATAGTTGCCTGCCGGAGCATCTGTGTACCCGTGAGTGGGTACGTTTGTTGCCGTGCGCGTGCCGTCGGGCTTGAGCAGGACCCAGTTGCCGAAAAGGGAGGGGAATCCGTCCGGCGGGGTTTGATTCACGGTGATCGTGTTTCCGCTCTGGGTGGCAGCAGGATCGGGGAGGATGCCGCAACCGAGCAGCACGACGAGGAGCAGCGTTATGCGTCTGAACGTCATAAAACGTGGGAGGGAAGAACAGTACAGTGTTGCGCATGGAGACCACTGTTCGCAATGGACGAGGCCGCGCTTCATGGTGCCGCCAACACGCAAAGGGCGCTCCACAGAGGGAACGCCCTATCTGATGCGGAATGCGACCGTTTTCAGGCTCTCTCCGTGGCCAGGCGCCCGACGGTTTTTTTTGCGATAAATGCGGTGAAGAGCAAACTCATGATCAGGAAGAGGACATCGAAGCGCATGCCGGTGACCGGCAGCCCCGTCACGCCGACAGTCGTCGTGGAGACGAGGGATGCACCCGCATTATTCCCGGCCAGATCGTCCGCCGACACGCGTGCCGTCACGGTCGCACGTGTTCCCTGCTGTGCCGTCTTGCTCAAGACGAGCGGTACCGTGACGGACCAGCTGTTGCCGGAGTAGAGCTGCGGAATCTCCCAGAAAGCCGTCTCTCCGGTGATTGTCCCGAAGAACGGAAGCGGCGTGGAAAACTGGGCTGTAGCGGGATCAATCTGGGCGGAGACCACTACGTTGTGGATGGTGCGCGTACCCGTGTTCCGCACGGTGATCGTCGTGCGCACGATGCTGCCGGCCAGAGCTTCGGCCTGATTTGCGGCAACCCAGATGCGGACCATGCGTCCTTCATTGGTGTCCGCTATGGGTTCCTCGGGCGTGACGGAAGAGGAAGACGAGGAGGAGGAGGATGTCACGCCGCAGGCAAATCTGCCGAAGAGCGTGAGCGTGGCATTGGCGTTGAGCGAGCGCTGAATCGGCGAGACCAAGTTGCACCCCGCGCGTCTGTGGAAGGTGACGCGGTATGCCCCCGGCGGCATACCCGTGTAGGTGGCGGGACTGAAGCCCGTATCACGTGCATTATTGGGGCCGAGCAGCTCGAAGGATGCCCCCTCAGGATCACTGTCCACGATGATGGTTCCGTCGTAGCGATATTTGATCGTAACGGTCACCTCGTCCAAATCCGCGAGCGTGAAACGCACGTCGCGATCCGTGGTGGCGATGAGATCGATGCCGTTCTTCGTGACGGTGGTCGTCATTTTGGCATCGGATGGTGGAGAGATGTGCAGCAGATACGTACCGATCTCCGCAACGGGCAGCTCCTTGAATTCCTGTTCATTGATGGTGACCTGTGAGCCCAAAGGGAAGGTGATGGTGTAATCACCGAACATGCCAACAGGACTCTGCTGGATGATCGTCACCGCACCGGATGCGTGGACCTGCGAGGCAACAAGCAGGAGGAGGGAAGCAGCAACACCCGAGAGCGCTGTGCGCAGGGAGAACGTCATATCACGTGGGGGAAGCAAACCTCTGCCCCGTGCTGCGGGACAAAAGGGGAGTATTAAACCAGTAATAATGTGATATGTCAACTATAATTTACCGGCTCTGACCAGGCCAGAGACAGCGCTTCTTTCCAGATATTCTGAAGGCGGTGCAAATCTACGTCAATCAGTGTTTCCTTTCCGTTCATGACCGTCAGTCGTGGTGAGGGGGTTGTGGACCCCAGTGCAAAGACGGGGACGCCGGCGGCAGTCCCTTTCCTGATCATGCCTTCGGCGAGGCGTTGCGGAACCTCGAGCAGAAAACCGCCGGTCTGGCTGAAGAGGAGGGCATCCGACCGCAGAGACGAATGGAACGATGCTATGTCCACAGTGACGCCGGTGGAGCCGCCCCGATGCCTCTGCGGAAGGGTCATTTCGAAGAGGGCGAGTAAAAGTCCGCCCTCACTTATGTCATGACAGGAGTGTGCCGATCCGGATTGAATAATTTTTGTGATCAATCGAATCTGTTTTGATACGGCGGAAAAGTCCGGTTTGGGAACCTGTGAACCGAGGAGTGTGTCGCGCGGGGAGGCGGTCAGTTGTTCCAGAACGTCCACATAGAGAGAGCCGCCGCACTCATCGCGTCTTTCACCGACGAAGAGCAGAACCGAATCCGGTTTCTTGAGCTGCATGGTCACCGCCGTGCGTGCATCGGGCAGAACGCCGATGCAGCAGACGATGGCCGTGGGATCGATGGCGCCGCCGTCCGGCTTGCCGTTGTACAGGCTCACGTTCCCCGAAACGATCGGAACCGGTTCGCCGTTCATGGCCACGCCGCGTGCGGCATCGGCGATGCCCTTCACTCCTTCTTCCAGCGCCGAGAGCTGCTCCGGTATCTCGGGATTGCCGTAGTTGAGGCAGTCGGTGAATGCGCGGGGCACGGCGCCGACGGCCGCCACGTTGCACATGGATTCCACGGCGGCATTGGCGCCCTGCCAGTAGGCGGAAATGCGCCCGTACCGTCCGTTGCCGTCCGCGGCCAGAGCCACGCCCACGTTTTTGTCTCTGTCCGGCAGATCTTCCCAGCCGGGATGCGACCCTTCGTGCACGTAACTGGAAAGATCCGAGAGCGGCATGATGACGCCGGCATCGGCTTCACCGGCCTCGATGACGGAAATCCCGATGACGTCTTTGTCGTAGTGGCGGATGAGGGGAGCGACGCTGGCCGCGTTGGGATGACGCAGCATCGCCTCGAAAATCTCTGCGAGTGTGAAGGTTCTGCCGCTCACGGACACGCGGTTCCCTGTGCAGGTGATGGCGGGTTCCGGTCTTGTCACGGGCACCGTCGTCGTCGGGCGTTTGTACTGGAGGCCGCAGGTGATGTCGAGGGCACGGGCGGCGCAAACCACCTGCCCCCGGTAGGTGAGGCGGAACAAGGGATCCGTCGTCACCGTTCCGATACGGCTGGCGCGCGCGTTCTCGGCCACTGCGGGCAGATCCCAGATGTCGTTATAGTGACGCAGGATGTGGTCCGTGAGGGAAGGGTGGCAGATCCAGCAGAATCGTTCCTGCGTTTCGGCGCAGCCGATGACCTCCGGCGGCAGATCGTTGACCGCGGTGTGCACGGCCGTGAGATCGACTTCGGCCCCCAGGCCCCGGTCGGCCACCTGCTCCACGCTGGCGCACACGACCCCGCCCGCTCCGAGATCCTTGAAGCTCACTTTGTCCAGATGTTTGTTCGCCGCAAGCCAGTCGAAGAGCGCGTACGTCGAGGCGAGGATGTGGCGTTCCAGAAAAGGATTGGGCTCCTGCACCGCACCCGCGTTCTGCTCCTTCTTTTCCTCTTCCATCGAGGCGCTGGCGAAGGAGGCGCCCCCGAAGCCGCTATGATCGGTGGGTTTACCCACGAGGATGATGTCGTAGTGTTCCTCTCCCGCTTCGGGCGGCACTTCGCTGTGGATGACTTCATCCTCGCGGACGATGCCGACCGCAATGGCGTTCACGAGGCAGTTACTGTTGTAGGATGCGTCGAAGACGGTGTCGCCGCCGAGGTTCGGGATGCCCAGAGGGTTGCCGTACCCCGCGATGCCGCGGGCGACTTCGCGGGCGATGGTGCGGGATTCCTCGGTCTTGAGATCGCCCAGCCGCAGGGCATCGAGTGCCCCGATGACCCGCGCCCCCATGCAGACCACGTCGCGGACGACGCCGCCGATGCCCGTGGCTGCCCCCTCGAACGGCACGATCTGCGAGGGGTGATTGTGTGATTCGTGTGAGATGACGAGCCCCCAGCGCTTGCCGGCGGGTGCATCGGTGACGGCCACGATGCCGCTGTCCTCTTTCGGACCCAGAATCACGTGGCTGCTCTCGGTCGGAAAGGTCTTGAGAAAGCGCCGGCTCGATTTGTAGCTGCAGTGTTCGCTGCCCTGAATGCCCCAGATGGTCGCCTCAACGATCGTCGGATCACGTCCGAGCAGGGTGGTGATTTTGCGTGCCTCCTCGACCGTGAGACCGATTTTGTGTTTCTTCAGCAGCTCCTTCACATCCGCATCGCTCTTTGACGAGAGAGGAAGAAGTGGAATCGTGGGGAGTGGATCGGAGGAGGTCATCTCTGGCTCGATCATAAAGCAAAGGTTTGAGAAGTAACAGAAGTTACATCAACCTCTTACTGCAGGATGAATGTCAGCACGCCGATGACGATGAACTGCGTGTGATCGTTCGTGGGCGGCGCATCGGGGATGGGCGTGCCGTCGATCGAGAAGAGTTGCAGATTCTGCAGCCACTGCCCGATCGTGAAGAAGGTATTGCGGTTTTTGCAGTTCGTCCTGCAGGTGGCGGCCGCTGTGGCGCTGTTGCAGGCATGCCCGTTCGAGCAATCATCCCCGTCGTCGCACGCCTCCTTGTCGCGTCCCGACGGATTATCATCTTTGATTCCGTCTCCGCAGTGAGCCGCTGTGCAATCCGTGCCGTTCTACATGCCAAAGTCGTGGTGGCAGTTGCCGACGCTGTCCGGATAATCCGATGTGCAGGGGTTGCCGACATCGCAATTGGCAGGAAGCATGAGGGTGTGGTCGGGACAGCCGCGGCGCGCAACGTGCCGTAGTACGGAGCGGGGGCGAGCCGCACGTTCCTGTTCTGCTCCGCCAAAATTCCAGTGAGCACCAGCGTGAGAAACGTGCCCAATGCGAGCTCGATAAATGCGGTGCGGGACATCTTGACGCTGACTATTGCAGGAGGGAATCACCGGAACATGACGTGGAAGTTGCGCGTTTGTGTGATCATGCTCTGGCAATTCTAAGATCATCCATGCCTGATTTGAGGTATCATCGGCACATGATTGGAACTTTGTTGCTCTCTGCGGTTCTGCTTCCTCTTTCGCTTACGGTGAGGGTGCAAGGACAGTCGTCCTCCTCCGTGCCTCCCGGCGCGCAGCGCGTTACAATGCTTGCACTTCAATTGTCGGCTTCGTGCAGCGGAGATATTGCCGTGCATAGTGTCACAGTCACGCATGGCGGCATGGGGGCCATCCGGGATATTTCTTCCGTCTATGCCATGAGTGGCGGGCGGCGCATCTCGCGCGGCCGCGCACTGTCTTCCCGGGACGGTTCGGTGATGCTGACGTTCCGGCCCGCCCTCACCGTTCCCGCCTGCGGCAGCAGGGACATTGCGGTCATGGCGGATTTCTCGACGGATGCCGCCGCTGCGGGGGAACACAGGATTTCCCTTCTTACTTCCGGCGACATCGATGCAGGGGAGGCGACGGTGACGCTTACGGGTACCGCCAATGTACCGCTGCGTACCACTGCGGGCGCGGAGCAGGGGAGTGTGACGGTGGAATTCCTCCCGCTCCTTCAGAGAATCTCGTACGGGGATCGGCGCACGGTGGCGCGTCTCCGTCTGACGTCGGAAGGTGCTTACGATCAGGCCATGGATGCCATCACACTCACCAATGACGGCTCCGCGTGCGACGGTGATTTGCAGCATCTCACGCTCGAGACCAGCCGCGGACAAATTCTTGCCCGTCTTGCATCCCTGCAGGGTCATCTCGCTCCGTTCGTTCTCGCCACACCTTTTGCGTTGGAGCGGGGGCAGGTGTTCCTCCTCACGGTCCGGGCCGATGTGCGCGCAGGCAGGCGGCGCACGATCGGATTTACACTCGAGGAACCGGGTGATCTGATCTCTCACCGCGCGCAAGTGCGGCGATGAAGCTTCACAACATTTGTCCTTATTCTCGTTCAGCATGCGTGCGTCTTCATGGTGCTCGGCTGCAGGGATGTTCCTTTCTGCTGAGTTGAATATTCGTTCCGAATGAAATCTATGCTTGCCTGAAGGCACACCACGAATAGGGAAGAGGAGCCTTCAGAAGAGCAAACCGTAGGTTTTCTTTCATGATGTACTTCCACACGCATCGTCCATTCAGGGAATTGTCTTCTCGTCGTCCACCGCGCATAATGCCGGAAATTCTCCGCGCCTCTCCTATGCGACGATTCATTCTTCTCCTGCTGGCGGTCGCCGTTCTCGGCGGGTTTCCGCTCTATCTGTACTTGCGCACGCCTTCCCCCACGGGTCCGTCGAAACGAACGGAGGAGGTGATGGTCCTTGCCGCACAGAAGAGCAGAGCTCTACAGTCTGCGCGACTGACCGGTGACGGCCGTTTCCGTCTGGAGGGGGGTGCACTGCCTGCGTCGGGGACGGTGACAGTGAACGGAGTATTGCAGGATGCGGGGGACAGCGTGCAGATGTCCGTGACGGTGGATGCACTCGCCACCCCCGGCGGGAATAAGAGCCAGACGTTCCGTTTGCAGGGAACGGTGGACATGATCGTCGCCGGCAAACAGGAGCTCTACTTCAGAATCCAGTCGCTCTCGACGGAGCCGGATGATTCTCTGTTTCAGCCGGAGCTGGTCGCGCTGCTGTCAGGCCGGTGGTGGGCGTTGCCTTCACCCGCTTCGGGGCAGGAGGGGGCGGCTCCCGGAGGATCGATGACACCGTCGCCGAGTGTGCTCCGTGCGCAGGCGCAGGTGGTCAAAGTCACTGCGGACCGCGGGACCGAAACGCTCGATGGCGCTGCAGTCTACCACTACGATGTCGCCATTGATCCCGATCGATTGATTGCGTACCTCGAGGAGGTGGCCGCCGCACGCAAGGAAACCCTGGATCGCAGCAGCCTGGCGAGCACCATTGCCGGCGTGCAGGCGACGGGCGAGATGTGGATTGATGCCCAGACCTATGTTCTCAAGAAGGTGACGTGGCAGATCAGTGCGCTCAAGACGGAACAGGGAATACTGAGCGGGACATTCACCGTCGAGCTCGGTGATTTTGACAGTGCACCCACGATCGCTCCTCCCGCGGATGCGAAGCCGTTCTCCCCTGCTTCGTTCTTCGGGATCGATCCCGCACAGAATGTTCCCGGCGGCACGCTCACGCCCGAGCAGATCCAACAATACCGTTCCCTCATCGAAGGAGCTTCCGTCCCCACCGAGTGAGCGCGATGACCCCATCTTCCCCGCAGCCCATCGACGGCATTGCAGCACCTCCGCTGTCCTCCACGGTGCAGGCGGCCGCAGCTCCGTCTCCTCAGTCGCCAAAAGATTCTGCAGTCTCGCAGCGGCGTTTTCTGAAGAGATTCATCATTGTGAGCATCGTGGTTCCGTACATCACCTACGGGCTCTGGTCGGTCTATCTGCTTATGGTGTTGCCGGATCCGACAGGTGTCTACGACCGGTTGATACCCGTCGGAACGATGGTCGCGGTGGTGTGCGCGGTCGTGCTGGTCAGCGCCGGCCTCTTCACATTCCTGCGCATCGGAGCCGCCGACTCCATTCCGCTCCCCCGACGCCGTCTTGCCGCCATCAAGGCGGGAGGCGTGCTTCTTCCGGGGCTGCTTCTGAGCGGTCTCACGCCGCTTGCGATCCGTCGCGAACCGGCCATTGCGATCATCGTGGCCGCTCCCGAGCGGGCGGAAGAGATGGTGGCGCCGCTTTCGGTGACATTCAGCGCGCAGAGTGCCGTGGATATTCTGGCGCGTCGTCAGCTGACGGCCGAGAAATTCGTCTGGGATTTTGAAGGCGACGGCAAGATGAATGCCGAAACCGCAGATACGGATGTCACGGCGTACTACGACCGGCAGGGCCAGTACAAAGTCGCTCTGACCATCTTCCTCAAAGGAGGAGCCACGCGCCGGGTATCCAAAGTGCTCACGATCACGCGTGCCGTGTTTTCGGTGGATCCCTCGCAGCCGATTCTGGATGAGCCGACACGTCTTTCGATCGCGCACCTCGTCGCGAAAAAAGAGGATATCGAACAGGCGGAGTGGGATTTTGACGGAAACGGTGAGATCGATCTCACCACCAAGGAACTTGATGTCGTGCACACGTTCTTTGCGGAGGGGCCGACGGACGTGACAGTCAAAGTGACGCTCAAGACCAAGGCGCAGCAGACGTACGAGCGGTCCATCGAGGTTCTGCGTTCTGCTCCGATGCCGTTTCCGGTGGAGTTCTTTGCCGAGCCGGAACATCTGATCGGGCCCGCCCCGTTCGGCGCGGTGTTCCGCGTCCAGACCAGCGAACCTGTCCGCGTCATTCTCTGGACGTTCGGTGACGGTGCCGAAGCCCGCGGCGAGCGCGTCGGACACACGTTCGCGCAGCGCGGGGCGTTCCCCGTGACGGCGGAAGTACGGTCAGAGGCGGGGCCGGTGACCAAGATCACGAAGGTGGTGCGTGTGACGGAGGATCTGCCGCTCTCGGACCTCACGTTCAGCGGATCACCGGATGTCAGGAGCAACAAGATCAGCGGCGAGGTCCCCGTGATCGTCGATCTCAAGCCGCGCACAACCATGCCGCTCGTGGATTTCTTCTGGGAGGCGCCTGAGGCGACCTCCGTGGGATCGACGAAAGATTCCGTGCAGGCGGTGTACCGCCGTGAGGGGACATACACGCTCTGGCTCATCGGCCAGGATCCCGACGGACGTGTCATGCGCAAACCCATTACCGTCGAGGTGCTCCCTCCGGCATCCACGGTGGTGATCCAGATGGATCCGGATGGCGGAACATCACCGCTCACGGTGCGTTTCGATGCGTCCGAGACGGTGATTCGCAATGAACAGATCAGCGGTTTCGAATGGACGTTCAGTGATGAGATGAAAGGGGCAGCGCACCAGCAGGGGGCTCAGGTCTCGCATACGTTTCAGAACCCCGGAACCTACGAGATCACAGCAACCGTTTTCACCACCAGCGGCAAAGAGTACTCTTCGAGCAAAACCATCGTCGTCCGCGCGCCAGTCATCGATGCCTGCATCTCGTCAAGCCGCACCGAGGGCAATGCCCCGCTGGGAATCCAGTTCTTCAGTGATTGTTCCACGCTGGGCCAGCGTACGACCTTTGCGTGGGACTTCGGAGACGGATTCTCGAGCGACCAGCAGAATCCCATTCATGATTTCCAGCGTGCCGGCAGCTACACGGTCATCCTGACGCTGCACGACGGAGACAGTCTGTCCGTATCCGATCCCATCACCATTACCGTTCAGCCATGAAGCGCAAATCTCTCATTCGCGTCCTCGCGATCATCGGAATTCTGGGTCTCGCCCTCACGGCGATCGCTCCGGCATTTTACTGAAAGTGAACACAGTGGAGGAGGGGAGTGACGCCGCAACCATGAACGGCCCGCATGCCCTGTTGCCGTATTCCTGCAGCAGCGCGGTGCCGGCCGCGGCGATCATCGCGGCGTTGTCGGTGCAGTAGAGGAGTTGTACGGGAAACCGGACCGGACGACCCCCGCAGATGCTGCCGAGCATCATCCGCAGACGCCGGTTGGCGGAGACGCCCCCCGTTACGTGCACTTCTTTCACTGTTGCATGAAGGTGTAGTGCACGGGTGACGCGGTCACAGAGGTGCGTGCAGATCGCGTGTTCAAATGAAGCGGCCAGATCTGCGATCCGATGCGGCAACACATCCGTCGGCAGATCGCGGAGAGTGTACTTGAGGGCGGTCTTGAGTCCCGAGTAGCTGAAGTCGAGTGTGTCTTCACCCGAGAGCGGATGCGGAAAGGGAAACGCCTCCGGATCACCCGCCTCGCCCGCCCGTGAGATCGACGGTCCGCCGGGGTAGGGGAGGGAGAGCATGCTCGCCCCTTTGTCGAAGGCCTCGCCCGCGGCATCGTCGCGCGTCTGGCCGATCAGTTCTCCGTGCAGAAGAGCGGTGCGCAGCCACAGTTCCGTATGTCCTCCCGATGCGGACAGGGTGAGCAGGGGAAACTGCGGCTGGTCCGCCGCATCAAGCCAGGTGGAGGAGAGATGGCCGAGCGTGTGGTGTACGCCGATGAGAGGTTTCTTGCGGAGGGCTGCGAGCAGACGGGCCGTCACGGAGCCGACGAGCAGGGATCCCAGCAGCCCCGGCCCGCGCGTCACGGCGATGGCGTCGATCTCCTGCCAATCGGCTTCAGCCTGTTCGAGGGCATGATCGATGACGGGCTCTATGGAACGGATCTGTTCCCGTGCCGCCTGTTCCGGAATGACCCCGCCGGAACGCGTGAATGCGTCCCGCGAGGAGGCGATGACACAGCTGCGCACCGTCATGCCGTTGGTGACCACCGCTGCGGAAGTTTCGTCGCATGATGTTTCTATGCCGAGCACGTTCATAAGTGCCTCCAGAGTAGGGGAATTGCATAGCTCTGAGGAGTTTTGATTTTTTTCAAAAATATAGTATAATATCCGTAATACATGATTCCACACCAAAAACGATCCATTGCCTACGTTCTGGCGGTTCTGGGTATTGTCCTGTCGCTCTTTCTCTGGGCGGGCATCGTACGCAGTTTGATGACTCCTGTTGCGGAAGTAACGGGTGGGGTTCCGGTGCCCGAAGGGTCGGAACTGCCGTCAGCATCATCGCCGCCGTCGCACGGTTCTACAGAAATTTCTGCTGCGGAACCGGAACGGACGATCCCGCTTCTGCCTCCGCTGCACTCCGCAGGAAGTGCGGCCTCACGGCAAGCCGACGAAAAGGTTGCGGAAATGGCGCAGTGGGAGATCCGTGAGTTCGCGACACTGTCGATTCCTTCACTCACCATCCGCTCAAGTGTCCTGCTTCCGTCACGCCGCTACTGGGATGCACGTGACTGGGAAACGCTGGAACGTCAGATGCAGGCGGGGCTGCTCTACGGAGTCGTCTCGTATCCGAACGCCGTCGAACCGGGAAGGCCCGGATCGATCGTGATTGCCGGACATTCCAGTCCTCCCAATGACCGCGCGCGCCAAAGCCGATTCGGCACCATTTTTTCCGCTCTGCCGGATATCGATCTCGGGGCGCAGATCCTCCTGCGTGTCGGGAGCGAAACGTCAGCCTACACGGTGGTGGATACCATGGTCGTACCGGCGGGGGATACTGCGATTTTGGCTCAACAGAAAGATGAGAGTCTGCTGAAGCTCATCACGTGTTTTCCGATCGGATCCACCAGGGATCGTTATGTGGTGATCGCAAAGAATACGGTGGAGTGATGCATGTAGTGGAGTGGGCGTACACTGGTGCCGTGGTTTCGTTCTTCCCGTCCCGGGTGGTTGCCGTCTCCCTGTTCGGATTCGGCGTGCATTGGTACGGCATTCTGTACATCGCGGCGTTTCTGCTCGCGTTCCTTCTGCTGCCGCGATTGCAGAAGGAACGTGGTCTCACTCTTTCACGCAATGACTGGTCCGATGTGCTCACCTCCGGCATTCTCGGAGTGCTTATCGGGGGCAGGATCGGGTATGTTCTCTTCTACCATCCGGTCTATTTCGTCCTGCATCCGCTGGAGATCGCAGCTGTCTGGAACGGAGGGATGTCTTCGCATGGCGGATTGTTGGGTGTGGGTATCGCGCTTTTGCTGGTGACGCGCAGGCTGCACATCCCGCTTCTGGTGCTGCTCGATATTGCCGTGGTGCCGGGCGCAGTGGGGCTCGCACTTGGACGCCTTGGAAACTTCATCAATCTGGAGCTCGTCGGTACGGTTACTTCCTTGCCGTGGGGTATGTCGTTCCCCGGATTTGACGGGATGCGTCACCCCGTGCAGCTCTATGCCGTCGCGAAGGATCTGCTGATCGCCGCGGTGTGTCTGTGGCATCTCCGTCGCACGCGCCTGCTCCGGCCGGGGGGGACGTTTGCCCTCTTTCTGCTGCTCTATGGTGTGCTGCGTTTTCTCGTGGAGTTCGTGCGGGCACCCGACAGCCCTCTTGTGCCGCTTGGCCTGTTCACGCTCACACGCGGACAGCTCTACTCGTTGCCGCTCCTCCTCCTCGGAATAGTGCTTTGGGTGCGGTGGAAGTTTGCTGCTCGCGCTTCTTCCTGATCCGGGCATTCCCGTGCCGATTACTTCTGTATCCGACTCCGTGGGAAGCCCCGAGCATGAGCCAGGGGAGCTTCACTTTTTCCGCTTTCTTCGTGTCCATGCGAAGCCGGCAGCCGCCCCCGCCGCCATGACGGCGATGCTTGCGGGGCCGGTCTCCCCTGCGGGACCTTTGGGTGAGGTGCGGATCGTGCGGCTCCACGGTTCGAAGGCACGGAGGGTGGCGAGGATCGGGGAACCAGAAGAGGGGGAACGGGGAATGATCGGCCGTGCAGGAGAAGAAGGCATGGAAGAATAGGCGTAGCCGGGTGCCACGGCATTCTCACGGAGACAGAAGACGGAACAGCCGTCACTGTTGAGAAGGTTGCCGTCGTCGCACTGCTCCCACATATCCACGATACCGTCGCTGCAGCGTGATAGGGAACAATCCTTTCTGCACTGCGCATTGGCAATATCTGAGTTTCTTGTGCCATCGTCACACTCTTCGCCCAGATCGATCACGCCGTTGCCACAGAACCGGAGGATGAAGCGACAGTCCGTGCCGCATCCGTAGGGCAACGAGGGGTCGTGGATGGACGGTTCGCATTGTTCATTGAGCGCTCGTTGGATGATGCCGTCTCCACAGGAACCTTTCTCGAGGTAGCAGGAGGCGGAACAGCCGTCGAAGTCGCGGCGATTGCCATCGTCGCATTCCTCCGTTCCTTCCAGGATCCCGTCGCCGCAGCCGGGACCGGGAGTCAGAATCGCCGGTTCCAAGCGACAGCCGCGATCGCAGCCGTCCCCATCGGCGATATTTCCATCATCACACTGTTCTTTGTCCTCTCGGATACCATTGCCGCAGGCCGGGAGTGAGGCAATTAGTTGCTCCTCCCACTGGCAACGACTGGAGCAGCCGTCGCCGTCTGCGCGATTGCCGTCGTCACACTGCTCCTGCGGAGGTTCGATGATGCGATTGCCGCAGTTTCTGAGATCCTCCCATTGGCACAGGACGGAGCAGCCGTCGCCATTCACAAAGTTGCTGTCGTCGCACTCTTCCCCCTGATCGAGGAAGCCATCCCCGCAACGGGCATACAGCTTCGTTTCTCGGCGACAGAAGGCAGAACAGCCATCCCCGTTGAGAACATTACCGTCATCGCACTCCTCCTGCGGGGGCTCGGTGATGCTGTTGCCGCAGAGAGGCTGGTTTGCGATCTGTTCTATGTCGCAGAACGTGGAGCACCCATCTCCACTCCGTATGTTTCCGTCGTCACATTCCTCGTCACTGTCGAGCATGCCATTGCCGCAATGGCCGACAGATGAAGAACAGGAGCTGGAAGAAGAACTACTGGAGCTGCTGCTCGAGGACCTAGAGGAAGAGGAGCTCGAAGAAGAAGAGGAAGAGGAAGAGGAGGAGAAGCGCGAGGAGGAAGAGGACTTGGAGGACGAAGATTGAGAGGAAGAGGATTTGGAGGACGAAGATTGAGAGGAAGAGGATTTGGACGAAGAAGACTTGGAAGAAGAGGAAGAAGATTGAGAGGAAGAGGATTTGGAGGAGGATGAACTGCAAGAAGAACTGGAGGAGGCGGGGCAGAGTTGCAGGTCGGCATAGTGGAAGCCAACGATATCGGAACAGAGAGGAGAGAGTGCCCGGAAGCAGAACGTTTCATCTTCATTGCAGCAGCAGGTTTCGGAGAGAATGCTGGAGGAAGACGAAGAAGACGAGTGGGGAGTGGTGCACAGCCAATCGCCAGACATGTGCATTCCGATGGCAGTCTCGCAATAGGAGACGGATGTCCAGGCGCAGAGGGTTTCGTCATCATCGCTGCAACAGCACACGCGGCCGTTGCTGCTACTGGAAGAAGAAGAGCTTGAAGAGAATGAGGAAGAAGACTGCGAAGAGGAGAACGAGGAAGACTTGGAAGAAGAGGAGGAAGAAGATTTGGAGGATGAGGAAGACTTGGAAGAAGAATTGGAGAAAGAGCTGCTTTTGGAGGCGGAGGAGGCGGAAGCGTCCGACGCGTTGGAAGCAGCAGAAGAGTTGGAAGAGTTGGCGGGAGTACTGTTCATACTGGATGCAGAGTGAACGGAAGACGTGCCGCTTGATTGCGATGAGGCATTCACTGTTATGCCGCAGCAGCACACGTCGTTCTCGTGGCCGGCGCCGTCTGATCCGCCGTCCCCTTCGTCGTTTCCATTGCCGTCACCCTCTCCATCACCGCCATCGTCGTCCGATGTTCCTTTGCATTTGCAACAACCTTGATCGTAGGACGGACTGTCCATGCATCCCTGTATCCAGGCTTTTTCCATAAATTTCCCTTCGCCTTCGCAGTAATCGTCACAGGCGTTCGTAATGTTGGTCTGCGATACATTGTCCAAGCAAGCGTAACTGCTGCCGCCGCAGCGCTTGGCAGGCGTGCGCTGATCGCACTTGCAACATTGGCTGGAGAGCGGATCTTGCGGGTCGCAGCTGATGTCCTCCCAGGCCAGGTAAGGTTTATCGATTCTTGAACAGTATTGTTTGCAGTACTGTTCGTCTGGGTAAGCGCGGACGTTCACGCAGGTGTAACCCGTCTGGCAATAGTTTTCCTCGCGCGCCAGGAGGGAAGCGCTTTGCCGCGGAAGGGTCCACAGGCTCGAGATCCAGGCGAAGAACTTTCGCAGGGCTCCCGGTGTGTCGGGCGCTCTGGTGAGTGACGTGGAGTTCTCTACTGTTCCGCCTTGTACTTCGCAGGTTTCCGTGGATGCTTCCCAGGAGCAGCGCGACAGATCGCAATACGGTTCTCTGGAATTTTGGCTCGAGTCGGCGGAGGAGGCGGAAGCGTCCGACGCATCGGAAGCAGCGGAAGAGTTTTCTTCATTGGAATGCGTGGAGCTTGCCGCATGCGAGGTCTGCGATCCCGACGATCCGCTGCTTCCGTTCTCTCCCCCGCCGTTGTCCCCACCACCGTCATCTCCACCACCCCCCCCTCCGCCATTGTCACCGCCACCGCCGTTGTTTCCCCCTCCGCCATTGTCACCGCCACCGCCGTTATCTCCACCACCCCCCCCTCCATTCCCTCCGCCATTGTCATCGCCATCGCCGTTACCCCCGCCGTTGGTTGGGCAAGTTTCGGTGATGCAAGCAGCCCGGCAGCATTCCGCGTCTTCGGAGCAGCCGTGGGTTTCTTCAGGGTGAGTGGAAACGCAGTCGTCGAAACAATATCCTCCGCCTCCTTGTCCGCGGCAGGTGCAGACGCACTGTGATACGCATCCCTCCACGGCGACGACGCCGTCATGGAGCTCGTTACAGCGGTCGCGGCACCCTGCCACCGCGGCGGCATCATGGTCGGCGCTGTACTCAACGGGACAATCTTCCGGATCGGCGCAGTAGTACCCATAATCCTCTTCAAATTGCCACTCTGTTCCGGCGGCGCAGACGCACCGACAATGTTCCCAGTCCAAGATCCCTCGAGCGTGATTCACGCAGTCCGTGGCTCCGACATAATTTTTGGTCGTAGAGTTGTAGTTGAATTGAGTTTTGCAGCGCAGTGAACACGCGTCGCACATGCGGTCAGCTCCGTTATCCGCGCCGTTGTCACATTCCTCTTCCGTTTCCAGCTCGCCGTTTCCGCAGACGGCAGGGCCACAACTTGCATCACATTCGTCCTTGGTATCCGCTTGATAGTGAGAGTTTTCAGGACACTGCGAGCCCAATTGGTTTTCCGCCGGCCCCTCGACTATGCTCGAAGGAAAGCAGGAGGGAATGGAATTATTGCAGCAGTAGTATTTGGGAACAGTGTTTTCGCATTCTTCTTTGCACGTATCGAGTGTGAGCCCTCCAAACGGGTAATTGCCATTGTTCCCTGGTTTCGCCGGGCAATGCCACCCACCATCAAGATCCGTTTTTTCCGCTTCCACACACATGAACGCGCCGGGGCTGTCCGTATTGCAGCACCAGTATCCCACCGATGAGGAGGATGATGACGACGCGGTATTTCGTTTGCAGGTTGTGGAGCAGCCGCCGACGATCGAAGGATCGTCCGCATTGCACCGGTGTCCCGCGTCGTCCTGGACCGGCCATTTTTCAAGGCCGTTTGTGTTGCCCGCGCTGCTGAATTCATTGAAAAGCGGTCCCGTGCAGTTCGTCCCATAGTAGTATGTATAGTTGGGATCGCCTTCGTCGCACTCTTCGCTGCCGCCATCCACCCACCCATCGCCGCACCAGCACAGTCCGGCTTTGGAGCGGCTATTCTGATACCATCCGAAATAGCAGGAATCTCCTTCGGAGAAGATGCTCGGGCTGTCGCACAGATACATTCCTTCGGTCGATATGTAGTCCGGGTACGTGCTCCAATCGATGCGTTCTTCCACGGGGCGGTCCTGGACCATCCAGTAGCAGCCGCAGGGCATCGTCGTCGGGTCGTCTACGTCGTTGCAGTCGGGGTAGCAGAATTCCTTGCACTCTTGTATGCAAACGTCGTAGTTGTTGGCGCACTGTTCGTAGTTGGGGTCAGTGTCAAGCTTCACTTCGCTGTACCCATCTTCGTAGGTCGTTTCTCCTTTCCACTTTGACCAGGGGGCGTCGCGCCACGCCAGCGCCGCCGCGACTCCGAGAGCGATGAGCAGGATGACGGCGGTTCGGCGAGGGGGGGCGGAAAACATGGTGTAGGAACTTTGAATCGGATCCTACCATATTCCGTCATGGCAAACTTCTTGCATTTCCCCGGCATTACGTTTCCAATGCACTGCCCAGGAAGGAGCGGCGGTGGATGGCACTCGGCCCGCTCGATCGGAGCGCGGCGAAGTGCGCGGCGGTGCCATACCCTTTGTGCGCCGCAAAGCCGTATCCCGGGAAGTGGGCTTCCTGTTTGACCATCAGACGGTCGCGCGTCACCTTGGCCATGATCGAAGCCGCCGAGATGCAGGGCTCCAGATTGTCTCCGTCAATGATTGCAGTGTGCGGATAGTCAAACCAGAACTTGTCGCGGCCGTCCACGAGCAGATAGGTGGGACAAAGAATCTTTGCCAACATGCCGACGGCTTCCTGCATCGCCTTTTCGGTTGCAGGCAGAATGCCATAGCGATCAATGAACGCCGCCTCCACGATGCCGGTGCCGAACGCGCAGTGCGTGGTGATCCATGCGAATGCCTCATCGCGCATGTCCGGCGTGAGTTTCTTGCTGTCGCGGATGAACGGGGGCAGGGGAGTCTGATTCGGCAGGATACAGGCTCCCGCCACGACCGGCCCGGCCAGAGCACCCCTGCCCGCCTCATCGATACCGGCGATAACGGCCGTTGATTCGCGCTTGTTGGACATTTGACAAAAAATATTAATTGTATAATATATCACAAGTGCTCTTTCAGCGTACGTGACGAATGAAGAGGTCGGTATCGCGCATTGTCCGCGAGTGTGGCCAAACGAGGTATCGGCTTGTTCGTTCCGTTCCGTTGTGAATTCCTTTACTCAAAGGAGGAGCAAACATGAATGCTCTCCGGGAATTCCTATCCGACGGTGGCGACATGGAAATGATCGCTGTCGCCGGCGCCTGTCTGATGTTTCTCGCCATGGGTCTCTACCAACGTTGGCGGGATCGTCTAAATGACAGGAGGGGGGAATAGGATGAACGCCTTGTGTCGTCGGTCGGCCTGCCGGCTTGCGACTCATTTTTTTTGTGTCTGCAGCAGTTCCCGCGCAATGGCACGCTCGTTCCACGGAATCTGTCCCTCGTTTGTCCACATCGTCGTGTCCGCGCCTTTGGCACAGAGCATCACTGCGTCGCCCGGTTTCGCCTGAGCAAAGAGGAAAGCAATGGCCTCTCTTCGGTCGAAGATTTTGTGCGCCTGTGTTTTGGACTGATCGATGCCGCTAAAGACTTCGTCGATGATCTTCTGCGGGTCTTCGGTGTAGGGATCCTCATTCGTGACCACTACAACATCGGCCAGTTCCGAGCACAGTCTCCCGACGATCGGGCGCTTCTCGCGGTAGCGATCCCCGCAGCTGCCCGTGAGGACGAGAATGCGCTTGCCCTGCGGGAGCATCGTGCGGAGAGTCGTGAGCGTTTTTTCGTACGCTGCGGGTGTCACGGTGAAATCCACGAACACCGCGAAGGGTTGTCCTTCATCGATGCGCTCCATGCGACCGGCTACGCCGGAGAAGGTGCGTAATGCCTGCACGGCAAGATCCGTCTTGATGCCGACGGCGTGTGCGCAGGCAATGGCGCAGCAGGCGTTTTCCAGATTGAATGCGCCGGGAATCGTGAGCGAGAGGGAGAGCGTCGCTCCGGCACAGTGGAGCGAGGATTCTGACCCCTGCAGGGATGAGCGGCGATCCGAAATCCACAGGTCGGCCTGCGGATCGTGCCCGTAGGTGAGGGTGTGCGTTGTCGGGATTTGCTGATAGAGCTTTGTGCTCTCATCATCCATGTTGAGGATTTTCGTTCCGCCGGACCGTACCATCGAAAAGAGCAGCCCCTTGTCGCGGCGATACTGTTCGAGTGTGCCGTGATAATCCAGATGTTCCGGCGTGACGTTGGTCACTGCGGCGACGAGCGGCCACGTATAATGCACTCTGCCCTGCACGAGGCCGTGAGAAGACACTTCCAGCACCGCATGCGTGCATCCGGAACGGACGAGGCGGCGTAGGAATTTCTGGATGAGGAACGGCGAGGGCGAAGTCTTCTGGGTGGCGTTCCATTCCTGTTCATTCCGGATCTGCAGAAAAGCGGTCGAGAGTGCGCCGGCATTGAATCCAGCAGTCTGCAGGATGCGCAGCACCATGCCGACCGTGGTGGTTTTGCCGTCGGTGCCGGTGACAGAGATGACAGTGAGGTTCCGTGCGGGAAACCGGTACAGGAGAGCCGCAGCCAGCGCCTTGGCGTGATGCCAGACGAGGCGAAGCGGACTGCGCTGGGGGACGGCCTTATTGACGGCTCGGAGGAGTGAACGCATGAGGCGGATAGGATAGCATGCCCTGCCATATTTTTTGTGGTTGTTTTGTTATTGCCTCACCCCCTATCCCCCTCTCCGATCCCACCCCAACGCCAACCCGTCTTCGCCCTTCGCTTCGCTCGGGCTACGCCGGCCAAGCCGGAGAGGGGGCACACTTTGTCATCCTGAGAAGGCCTGAAAGCACGAAAGGTGCGCCCCTTCTCCCTGCAGGAATCGTTGCAGGAGGGAGAGGGGGTTGGGGGGTGAGGCAGGAATTTCTGTCATTCATCCTTTCTTCAGAATTTTTCTTACCATCTCAATATCCCGCGCGATCTGTTTCTGCAACTGTGCGACGCTGCGGAAATTCCGGATATTCCTGAGTCTCCGCACCACCTCTACGGTGACGCGGGTGGGGGCGCGGCGTACCGGATGGTCGATGACATGGACTTCGCAGGCGAAGGTATCGGCGAAAACCGGACGCGGTCCGCAGTGCATTGCAGCGGCGAAGGTGAGGCGGCTCCAGCGGATACGACAGACGTAGATTCCATTTTTCAGCGTGCGCGGGATTTCCTCCGGATCCAGATTGAGGGTCGGCGATCCGATCGTGCGCCCGCGGCCGACACCCCTCACGACACGGGCCGTGAAGCAGAGGGGGAAACGGGGCGTGCGAAGACTCATGGGGAGGCGGGACCGGCCTTCGCCGTTCGTGCGCTATCGGCCAGATTCTTCGCCAGAGCCTGCACCTGATCACTTAAGTTTGCGAGGCCCGGACTCAGTTCTTTGGCGCGGGTGGCCAGATTCCAGGCGTCGCCGCACAGACGGATGGACTCGTCAAATTGCTGATTGATGCCGGCACGGTAGGCACGGACAATCGCTCGGAAGGCTTCGGTGATCTTGAGTGCCCCCTGCACAAGCGGCTGGTTCGGCGCCCCGGCATTGGCGCCGCGGGCCGCCAGCAGGGCGCGTGCCGAGGCGTACTCCGCCTGTTCGGGGTTGTTGTCTTTCAGGCTTCCGAGGACGATCAGGATTTCACTCTCCGATTCGGAGAGGAGCGCCTGCGTGCGTTTGCCGTTCCGGTACATGAGAAAGCGGTAGAGGATGAGGGCGGTATCTCCGCGCGTGAGTTCACGGCCGGGATCGAAGGTGCCCTCACTGGTGACCATCGTCATGGAGGCCGTCAGTGCATAGCGCAGGTACGGGTAGAACCACGCAGTCGGATCGATGACGTCCGACGAGAGGGGAAGACTGATTTCGCTGTAGGAGTTCGGGTCGATGCGGTAGGCGAGCAGGATCATTTTGATGAATTCCATCTTGGTGACGGGTTTCGTCCCGTTGAATGCGGTTTTCGCAGGCGGGCCGTCCACGATGGAATTCTGACGCGCGGCTTCCACGTAGGGCAGGTACCAGTCGCCGGTTTTGATATCAGAGAACGGGGTGGAGGTGAGCTGGGTGAGCGCTTCCGGCTTGAGCAGGGGAGCGATGATGATCTTGATCGACTCCGCGCGATTCACCTTCTGGTCCGGACGGAAAAGTGCCGCTTGCCCTGAGGGATCCGAAGGGTCGGGGTAGCCGCTCAGAACTCCCACGGACCGCAGGTATTCCGCCGCTTCGGCAACGGGGGAGCCGGCCGGGACATCCTTGAATGCCGTGGTCTCGGCCGCCAGGGAGATTGAAGGCAGGAGAACGGAGAGGGCAAGGATGCCTGCCAGAAAGCGTTGCAAGTTTTTCATCGGTCGCATGGAGACAGAGGGGGAACGTTTTCATCTTAACAGTCGTCGAAAATGATCGCAAACGGTGATTCCGACACGGTTTTCCGGAGAAAGGGGGGTATAGACTAAAGTTAAGAAAAATGTTAAAATATAGTGAAATGAACATGAACTCTAAAAATGTCATTATTCGGCTTCCCGATGCCGCAGGCAGGCGCATCCTGCTCTGCACAATCGGTGTCATTGTTGCGCTGGGCATGCCGTTGAACGGGCAGCCCGCAATCGCAGCGGAGAGTGCATCATTCCTGCTCTACGATTCCTTTCCCGGCACGGCCAATGCAGCTCCGGATGCTTCGGCATCGTATCTGATGAATGAGAACGGAGTGACGTGGGTGGCAGAGCCGGTTGCCAGCACGCACTTTCAAATTTTGTCGGAATATTCCGTTCTCTCTTCGTCATCTTCCTCCTCTGTGGAGCAGAGCAGCACACCTTCTTCCTCGGCTGCCGCGTTTCCTTCTGCAGGAGGGCACCGCGGACACGGCACCGCATTACCGATACCATCAACGAGCCAGAAATCTTTTGGCGGAACGATACCTTCTCTGCGACCGTCATTCGGGTAGCACGTTGCGCAACTTCTACGACTGGTCCTCCACCCGTAGTACCCTGCAGGATTACGGCGTGCTGCTGCGCGTTCCTCTGTCTTCCGATTTCTCGCGGTGGGGCAGCGCCCCGCTCGCTCTGACGTATCGCACCACATCTTCCAGTGCGCTGGATAGCGCTTTGGCCGTGCAGGTCTACGACACCGCTGGTGCCGCCGTCACCCTGACGGGATCGGGCACCGCTTCCCTGGTTTCGACGAACTGGGTGGCGTCGACATGGGGCTTTTCTGGTTCGCCCACGTGGACGGCTGGCGGCGAAATGCTCATTAAACTCACGTGTGCGGCTAAGGACGGTGCTTCCGTGCAGGTGGGGCCATTGTCTGTCCGTTTTGCAGAAATGTTGTCTTATTAGTGATAGTAGTCAATTCGTAACTTATGACAGAAAATTCAAATTATTGGAGGAATCTAATTCAAGGCCTGTTCTTTCGGTTTCGCCTGAGTCTTTCCATCGTATTTCATAGTTATTATCCATGAGGATATGTCCTCCTGATACTTGTAGTTTTTGCGACGGGATTGCCGTCCCGATCCCCACCCGCTCATTGGTCGTATCAATATTGAAGACAGGGTTCCGCCGTCGCTATCCAGCACATGGAAAGCCGTGACGGAATCCGTGAGGGTGCGGATGCTCACTGCGCCGGAACCCGTGAGGCGGTTGCCGAAGCTTAAGATGCGGCCCGCCGCTGTTCCGGCGACTTCGAGAGCTGCTTGCACCGCTGCGGTGGGCATGATCGCCAGTGCCCCCGTCATGGTGTCGCCGCCCTGATTCACGAACATGCCCTCAGCATCAGCGGCGCTTAATCCGGTGCTCGATCCTGTGCTATCCGTGCTCCAGCTCAATTTTCTGCACTATCGGTTTTCAGCACCTTGCCCGAGGCCGTGCCGTCCGATGCGGGGAAGGTGTAGGTGACGCCGTTGATGCGCACGGTCTTGCCCGGAGCGACGATTACATTTCCCGAGGACGTCAGACCCTGCTCGGCGTGAAGATATTCGCCCGACGCGGTGCCGGTGACTTCGAGCTTGGTTTCGGGGGACGTGGTTCCGATGCCAACGTTGCCATTGATATCCATTGCCATTCTTGTTTCTGAGTTGGTATCGAAAATGAGGTTATTGTCAGTACTTCTACCTATTCTGTAGCCCCCGATATTTCATAGTTGATGTACTGATCCCAGTTGGTGAATGTGAGGTCTCCGGGGCTGATTTCGAGTGTTGCGCCCGGGCTCGCTGTTCCAATCCCCACGTTCCCGCCCACAGTCTTGATCAGCGGATTGGCTCCCGTACCCGTGATCTGCAGCGACTTGCCGGACATCGTCCCGAGTATATTGAGCGACCCCGTGGCCGTCAGGTTGCCTCCGACGAGAAGCGATCGCGTAAATTCGAACCGTGATTCGCCGCGGTTATATGTGAGGCTCTCTTGCAGGGTTTCACCGAATTTCAGCTGTACGTTCGCAGCCGTGTCGGCGTCGTCAATGATCTGAAAGGCTTCGGTGTTCGCCAGCAGCCCCGGATTCCACGACGATGCGGCACCCGCTTTGACCGGCAACACAAGGAGCAGGAAGGCAATATTCAGGAAGAGGATGAGCAGCAGGAGTGTGGCAATGGACCGTAGTGAGGGGACGCGCAGCCACGAACGCAGGCGGCAGAGGGGACAGCGATTAGGATTAGGAGTAGGAGTAGGGGGTAGGGAACTCGGGAACTCGGGAATTCTTGAGTTCGTTTGGGCGTGTCGGATGGTCGATGAGACTCGAGAGATTCTGCGGGTCGAAGCGCTTGAGCCAGCGATAAAACGACGAGCGCGAGATTGAAAAATGCTCGCATGTTCCGCTCACCGAACCGTGCTCTGCGAAATGGAGCATCCACTGCAGCCTCTCAATGATCTGCGGGTCGGCTTCATCGCGTACCGCGCGTTCGAGGAGTGTCAGAATCGTGCCGTGATGGAGGCGAGCGGAGGAATAGGTGTGGGTGTGACGTGACTCGGAGCGTGACGGACAAATCGAAGTATTATACATCAAAACCCCTATGAAGGGAAGATCTCTGTGGTTCCCGAGGAGTACAAACAGTGTTTCTGCTTCAGCAAGCACAGTAATGCTGTCACGCGACAGAGTGTGCGACTGTAGCGAGACAGCACGTATGCCCCTCGACTCGCTTCGCTCGCTCGGGGCACTCTACTTCTTGTTGGAAGTTGGTCGGAGGCCGAAGGCCAAAGACCACGAGCGAAGCCGAACGCAGTGAGGCTGAGTCGAGTGGCGGAAGCGGGAGGATTCGAACCTCCGAGACCCTTGCGGGTCTACCTGTTTTCAAGACAGGCCCGATCGACCACTCTGGCACGCTTCCATCGGCAGCATACTACCAGATATCAAATTGCCTGTGACCCTTCCTGCAACCGTTCCAGCAGCTGATCATTCTTCGGCAGTTTGCCGGGCGGGCAGGCGCGCCGTGCGAAGTGTGTGCGCAGCAAAGCAAGGTATCCTTTCTCCGTGAGGAGCTTCTCGACAAATGGCAGCGCGGTTTCGCGGAAACGACTCGAATGCAGATGATGCGCCATCTCGAAGAGCGCGCTTACGAAGGCATCTTCACCACCGCGCACTTCGGCGTGGATCTCGTCCAGTGCGGCATGGAGGATGCTCTCGGTATCGAGCCCGGCCATCAGCTCGAGGTCTTCCGCCTTGGCAGACGGAAAGTACTGGTTCAATCCAAGGCGACGGAGCGAGCAGGGGAGTGCGAAGTCGGCGATGATATCCGCCACCTGCGCCGCGAGTCCCCCTTCACTGTTGTGATCCTCGGCCACGATCAGACGGCCGGTTTCGAGCGCCGCCTTCAGCACCGCCGCCGCATCGATCGGCCGCACACTGCCCACATTGAGCACACGCACGCGGATCTTCTCGGGGCTTTGGAAGAGCAGATCAGCCGCTTCCACTGCGCGATGCACGGGAATGCCTGTGGCGATGATGGTCACCTGGTCCAAGACGTCGCCCGATCCCCGGACTCTCTCCGCTTTTCCGTCGAACGTGTAATCCGCTCCGTAAACAAGTTTTCCGGTCGTGTCCGTGAGCTGTGCATGGCCGGTGCGTGGCGAGAAAACAAAGACACTCTGATGTCCCTCGGCGATGAGTTCCATCGCCCGCTCGGCCATCGCGGCCGCCTGATTACTGTCCACGGGCATCCACACCTGCGTAGAGCGGAACGGCAGGTTGAAATAATTCTGTTCCTGATGCGTTTCGCCGTCCTCGCCGACCGAGAGGCCCGCATGCGTGCAGTCGTTCAGAATCCCGCAGCGCGTGTGGCCGCAGTTGATGTCGATGAGGCGCGCGTTCGCCCGCGCTTCATTGGTCCCGAAGGCGGCGAAGGTGTACGTGACAGGGAGCAAGCCGACCTGCCGCATGCCGGCGGCCATCATGAGCATGTTCGCCTCTGCCACGCCCACGTTGATGACGCGGTCGGGGAATGCCTTTGCCACTTCGTCGAACCCGCCCGATCCGGCCAAATCCGCATGCAGAATCATAATGCGCGGGTCCGCCTTCATCAGATTCTTCAAATGTGTCGCGCCGAAATCCCTGCGTGCCGCACCTTTCTCTTCGGTGATCGTGCGCGTGTAGCCTTTCAGTTTTGCAGCGTCGAACGAAAGGGGAAGGTCGGTTTCGACGCGAGGCTTCGCGACAGTGCGTTTCTTCTGCTGTGCGCGGAAAGGATCGTACGCCTTTGTAATCTCATCCAATGGCGGAAGGCCCTTGAGAGCCAAAGCGGCCTCGTCTTTCGAGAGCGGTGCGCCATGGTAGTTCTTCCTGCCCGTATTCGATCCTTCTTCCATGAGAGGAATGCCGTTGCCCATCGTGGTGTAGTAGCAGACGAAAATGGGGTGCCCCTTGCCGGTAAGTGCCGTCGCTTTCTCGATGGCAGTTTGTACCTGTGCGGGATCGTTGCCGTTCTGTACTTCGATCACGTGCCATCCTGCCGCATGCACGATGGAGGCGAAATCCGCGGCCACGGTCTCGCTGGGCAGCCCCGACAGCTGCACGTCGTTGAAATCCCCGTGGACGATCAGGTTGTCGGTCTTCAGGTGGGCGGCGAGACGCACGGCCTCCATCACCTGACCTTCCTGACTGTCCCCGTCCGCCAGCAGGACATCCACGATGGGTGTAGGGTGTAGGGTGTAGGGCGTAGGGGAGAGTTTTCGGAGATATTGAAGCCCGAATGCTGCGCCCAGCGCATTACTCAGGCCCTTGCCCAGCGGTCCTGTTCCGAACGGAATGTCGCCGATGCCGGCTTCGATATGGCCGGGCAGCCCCGAAGGCGTGCGGAATGTATCGATGATTGCCTGCGGCGATGCCAACCGCTTGTCGGACCCTTCACGTCCAAAGAGCCACTGCAGTCCGTACGAGAGCAGCGACAGGTGCCCCGCGCTCATGCGCAGCGGCTGATCGACAGCGGGATCGCGGATGACGCTCAAACAGTACGCGAACGTGAAAGCAGAGAGCGGTCCGCCGGGGTGGCCGGACTTGTGCTGCACGGGCGCCTGCACCGCCAGATGGCAGAGGATCTGCTCCGCCAGCGTGTACGCTTTTTGCTCTTCCTCTTTCAGCGGGGTTGCTTCATTCGGTCCCACCCAGATCCTTTCACCGCGATGTACACTTTTCATCACACGCTGAAGAGACATCGGCACATCCTTTAGGGGCTTTCCAATGAGTGATTGCACATCAGGTCTGCCTGTTTGCATAGGATCGGGAGAGAAGGTATCAGGAGTGTAGATTTCTCGGGTGGATCCGTAAAGTCGGGTACAAAATTTGCTCAGAATCACAATGATGTTTTCGTGTGTGATCAAGGGGGATTGTTTGCCCCGGCCGGACCCCATCTTTAGGCTCTCTCCGATCTCATCTTTTTCCCCACCCTATGCGATATTCATTCAGGAAGCGAACGTCCGGTTTTCCATTCTTAGGTATTAATATTTCGGTGATCGTCCTGCTGTCACTGATGATGCTTATCGCTCGATAATTTCATGAAAGGAAACCTGCGGTTTCCTCTCATGGCCTCTCTTTCCCTTTGAGCGGTGTGCCTCCAGCGCGGGAACCCGCGAGACCCGCGCTTCGGCACGATTTTTTGGTCGCTGCGCGACCGATTCTATTCAACGATGAGAACTCGTCGTGCCCCCGAACGGATTTCTTCTTTGATGCCGGTCCAGTCATGGATGGCGTTCATCAGGGTTTCGAACCGATACACATAGTCCTTGCCGCGCTTTGTTCCTACATCGTTGGTAACGAAGAAGAATTCGTTGTATCCCGTCAGCACCAGCATGTGGTACCACGGGCCTTCGCCCGAGAAGTAGGGATTGCCCAGATCCCGTCCCGCAGCGGGGATGATCACCGGATGCCGATTGGCAAGCAGACGCTTCAGATCATCCACTGACGGGTTTTCGATGACACGTGAACGATAGCCGAAGTATTGCTCGGCGATGGTGCCAAGTTCAGCAACAGTCACATCCTGCAGGAAGCCGTGTTCCTCTTCCCATGCGATCAGCTCCTGCAGCTCCGTTTCCGCCTGTTCGCGCGTGATGCCTGTTCCCTCAAGAAAGTGGTGCACGAGGAGCAGGCTCATCTCTTCGCAGGTTTCTTCGTGCAGCGCGTCCCAGTTGGCGAGGGGGGCCTGGGGAGAGAAGGGGACGGAGAGATGAACGGTGTAGGGTGTAGGGGGTAGGGCGTAGGGGGTAGGGGGTAGGGGGTTGGAGACGGAGGAGGCAGAAGAAAGAAAAGAAATAGAGGCAAGAGAGGATGAAGAAGAAATCGAAGTATCAGAGGAAGCTTGTTCCGGCTGCAGGGAGCAGGCTGTCAGCAACAGTAATGTGATAGTTACGCTTATCTGTTTCATCACTTGCATTGTGCAGGGACGGGTACTAGCCTGTCACCCATTTTTCCCCCTTCCTACCATGTCTGACGGTTCCTCTTCATCCGGATTGGATCACTGGTATGCCATGTTTGAGCAGACCCCCCCGGCCGCCTCTGATGGTGCCTACCCCCTCGACGGTCATTCGATTGAAGACCGTGATTCGGGGTTGAGTCATAATCCTGAAGGAGAACTGCAAGTCCCGCTCGCATCAACCGAAGTTGAGCTGGATCAGCAAGAACTCCTTGCACAGGCACGTGCTGCTCTTGGCGATTCACGTGCATAATTTTCTCCTTTTGTCTTATGACACCGGAGCATCGTTCATTCGTCGGCTGTGGTGATGAGGAGTATCCCATCGGAGATATCACGTCCTGCACGCCCCCTGTTGGCTGTGGTCTGCGCGCCGAAGTGCTGCCCAAAGATGTGATGCTCCGCATGCAATCCGGTGAGAATATCCACGCGCATCCCGGAGTGGGAGGGGAGGAATATCTCAGTGGTGAAAACCGGAACCATGCGGAATCGGGAGTGGAGTGGACGTTCGCACGCATCGTTCAATACTACATTGATTCATACAATCGGCACGCGCGGGGTTGCGCGAAGAGTGGAGTCGTACGATTGAAGGTTCGATTGGAAATGAACGAGAACGAGGAGCCTCCCGCTGTTATTGCAGCCGTGAATGCATGGTTGAAGCAAAATTGTATCTCGCGCGACACTGCGGCCGAAATCGAGGCTGCTCTGAGCCGGCCAGAGGCCTGGAAATTCTGAGCAGTTTCACAATGGGCGCGAAGAATGACTGGTGAGGCAGGCTCCTTCGCGGCATACTGTCCGCATGAAGCTCTTCCTCGATACTGCCAACGTGGAGCACGTCGCCGAAGTGGCCTCGTGGGCCGTGCTCGACGGCGTCACCACCAATCCTACCCTCGTCGCCAAGGAGGGAAAGGATTTCAAAGAGACCGTGCTCAAAATGTGCGAGCTCGTGCCCTGCGTTTCGGCGCAGGTGACGGCGACGGATGCGGAGGGCATGCAGCAGCAGGCCGTGGAATATAGCAAATGGCACAAGCACGTGGTGGTGAAAGTGCCCATGACGACGGAGGGTCTCAAGGCACTTCGCTTCTGTGCCAAGAAGGGGATTCGCACCAATACCACGCTCGTCTTCTCATTGCCGCAGGCGATTCTGGCCGCCAAGGCGGGGGCGACGATCATCAGTCCTTTCGTGGGCCGCATCGACGACATCGGCGAGAACGGCATGGTGCTCATCGGGCAGATCATGGAGGCATGGGCGCACTACAAGTTCACAACAGAGGTGCTCGTGGCCTCGGTGCGCCATCCTGATCACGTGATTGAAGCGGCGCGGCTCGGCGCGCACATCGCCACGATCCCGTATGAGGTCTTCAAGAAGCTGCCCTTGCATCCACTCACGGATACAGGCATCAAGCGCTTTCTCGATGACTGGGAGAAGGTGAAGCACGGATCCTAGATCGTCGCCGTCAGCAGGGCCGCACCGAGTGAACCGGAGTGATGCAGCGTGCCGATGGCGAGGGCGGGCGGTTCGCTCTTGGGGAGCATCCAGTGCTTCAGTTCCCGCTTCATGGAGGCGAGGTGCGGTTCGAGTGCCCGTCCAGCGCTCCCGCCGAAAACGATGATGCCGGGGTCTAAGCAGTGCGTCAGGCTCACGCACATCCAGGCGATCTCGCGAACGAATGTCGCGTGAAGATGCGCGCAGGCCGGCCCGTCAAGTGTGTCTTCGGGGCGCTTGGCGGCGGGACAGCGGCGCCTGAGCGCCGTCCCCGAAAGGTACTCTTCTATTTCTCCGCGCCCGGCTCCTCCGGCCGCGGGCGACTCGTCCTTCGACTCCTCCCGCCTGCCCGGGCTTCGCTCAGGACCTTGGCCGGGTTTGAGGAGCATGTGACCGAATTCCGCTGCGAACCCGTGGCTTCCGCGAAAGATCTTTCCGTCAATGATGATGCCTCCGCCGACGCCCGTACCCATCGTGATGCCAATCACGACACGCTCGCCGCGCCCCGCGCCCTGCACGGCCTCGGCCAGTGCGAAGCAGGATGAATCGTTCTCGATCGTCACGGGGAGCCCTGTCTCTTTCTGCAGTGTATCGAGGAGAGGAAAGCCGTCTCCGCCCGGTATATTGGGTACCGTCAGCACGTTGCCTGTGCGGCCCACGAGCCCGGGCACTCCAATGCCGATCGCCCGCGTGTCTTCCTTCCGGAAGGAACGAATGATCGTGAGCATTTCCTCCACAATCATGGAGAAGGTCTTGCCGGTCGTGGGATGTGTCTGCGATTGATTCTCTTTCCACGTATCCTGTGCGAATCTGCCGATCGCCAGCTTTGTTCCGCCGAGATCAATGCCAAGGACAGAGGGCATATGGCCCACTCTACCATACGGGTTCAAGGCTGCCCGCTGTCACTCGCTCGTCTTGCCGTCGAAGTGTTCCTCCTTCGCATCCGCCTTGGTGGGATGCACGGTGCCGTCGCGGTGCTCGGGTGGAGCGTAAATCGTGTAGAGCCTCATGTCGTTCTTGCCGGTATTGACGATATCGTGCTGCGTTCCCGCGGGGATGACCACGGCCGAGCCATCCTCCAACGGATGCTCTACCCCATCCAGAATGGCTTTGCCCGTGCCCTGCTCCACGCGGATGAACTGATCGTGGTCTTCGTGGACCTCCATGCCGATGTCTTCGCCGGGAGGAATGCTCATGACCACGAGCTGGGTGCGTTTCGAGGTGTAGAGGACGGTGCGGAAGGTGGTGTTATCGAGTGAGATTTGTTCAATATTGGCGACGTAGCCTTTCATAATTGTTTGGGGAAAGAGTTTTTATTTTAGCAAATTCATTTTAATAATATCTATTTTTCAAGACTTGTTCGTCTTATTTGAAGAAGAGGTTTCGCGCATGAACAAATTCACGCAGGGAGTTCTCGGGCAGACAGCGGAAAAGAAAAGTCGGATTCCGAAGATCGACATTCGCAACTACGCGAAGTACGTGCTGCGGGAAGGATCGAACGAGGAGAAGCGGGGGCTACTCGGATTTTTGAAGAGCCCGTTTGTTCTCAATGATGGGAAGGTAGCCTTGCAGAAGGTACTGGCTTGATCAACTCCGCGAATGCAAGAATTTCGGGGTTCATCCCAAGCGTGCGAGCGACAGCGAGGGCTTGGGATGGCTGATGTCCAGACTGTTTCTTGTAGTCGAATGTGAGGGTTCCATCCGGTTGCAGTTGTGTGTGGAAGTGATGCGCAGACGAACTCTCCGGATAGCGGCTGGCGAAGGCATCAATGAACTGATGATGGTGGGAGGCGAGGTAAATGCGATGCCCCTTCTGCCCCAAATGTGAGCAGATGCCGTAGCTGAGAGCGCCTTGGTACTTGGGAGAGGTTGTCGAGAACGCTTCATCGATCCCGAAGAATACATGGCCACCTTCCGAACGCTCGAAGAGCGACTTCCAGTGCATGACTTCGTTTCCGAATGCGCTAAGGTTCTCGTCATTGTTCGAATTCACCCGGTCGAGATAGACGACGCTCGTGTGAATCGGCGAATGCATCGCGGCGGCAGGCGCATAGCCCGTTGCTTGGGCGGCGAGAATCGCGAGATCAACTTTCTTGATGTCGAATGTCTTGCCCGACATGTTCGCTCCAGTAGCGAGTTGCACACGTTGCTCGGGGGAAAATGTGCTGTCGTTACGGACTTGCTCTCCCTTTGGTTTGGCGACACTCCATCCATTTTGAATCAAGAGCTCTCCTGTATCGTTGAATCCCACGCGGCAGTATCCTTCTTCCTTCATGGTCTGGGCGAAAGCAAATATGCTCGAAAGCCTGCTCAATTCCTCTTCAATATTTTCAAACGTGCCATGGTGCATGGTTGCTCGCCATTCACTCTCAAGAGAAGGATACTTGTGCGGATCTTCCTTCTTCTCCTGTGCCATGGCTTTGAGGTGTTCCAGCACAGCGCTTCCGGATGTCTTTCCATGGAGAAAGCATTCCAAGAGACGTTCGAAGTGTCCGGCGAGGCGATGAAGATGGACGGAATCCAACGAGCGTAGTTTCTGAAGGAAAGCAGGGATAGCGTCCTGTTCGCGCAGCAGAGATCGCACGGTGAAAATGAAGCTGCATTCGGGACGGAACATGAATACGTTTCGTTCCGAAAGACTCTTCACGGAAGCTGCCATCGTCTCGAAGTGGGGACGAAGCGACTTTGGATCGCAAGTATAAAAGGAGACGGGTGCGAGGTGTGGTGTAAGTTTCTGCATGATCCGTTCAATGACAACTCGTGCGGGTTTCCGGCATTGGTCGTGCGCGTAGGCTTCCCGTTCCAAGCCGACGAGCGCATAGGCTGGCGCAGCCGTTTGGTACGCCCTCTCCTCATATTGCCGCCAAGAGAGGCGATCCTCTTGATTGGCTTCTTTCTGCTGACATGCGCTCTGGATGTCCTTGATTTTGAGCAAGAGAGCAATGTCTTCCTCCACACGTAGCGATGCGAGATCGAGCGAAAGAACATCTGCATTGAGACGGATAATGGAAATGAGGATGTCGATATCCTCCGTCGCAATTCCACGGGTGTTCCGTTCCGGATCTGTGAATTCCTTGGAAATGTTTTCAAGAAGAAGCGTGTTGAATTCGTCGAAGCCCTCTCCTCCGCTGTTCACGACAGCACGCAGAAAGCGCCAAACCTCATTCTCGTCATCGAGGAGTTCTGTTGCTGTATTTCCTTCCGTGAGAAGGTCAAACATGTGTTGACGTTCAAGGATCTCTTTCGAGTCGCTCGTCGGGCCGGTGTAGAGAAGTTCCTGAGCCATCCTACCGAACGTCTCCGGCTTGCCCGGCATGAGCGTATGGGGGAGGTGATAGCGAAAATCTTTGTCTTCGCTCAGACATAGGAAAAATGGTTCCAATTTCGCACGTTCCCACGCTTGCGCCTCGGCTGTATCTTTTGTCTTTCGCCCGCCGGTGCTGCTGTCTCTTTCTGTATAGTGCCAATCGATTCTTTTTCCCCAACGACTGTTTTCGATGATGAGTTCATCGGCATGAGGGAAGAAAATGCGAGGCGAACGGGGTTGTTGCTTCAGTGCTTCTCTCTCTTCGGGCGAATACATTGCGATTGGCACGGCACGGAAAGAAGGAGTTTCTGTGGTACTGGAGTTGCCATCGATGAAGGATGCTGCTGTTTGTATTACTTCTTTCGGCATTCCCATGCGCTCGGCAACTTCGATGGCATGAGACTCGTCAATCCCCGGCTTCATCGTATGAAGGAAGGCGATGTCCCCGTTCTCCTTCGTTCCCGTGGCAAAATGATACATGCCGCACTCTGCCATTTGCTGACACCAACGCAGGAATTGCTCGTTGTGGTTCGCCATCGTGATACGGGCATTGTGGCTTCTCAGGTACAACACCAGCGCCGCAGAGAGCGCGAACTGATCTTCTGGTGACGTGGTAGAACCGAATTCGTCGCTCCATACCGCAGGGCGACTGCGGCAAGCATCGATGCCTTTCTGTAACTGCTGAATTTCCTTTCCGAAGGCGCTCAAGTCATGCGTGGCATCCGTGGATGCGCGATCAAGGAAGACGAAACTGTCGTGAAGGACTGGAAAATTCCCCGATGCTGCGGGGATGCGCCCGAAAGTTTGTGCCCAGAGCTGCCCATAGAGATCGGCATTGAGCGTAAAGGACTTTCCTGACATATTGCCGCCGCAGAGAACGGTTACTGGATTGTCCGCTGGGGCGTCATTCTTCACCTGCGCGATTTGTCCGTGCGTTGAATAGTCATAATTCGATTTTTGCTTCAGAAAATTCCAACCTTCACTGTACTCTCTTGGCCGCGAAGGGTCGTATGTGATACATCCGAATTCATCACTTTCCGCGTGCATGGCGGCACTCAGAATCGCTCCAATCTGAGCGATGGTGTTTGTCACATGCTCTATTTTCTTCTGCTTTGCCTTCAATGATTCGAATGATGGGTTATCAATGGCCTCTTGAAGGAATCCTTCTGAAGTGATGGGTGGAAGTTCCTTCGCCTTCTCACGAAGCTCTCCCCCCATTTCTCGCAATGTCGGATTCTCCTGCTTTTCCAAACACGTTGCGAAATCACGGACGAACCCAGCGCCTTTTCCCACATTCCAAAGGCAAAACAGCGCTTCCATTAGAGGCCGTTCTTCCGTCGCATTGACCCCGTACGGTTCCTCCGTGAAATTCGCACGGACGAATTCCGTTGTGATTCCGCCCTGTATGAGTTCTTCAATACGCCTCTTCGGTGTGCGTCGTTCCCGCTCCGCCTTTTCTTTCTCATCGTAACTCGCTTCGAGGAGGCTTTTGCAAGCTCCCGAAAGCGTGTAGGCGCGGGAGAGTTCTTGATGTAACCCGGAGAGCACCTTCTCATCCGAAAGGAGTGCCTCAAACACCAACCTGCGGGCTTTGAGATCGACGAGATCCATGCAGGGGTGATGGAGCAACTCCCAGATGAGATCCGGCTCATTGCGGAAACCTCTCACGTGCACATCTTCCAATCCTCCGCGCTGATAGGAATATCCATGAGCTTTCTCGGAGAGAAGAGCTACTTCTACTGTATGGTCATGGTCGTAGAACAGATGCAGACTTCGTTTTTCTGATGCATCTTCTCCCACTTTGGAATGTTCTGTTGGAGCATGGCGATCGGCAAGAGCTTTGAAGCTCTCGACCCTCTCCCAATGAGCAGCGGGCTTTTCGGACAAAGGAGGGGCATTAAACCTGAAAGCATATTTGTTTTCAATACGCATATGGAAAATGGGTCGCCCAAGAACCACAGCCCCACCTAAATTGTGGTTCCATTCGGCCCAAAAGATGAAAGGGCAGTTCGACTCCACTGCGTTCCGCTCACTGTCATTCGACTCGTGCCATGAACAAGAATGGCTCGAGCACCGAAGGTGCGGGGCGAGTCGAATGGCGGAGAGGGTGAGTTCCTCCAGTGCCAATAGTTGCGTTTATATATGATTGTATGTATAATATAATAAATGAAGTCTATAGCAGCAGTAATCGATGAAATTGCAGAAATCACTCAATCACCTGAGGGAAGAAACTCCATTGCTTTGACCGAGAGTGAAGATCGTACGATTGAACAGGTTCGCACGATGGCCGTTGGCTTATTCAAGCAATATGGAATCGATCCAACTCAGTACGAGATACAGGAAGACGCGTTCGGGAATATGTTCATAACGTTCTTCGGTGAAGATAGACAGCGTGCAGTCATGTCGGGATCGCACGTTGATAGTGTGAAAAACGGCGGAAAATTCGATGGGGTCGCGGGTGTCGCTTCCGCAATTCAATTTTTGGAACGCATTCTTCAAGAAAAGAAACAACTCAAACATAACTACACAGTTGTGGTCTTTCGCGCAGAAGAGTCCAGCCCCACTACGGGAGTAGCGTGTCTTGGCAGTAAGATTGCGACTGGAACAATTACGAAGGAAGCGCTCGAAAAAATCCGTTACATAGGTGCTGACGGACAGGAGACATTACTTAGAGAACACTTCATCAGACGCTACGGATCGCAGCGATGGGAGCGAGTCCTCGAAGAGCTCGAACATCCGCACATCACTCCTGAGAACAGCGTTCATTACGAAGAAGTGCATATTGAGCAGAGTCGTCTGGGCGAAATGATGGAAGCGGATGTCGGAATTGTATCTGGAGGCATCGGCGGCGCACGGCGCGAGAGAGTTCGTGTTCCAGCAGAAAAGGTGCAGAAAGAGGAACTCGTCGTCTCAGAATCCACGCCGTACGTTCGGTTGAAAATCATGACGAAGGGGCGGGCGGAGCACTCGGGTGGCACGCCTCCGAATACTGTTTTTGTTGACTCGAAAAAGGGTTCGGGGCTAGGTCCTCGTGGTGATGGAAGAATGATTACTCGCAGCGATGCCCTCGTTGCACTATCAAATCTGATTGCTCATATCGAGCAATATCGGATGCAACTTGATGACCCAGAGAAATATCCCGCCCATGTGCAAGAACAAATTAGGGATTGGAACCGAAGAGCGGAACAATCGGGGTTTCCCCGTTGGGCGCACATCGAAAGAATCACCACACCTATCGAGACAGGGTTCACAACGATACCTGCCAACCAGGAAATGGACGTCATTCTTCCAAAGCAGAACGAAGCAGCGTTTCGACAGTTGATACAGCAAAACTCGGGGGTACTTTCGCATGAGGGCGTTGGCTATGAGATAACGACGGAACCAATAGACCCTGGCACTTACTCCGTTCTTCCTTTCGATCAAGCCTTCGCGGCAACGGGGATGGCGGGTGCGGTTGCCAATGCAGTGGAAATGCATGTCTTGGGAAGATGGGTCGTCGATCCCAGAGGGGTATCCACTGTCGGAGAAGTCAGAGCAACCGTGACAGACTTTCAACTCGACCCGTCGAGGGGGCTGAGTTTCAACATCGATGAACGGAACGTCGATTCCGTGCAGGGCAAGAAATTGGCTGAGAGCGTTTCATCCATCGTTGACGGAAGGCTCGCGCTCATGGGAATCGACCCGAAAGAATCTCGCCTCGTCGTCTCGGATACTGCGCCTTCCCCGATTGATAGGCAAAGTGTCGAAACGAAACAGGGCATCGCTCAGACGCTCGGATTCAAAACCGTAGTTATGCCTTCTGTTCCGGGACAGGATGCCGGCAGCATCAGCAAGGCAGGCGTCCCGACGAGCATGACGTTCATTCGCCACCCTGGCGTGAGCCATAGCTCCGAAGAGTTCGTTGATCCGAAGTACGTTGAAAACGCAGTTGCAATAAGTCATGCATATCTCGAACGACTGTTGAAATTGTAAGACGCTGCTTAGAGTGATGGGTCGCCCAAGAACCACAGCCCCACCTAAATTGTGGTTCCATTCGGCCCAAAAGATGAAAGGGCAGTTCGACTCCACTGCGTTCCGCTCACTGTCATTCGACTCGCGCCATGAACAAGAATGGCTCGAGCACCGAAGGTGCGGGGCGAGTCGAATGGCGGAGAGGGAGGGATTCGAACCCTCGATACGGTTTTACCCGTATACCACATTAGCAGTGTGGTGCTTTCGGCCGCTCAGCCACCTCTCCACGCCGAAAAAAGTATAAGAGGCTCATCCTTCAGACGCCAGTGGAAAACCACAGCCCTTTCTCTCTGCCATCCGGTTTATGTCATTGTCACGGTAAAACCGAATAATGCCCGAAAGCTTTCGAGCAGGTATTGCATACGGATGCAACAATCGTTTTCGGCCGATAGATGAAAGATCAGTGTTTGCGTTCCTCTTCGTTCGACGTGTGCCGGATTCTCCGGGTCGAGTCTCAGGTGCTTCAGCAGAACTCGCATCGTATCGAAATAGAGAAAGTCCCTGAGGGGATCGCCACCTTCCGGCGGCTCTGCAGGCAACGAGACCGTGATGGTTCGCGTTTTCATCAGCAAGTGATGATATTCTTTTTTGTGTGTGCTGCAATGTCTTTGCTCATCAATGAGTCATTGCGAGAGAGACGGGGTTCTCGATGCCGTATTTCGTCACCACCTCCACGTTTCCCTCGTTGACGGCAAAGGTCCGGTCCAGGATGTCCATGATGTCTTTTTTCACGATGACACACCCCATACTCTTGAAGCGCGGCTGATCGTCGAACATCCGATCTTCGTACCCGTACTCGTGAAATCCATACGGCGTGCTCTCGTCGTTCCAGTACAGGCGCAGGAATCTTCCGCTCGGGCCGAAGGTGATATGATCGCCTTTGATATCCTTGCTGCGAATGTCCCATGTGCGTTCGGGCGTCGTGGCGTTGTAGCAGCGGCCGATGTAGCAGACGAATCTGCGCTGTCCCGTTGCCACGGGAAACGTCAGCGTGCGCCCGTCACGATGGAGCAGAAATCCCTCGTTCGCTTCGGTGTCGACGAGAATTTTGTCGCCAATCTGCGGGCGCCACTCCGTCTGGGGGACGGGGGAGGGGAGTGCCGGGAACGTCGGGCTCATGGCGACAGAGACGCCCAACGCGAGTGAGATGAGCGGAATCAAGCGAACTATTTTAGTAGTAATGATATATTTGTCAATGCTTCACTATATCTTGTTTAAAAGCCATTTAGAGACATACAGCATCACTAAAAATCATTAATTTCGTATAAATTTTGTATACATTAAAATGCTCCCCTGAAAACGCAAGATAAAACCGTTGAATCGTCGTATGTGCACACTACACTTCGATTGTGGACGCGGATCCGAAACACACGCCGGTACTGCTCAGCGAGGTCCTCTCATTGCTCGATCCGAAAGCCGGTGAGACGGTGTTGGATGCCACACTGGGTCTCGGCGGTCATGCGATGAAATTTCTGGAGCGGATTGGTGCGCATGGCCGGCTCATCGGGCTCGATGCGGATGCCCAAAACCTCGCACAGGCACAACAGCGTTTTCGATCCCTTCCGGGTCATGTGGAATGCAGACATGAGAACTTCAGGAACATCGCACGCCTTGATCTGCCCGAGGTGGATATTCTTTTCGCGGATCTGGGCCTGAGCTCGCCGCACGTGGATGAGCCGGAGCGCGGGTTCACTTTTCGTGCGGATGTTGCGCTCGATCTGCGCTTTGACCACACGCAGGGACTGCCGGCGGCAGAGTGGCTCCGGAAGGTTTCGCTTGACGATCTCACACGTGTTTTTCGTGAGTACGGCGAGCTGAAGAGCCCACGCCGTCTTGCCGGGAAGCTCAAGGAGAGCGAGGTGACGACGACGTTCTCCGTCGTACGGGTGGTGGAAGCTGTGTTCGGGTGGAAGGCCCCTTCCGTGATGCCGCAGGTTTTTCAGGCGTTGCGCATCGCGGTGAATGACGAGATGAGCGCTCTCGATGCCCTGCTCGCGGCCGGCCCACTGCTGCTGAAACCGGGCGGACGCATGGGGGTGATCAGTTACCATTCCCTCGAGGACCGCCGCGTGAAGCAGGTATTCCGTATACTCTCCACGGCCCCGCAACACCCCGAAACCGGACAGGATCTGCATCCGGCGGATTTCGCTCTGCTCACACGCAAAGCGGTTGTTCCTTCAGGTGCGGAACAAGAGAGCAATGCCCGTTCACGGAGTGCGAAGTTACGTGTCATCATGCGAAGAAGCTCTGCGCCATCGTGATATTTGCCTTGCTCTGTTACACTCCCTCGTCAGCGTGCCCGATCCGATCGCCTCACTCTCGGCCCCTCCGTCCCGCGCCAGTCTCGGTCGTATGGTGAACCAGAGCACCATCCTGCTCATGGTGTGCATCGGCTCGCTCATTTTCCTGCTCGCACTTTTCATTCTCTTCCACCAGAACGCAACCGCCACGAAGGGCTATCAACTGCGCAATCTGGAACGTGAGCGCTCGCAGCTTCTGCTGGAGGAGGAGATCCTCAACATGCAGGTGGCCGGGGCGCAGGCTTTGCATCAGCTCTCGGAGGATTCCGTCGTCAGGGCGATGGTCGCTCTCAGAAATCCCCGGTATATCCAGGAGGACACAACCGTGGCGGCAAATCCGCAAGTACCTCAATAGATTATTGGAAAACATCCATTGGATTATGCAATTTTATGAGGCGTGAGCGGGAAGAAGAAATGTGGTAGAATAATAGGAAACATGCACAAAAAAGAACATCTCGTGGCAGTGACGCTGTGCGTCGTGGGACTGGTGGCCCTTGCGGCCTCTCTGCAGACGACCGGACGCGCGCAGGATACCGTGCCTGATGCGTGCGTTGGTTTGCCGTACGGGTCGCCCGGATGTCCCATGCGGCCGGAGGCATCTTCGTCCGCCCAGAGCAAGCCTCCGCACTGCGGTGATGCTATTCTGCAGGAGGCGGAGGGGGAACACTGCGATCTGGGACGGTTCAACGGATTGAGCTCGTGCTCCACGATCTGTACGGCCCTCTTCTGCGGCGACGGCACCATCACCCCCTATCTGGGTGAGGAGTGCGAACCCCCTGTACAGGAGGTCTACATTCTGGATCCGAAGACCAATCTGCTGACGACCAAACTGCAGTATATGGAGAGCGCCTGCGGGCGTACATGCGCCGCGCCGAGTTGCGATGTGGAAGGGCTGTGCGAAGGCGGATGCCAGTGGAAGTTCAAAGCGGCCTGCCCGTCTTCTGCCAGCGCATCTTCTGCGGCGCTTTCCTCACAGCATTCTTCCGTTCTGTCCGCCGCATCGGCGAGCGGGAGTTCCGCCCAGAGTGCGAGCAGCGACGTGCCGGTGACCGGTGGCAGTTCGTCGTCTTCGTCCGCCCAGCTGCATCCGGTCGATGCAGCTTCTTCTGCATCAGCTCCGCGCTGCGGCGATGGCAAGGTGGAAACGGGTGAGGAGTGCGATGACGGGAACCGGATCAACGACGACGGTTGCACGGATGCGTGCATCCTGTCCCGTTGCGGTGACGCAATCGTTCAGGAGGGCGAGGAGTGCGACGACGGCAATCGGATCAACGACGACGCGTGTAACAATTCGTGCAAGAAAGCGCGTTGCGGTGACGGTGTTGTGGAAACGGGCGAGGAGTGCGACGACGGCAACCGCAATAATATCGACGAATGCCCCAATGACTGCGCACTCTCGGTGTGCGGCGACGGTGTGGTGGAGGGCCGTGAACAGTGCGATGACGGCAACTTCAACAACTGGGATGCCTGTCCGAATAATTGCCGGTTGCCGATGTGCGGAAACGGGATTCGCGAGGGAACGGAGGAATGTGACGATGGCAACCGCAATGATACTGACACCTGTTCCAACAGTTGCTCGCTCCCCCAGTGCGGTGACGGCGTCATGCAGAGGGGTGAAGAGTGTGATGACGGCAATCAGGTCAATGACGATGCCTGCACCAACAGTTGTCAGAAGTCCCGCTGCGGCGACGGCATCATTCAGGCGGGCGAGGAGTGTGATGACGGCAACCGCGCTCCGGATGACATGTGCAACAATTCCTGTCAGAAGGCGCGCTGCGGTGACGGTGTCATGCAGCCGGGTGAGGAGTGCGACGACGGCAACCGCAATTCCTTCGACGAATGCCCGAACAGCTGCACTCTGCCTGCGTGTGGCGACGGATTGGTGGAAGGAAAGGAACAGTGTGACGACGGCAATCAGATCAATGATGATGGCTGCCCGAATACGTGCCGGCTTCCCACCTGCGGTAACAATGTTGTGGAGGCGGGCGAACAATGTGATGACGGCAATACCGCGGATGGCGACGGGTGCAGCGCCGTTTGTCGTCTTGAGAAGTGCGGTGACGGTATTCTGCAGGCCGGAGAAGAGTGTGACGACGGACTTTCGAATTCCGATACGCTCCCCAATGCCTGCAGACTTTCCTGCCGCAAGCCTGCCTGCGGTGATCGTGTGGTCGATTCTGTTGAGCAGTGCGATGGGGGTGATGGTTGCACGGATGAGTGCGTCTCCATCGCATTTTACGAGCAGTATTCCACGACGCTTTCCGCCGTCGGAGCTGCGCTGCTGCTGCTCATTGTCGTGTCAGGGATTGTGTTCCGTCGTCGCCTGCGTTCGCTCTTCACCTTCTCGAAAAAGATTGCCGGCCCGGGCGTTTCACTCGATGACATTCCGCTCGATGAGCTGGAGATGCCGTGGCATAAGTGGAAATAAATCGTGGAAGGAAACCTGCGGTTTCCTCCCACGGACCCTCTTTCCCTTTGTAGGGTGCGGCTCCAGCGCGGGAACCCGCGCCCTTCGACTACGCTCAGGGCGCCCTGAGTGACGAGTGGAGCGAAGCGAAACGAGGAATCGAATGGGCGAGACCCGCGCTCCGCCGCGATTGATTATTCCTGCGAGGGCTGTTTTGTTTCTGTGTATTTTCAGGCAAGCGAAGCTTGCCTTCGCGCATTGCTTTTAAATTGAGGACTGTTGCACATATATTTTGTGGAGCCTGGTTTAACCCAAACCTTCGCCGTATCATATTTCATACCTCCGGCGGTCTGTTTTGTTTGCTGTGTGTTTATGTGACTGCATGCAGGCTTGTGGTGTCCCACTCAAGAAATCGTTCGCATCTGGACGGTGCTGACGTTGCGGTCCTTGGCCGGGGCATCCGAGAGCAGGACAACGCGTGTACCGGGAATGAGCAGGCCGTCTTTCTTCGCGGCGGCTATGCCCGTTTCGATGGTGGTTTCGGGGTCGGTGAAGGCCGCCAGAACTGGGAAGATACCGAAGTTGAGACTGAGCTTCAGTCGCACGGAATCGGTGGGCGTGAAGGCGATCACGGGGATCATCGGCCGGAATTTTGCGATCTCGCGTGCGGTCTGTCCGGAGCGGGTGATCGCGATAACGGCACTGGCCTGCGTGGAGTGAGCGAGCGTCACCGCTGCTTCCGCGCGGGCTTCCCGCTCGTTGTGAACGGCGCCTTCGGGGCGTTCCTGCAGGCGTGCCTCGTGGGCCTCGGTGGCGCGGAGAATACGGTCCATCATCTCGACACACTTCACGGGGTGCTTGCCGGAAGACGTCTCGCCGGAAAGCATTGTTGCATCGGTGCGCGTTGTGGCGGCATGGGCGACATCGGTCACCTCGGCGCGGGTGGGAAGAGGAAAGGCACTCATGCTCTCGAGCATGTGTGTGGCGACGATCACCGGCTTGCCCGCGTCGCGGCAGCGCACCACCATTTCGTCCTGAATGGCCGGGAGCTCCTCAATGGGAATATCGGTGCCCAGATCGCCGCGCGCGACCATGATGCCGTCGGAAACGGCGATGATCTCGGCAAGGTTTTCTTCGGCAGCCTGTCGCGTCTCGATCTTCGTGATGATCTTCATATCGCTGCATTTCTTCTTCAGAAGCGACCGCACTTCCGTGATCTCCTCCGCATTGCGGATGAACGAGAGCGCCACGTAGTCCACGCCCTGCCCCGCACCGAACGCGATGTCATCCCAGTCTTTTTTGGTGATGGATGGCAGGTCGATATCCGCGCCGGGAAGATTGATGTGCCGTCGGGAGCCGATCGAGCCCGCATCTTTGGCTTTAGCCACGACGCTGCCATCCGGCTCGATCGACAGGATCGCGCAGGAGATGGTGCCGTTGTCGAGCATGATCGTATCGGTCTCGCGCACGTCATTCGCAAATCCGTCGTAGTTGACCTCAATCACCGTCCGACCCTGAGGATCCTGGTGCTGCGGATTCGACGAAAAGACAATTTCCTGCCCGACTGCAACGGGTATGGGCTGGATGACGACACCTGTGCGGATTTCCGCTCCGCGTGTATCGATCAGGCTGGCGACGCAGAAACCCTGCTCGTTCAGTTTCTGCACGCGCCGCAGGGCCTCGGCGTGTTCCTCACGCGTGCCGTGTGAGAGGTTGATGCGTGCCACATTCATTCCTGCCTCTGCCAGAGCCCTCAGTTGCTCCTCCGTATTACTGGAGGGTCCGAGCGTGCAGACGATTTTGGTCAGCCGGGGAATGCGTGTCTCTTCGGTCATGGACGGAGGAATGGTATCAATTTCCTTGTGGAAAGCAGAATATGTCATTATAACACAATATTCTTTAATTCACAATATCCGAAAACCCAGCACCCTTGCTGCGCAATGATGCTGGATGATCGTTCCTCCTGAAGATCTGCTTCAGTAGTAGTACGGGGTAGAGTAGTTGTAGTCGTAGTTGTTGTAGGCGGGATAGTTGTAGTAACTCGGCCGCGAGTTGTAGCGATTGTAGTACCAGTTGTAATCATTGCTGTTGTAGGAGTTGTAGTAGCTATTGTCGTAGTACTGGTTCGAGGAATTCCAGTAGCGTGGCCGATAGGTACTGTTGGTGGGGTAGTAGTTGCAGTTGTCGTAGCGGCCATCGCAGGAGCGGTAATCGTTGTAGTAGGATCGGCGTGCAGTGCGGTAGGCATCGCATGTGTACTCCCGGCAGGTGCCGCGCGGGTCGGAATACAGGCAGAGACAATCGTAGGAATAGTTCTGCGCGTGTGCCCCCGGTGCGAGTAACAGGAGCGGCAGGATGCCCAGACCGAGGAGGAGAAGTTTTTTCATAAGGGGAGAGGTGAAGGGAGGAGGAGTAGGATCCTCGATGACTGTCCGGCAGTCAAGACGCACTGGTGGACTTGGGAAAATGGTGTGTCCTAATCATTTGACCCCCACAGTGACGGCATGTTCTGCCTTCTCAGCTGCAGTTCGTATTCCGCGATGGCGTCGTCGTAAGCGGCCAGTTCGCCCTCTTTGCGCTTCTTGAGCCTGCTTTCTTTCTTGCCGTGCACGGAGGAGGTGAGTGAGCGGATTTTCTGCAGGCGGGTGAGGAGGTTTTTCTCAATCTGGACCTGCTCTGCATTCTCTTTCGCCGTGCCCAGCTGGGTGATGCGCAGCTTGCGGCCGGCCTCCTCGATCTGCATCTTCAGATCCACGTCTTTCCAAGAAAACTCCTCCTGATTGATCAGGGTATCGTACTGCGCCTTCACGGATTCTTTGTTGCGGTCGATCATTGCTTTGTAGGCTGCGATTTGATCCCTGATGCGAGTCTCCTGCTCGTCGTACAGGCATTTCTGGTAGGCGTCTCTGCCGCTTTTCTGCTGCACGGTTGTGCAGTCTTTTGCGGCGCAGGCGCTTTCTGCAAAGAGCAATCCGCTGATGCCGATGATCAGAAGTGCTTTGTTCAAAGGAGCGGATTTGTACCACTCCCGTTCCGTCTCTGTGAAGACACATGCACTGGCGCAAGGTTCCGGAATGTTCTGGGGAACACCTTACCAAGCCTTCGCATTGCGCGTGGCATCCTCCCGCGGGCGGGCATAGGCTCTGGCCCGTTCCCGCAGTGCAGTGAGGGCTGCGTAGCGCTTGTTGATGTTCGGCGTGAAGTGGATGCGCACCTCCGTTTCCTGTGCCTGCAGGATCATGGTGCCGTAACCGAACAGATTCTGGATGAGGCCGTGCTGGCGCTTGTGAATATCCTGCAACACCCAGAGATCGGTGGATTCGTGGTCATCCATGGTGAGGAGCGTTTTTTTGATGCGGTGGATTTTGCGGTCGGTGACGACGATCACGTAGAGGAGATAGTGGTAGAGACGCGCAAGGAATTCAAAGTGCGCGAGCAGAAAGAACGCGGTCAGGATGGCGAGGATGGTTCGGCGGCTGAGGGGCTCTGCGAACATCGTGCCGGTGAGCATGATGATGCCCGTTCCTGCAATGAGAATATTCCAGAACAGGAGACGGCACAGCGGCCAGACGAGCCTGATCCAGTGCTGATGATAGTAAAACTGAAAGGCCTCGGCTTGATCCTTGGCCTGAAAGCTGAATCCGGAGTCAGATGCGGATGTATTCATGGCCAGAGAAGAAGGTGCCCGATGATCACGCACGCCAGCAGGATCAGCGTATGGATGATGGCGAGCAGACGAAGACGTCCGACGGTGAAGAAGTGGAAGAAGACCTCTTCACCCTGCGTCGGCAGACAGATCTGTATGAACTTGCGCTTGAAAAGGATCCACAGCATTCCCTCCAGCAGAAGGATGAACGAGCACCAGCCGAGCAGGGGGGGCAGGACATCCATGACGATCCCTTATTCTAGCACCCCCTGAAATTATTACGCCAATCGCGCGCCTCTCTGTGAATTTTGCAGGCACTTCGATGCTGGACAACATTCATTAAAATATTGCAAATCGTCGATATGCTGCATAAAATCATCATTCCGCCCCTGTTTCGGATGGTGCTTAGGATGATGGGGAACGGGTTGACGGACTACTCGGTCATTCGAAGCAACGGCTCTCAGAGAAAGGAGAAAGTGCGCAGAGCAGGCCAGTCGAAACAGCGGCGGTTATTCCTGTAGATTCCTGTTAAAAGGGGTTGTGGTCATGAAGAAACTTCTGGAGTTGTTTCAAGAGTGGTGGCACGGAAAGCCACAACTCGGGTCTGTACGGACCCGAAGACGGCGAACCCGAAAACTGGGGTTTGAAGGGATGGAGCCGCGTGTTCTTCTCGCGGTGGGCGTCAGTACGTCCTACAATGCGAGGACGGACGTCATCACGCTGAATGTCCGTGGTAACGCCGCAACCGACATTGAAGTGGAGATGCTGAACGGAGTTGTGTCGTTCACGACGGACAGCACCGTTCGCGAGTCGGCCCCCTGGCAAACCATCAGGGGCATCGTGGTCAAGGCCGACATGGGCGTGCAGCACGTCATTGTCGACCAGAGCGTCGATGTGAAAACCACGATCAAAACGGGCAGGGATGCCGACACCGTGACGAGTTTCACCGATGCGCCGGTGGTGATCTACACCGGCAGCGGTTACAACTCTGTCCTGTGCTTCGGATCGGGTCCCGCCACCGTCTACGGTGGCAAGCACGCCGACAAGATCGAAAAGTGCGGTACGGGGACCCTGATCGTGAAGGCAGGCGGTGGCGATGATGACATCACCGGTGGTGATGGCAACGAAGTCATCTACTGCGGTGCAGGGAACGATACCGCCAGAGGGATGGGCGGTAACGACAAGATCTACGGTCAGGGTGGCATGGATGTCATCTACTGCGGAGCGGGGTTCGACTACATCAACGGAGGGTGTGGTCAGGTGGACATTTACTATGTCACGCCGGGGGAGGACACGTGGGTGCTCGATAACAACCGGCGCATCCATGACATCGTCAATCCCTACGACCCCACTGCGGTCACCCAACCGTGGACGTTCAATAACGGCCGGCTGACGGTCGACTGGTCCGACCAGCCTTCCGGTGCGGACATCCGGGCAACCGGACCGACGACCGTGGAGATCGACTGGAACGCCGATACCTACACGTTCGCCGACGTGCAGGCGTTCACGTTCAACGGGAGCCCGTATCCCGATGCCGTGAACATGGCGCTCCTGGCTGGCCCGTCGGACATCACCGGCAACGGTGGCGCCGACGCTGTGAACGTCCTGAACGGGCACTTCGGTGACTCGTTCAACGATTACAATCCTTCAGTTGACTCCCTCACGGGTGACGGCGGAACGGTGACGACTGCCGACGAACAGTACGGCATCACCGGTTGGCTGCTCCGTGGCAATACCGTCACGGTCACCTTGTCGTCGTACGTGGATCCTCTGGGGAGGATCCCATTGGATGTCACGATCGACGGGGTGTTCCGAGGCACGCACTTGGTCTGGAGCAACCTCCGGATCGAGTCCACGTCGCTTGCGAACATCACGGTCGGATCCGGGGTGAGCGCGGCGCTTGCGGATCACTTCTTCTCCCTTTCGGAGGTGGAAGTGGCAGGGGCCTTGAATCCCCTGAATTGCTAGTCAGAGAGCCGCTTGATCATTCGCGCGAATGACCAATCACCGCCTATCCTTGGATGGGATAGGCGGTTTTCTTGTGCTTGTGCTTCAGACCGTCATGACCTCCTGCTCTTTCTTCTTGCGCAATTCCTCGATCTGCAGATTCACCTTGTCCACGAGTTTCTGCAGTTCATCCTGCTGCGTGAAGCGGGCGTCCTCGTTCTTCTCCTCCGTTTTGATCTTGTCGAGGACGGCCTGCCGGTGCTGTCGGATAGTGATCTTTGCCTCCTCCGCGAGCTTCTGAACGACCTTGGTGAGCTCTTTGCGGCGTTCCTCCGTCATCGGCGGAAGATTAATGCGCAGCACCTGCCCGTCATTCACCGGTGAGGTTCCCAGATTCGCCGTCTGCAGCGCTTTCTCCACATTGGCCAGAATGGAACGATCCCACGGCTGGATGACGAGACTGCGCGCATCCTGCACTGTCACGCCGGCGAGAGTTTTGAGCTGCTGGCGGTGCCCGTAGGCTTCCACTTCTAGATGATCGACGAGTGCGGCCGAGGCGCGTCCGGTCTGCAGTTTGCTGAATTCCGTCTGCAGAAATTTGAGGACTTTGTCGGACTCGGTACCGAAGGCGGCGACACGCGGTGAAGACATGCGATGAGGGGGGAGGGGATAGGGCGTTTGGCGAAGATTCAGCTGTGGACGAGGGTGCCGATTTTCTCACCCGTTGCCGCTTTGAGCAAGTTGCCTTCTTTATTGAAGTCGAAGACGCGGATGGGCAAATTACTGTCTGCGCAGAGCGAGAATGCGGCCTGATCCATCACATTCAGATGCTGCTCGATGGCCTGCTGGTAGCTGAGCTCTTCGTAGAGTTTGGCACTGCGGCTCTTTTTCGGATCTTTGTCGTACACGCCCGCCACGTTCGTTGCCTTGAGCAGAATGTCACAGTCCAGCTCCAGCGCACGCAGGGCGGCCGCGCTGTCGGTGGTGAAGTAGGGATTGCCGGTGCCGCCCGCGCAGATGACGATGCGGCCTTTTTCGAGGTGGCGGATCGCGCGGCGGCGGATGAAAGGTTCGGCCAGCTGGGGGATATCCACGGCTGAGAGCACGCGGGTGTAGCAGCCCTGCGATTCCAATGCCGACTGCAGCGCAACGGCGTTCATGATGGTCGCCAGCATGCCCATGGCGTCGCTTGACGTGCGCTCGATGCCGCTTTCCTTCGTATCGCGGTAACGCCAGATGTTTCCGCCGCCGATGACGACCGCGATCTCGATATCCTTCTTGGCAACCTCGGCGATACGCTTGGCGATCTTCTGCAGGGTCTTGTGTTCTATGCCAAAACCGCGACCGGAGGCGAGCGCTTCGCCAGAGATCTTGAGCATGATTCTTTTGTACTTCATCAGGTCGGCAGTATAGCGAAAGAGGACTGGATCGCGAAAGCGATTTATCCAGAATACTGACGTGCCATGTGCGGGGCACCGTAGGTGTCGAATCGGATGGTACGCAGTCTTGGAGGAAGTTCGAACTGTTCTGATTGATAGTGCTCCTAGGAGGGTGTGTCTGTTAGGCAATGAAACTCGCAGCTGTTTCATTACTGTTTTTGATTCATTTGTTGCATAATGGATCACATGTCGATATTTTCATGGTTATTCAATAGCCCCAAAAAACAGGAGCCGGCTTTGGTTAAGTCGGTACAGCCACACGAAGTTAATAAAGAAATTAACAAGACTGCCTGCCCTAACTGTGGAGTCATTTTAAGTAAAACTCCTGGAAGAAAGATCAGTTGCCCTGACTGCCACAAAGAAATTTTTGTTCGGAGAACTCAAAAGATTTTTGATTCGATTTTACTAACGAAGAAACAAGCATTAGTTGTTGATACGATAAAAGATAATGAGTACTTGGGACTTTCACAGTCAGAGATGAGGCAATGTCTTTCGGCAAACACCAAAGGTTTAGGAGAGGCAGATATTCTTTGGGGATATTTCAATAAGAAAAATATGGAAGCAGCGAAGAGAGGGAACTTGGATCAATTGCGAATGCTGCAATATGCAATGGCATTGTTTTTAAATAAGGAAGGAAGAAGCCATAACCATTGTCTTCTTGCTTCCGCAAAATATGAATTGATGCGCTTAAAAAGCGGCGGTGTTACTAATGTCCAAATTATTACAACTCAGGATTCCTGTGAGGAATGTAAAAAGTTTGCAGGCAAAACATTAAATATTAATGAGGCAATTCGGGACATGCCGGTTCCATGTATAGAGTGCTCTCGAAATCTATTTAACGAAAAGTTTGGCTTCTGTCGTTGTATCTACATTGCTAAGTTCGATGTAAATGACTATATGTAGCAGCAAGAGTCCCTCTCACATTACGGAATGTGGGATTGCTGAGTAAAATAATGGCAAGGCTCAAGACTAGTTAAGAGGATGTTTTCGAAAGAGGGACAGTAAGAGATTATACAGGTTTTCGTGACGATGATTAAATCTGAATTCGCATTCTTTCAAGTGAAGGTAGAACGTCTGTTTATGA